>NZ_WPCW01000002.1:297563-454220 GCF_011421425.1 Streptococcus catagoni
CTGATTTTGTAGAAAAAGGAACAAAACTGGAATGTTAGAAGTGGAATGTTAGAAAAAGGTTACTTTTGTGACCTTTTTTGTAATGGAAGTATTTGTGACGCGGTGGCGGCGCATCAATGGAATTATTAGAAGGTAAAGAATTACCAGGCTTAGCTGCCTTAACAGAAAAGTAGGTGGTAAGTTAGAAATCTAAGATTTCCTAGAGGTACCCGTGGTAGGGCGACTAGTCCTTCACTATAGTGAAGGGTAGACGTCTATGATGCTCATATCTTATAAAAGGCTCATAAAGCCTTTCTTTAGAAGTAGACAAAGTGATGATTTCTCTTGATCATCACTTTTTAATTTGCTCTTTGTTAAGAAAACTTCTACTCTTTTTTATATACGAAAAAACTTCTTAAAGTTTTTGATTTCATTTTCAAAAAACAATCAATAATTACATTTTTATTTAGAAAATTGATTTTGTTTTCATGTTAGAAAAACCGACTATTATGATGTCTTTAAGGGTATGATATGACAAATAGACTGCTATTATGTTAAACTAGCTATATTATTTATAAAGGGAATGGCAACTGGAGTTATGAATTATTATTTCGATCCCAAAAAACTAAAACTAGGGATGCGCACATTTAAAACGGGATTATCAGTCTTTATAGTCCTCTTATTATTTCATCTTTTTGGTCTGCAAGGCTTTCAAATTGGTGCTTTGACTGCGGTCTTTAGTCTAAGAGAGAACCTTGATAAGACCTTATCTTTTGGGGTTTCCAGAATTCTAGGAAACAGTATTGGTGGTGTTTTTGCGGTTCTATTTTATATTTTGCAGGCTATTTTTCAGCAGCAATTTTGGGTAACCTTGGTTTTTGTACCCATACTAACCATGTTAACCATTATGGTTAATGTCTCTTTTAACAACCAATCTGGAATTATAGGTGCAGTCGCAGCCCTATTGGTTATTACCCTATCTATCCCCTCAGGCGATACCTTTATGTATGTCTTTTCAAGAGTTTTTGAAACCTTCTGTGGTGTTTTTATTGCCATATTAGTCAATACAGATATTGAATTTTTGCGGAAAAAGTTGGAAGAAAAGAAAAACAAAAAATGATGTAAGGTTTTCTGACATGACACCCTTGACTTTCATAGAATGAAGATCTATAATAGTTTTTTGAAAGGAGCTTTCCATGAAAGAAAAGGAACTGAGACGTTCGATGGCTGTCTTTCCTATTGGAACAGTTATGAAACTGACAGATTTAACGGCTAGACAAATTCGATATTATGAAGATCATGATTTAATTAAACCTGAGAGAACAGAGGGCAACCGCAGGATGTTCTCCTTAAATGACATGGATTGTCTTTTAGAAATAAAGGATTTTCTAAATGATGGTCTCAATATTGCTGCTATCAAACGCGAATATGCAGATCGTAATAATAAAGCCAAACAAAAAGAAAAAGTGCTAACCGATGCGGATGTTCGACGTATCCTACAAGATGAACTTCGTAACCAGGGTGGTTTTACAGTACCATCACAATCTATGGGTCACTTTCGCATTTAAACTTAAGAGATGTAATTAAAATAAGGAGAACTCTTCAATGACAATCACCGCAGCAGATATAAGACGCCAAGTAAAAGAAAAAAATGTTACCTTTTTAAGATTAATGTTCACAGACATCATGGGCATTATGAAAAATGTGGAAATTCCAGCTACAGAGGAACAATTAGATAAAGTATTATCAAATAAAGTCATGTTTGATGGTTCTTCTATTGAAGGATTTGTCCGCATCAATGAGTCAGACATGTATCTTTACCCTGATTTAGATACTTGGATTGTCTTTCCTTGGGGAGATGAAAACGGAGCAGTTGCAGGCCTAATCTGTGACATCTACACTGCAGAAGGAAAACCCTTTGCTGGAGACCCTCGTGGTAATCTAAAAAGAGCTTTAAAACATATGGATTCTGTTGGTTACCAATCATTTAACTTAGGACCAGAACCAGAATTTTTCCTCTTTAAAATGGATGAGAGTGGAAAAACAACCTTAGAAGTTAATGACAACGGTGGCTACTTTGACTTGGCTCCAACAGATTTAGCAGATAATACAAGACGTGAAATTGTCAATGTTCTTACCAAAATGGGCTTTGAAGTAGAAGCCAGCCACCATGAGGTTGCTGTAGGACAACATGAAATTGACTTTAAATATGATGGAGTCTTAAAAGCCTGTGACAACATCCAAATCTTTAAACTGGTTGTTAAGACAATAGCTCGTGAGCATGGCTTATATGCAACATTTATGGCTAAACCAAAATTTGGAATTGCTGGATCAGGAATGCATTGTAACATGTCACTCTTTGATAAAGATGGCAATAATGCTTTCTATGATGAAAATGATGAACGCGGTATGCAACTGTCTGATGATGCCTATTACTTCTTAGGTGGTCTAATGAAGCATGCTTACGGCTTTACAGCTATTATGAACCCGACAGTAAATTCTTATAAACGCCTAGTTCCAGGATATGAAGCTCCGGTGTATGTAGCTTGGGCTGGCTGCAACCGTTCTCCTTTGATCCGCGTCCCAGCTTCACGTGGTAAGGGAACGCGCTTAGAACTCCGTTCAGTTGACCCTACAGCAAATCCTTACCTAGCCTTAGCTGTTTTATTGGAATCTGGCCTTGATGGAATTGAAAATAAAATAGAGGCACCAACTCCTGTAGAAGCCAATATCTACAATATGACTGTTGAAGAACGTCAAGAAGCAGGAATTGTAGATTTACCCTCAACCCTACATAATGCCTTGAAGGCTCTTCAAACAGATGATGTTGTCAGAAATGCTCTAGGTGAGCATATTTACACCAACTTTATTGAAGCCAAAAGAATTGAGTGGGCATCCTACGCAAGCTTTGTTTCACAATGGGAAATTGACAACTATTTATATAGCTATTAATGAGAAATCGCTAAAGTAATTTAGCGATTTTTGTGAATATATTCATTGTATATGGTTATTTATTAAAAAATTTAATTATTAAGCTTGTCAAATCAGTGTTTTGAATTTCACTAGTACATAAAAATTTAATATCAAAATTTTCAGATAAATATATTCCATTTGTTCAGAATTGTGGTATAATTTAATCTATCAACTTACACACTATTTATCTAGGAGGTTCTTTACATGGTAGGATCAAAGAAAGTAACTTGGAAACGTGCTGGCTTAGGAGCTATTGCACTTGCGTCAACAACCCTATTGTTGGCTTGTGGCAATAAAGCTACAAAGTCAGACAACAAAGATGAAATCAACTGGTATACGCCTACAGAAATCATTTCATTGGATATTTCTAAAAACACAGATACTTATTCAAGTTTAGCAATTGGTAACTCTGGAAGTAACTTAATGCGTGTTAATAAAGAAGGTAAACTTAAACCAGATCTTGCTAAAGAACTTGAAGTTTCAAAAGATGGTTTGACCTACACTGCTACTTTAAGAGATGGTTTGAAATGGTCTGATGGTAGTGAATTAACAGCTAAAGACTTTGTCTATACTTGGAAACGTATGGTAGATCCTGCCACTGCTTCTGAGTATGCTTATTTGGCTACAGAAGCACATGTTAAGAATGCTGGAGATATCAACTCAGGTAAAAATAAAGACTTGGATTCTCTAGGAGTTAAGGCTGAAGGAAACAAGGTTATCTTTACCCTTTCTGCTCCAGCTCCGCAATTCAAGAGCCTATTGTCATTCTCAAACTTCATGCCACAAAAAGAAGAATTTGTTAAAAAATCTGGTAAAGATTATGGTACATCTTCTGAAAAACAAGTTTACTCTGGTCCATATACTGTTAAAGATTGGAATGGTACTAGTGGTACTTTCAAACTTGTTAAAAATGACAAGTACTGGGATGCTAAACACGTTAAAACAAAAACAATTAATGTTCAAACTGTTAAAAAACCAGATACAGCAGTTCAAATGTACAAACAAGGAAAATTGGACTTCGCCAATATTTCAGGAACTTCTGCAATCTACAATGCCAACAAGAAAAATAAGGATGTTGTTCCAGTTTTAGAAGCAACAACAGCTTATATGGTATATAACCAAACAGGTTCTGTAGAAGGCCTAAGCAATAAAAAAATTCGCCAAGCTTTGAACCTAGCAACCGATCGTAAGGGAATTGTATCTGCAGCAGTAGATACTGGTTCTAAACCAGCAACAGCTATTGTCCCAACTGGTCTTGCTAAATTAAAAGATGGTGGTGATTTAACCAAACATGTAGCTCCTGGTTACCAATATAACAAGGAAGAAGCTGCTAAGCTATTCAAAGAAGGATTGAAAGAAATTGGTAAGCCTAATCTTAAATTAACCATTACATCTGATGCTGATTCACCAGTTGCTAAGGCAACCGTTGACTACATCAAAGAAACTTGGGAAAAAGCCCTACCAGGTTTAACAGTTGAAGAAAAATTTGTTACTTTCAAACAGCGTCTTGAAGATACTAAAACTCAAAATTTTGAAATAGCCCTTGCTTTATGGGGTGGTGACTATCCAGAAGGTTCTACTTTCTATAGCTTGGTGAAGTCTGGCTCAGCATACAACTATGGTAAGTTTTCTAATCCAAACTTCGATAAAGCCTATGAAAAAGCTTTAACAACAGACGCTTTGGATACAGATGCAGCAGCTGATGACTATAAAGAAGGTGAAAAAGCCCTCTTTGATGAAGCTAACTACAACCCTATCTACTTCCGTAATGGGGAAGGATTGCAAAATCCAAGTATCAAAGGCCTTATCCGTAATACGACCGGTCTAAATGTTGACTTTACTTACGCTTATAAAAAATAAGCTTTGAGCTATAAGTATTGTAATAATGCAAGAATTGGTTCTAAACCAGTTCTTGCTTTCGTTAGAGGAAAAATATGACTAAATATTTATTAAAACGTGTGGCTATATTATTAGTAACACTGTGGGTGGTTGTGACCCTATCATTCTTTTTGATGCAGATAATGCCAGGAACACCATACAACAATCCTAAGTTAACTGACGAAATGATTGCTATGATGAATAAACAATATGGTTTAGATAAGCCCTTATGGCAACAGTATCTAAAATACCTCATGGATATTCTGCATGGAGATTTCGGAACAAGTTATCAATCCATCAATCAATCAGTGACAAAACTGATCACTCAGCGTTTAGGTGTGTCAGTTCATTTAGGGGTTCAAGCCTTAATTGTTGGTATTTCATCAGGACTTTTAGTGGGGGCAGTATCTGCTCGTAATAAAAATAATAAGATTGATGCCTTTTTAAGTGTTATTTCAACCTTGGGCATTTCCGTACCAGCCTTTATCATTGGTTTGTTGCTTCTTGATTATTTTGGTTTCAAATGGGGTCTACTTCCACTTTCTGGATGGGGAAGCTTTGCTCAAACCATTCTTCCAACCCTTGCCTTAGCCATTCCTGTTTTTGCCCAGGTTACGCGCTTTTTCCGTAGTGAAATGATTGAAACCCTAAATTCAGATTATATCCAATTAGCTAGAGCTAAAGGTTTAACCAAGCGTCAGGTAACAAATAAACACGCTTATCGTAACTCAATGATTCCTGTTTTGACCTTGGTTGGCCCTATGGCTGCTAATATCTTGACTGGTTCGGCTTTGATTGAACAAATTTTTTCCATTCCAGGTATTGGACAACAATTTGTCTCATCTATCCCAACCAAAGATTATCCCGTGATTATGGGAACCACTATTGTATATGCCTTGATGCTTATGGTAGCAATCCTTATTACTGATATTGTGATTAGTATTTCTGATCCACGAGTTCGTCTAGGATAGGAGAGTAAGATGCTAGAAGAAACAAGAACATTTAAACTTGTTGGGGCAGGTAGTTCTGACTCACAAGAAAAAATTGCAAAGCCAGCATTGTCTTTCCTTCAAGATGCTTGGCGAAGATTAAAACACAATAAATTGGCCGTAGTTGCCATGGTCTTTTTAGCTAGTCTACTGATTTTCTCAGTGAGTTCAAGCTTATTTGTATCTAAAAAAGATGCCAATAGCTTTAACAGTAAGAACGTTAGTGTCTACCGTAACCTACCACCAAAATTAAGTGCTAGCCTACCTTTCTGGAATGGCCATATTAAGTATGCTGGAAATACAGAAGCTAATGATGCCTATGCTGACCAAGGTGTGCCAGAGGATAAGAAGTTCTTACTAGGTACTGATAATCTTGGCCGTAGTATTGGTAAAAGGATTACCGTTGGTATCCGGATTTCCCTATTGATTGCTATTGTGGCAACCATGTTTGACCTCATTATCGGGGTGACTTACGGGCTGATCTCTGGCTTTACTGGGGGAAGGGTTGATACCCTCATGCAACGGATCATTGAGATTATTTCATCTATTCCTAACTTAGTTATTGTAACCATGCTTGGTCTCCTTTTAGGAAATGGTGTCTTGTCCATCATTTTCTCTATTGCCATTGTTGGTTGGACTTCCATGGCTAGGCAGGTGAGGAACCTGACCCTTTCTTACCGTGAGCGTGATTTTGTATTAGCATCCCGGGCCTTGGGAGAAAGTAATTTTAAAATTGCCTTTAAACATGTCCTACCAAATATCTCTGGAATTATCATTGTTCAAATCATGATGACTGTTCCAAGTGCTATTATGTATGAAGCGGTCTTATCAGCCATTAATTTAGGGGTTAAACCTCCGACTGCCTCACTTGGTTCATTGATTACAGATGCCCAAGAAAATCTGCAATACTATCCTTATCAAGTCTTGCTTCCAGCCTTGGCTCTGGTATTTATTTCCCTTGCCTTTATTCTTTTAGGTGATGGTTTGCGTGATGCCTTTGATCCAAAATCAAGTAACGACTAGGAGGAGAACAAAATGACAAAAGAAACAATTTTGAGTGTCAAAAACCTCCACGTGGATTTTAAGACATATGCTGGAGATGTTAAGGCCATTCGTAATATTAACTTTGAATTGCAAAAAGGAGAAACCTTAGCCATTGTTGGAGAATCAGGATCTGGTAAGTCCGTGACAACTCGAACACTAATGGGATTGAATGCAAAAAATGCCAGCATAAGTGGTGACATTGATTTCAAAGGAAAAAAGCTGAATGAACTGAAAGAAAATGACTGGGTGAAAGTCCGTGGTAAGGAAATTGCCATGATTTTCCAAGATCCTATGACCAGTCTTGACCCTACCATGAAAATCGGAATGCAGATAGCAGAAGTTATCTTAACACATGAAGATGTTAGTAAAAAAGAAGCACTAGATCGTGCTCTGCAATTGATGGAACAGGTGGGTATTCCAAATCCTGATGAACATATCAATGATTACCCTCACCAATGGTCAGGTGGTATGAGGCAACGTGCAGTGATTGCTATTGCCCTTGCTGCAAATCCTGAAATTTTGATTGCTGATGAACCGACAACTGCCTTGGACGTTACCATTCAAAACCAAATTTTAAAATTGATGAAGGAATTACAATCACAAATTTCATCATCCATCATCTTTATCACACATGATTTGGGAGTTGTCGCTGGTATGGCAGACCGCGTAGCTGTTATGTATGCCGGCAAAATTGTTGAATATGGTACAGTTGATGAGGTCTTCTACAATCCACAACACCCATACACGTGGGGTCTCTTGAACTCAATGCCTACAACAGACACTGAGGCGGGAAGTTTACAATCTATTCCAGGGACACCTCCAGATTTATTGTATCCTCCAAAGGGAGATGCTTTTGCAGCACGTAATGAGTTTGCATTAGACATTGATCACGAAGAAGAACCACCTATGTACAGGGTTTCGGATACCCATTACGCTGCAACTTGGCTTTTAGATGAAAGAGCACCAAAGGTGACACCTCCTCTACCAATTCAAAAACGTTGGGCTAAGTGGCAGAGCAAGAAAGGAGGGCAGGATTAATGACTGAAGAACGTAAAAAAT
Source organism: Streptococcus catagoni (assembly GCF_011421425.1). Taxonomy (GTDB): domain Bacteria; phylum Bacillota; class Bacilli; order Lactobacillales; family Streptococcaceae; genus Streptococcus; species Streptococcus catagoni. The sequence continues at coordinate 305,486 of NZ_WPCW01000002.1, forward strand.
TAGTTGAACTAAAAAATGTTACTTTGACCTTTAATAAAGGGAAAAAGAATGAAGTGAAAGCCATTAATGATGTCAGCTTTGATATTTATGAAGGTGAAGTTTTTGGGCTTGTTGGAGAATCAGGTTCTGGTAAAACAACAGTTGGTCGTGCCATTTTGAAGCTTTATGATATTAATGGTGGGGAAATTATTTTCGATGGAGAAAAGGTTTCTCACTTAAAAGGTAAGGAACTCTATGGCTTTCGTAAGAATGCTCAGATGATTTTCCAAGATCCTCAGGCTAGCCTTAACGGACGGATGAAAATCAGAGATATCGTAGCTGAAGGGCTTGATATCCATGGATTGACCAAATCCAAGGAAGAAAGAGAAAATCGTGTTCAGGAACTGTTAGACCTGGTTGGTCTAAATAAGGATCATGTCACACGTTACCCTCATGAGTTCTCAGGTGGTCAGCGTCAACGGATTGGTATTGCGCGTGCCCTTGCTGTGAAACCAAAATTCATTATTGCTGATGAACCAATCTCTGCCTTGGATGTTTCTATCCAGGCACAGGTTGTTAACCTCATGCAAAAATTGCAAAGAAAGCATGGCCTCACCTACCTCTTTATTGCTCACGATCTATCAATGGTTAAATACATTTCAGACCGTATCGGCGTTATGCACTGGGGTAAAATGCTTGAAATTGGAACTTCAGAAGAAGTTTACAACAATCCCATCCACCCTTACACCAGAAGTCTCTTATCAGCAATTCCTGAACCAGATCCTGATAAAGAGCGTAAGCGCGTAGCTGAGCTCTATGATACCAGCTTAGAACTTGATGGACAAGAAAGAGAGATGCGTGAAATCACACCTGGACATTTTGTCTATTCAACTCAAGAAGAAGCTGAACAATATAAGTTGTTAGCCAATAAAAAGAACTAGCTCACAGCTATTTATGATTGAAGAAAAAGTTTTTTCTTCAATTTTTTTATACTTCTTTTAAGATTTAGCAATGCTCTTAAAAAGCTTGAATAGCAAAAAGATCCAGTAGATTGACTACTTGGATCTTTGTCTTATTATTTATCTGGAGTTAATACCATAGGTATGATAATAGGTTCTCTTTCAGTCTTCTCATAAAGGAAAGGTCTAAGAGCATTGACGATGGAACCATTTACAGACTGGATGCTAGCATCCTTATTTTTCAAGGCAATACGGATAGCGTTGAAAAGAACACGCTGGCTTTCACGGATCAGATCACCTGATTCACGCATATAAATGAAACCACGGCTTAAGATGTCTGGACCAGCTAAGATCATTTGTGTCTCAAAATCAACAGTTGCAACAGCTAAGACTACTCCGTCTTCGGACAAGTCACGACGGTCACGAAGTACTGCTGTACCAATGTCACCAATACCATTACCATCAACATAAATATCTTGAGCATTAAAGTGACCAGCACGACGGGCAGAATCACTGGTTAAGGCAAGGACATCTCCGTTTTCTAGGATAAAGATGTTTTCTTCTGGGATGCCTGTATCTTTTGCAAGACAAGCATGTACCTTTTGCATACGGTACTCACCATGAACTGGCATAAAGAACTTCGGTTTGATCAGGCGTAACATGAGTTTTTGTTCTTGTTGACCACCGTGACCTGAGGTATGGATATTATTGACCTTGCCATGGATAACCTCAACGCCAGCTTCTTGAATAGTGTTGATAAGCTTGTTAACACTAGTAGTGTTACCTGGGATTGGGCTAGAAGAAAAGATAACAGTATCACCTGGTTGCAGGCTGACCTGACGATGGGTACCATTAGCAATGCGAGCTAGGGCAGCCATAGATTCACCCTGACTACCAGTACACATGATTAGGATCTCATTAGCATGGTAATTTTTGATCTCATTAGGCTCAATAAAGGTTCCTGCGGGAACTTTGATATAGCCTAGCTCAATACCATTGACGATAGCCTTTTCCATAGAGCGACCAAAGACAACAATCTTTCGTCCTGTTTTAACAGCAGCTTCAGCAGCTTGTTGCAAACGGAAGATATTAGAAGCAAAGGAAGCAAAGATGATACGTCCATGGATGCCTTCGATGATCTTCATTATAGAGCGGCCAACTACCTTTTCAGAGTTGGTAAAGGTTGGAACCTCAGCATTTGTTGAGTCTGATAAAAGACATAGGACGCCTTCTTCTCCTAGGGCAGCCATCCGGTGAATATCGGCAGGTTCGCCCACCGGAGTGAAGTCAAACTTGAAGTCACCAGTACAGACAATCTTGCCCTGAGGTGTATGAATAACAATACCAAGAGGTTCTGGGATGGAATGGGTGGTACGAAAGAAGCTAACACTCATATTTTTAAAAGTTAATTCTGTGTTATGATTAATTTCGTACATTTTTGAATCACGCAGTAAGCCATGTTCTTCCAGCTTGCCACGGATAAGAGCTGAAGCTAATGGTCCTGCATAAATGGGGATATTAGCTTGTTTTAATAAGAATGGGATGCCCCCGATATGATCCTCATGTCCATGAGTAATCACCAAGGCTTTGACACGGTCAATGTTTTCAACAATATAAGAGTAGTCTGGGATGACATAATCAATACCTAGAAGGTCGTCTTCTGGAAACTTGATACCAGCGTCAACGATGATAATTTCATCTTGGTATTCAATCCCATAGGTATTTTTCCCGATCTCACCCAGGCCTCCAATGGCAAAAACACCGACTTCATTAGATTTTAAATCGATATTGGCCATATTATAACTCCGTTAATTCGAAAACACCAGTTTCTTTTTCGTATTCTAAGTGTTTATCTGAAAGCAGTTCAACGAATTCAACATTGTAATCCGTTTTTTCTTCGACCAGTTTACGAGCCTTGATGCGGCCTTCTAGTTCGTTACTGGCTTCAATTTCGATGAACATAGCCTTTGTGTTCTCACGACGGGGGTTACGGTTTTTAGATTCCTGGTAAAAAATTTTATAAATCATTTGTAATATTCCTTTCATTATGAATCATTGTCCAAACAATAACAAATAGGTCAAATGTAACTACCATTTTGACCTTTGTATATTGGTTCTGGAGTAATAAATGTTTACCTGATTCTGTGCAATTACTAAGATTATACCATAATATCAAGCTTTAGTAAAAGCTTTGAAATAAAAACTTAGCAGTTTTCACAAGTGATAGATGGCCTTATTTGTTCAGCCATGAGCATTTATGTTATAATAAAAACTAGTGATTTAAGGGGAAAAATAAGATGAAGATACTTGCATTTGACACATCAAACAAGAGTTTGGCTCTGGCCATTTTAGAAGATGACCAGCTCTTAGCCGACTTAAAGATAAATATTAAAAAAAATCATAGCGTCAGTCTTATGCCAGCTATTGATTTTCTCATGTCTTCTGTGGACTTAGAGCCCAGCGATCTAGATAGGATTGCTGTTGCTCAGGGGCCGGGTTCTTACACGGGATTACGTGTAGCAGTCGCTACCGCCAAAGTTTTGGCCTATAGTCTAAAAATTGACTTAGTGGGTGTTTCCAGTCTATATGCCCTAGCTGCTTCTTATCAGGAGCCATCAGCAACGGTCATCCCTATTATTAATGCCAGACGAAATAATGTCTATGCAGGCTTCTACCAGAATAAAAAAAGCATTAGCACAGAACAGTACATGGCGTTTTCTGACTTAGTAGATCGTGTAAGAGCAAGTGAAAAGCTTGTATTTGTTGGAGAAGTGGAAGCTTTTAGGCAAGAAATTAGAGAAAGTCTTCCACAGGCTCAAATCATAGAAACCCTGCCATCTGCTTACCAGATAGGCCTAAGAGCAATAGAATTACCAGCAGTCTCTGTTGATGCCTTTGTTCCAAACTATTTAAAGAAGGTTGAAGCAGAAGAAAATTGGTTGAAAAACCACCAGACAGAAGCTGATGGTCAGTACATCAAACGGGTCTAAGATGAAAACAGTAGAAGAAAAAGTTGAGACTCTTTTTAGTATCCTGACAGATGCCAACGGCAAGTCTCCTTGGACAAGGGAACAGCTTAAAAAGGACTTGCTATCTGAGCAAGTGGATTTTTATTTTGCTTATGACAAAGAGCGGCTAGTTGGTTTTTTAGCCTTGCAGAACCTATTAGGAGAGCGAGAAATCACCAATCTAGCAGTTTGTAAAGCCTTTCAAGGTAAGGGCATTGCCTCAAGTCTCTTGCAGATGATTGATGACGATCTTCCCCTTTTTCTTGAAGTTCGAGAATCCAACACTGCAGCTCGAGCACTCTACCAAAAATTTGCTTTTAAAGTGATCGGAAAACGAAAAAACTACTACAGAGACCCTATAGAGGATGCATTGATAATGAAACGAGAAGAAAAACATGACAGATAGATATCTACTAGCAGTGGAAAGTTCCTGTGACGAAACCAGCATTGCTATTTTAAAAAATGACCATGAACTATTAAGTAATATCATAGCTAGTCAGGTGGAAAGTCACAAACGTTTTGGCGGAGTGGTTCCTGAGGTTGCAAGCCGACACCATGTGGAAGTTTTAACCACCTGTTTTGAAGATGCCCTTAGTCAAGCAGGCATCACTGCTTCAGATTTAGAAGCTGTTGCTGTGACCTATGGTCCAGGCTTGGTAGGAGCTCTTTTAGTGGGAATAGCTGCCGCTAAGGCCTTTGCTTGGGCTCACCAGCTCCCACTGATTCCTGTTAATCATATGGCTGGCCATCTTATGGCTGCCCGACAAGAAAAAGCTCTGGAGTACCCACTGATGGCACTGCTTGTTTCAGGAGGACATACAGAATTAGTCTATGTCCCAGAAGCTGGCAACTACTATATCGTTGGTGAAACGAGAGACGATGCAGTGGGAGAAGCCTATGACAAGGTTGGCCGCGTGATGGGGCTAAGCTATCCAGCTGGTCGAGAAATAGACCAATTGGCTCATAAGGGGCAAGATACTTACAATTTTCCAAGGGCAATGATTAAAGAAGACAACCTAGAGTTTTCATTCTCAGGTTTAAAATCAGCCTTTATTAACCTCTACCACAATGCCCAGCAAAAAGGGGAGGAGCTTATTCTAGAAGATCTATGTGCCTCCTTCCAAGCTGCTGTCTTAGATATTTTGATGGTAAAAACAAAGAAGGCCTTAGAGAAATACCCTTCCAAACTCTTAGTGGTGGCTGGCGGAGTTGCTGCTAACCAAGGACTTAGGGAACGTTTGGAAGAAGAAATCAAAGATATTGATGTTCTCATCCCTCCTTTAAGACTTTGTGGGGACAATGCTGGGATGATTGCCCTTGCAGCAGCAGTAGAATATGATAAGGGGCATTTTGCCAAGCTGGATCTCAACGCAAAGCCAAGCTTAGCCTTTCCCTATTATGAAGACTAAAAGTTTGAAGAAATGTTTTCTTCAAGCTTTTTTCATGTCCTTAAAAGTCATTCTTGAATTTTCTGACAGGCCTATTTTGAAAAATTTGAAAATCTATTTAGAACATGGAAATCAGGTAAGCAATGGCTCTATATGGGAGTTACAGCTCTTGGATTGCTAGCAGGAGACACTTCTGTTTCAGCAAACACAACAACACAAGGTGGAATCACTTACCCACCAGGTCAAGATCCTAAGAGATCAACTTTCCCACTTGGTGCTGATCCTTGTATGCCAGGACAAGGTCCTGGACAGGGAACCTACCCACCAGGGGCAGAACATGTCCCACCGAGAGAAATACCTTCACTTAAAAAAGAAAACCAAAATCTAAAACCTGACCTACTAGAAGAAGAGAAAGATTATCCATCTGATAGACCACAATTCGAAGATGATGGTTATCCGTCTGATGGAGAAGGACTTCAAGGCGATCAGGCAGAGGGTGACGATACTAGCGAAGAACAAGAAAGAAAAAGTGGAGAAAGAGAAGAGGAGGAAGAAGACAAAAAACCACTGTCAGAAAGAACACTTTTGACCTGTTTTATCAAGGGAGAAAAGATAGAATAGAAGATGGCCAACGTTATTTGGCTCAACATCTTGATAGTGGGGGCGAGACAGTTGAAGAAACAGGAGAGAAATACCGTGGTAATCAGTTATTAGATAGTAGTGATGATAAAAAAGGGGCTTATAATAAAGGTTACGGGCTCTCTTTTTGGAGGCCCTTTTTGCTATGGTCATCTTAAAGTAATGCTTGATAGAAAGGTTAGGCTTCCTGCTCAGCTTTTTCATTTGCTAGTAAAGTAGGTCTTTCTTTTGTTTCGTAAAGCCTTTAGGGAGAAAGAGGGGTGTAAGGGGAAGCTTGAATCATGGGACAGTAAAAGTGCTGAATAGAGGTATTCTAGTGTTTGCCTTAGTTCAAAATTATTAATCAGGCAAAAGACCAGGGCAGCTGTCAAAGAGGCAATGCCACCAGTATGGCTTACCACATGGTGCTTGATGGTCAGAGATTGGCTGTGATACTTAGAATAGTAGCTCAGGGTATTTTCCGTATCCAGAAGGATAATGTTTTCTGTTCCATGCTTTAACAAATAGTCAATGGCTTCTTCTAGAGTACAGGCTTTCTGAGTGACCTGAGATATGAGTTCGACCAGTTCTACAGGGGTTGTTACCAGATAGTGGAGCTGAGATAACAGGGGAATCAGTGAGAGGTTCTTACTGAGAGAGACTGTTTTGGCAATAATGGGAACCTCTACCTGCTCTTTGAGGTAATCAATTGTAGCAGCAGGGATATTGGTATCAATAATACAGTAATCAGATTGATTTATCTTGGTGATGTATTTCTTTAAAAAAGTGGGGGTCATATGTTGGTAGATCCCCATATCATCAATGCCAAAGTAGTCTTTTTCAGTCTTATTCTCGACATATAAGAAGGTAGAAGTCCTCTCTCCCTCTAGTTGCTCGCAGCAAGAAATATCCAGCTGATTTTGCTTGGCATGATTTAAAAACATATCACTAAAAGAATCATCCCCATAGACTGAAATCAAAAAATTCTGAACATCCAATTTCCTAAGGCCAAGGGCGATATTAAAGGCTGCGCCTCCCAGTGAAAACTCCAGTTGTCCTGCGTTGGAATTGTTCTTTATGATTTTTTCATTGGGTAAACCGATGATATCAATATTAATACCACCGATGATTGTCACAAATTGGGGTTGACTGAGAATGTAACCTCGGCCTCTGATCAGTCCTTTATTAGTCAGGTTAAAGATATGTGTGGCCACAGCAGAGCGGGATATTCCAAGGATTTTAGCCAGTTGATCCTGGCTTATAAAGGGATTGTCAGATATAATATCCAGAATTTCCTTTTCTCTTTTTGTCATTTTTTTACCTCATGCCTCTTTATCTGTTTATTTTTCCTTGCTTTCAAAAAGGGTTATATTAAACAAATGTCCATTTATCTACAGTTTTGTTGAAGGAAAATGATGCTAATGCTACTATTAACATAACACCTAGGTCAAAAATTTTCAAGGAGAGTTCTTATGGTAGAAGATCCTTATGTGGTTATTGTTGGAGGTCTCAACTTAGATATAGCTGGTTTATCTGGGCAGAGCTATCGGGATCATGATTCTAATATTGGTCATATCAAGACAAGTGTTGGTGGCGTTGGGCACAATATTGCCATCAACTTAAGAAAATATGAGGTGCCAACCTATTTGATTACTGTCTATGGAGATGATTCCTTTGGGAAAATCCTAGAAAGAGAGTGTCAGGAGAATAAGATTCATTTGGATTATGCGCAAAGGCTGGCGGGTCAGCCTAGTTCAACCTATCTTTATGTGACTGATGCTAAGGGGGATATGGTCACGGCCATTAATGATATGACAATTGTTGAGCACATTACTCCTGCCTTTCTAGAAGATAAGCTGGACTTTATCAACCAGGCTAAGATCTGTGTGATTGATGCCAATCTCAGTGAAGAAACTATTCATTGGTTGGCTCAAAGGGTTCAAGTGCCCATCTTTGCGGAACCTGTTTCTTGTGCAAAATCTCCTCGCCTGAAGCAGGTCTTGCCCTATATCGATACCTTTAAGCCCAATGCCTATGAAGCCGCTACCCTAACAGGAATAAAGGTTGTAGATGACCGGACAGCTCTAGAAGCAGCCAAGCTTCTAAGAGAAGAAGGAGTCAAAAATGTCTTTATTTCACTGGGTTCAAGAGGAATCTTGGGCTTAAATAAAGAGGGTTATTTAATTAGCCGCCCCTTTGTGAGTAAGCTTGTCAGCACAAATGGAGCTGGTGATTGTACCATGGCAACCCTAATTTGGGCTAGGTTTAACTTTGGCAATGAATTGTCCATTGAAGAAGTCAATCAGTTCACTCAGGCCGCTGCTAAGATTACAGTGGAGTCAGAAGAGGCTGTCTCTCCCGACTTAAGTGTTAGAAAACTCATAAAAGTCGCAAGAGAAAATATCTAGAGAGGTTATAAGAGATGATTAAACAAATCTATTCTATTGTTAATTACAATGAAGCTGTTGCAACCATGGAAGCTGGAGCTGACCATATCGGACTAGTGCCCAGGCAAAATGGAGGGGTGCCAGCCCACCGGGTCAACCATGACGTTGTGGATAAGATTTTTGAAGAAGCCAGAAAAAGACAGGTCAAAACAGTGGCCATCATGCTTAATAAGGATCCTCAGGAAATTTTTGAGATTATTGGACGGATAAAGCCTGATATTGTGCATATAGCAGGCATGGAATTTACAGCAGATCCTCAATTTGCTTCAGAATTAAAGAGCAGATTCCCAGAAGTCAAATTAATGCAGGCTGTTTTGGTTGATGGTAAAGAGGCTATTGATCGGGCCAAATACTATGCGGAATTTTGTGACTATATTTTGACGGACTCAGGCTTAGCACCAGATACAGGCATTGGAGCCAGTGGGCTGACCCATGATTGGTCTATTGATGCAGCCATTGTTGATGCTGTCAAGGTACCTGTTATTTGTGCTGGTGGTCTTGGCCCTGACAATGTGGCTGAATGTATTAAGTTTGTTAAACCTTACGGGGTGGATTCTCTTACCAAAACTAGCTACAAGTTCGCTGATGGGGTCATTGAGAAGGATCTTCCTAAGGTCAGGGCTTTTTGTCAACTAGCAGATCAAGCAGCCAGAGACTGTCAGCTGGACTAAGTCCCAAGGGAAATAAGGGGGAGAAAAATGCAGTTTAATTTAGAACAACCTGTAAAAATCAAGGTCTGTAGGGACTCTGACAAGGTCATTGCAGAAATTGTTTTGGAAAGACAGTATCAGAAGCCTCTACTGGTCATTGATAGTTATTTTTTAAACCATAGTAAGATTAAAGAGCTCTTAAAAAGGTTTGAGGATGAGGGCTTGACCCATGTGATTTACGACCAGATCACGACAGAGCCAAGTATAGAGCAAATTGATAGGGGAGCAAAAGTCTATAAGGACAATAAGTGTGACTGTATCATCTCTATTGGTGGAGGGAGCATTATTGATGGTGCACGTGGTATCAATATTGTCCAGCAGTGTGGGGGTTCTATTAAGGATTATATGAATGGCAAAGCTATTCCACAAAGGCTTAGTGGGCAGATTGCCCTAGCTACAACCTCAGGTACTGGTAGTGAACTGTCAAATGCTCTTGTTGTGACGGATCCTGACCTAGGAAAGAAGATAGCTATCTTGTCTGACAATATCCTTAGTGACTATGCTATTATTGACGCTGGCTTCTTGACCACCTTGCCTAAGAGCATCAGTATCATGACAGGCTTAGATGCTTTTTCCCATGCCTTTGAAGCCTACACTTCAAAACTGTCTACGCCTATGGTTGATGTGCTGTGTGAGAAGGTCATGTTTTTATTAAGAAGATATCTGCCAAAAGTTGTTAGTGATAGAAAGGATATAGAGGCGCGTGAGAGAGTTGCCATAGCAGCAGCCCTGTCAGGTCTTATATTAAATAATGGAGGAACTCATATAGGGCATTCTTTAGCTCATATTGTAGGAGCCACCTATAAGATACCTCATGGAGCCTGTGTTGCCTATGCCTTGCCGGCAACAATAAAGCAAGTGGCAAAGGTTCTGCCTAAAAAAGTAGAAGAAGTTGGCTATATATTAGGCCTTGATCCCAGTGGCCAAGCAGATATAGGTAGCTTTGTTTCTCAAGGTTTTCTTGCCTTTAGGGATGAAATCTTAGGCTTAAGACCATTTGAAGAGTATCAGATTTCAAAAGCTGAGCTCTTGAAGTTGACTGATGAAGTCTTAGAAGAAAGGTTTATTGTCAATTCCCCTATTCCAGTCAATAAAGAATTGGTTGAGCAAGTCTTAGAAGATTTTGGATAGGACAGACAAAAAACTAATAATACGAGGATTTTTCATAGATCTTAGGTTTTTAGCAAAAAATTCCAAAGGCTGTAGATTGGTATGATCTCATTTGTAGAATAAAAAAAGGCCCGGCATCTTGGCATACCGGACCTTTTATATGATAAATAATTGGCTTCTATGATTACTAAACTTGTTTTGAATTGAAATACTTGAGGGGACAAGAGATTTCAAAGAAAGTGTTAAAGCTTACCAGCTAGCTTTAGTGACGCCAGGAAGTTGGCCTTTGTGAGCAAGGTCACGGAAGTTGATACGGCTAACGCCAAACTTACGCATGTAAGCATGAGGACGGCCATCAATCTTGTCACGATTTTTTAAGCGGTTAGGGTTTGAATCACGTGGTAATTTACGTAGTGCTTCATAATCACCTTTGGCTTTAAGTTCGCGACGTAGGTCAGCATACTGTTCTATCAGTAGAAGCTGCTTTTGGTACTTAGCAATTTTTGACTTTTTTGCCATTGCTTTCTCCTTCTAATAAGTTTAATAATCTCGGAGCTTTATCAGGACTCCGAATTTTCTTAACCAGTAATTAACCAGTTAAGAAAACATAGCTCTATTATACAACTTTTGTCTCAGAATGCAAGAAAAAACGTAGAAAATCTTCTACGTTATAGGATCTTTAATAATGAGGGCTACCTGCAACCCAGCCTGAGCAAAGGGCAGAAGTGATATTAAAGCCACCAGTGTGTGCATTGATATCAAGAACTTCACCAGCAAAGTGGAGACCGGGAACTTTTTTACTTTCTAGGGTTTTGGAATTGATTTCTTTTAAGTCAACGCCACCTTTGGTTACAAAAGATTTGGCTAAGGACATCTTGCCACTTATGGGGATGGGCAGCTTTTTGAGCTTATCAATGAGGGCTTGTTTTTGTTTGGGAGTCAGCTGTTTGACTTTTTCTGGGAAGTCAGTCGCTATGAATTCAGCCACACGTTCTGGTATGTAAGTTCTTAAAGCGTTTTTGATGGTTTTATTTCTATTTTCTTCTAGGTAGTGGTCGATTTCTGTTTCTAAGATTTTTGGCAAAAAGTCCAGCTCAGCTATTTCTCCGCCAGAAACAAAGGAGGAGAGGCGTAAAGCTGCAGGACCTGAGAGTCCAAAGTGTGTGAAGAGTAGGTCATGTGTGATCACATGCTTGCCATAGGACAGGGTGACATCGTCTAGTGATATGCCTTGCAGGGTCTTGTGGGGGAAGTCTGTTAAGAGTGGGCTTTCGGCTGCTTCTAAGGGGGTCACCTGGAGTTTGAAGTGGCGTGCGATATCGTGGCCAAAGCCGGTAGAGCCTGTTGATGGGTATGATTTGCCCCCTGTTGTGACAATGAGTTTTTGGCAGGTAAATTCTTGGTCTTTTGATTTCAGTTGGAAGAGATCGTCCTTCTTTTTGACGGAGACAATTTCGGTTTGGGTGAGGATCTGCCCACCCAGTTCTTTGATTTTTTCTTCTAGCGCAGCAATAATGGTTCGTGATTTATCAGTTGTTGGAAACATTCTGCCATGGTCTTCTTCCTTAAGAGCAACGCCATTTTCTTGGAAAAAGTTAATAATATCGTGATTGTCAAACTGGGAAAAGACGCTGTAGAGAAATTGGCCATTGCCTGGTATTCCGTCTAGGAGTTCTTCTAGGCTGCCGCTGTTTGTGACATTACATCTGCCGCCACCAGTGCCAGCTAGTTTTTTACCTAGTTTTTTATTTTTTTCAATCAGTAAGGTTTGGTAGCCATAATAGCTAGAAGCAATGGCTGCCATCATCCCCGCGGGGCCTCCGCCAATAATAATGGTATCAAAGTTTTTCATATAGTTATCTTACCATATTGTCTCTGCTTTACCTAGAATCTTGGTTACTTATCTGTTTAAATTGTGACAAGTTTGCCTAAGGGAGCTATAATAGAATTAGTAGGAAGGGAAACTTTTCTGCTAAGAATGGAATATTAAATAGATAGGATGCTTTTTCCTTGAAACCGTCTGAAAACTGAAAGGAAGGTGATCCCATATCTATGTCTTGAGCCGTACATTAAAACGGCTTCTTTTAGTTTAGGGTTTTGACACTTCCATTCTTTTGTTTAATAAGCATTTAAGCTAACTGAAATTGACAGAATACTAGTATTGTGTTACTATTCTTATTAAGAATATGCAGTAATAACTATAAAGAGGAAAATATGGCAATAGAAAAGACAGTTAGTGAACTAGCTGAAATCTTGGGAGTTAGCCGTCAGGCTGTCAACAATCGTGTCAAATCACTTCCAGATGAAGATCTTGATAAAAATGACAAGGGAGTCACTGTGGTTAAGCGTAGTGGCCTTATTAAGTTGGAAGAAATTTATAAAAAGACAATCTTTGATGACGAGCCAATTAGTGAAGAAACAAAACAACGCGAACTCTTAGAGATCCTTGTGGACGAAAAAAATACAGAGATTACACGTCTATATAACCAACTAAAGGCAAAAGATGACCAGTTGGCTGCTAAGGATGAGCAGATGCGTGTTAAGGATGTCCAAATTGCTGAAAAAGATAAGCAATTGGATCAGCAACAACAGCTAACTGCTAAAGCCATGGCTGATAAGGAAACTTTGAAATTAGAGTTAGAAGAAGCCAAAGCAGAAGCTGATGAAGCACGCAGCAAGGTTGATGAGGTTCAGTCTGTTGCTTCTGGGAGAAGAGGCTTTTTGAGCCGTCTATTTGGAAAATAAAGATAAAAATAAAAAAAGGCCCCCAAGGGTCTTTTTAGCTAGGAGAGTTCATGGAAATACTTAATACCTATGTTGCCTTTGATTTGGAGTTTAATACGGTCAAAGACGTTAGCCACTTGATACAATTATCTGCAGTTAAATATCAAGATCATCAGGAAGTTGACAGTTTTGACACCTATGTTTACACAGATGTCCCCTTGCAGAGTTTTATTAATGGTCTGACGGGAATCACCTCTGATAAGATTGCAAAGGCTCCTAAGGTGCAGACTGTGGTCGAAAACTTTAGGGACTTTGTAGGAGACCTACCTTTAGTTGGTTACAATTCCCATAAGTCGGATTTACCTATTTTAGCGGAGAATGGTTTGGACTTAGAGAGCCACTACAAGGTGGATCTTTATGACGAAGCCTTTGAACGTCGCAGTACGGATTTAAATGGTATTTCAAATTTGAAATTAACAAGTGTTGCAGCTTTTCTAAACATCAAAGGCAAGGGTCACAATAGTTTAGAGGATGCTCGCATGACAGCTCGCCTTTATGAAAAATTTCTTGAATTTGATGACAATAAGGCCTATCTTAAAAAGCAAAGTAAGGATCTTGACCAGACAAGCAACAATCCCTTTGCAGCACTGGGTGGCTTATTTGATTAAAATAAAATCCTCTTGCTTGGTCTTGGCTTGGTAAAATAAAAAAAGAACTGTTTTATGTACAGCTCATAAGGTCTTGGACTTGATGTCCATGATTGAAGGAGTACATGAAACAGTATTTTTTTAGAATGGCATTTTGCCAGCAAAGGCACCAAGTGATTTTTTAGTGGCTTCTTCAATTTGATTTAAAGCGTCATTAATAGCCTGAGTGGTCATATCTGATAGGGTTTCAACATCTTCAGGATCAACAACAGCCTCTTTGAAATCAATAGAAACTAACTTCTTATCCCCTGTAAAAGTTGCTGTCACCAAGTCCTGAGCAGACTTGCCAATAAAAGTTGTAGCTGCCAAATCAGCCTGTTTTTGTTCCATTTGCTTCTGAAGCTTTTGCGCCTGCTTCATCATGTTTTGCATATTCATCATAATTTTCTATAGATTCCTTTCGTATCAAGGGTTTAGACCCTATTTTTTTGCAGATTAGCTTAGTTAAAGAGACTAAATGATTTCCTTTTTCTATTAGCAGTTGAATCTAGCCTATCCATTTAGGAGACTGTCTAGTTCTGCTAACAAGATAATATGTCCGTATCTATAACACTGGCTAGTTATTACTATACCATATAAAGCCTGACTTGTCTTTTTTTGTCTGATTGACTTATGAAGGGGTTAAAACCGTCTTTTGATATTTGCTGGGAGACTGCTGTCAGCCTAACTATGTGGAAAAAGAGATTTCTATGGCATTTTATACTTTTATAAGGGCGATTTAAGAATTATTTTTAGATCATGTTTACTTTATTTCTTCTTGTTATACTGAGGTCATCAAATAATTAAGGGAAAGAGGTAATTGTTATGGAAACAAAACTTCAAGGGTATGCAAGTTGGTCTTCTTTGGCTAAAAAGGTGAAAATTGGAATAATTTCTGCTATGCTTGCTGGTGGGGCTATGATGACTATTGGACAAGCTTCGTCAGTATCTGCAGATGAGGTCAATCAGGCTGGTGGTGCAGTACGTTACCCAACCGATGCTGAAATTTATGCTAATGCGCAGAAGGTTGATTTGTCAAAACGTGTCTTAACAGGTAGTTCACTTTATGGTATCGTATCTCAGAACTTGAGTTTTAGATACCCTTCAGATACACCTAGTGTAGGAAAAAAATAAGTTCATAAAAAACAGGAAATTTCCTGTTTTTTATTCTAGCTAATCTTTTAGAAAAAGGCTTTAAAAAGCAGCTAGTCCTTACTGGTCTTCATCCTTATCATTACTTTCTTCTTGATCTTCCAATAATTTTTGACCATAATCAATTAGTTGGTTGTAATTTTCGAAATTTAGTTTTTCAGAAATCATGAGGATGGGACTTGCAGAAGACTGATTGCTTTTATAACCATAGTTATCGCTTAAATCAACCTTGGATAGGGCATCTATGTCAACGCTAAAAATCTTAGCAATTTTTTCAATGACTGGAAACTTTGGTGTGTATTTGCCACTTTCCCATTCGCTAATGGTTGATGCGCTTTTGCGATCTAAGAGTTTAGCTAGCTCTAATTGTTCCATATCGTTTTTTAATCTGAGGTATTTTAAATTGGATGCAAAAAGGTTTTTATTTTCAGTCATTTTTGTCTCCTTTGTTTCTTTAAGTCATATAATACCATAAAATAGGCTATTTCGAAACAATAATGAAGAGATAACAGAAAATACTTGACTTCATAAAAACCGAAGTTTATAATATTGTTATCATATAAATTTAATACGAAACTGGAGGAGATAAAGTGGACAAAACAACCTTAAAAGAACTACGTTTAGCTCGAAAGATGACCCAAGAAGAACTTGCAGCTCAAACAGGTATTTCCATTAGAACCATTGCTCGATATGAAAAAGATGTTTCTATGCTCAGAAGAGCCAAGTATGAAAAATTGAAGAGCATAGCTGAAATTTTATCAGTCTCCCTTGATGATATTTTTTTAGATGAAGATTCGGTTTTTACGAAATAAATTTCTCCTTCCCATAATTTATAGTTAAAAAAAGTAACTTTTGCTCAAGTTACTTTTTTATGTTATGATTCCGTTTTTTCCAAGATCTCAGCTTAAGTATAGGGAATTGTGAGCTGAGACTCTTTTAGATCAATGGTCAGCTGATACTGGCTATTATCACGGATGGTATGTTCAAAGTCTGTTGTATAGAGGATTAGTCTCAATTCATCATCAGCTTCTAACTGATAGATGCTTGGCTGCAGCTTAAATGTGACAGTCATCCACTGATCTTTTTCAATGCTTTCAACCCTCATAAGACTATTTCTATTTTGCAAGTTCAAGACACCCTTTGTGATTAGCCTATGATCTGAAGCTACAAGGGGTAGTTCTTTCAGATCATCCCTTGAAAAGTTTTTCCCATTGTCTATGACCTTCAAATCAAGGATGGCGGGTGTGTCAGAAAAGCGTTTCTTTTTTCCATAGTCCAATAGCTGAGCTGATAAGATGCCTTTGGTGCTGGACGATTTGACCTTGACTTGTAAGGTGGGTTGACCATTCATCAAAAGGGCTTCTTTGATAGGGATCTTTATCTGTATCTGATTGGTCTTCCCTGAAAATAAATCAGCTTTAAAACTTCTAAAATCCTTAGCATAACTGTCAAATCTATCACTACTGTAGTGATTGTCAATGCTTTGCTTTGTCTCCCCAAGAGGTAAGTGGCAGCTCTTTAGTCCACCAAAGCGATCTAGCTCCTGCCAGGTCTGAGCTTTTTGGTTATCCTGCCAGATCAAACTTGGTAATTGGTAATGGTTGTCAACTTTGAGCAGCCTTTGACAGAGCAGAGCATTCATAGACTCACGAAAATCAATGGACTGCCAATTATGCATGTAAACATGTTGCCCATGGTGTAAGAAGGCATGTTTTTTGACGTTTTCAGGGAGGCTGTTAAAGATCTGATAGAGCTGAGCAGGTTTAACATTCCAATCTTGTAGACCGTGCGTGTAGACAACCTCACAGGAGATGTTCTTAGCATGTGGGAGATAATTGCGGTCATGCCAAAATTGATTATAGTCACCACTTTCTCTATCCAGGGCCTGGCTTTGTTGCTCAAGGAGCTTCTGATAGTTTTCTTTTTGTCTGAGATAGTCTCCAGCAGCCAAGGATCTGGAATAGGTTAATTCAGTTAGGACATCTAAGTCTTCACCTGGATATCCGCCTGGGCTACAGACTAGGCCATTTTCTCGGTAGTAATCATACCAGGAAGAGATGGCAGCTTCAGCGATGATGACCTCTAAGCCCTTAACACCCGTTGTGGCAAGGCCTGTTGACATGGTTCCCAGATAAGATTTTCCGGTTGTCGCCACTAAACCATTTGACCAAGTTGCTTGGACATAGCTCTCACGTTTATGGCTAGTATAGGCTTTTGCCCGTCCATTTAGCCAATCAATAACAGCCTTGAAGCTTTCAATTTGCAAGTAATCTCCAGAAGTCATAAAACCATCAGAGTCGGCTGTTCCAACGCCTGAAACATAGATGTTAGCAAATCCACGCGCCAGGAAATAATCATTTAAGCTGTAAGAGTCGATATAAGAGAAGCTCTCTTCACTATCTGTTACCGGCAGGTCTTTGTGGGAAGGCTCTAAAAGACTAATCTTTTGATCCTCTACCGTGATTTCCTTTGGTTCCTTGACAAGGAGCTCTGCCTCCATCTGATGCAATTTGCGATCATTAGCAACCTCGTTTATACCTTGATGGTAGGGGCTTGCGGTCATGATAGTGGGTAGGGGCTTAGAACTTTTTGGCCTAAGGATATTGACCTTGATGAGATCGGTCTTGCCATCTTGATCTGTATCTAGGAGTGCTTCCACATAAACAATTTCTTTTATTAAATCATTGGTATCAAAGCTAGCAAGTGACTTGCCATTAAAAAAATGATAGGCATTGTCAGTGGCTAAGAAACCTTTACTGACCAAGTCATCCAGCAGGGTCATTCCGTTTTTATGACGACTTGCTAAGAGTTGGTGGAGACTGACTACTAAATCATTGTCATTAAAGTTGACTGGGAAGGCAATTTCCTTGGTGAAAGCTCTGCTATTTTCAAAATCAAAAAAAGGAATAAAACCTAATAATTGCAGGGCAACCATATCAAAAACGTCTTTATCTAAGTCCCTTGAGGAATTGAAAAAATCTAAGAGGTTTGTTTTGGTGTCAGCAATTAAATTGGAAAGTTTGTAATCTAGATCTGGGCTCTGAAAGAAGTAGCTTTGTAGAAAGGCTTTGAAAATAAGCTTATTGCTGCTAGAATCTGGAAATTTA
Source organism: Streptococcus catagoni (assembly GCF_011421425.1). Classification (GTDB taxonomy): domain Bacteria; phylum Bacillota; class Bacilli; order Lactobacillales; family Streptococcaceae; genus Streptococcus; species Streptococcus catagoni. The sequence goes on from NZ_WPCW01000002.1 coordinate 323,374, forward strand.
AAGCCTAGTTCTTCCAGTTCAGCCTTGGCGACTTGTGAGTTGGTTTTAATATAGGAATATTGATTATAACGCATAGTGCTCCCTTCTTAAAAAACAATATTGTCTTTTAGTTTTTCAACATTACTGATGATAATATGTTGATTCTCGATACGGATAATATTTTCTTTTTTTAACTGTTTTAAAATACGACTAACACTGCTAGCTGTGGAGATGCCACAAAATTTTCCCAGTTCTTCATTGGTAATAACAAAGTTGATATAAACTTCACCGTTTTCAATGGGTTGGCCAAATAGGTTCATCAGGTCATAGATCTGTGTGGATATGGCGCCCACTCGTCCATTGGTTAACATGCACTGCATCTTTTTCATGGATCTCTGGAGGCGATGGTGATAGAAGTCCTTAATGTAGCCTTGCAGTTCAATATCCTTCTTGATGTCTTCAAGAAATTGTTTACGGCTGATCTTATAAAAGCTGGCTTTTTCAGATTCAATTCGGACATTGTAGGGTTCACCTGAATTTTTTGAATAGCCTTCATTAAGAACAGAGGTCAGTTCTAAGCCACTTACATATCTTAAATTGAATTCATTACCATGCTTGGAAAGGACGCTTTGTTTGATAATACCATCCTTAAGAATATAGGTGTAATCATCTTCGATACTTTCAAAAGTGAGGTATTTATGATAAGTTTTTTCAACAATTGGGAAATTGTGTTTACTAATATAATTTTGTAAGATGTGATGATTCAAGGCTTCCTCCAGACATTAGATTCTAAGCTGTCATAACATTTGCTAATGTTGATTGGCAATAACATCTATATTATACCATTGAAATATATTATATTCTATCATTGATGTAAAATGTTACTGAAAACGAAGGAGGTTTCATTTTCAGTGGAAGAAAAATTATTGAATAAACACTTTATTGCTATTACGGTGTTGAACTTTATTGTTTATATGGTCTATTATCTTTTTACAGTGATCATTGCCTTTATTGCTACCCGTCAGCTCGGAACCAGTACTAGTCAGGCTGGTTTGGCAACTGGGATATACATTTTAGGGACGCTTTTAGCCAGACTCATTTTTGGAAAACAATTGGAAGTCTTTGGTCGGCGATTGGTTTTACGTGGGGGTGCCATCTTTTATTTACTCACGACCTTGGCTTATTTCTTTATGCCAACAATTGCTGCTATGTATCTGGTTCGTTTTTTCAATGGCTTTGCTTATGGGGTTGTATCAACTGCGACCAATACTATTGTGATCTCTTATATTCCATCTTGTAAACGTGGTGAAGGGATTAATTTGTACGGTCTGTCAACCAGCTTAGCGGCAGCCATTGGTCCTTTTGTAGGAACCTTTATGCTTGATAATTTACACATTAATTTCAGGATGATTATTGTCTTATCTAGTCTCTTGGTTGCTCTGGTTGTCTTTGTTTCCTTTCTTTTTCCTGTCAAAAACATGGTTTTGAATGAGCAACAATTAGCTAAGAGTAAATCCTGGACTTTGGATAGTTTTATTGAAAGAAAGGCGCTTTTCATTACCGGCATTGCCTTTTTGATGGGGATTTCCTATGCTTCTGTTTTAGGTTTTCAAAAGATTTATACAAATGAAATCAACTTAACAAGTGTTGGAGCTTATTTTTTTATTGTCTATGCTCTTGTTATTACCATCACTCGGCCAGCAATGGGACGTTTAATGGATGCTAAGGGTGAAAAATGGGTTCTATACCCAAGTTACTTTTTCTTAACTCTTGGTCTTCTTTTACTTGCCTGTGTTAAGGGAGGAACTTCTTATCTCTTATCTGGTGCTCTCATTGGTTTTGGTTATGGTAGTTTTATGTCTTGTGGTCAAGCCGCTTCTATTGTCGGTGTTGAGGAACATCGTTTTAACACAGCCATGTCAACCTATATGATTGGGCTGGATTTAGGCTTAGGATCTGGTCCTTTCCTACTTGGTCTTATTAAAGATAGTCTGCTTGGTAATGGCCTTGAAGCCTATCGTCACTTGTATCTCTTAGCTGCCCTTATTCCAGTGATATGCACCATAATGTATTTTATTAAGAAAAATTATCTTATAAAAGAATAAGAAAAAGTTCACAGTCTCTTTATGCCTATAATAACAGTGTTTTCCCAGCCTTTACAATATCCATAATACTTGATAGAATAGTATCTATTATGATTAAAAATTTTGGAGGAAATGAGTACTAATGGATGTTACTTGGACTGTGAAATATATCACAGAATTTCTTGCAACTGCCCTGCTGATTATTCTTGGTAATGGAGCTGTTGCAAATGTTGATTTAAAAGGGACTAAAGGAAATAACTCTGGTTGGGTTATTATCGCTTTAGGTTATGGTTTTGGGGTAATGATGCCAGCTTTAATGTTTGGTAATGTTTCAGGGAATCACATTAACCCAGCCTTTACACTAGGTTTAGCTGTTTCTGGACTTTTCCCTTGGGCACATGTTGTCCAATATATGATTGCTCAAATACTTGGAGCTGTTTTTGGACAATTAGTAGTTGTAGCTGTCTATGCTCCCTACTTTAAAAAGACTGAAAATCCAAATCCAATATTAGGATCATTTTCTACTATCTCAGCTCTTGATGATGGAACAAAAGATAGCCAAAAACCAGCTCTCTTTAATGGATTTGCCAATGAATTTATCGGATCATTTGTTCTTTTCTTTGGTGCCTTAGCCTTGACTAAAAACTATTTTGGTGTGGAACTTGTTGGTAAACTTGTTGAAGCTGGCTATGATCAAACCACTGCAGCTACACAGATTTCACCATATGTTACGGGACCAATTGCTGTAGCCCATTTAGGTATTGGTTTCCTTGTTATGACACTTGTGACATCATTAGGTGGCCCAACTGGACCTGCCTTGAACCCAGCACGTGACCTTGGACCTCGTCTTGTTCACCATCTCTTGCCTAAATCTGTTTTAGGACAAGCTAAAAGTGATTCTAAATGGTGGTACGCTTGGGTACCTGTACTTGCTCCTACCTTGGCAGCAATAGCAGCAGTTGCATTCTTTAAATATTTATACCTATAAAGATATTTTAAAAAAAGAGGCTTAGGCCTTTTTTTAGTTTTAAGAAAAAGTCATTTTTTGACACTTTCCTTAGGTGCTGTCGGACAGGTTAAACAGTCAGGGGAGTGACTGTTTAAGAAAACCAAAGAATTCCATACCTAACTTTCAGCACGGCGGAGGTAGCCTTAATCAGCTCGCTCTTGCTCGCAAAAATAGGAAATTTATTGATAGGCTGCAGAGCTTCTTAGCCTATTGATCTAGGTAAATAGTGTTTGTCTTCAATCTCTTTAATGGTTTGACGCAGGGAACGGATTCCAAACAGAAATTGGATAATAGGAAGTTTGACCAACAGTATTGGATCTAAGCTGGGACGCCCATTATCAAGACAATAACTATCTTTCACTAGGTCATAAATAAAAGAGAAATCTATGATGTGATCAATTTGACGAAGCAAATGGTCTTCTAGGACTAACTCATCTAAGCTATAAAAAGCCGACTTGATTGCGATTGTAATCAGGATTTTCTTTGTGAAACATAGGGAGCACCTCACAATTATTCTTAATGCTATTATACTCCCAAGAAGAGAAAAGTACTGACTTATTATCACGAATAAGATATTTTTCCCAGTGGCATAAGTGGCTTAGTTCAATTTAAAAAAGCCACGACGGAATTTTTTAGAGAGAATTAGTCCAGTGGACTAATTCTGCGTGAGTCTTGAAACGAAAAAGCGAGGGGGCTAAAAAATTAGTAATGGAATTCCGTGGGAATCAAAAGGTCCAGTGGACCTTTTGATCTGCTCTCCTTGAAACTAGAATGAGAGCACACCCAAGTCCGAGCCACTTTAGAAAAATATCAAAAAAGTGAAGACAAGAACTTTGTCTTCACTCTGAGAGGCTTAAGCCTCTTTTTTATTATTTGCTATCTGGTTTACTCTGGAAGAGCGGATAAGAATGATTCCTGTGAAAATAACTATAATAACCACTAGTTTTTTAAGGCTATTAATGTCTAAATTAGTAAGGAAAAAGACAGCTAAAAGAACACCAATCACGCCTCCAGTGGATAAGCCGATCAGTCCCTTCCATGAGACACGATCATCTTTGATAAACTGTCGGCTGGATGCTGTCATAATCATAGCAGCGTCAAGCATCATAACTGGCATGGCTACTGCTGGACTTAGTCCCATAAGTGAAAAGAAGATCAGCTCTGGAGCGTAGTTTCCAAGCCCCATGGTCATTAAAATACCTATGATACAATTAAAGATGATACCAATGAGAAGCCAAATGCCATGCAGGCCATGGGCTGAGTGTGCAATCTCAGAACCAGGATTGGTGATCATTCTAAAGATCATAATGCCTGAGGCAAGGATTAAAAGGCAACCAAGGATCATCTGGACAGTTGGAGTATGCCAATTCTTAGTAATTCGAGTACCAAAGTAAGCCCCGATAAAAGCAGCAGCAGCCATTGAGATCAGGGTGAGGGTCTCAACCCTAACCACGAAAATAAAGCAGAGTGACTGGATTAATACAGGGATGACATGACCCACAGTCATTGTACCCGGTAATTTACTATCGTCATCAACCAACTTGGTGACTTTAAAAAATGTCGTTGTGGTGGCAAAAGAGCCAATTCCTAAGGTATCAAGTGCATCAGTAATCAGACCAATCCAAAAACCTGTAAAAAAACGATCAAAGGGGTTTATTTTTTTGGCCTTAAGATGGGTGACCAAGGTTATAAAAATAAAAAGCATTGCCGCTATTAGCAAAAACTGTATAAAACGTAGGATAAGTAAATCATTCATAGCTAATAGTTTACAAAAAAAAGGGCTGTTGGTCAATGACCTACTGCTAGCACATAATTTCTTGTCAAAATGCGTTTTTTTGTCTATAATAGCAATGAAATTAGGAGGACATATGACTTTATTAAAAGGTACTATTTTTAATACCCCTGTATTACGTGTCAACAATCGTCAAGTAAACATTGACTTTTACCAAAAAAGTTTAGGAATGAAGCTGGTCTATGAGGAAAATGCCATTGCTGTCTTCACATCCTTTGGTGATGGCAAAGAACGGTTTGTTATTGAAGAAACACCGTCAGCCAGAGCCCGTGCGGTAGAAGGAGCTAAGAAGCTTAATACAATCGTTATTAAAAGTAAGGAACCAAAAGCCATTGAACAATTAATAGCCCATGGAGCAGAAGTCGAGAGACTTTTTAAAGGGAAAAATGGCTATGCCTATGAGACGTTTTCTCCAGAAGGAGATCGCTTTTTACTGCACGCTGAAGATGATGTCAATTTTTTAGAGGCAGCTGAACTTCCACAGTTAGAAGCAGACAAGGACTTTAGAGGACTGCCTGACTTTACCTTTGAAAAAATTGTTTTGAATGTACTAGATGAACAAAAATCGCGTAATTTTTATGAGGCACTCTTTGAAAGTTCTTTTCCTATTGAAATGGATTTTACACAGGCCAGTGGACCTGATCTAGCTATTGCACCCAATCTCACTTGGGACTTAGAAATCCTTGAGTTTTCTGTTCCAAAAGAATGTGATCTGAAGCAAGTAAAAGCACAATGGGAAGCTAAGGGGTTAGATCTCTACCTTGATAAGAAAGAAAACATCCTTGTACTGTCAGATCCAAGTCAAGTAGAAGTTTGGTTGATGAAATGACAAGCAAACTCTTTGATTTGATTGAAGAGCAAATCAGTTCACAGGTTTACCACGGAGCCAGTTTGGCTCTTTTTAAGGACGGAAAATGGCAGGACTACTATTTTGGAACCATAGATGGCCATGAACCCGTCAAAGCTGGCTTGGTTTATGACTTAGCCAGTGTTTCCAAGGTTGTTGGTGTGGGTACCCTGTGTATTCTTATGCTTAAGAGCGGAGCTTTAGAGCTTGATAGGCCCTTGAAGGATTATTACCCTGATTTTAAAAATAGTCAGGTTAGTCTGCGGCAGCTTTTAACCCATACCAGTGGGTTAGATCCCTTTATCCCCAATAGGGATCAGCTAAATGCCAAAGAGCTTAAGGAAGCCATGAATCATCTAAAAGATAGAGGGAATACTGATTTTTTATATAGTGATGTTAATTTTATCCTTTTGGGATTTATGCTGGAAGAATTTTATGGACGTCCGCTAGATCAACTTTTTGAGGACTATATTTTTCAGCCGCTGGGGATGTCTCAGATTTCTTTTGGACCTAGAAGGGATGCTCTGGCAACTGTAAAAGGAATTAATGATGGAAAGGTTCATGATCCTAAGGCAAAGGTGCTAGAGAACCATACAGGTTCAGCTGGACTTTTTTCAGGTCTTAAGGATTTAGAGCTTTTCTTAGAGTGGTATATGAAAAACCATGAGTCCCACAATCTTTTTCAAAACTACAGTAAGAAAGATAATATGCGATCCATTGCCTGGCGATATGAAGCGGGTTGGCTGGATCATACAGGCTATACTGGACCTTTTATTATGTTTAATGATAAAAATCAGGCAGCCATCTTTCTTACCAATAGGACTTATGAAAAGGATCATCGTGAAGATTGGATCAAGGAAAGAAATCGGATTATGGAAGCTATTAGAAGGCTTTATCAGTAAGAAAAGACCAAGCCTATCAGGCTTGGTCTTTTTTGTGATGTTTTTTAAAGAGTTTAGGAGCATAATAACCGTTAAAACTGCTAATATAAAAAGCTGAGAAAATTAGAAGTAGTAGGTTATAGTTAAAAAACCGATTGTATGATGAGTTGCTTCCAAAAAGTTCAAAGCTTATGATCAGCAAAATAATCGCGAAAAGTCCAGCATTGTTTTTTAGGTTATGATAGTAATTTTTAAGAAGGACTTTCCTATTGAGGGGTTTCTTAAGTTTATCTACTGTTAGGAAATAGAAGATTATTTGGAATAGAAAATTAATGATCTGAAAAAATCCAAACTGGAGAAGCGAGATAGAGAAATAGTAGGAAAGAAAGGAACTGATACAAGAGTTGATAATAAGGGTGAGTAGTAATCTTTTCTTTTGTTTCAAGCTAGTAAGCTCCTTTTCTTAACTAATGAGACGAGGTTTATTGACCAAAGAGAGAGCCTTGAGGAAGGTCTGTCATGTCTTCAGTCTACAAGTCTTTTTCCATGGTAATATGGTCTATGCCTGCCTCTTGGAAAATCTCTCCTTGGCAGGTGAATCCTAATTTTTTATAGAAATCTTCAGCACTTAGCTGGGCGTGTAGAACCATCTTTTCAAAACCTTGAATCCTAAAGTAATCCATTGCATAGAGGATCAAGGTCTTCCCGATTTCTTGTCCACGATAATCACTTAAAACGGCCATACGCTGTAAGCTGGCAATCTGATTGACATTGTCTGGTAGTATGCGACAAGTTGCGCAAGGGCTTCCTGAATCACTATAGACAGTAAAGTGTAAGCAATGAGCTTCATCTTTATCAATCTCAATATTTTGGGGCACTCCCTGTTCTCCGACAAAGACAGTTTGGCGTATTTTAACAGCATCTAGATAGGTTTTTGATAGGGTATTGCGGCTTTGTTTAATAATCATAAAACTATTTTAGCGAAAAAAAGAGCGTTGTCAATAGACAGGCTCCTTTCGTAAAACTTATTTTCCTGAGACAGCTTCAGCGGCATCATCCATTGAAAGAACTTCATGGAAGACACGTTGAGTCAACTCTTGTTTTTGTTCTGGTGTAAGGTATTTAGTGTTTACACAGTAACCTGAGATACGAACAATAACGTCTTCGCCGCTCATGATCTTGTCATAAACGTCGTTAAGGTCCATAACGTTCAAGTTAACGTGTTGACCACCATTTTCAAAGTAACCATCAAGTACAGTTACCAAGTTATCAACTTGTTCGTCGAATGTTTTACCTAGGGCACGAGGTGATACTTGAGTTGTCAATGAAATACCGTCATTGGCATGTGAGAAGTCAAGTTTAGCCAATGAGTTAAGGTTTTGTAACCATCCACCTTTAGCTTTGTTGGATGGGTTGGCACCTGGTGAGAAGAACTCAACTTTGCTTGTGTTAACTGAGCCATCTTCGTTGAGGAAGACACCACGGTGAACTGGAGAGTTACCAGTTTGTTTAGAGTAGGCAACGTTTGAAGTGATAGTAAGAAGTGAAACTGAAGCTTCAGCATTCTTATAAAGTTTGTGACTTGCAAGACGTGTGTGGTAAGCTTCCATCAACCATTTAGCAATATCATCAACACGGTCATCATCTTCACCATAACGAGGGAAGTCACCAGTAACTTCGTAGTCGTAGATGTAGCCATTTTCATCACGGATAGTCTTAACTGTAGCGTATTTAATAGCTGATAAGGTATCTACTGTATTTGCGAAACCACAGATACCAAATCCCATGTTAGCGCGTTGTTGACTTGGTAAGAAGGCCATTTGAACAGCTTCGTAGTTGTATTTATCAGTCATGTAGTGAATGATGTTAAGGGCATCTACGTAAGTATCTGTCAACCAGTCAAGTGATTTTTCAAAGTTAGCCATAACTTCGTCGTAGTTAAGGATTTCTGAAGTGATTGGTTCAACTACGTTAAAGACTTTGTAGTCTCTGTGAACATCGTCATAACCACCGTTAAGACCAGTAAGGAGAGCTTTAAGAACGTTAACACGTGCACCAAAGTATTGGATGTTGTGACGTTGGTCTTCGTTTTCTGGGTCAAGTGGTGATACACAACATGAAATACATGACATTTCACCATAACCTTCTTTAGCCATAGTTGTCACACCTTCGTATTGGATAGAAGAGTGTTTGTGGCTCATTTTCATACAGTAGCGACGGAATGATTCAGGTAATTTATCAGTCCATAGAACTGTTAAGTTTGGTTCTGGAGAGTTACCAATGTTGTCAAGAGTGTTTAAGAAACGGTAGTCCATTTTTGTAACACGGTGACGACCGTCATTACCCATACCAGCCATTGAAGTTGTGATAAATGTTGGGTCACCTGAGTAAAGGGCATCGTAAGCTTTTGTACGACCGAATTTTACAGTACGTAATTTAAGAACGAAGTCATCTACAAATTCTTGGATTTCTGATTCTGTAAATGTTCCACGAGCTAGGTCACGTTCTGCAAAGATATCAAGAACGATTGGTACACGTCCAAGAGATGTAGCAGCACCGTTGATCACACGACATACAGCCATGAATGCGATGTTTACCCATTGGATAGCTTCTTTAACGTTTTCAGCTGGACGACGTACGTCAACTCCGTAAAGATCACCAAGTTTAGCAACTTCACCAAGTGCTTGGTATTGAAGGTTGATTTCTTCACGAAGACGGATTGATTCTTCGTCGATTTCAGTGATAGCATTCCAGTCGTTGACTTTTTCTTGCATGAGGTAGTCAGCTCCGTAAAGAGCAAGACGTGCGTAAACACCGATGATACGTCCACGTGAGTAAGCATCTGGCAGACCAGTTACGGTATGCGCGTGGCGTGCGCGACGAATATTTGAAGTGTAGGCACGGAAGATACCATCATTAACAGTGGTTACATATTTAGTGAAAATTTCATGTACTGCTGGGTCAGGTTCATAGCCATTTTCTTTAAGGGTTGTTTCCGCCATACGGATACCACCTTTTGGCATGAAGTTTAATTTGAATAATTCATCATTTTGGATACCATAGATGAGTTCGTTTTCTTTGTCGATGTAACCAGCAGGAATACCAGCAATTGATGAAGGACGAGTGTCAAATGGGAAGCGTGTTTCTTCATAACCTGCTTTAGTGTCTTCAATGATTTTTTTGATTTTAAGTGAACGTTCAGTAGCGCCAGCTAAGAATGATTCATCTCCATCGTAAGGGGTGTAGTTAGCTTGTACAAAACGAGAAACGCTTGCTTTTTCTTTCCAGTCAGTTCCCTTAAAGCCTTCCCAAGCTTTTTCGAAAACATCTGTGTTAGTTTTTACAGTTGCCATAAGAGTCTCCTTAATATTCTAGTAACAATGGGGGTGTTCCATTTACACCATTAGTTTAACATACGGGAAACGTTTTCCCAAGCAAAAATCTTGACAAATCAGAGATTCTTTTCTAGTACAGTTTGTTGAAACAGTCACAAACTGTATTAAAAAGTCGAAAATTGGCATTATTGCTAGTAAAGGGTATAATAAAAGTGGAGGGGATTATGCTAATATTTCCATTGTTAAACAATACCAAAAGGAAAATTATTCATATTGATATGGATGCCTTTTTTGCTGCGGTGGAAATTCGTGATAATCCCGAATTAAGGGGAAAACCAGTGGTCATTGCCAAGGATCCAAGAGAAACTGGGGGGCGTGGGGTTGTGTCTACCTGCAGCTATGAAGCTAGAAAATTTGGCATTCACTCCGCCATGAGTTCAAAAGAAGCCTATGATCGCTGTCCACAGGCTATTTTTATCTCAGGGAACTACCACAAATACCGTCAGGTAGGCTTGGAGATTCGTAGTATCTTCAAAAGGTACACCGATCTGGTTGAGCCCATGTCTATTGATGAGGCTTATTTAGATGTGACTGACAATAAGCTAAAGATAAAATCAGCAGTGAAAATTGCTAAGCTCATTCAGCATAATATTTGGGAAGAATTAGGATTGACCTGTTCAGCTGGTATTTCTTACAATAAATTTTTAGCTAAGTTGGCCAGTGATTTTGAAAAGCCACATGGATTAACCTTGATCTTACCAGAAGAGGCCCAAGATTTTTTGGCAGATTTACCAATTGAGAAGTTTCATGGGGTTGGGAAAAAGTCAGTGGAAAAGTTACATGAAATGGGTGTTTATCGGGGGCGAGATCTTTTAGAAATACCAGAAATGCAACTGATTGATCACTTTGGTCGCTTTGGCTATGACCTCTACCGCAAGGCTCGAGGGATTAGTAATTCAGAAGTTAAGGCCAATCGTATCCGTAAATCAATTGGTAGTGAGAGAACCTACGCTAAACTCCTATATACAGAAGAAGACGTCAGAGCAGAGATAGCCAAGAATGCTAAGCGCGTGACTGAAATTATGGAGAGCTATAAAAAGCTAGGAAAAATAGTGATTTTAAAGGTTAGGTATAGTGATTTTACGACCTTGACAAAAAGGGTCAGTCTTGCTGAGCCAACAAGGGATTTTGAGCTGATCAACCAAAGGGCTGCTGCCATCTATGAAAGTCTAGAAGAACAAACCAATGGCATTAGATTACTGGGAGTAACCATGACAGCCTTGGAAGATAAGCACAAGGATATTAGCCTTGGCCTCTAAATATTTGAAGAAGAAAAGAAATTAAAGTCTAAAACAGAGATAGCTAAAGTGGTGAATCTCTTTTTCATCACTTTTTACTTGGCCATTTCTCAACAAGACACTTTGGTCTCGCTACTACAACAGAAAAATCCCAAAAAAGACATAAAAAGATTGAAGAAAAAAGTCTTTTTCTTCAATCTATCTGTAGACTATTTTATTTTTTTTATACCTCTAAATCTTCTTCCTTGTTATTTAAGATTTTAGCTTTGGAATAAGGGAAGTAATAAAGGGCTAAGAAAGCTAGCTGAATAGCAATACCTATAATATTTGGTGCTGATAGTAGTTGTGTAATGATATTTACAGTAACAAGAGCAAAGCCAAGGTAGTAAGGTAGGTAGCTGATTTCTTGCTTAGTTTTGATTTTTGATTGGTTCATAACTGTTGTCACAAGAATAGCTATGGTTAGAGAAAGGGAAAGAGCTGAAATAAAGATCGAAAATGGTGTCATTAGCTGCTCAAGAGAGGCCATAGTAGCAGAATCTAGTGCTGCTTTTGCTTCCTCATTATTCATGACCAGGGCGATAGAAACTAAGCCTATTATCGACAAAACTGCTAAAATGGCGTTTAAGACGATAATAACAATATTTAAGGTACGTAGTGACTGACGTACTTTTTCGTATGATACCATGAGAACCTCCTAATGTTCACTTGTATATTGGCTTTAATACAAAGTTAGTATAGCACATTTTTTAATTTCGCAATAGCTATTTTTAATGATTTTTGAAAAAAGTGGCAATATCTTCATCTGTGATGCCAATCATTGGATCGATAGTTAGAAAATTCTCATTGCTTAGGCGAAATTGCTCCTTCTTAGAAGTTTTGCTTTCCTTTCTTTGACCCTTTTCTTCTTGTTCCTTGCTCTCCTCGTTGATCTGCTCTTCTACCTCAACTTGTGGGCTTTCTTGCTGCTCATTTTCTGGGTAAAAGCGTTGGACTAGATAGGTTTTTCGTTTGTCACCTTCGTTTTTGATGGCATAATCAAAGGCCGCGTATTCCCCTAACAAGATGAGCTTGTTTTTAGAACGTGTCACGGCTGTATAAATTAGATTGCGTTGCAAGAGGCGTCCGCTTTGTCTGGTTATTGGCAGGATAACAACTTGGAACTCGCTGCCTTGAGATTTATGAATACTCATGGCGTAAGCCAGGGTTATTTTGAGCCATTCATTTCGAGGATAGGTCACCTGGGTACCTTCAAAATCCATGACAATTTCATCCTGCTTTGATTCCGTGTATTTTGCTGGAATCAGGTCTTTAATGTAGCCGATGTCTCCATTGAAAACATTAACTTGATCGTCGTTGACCAAATGAAGCACCTTATCACCTCGGCGTAGGTGGAGATCATTGAAGACAAATTCACTGCCTGTTCCCAGAGGGTTTAGAAGTTCTTGCATGAGTTGATTAAGATTGTTGATGCCAGCTTGCCCTTTGTAGTTAGGAGCTAAGATTTGGATCTCATCAGAAGCAATCCCGCTTTTCACTGCAGCCGAGACAATTTTTTCTACCATTGTAGGAATGTGTTGGGGGAGGGCATCAAAGTAAGATCGGTCAGCTTTTTTTTCTTTAAAATCAGCAGGTAAGAAGCCTTGTCTCATCTGATTAGCAAGGTCAACAATGGTTGAATCTTCAGATTGTCTAAAGATTTTCTTGAGGGCAATCTGGGGAATCTCAGCTATTTTTAAAAGATCAGCTAAAACTTGTCCTGGTCCAACTGATGGCAACTGATCACTGTCACCTACGATGATGATTTGCGTGTTGGATGAAATAGCTCCTAGGAGTTGATTGGCTAACCAGGTATCTACCATGGAAAACTCGTCAACGATCAGTAAATCACAGTCCAGATAATCTTCCATGGCCTGATAGTCATTATCACCATTTAAGCCTAGATGTCGGTGAATGGTAGCACTTGCTAGACCAGTCAGCTCATTCATTCGTCTAGCTGCACGCCCTGTAGGAGCTGCTAAAATAATGGGAATATCCTTTTTGTTGAGATCAATTTTGTGAATAGCAGCATAGGCCTCAAGGATTCCTCTGATGACAGTTGTTTTTCCAGTACCAGGCCCACCTGTTAGAATAAAAACCTTCTGACTTAGGGCCTGGTGGATAGCTTGCCTTTGGACGTTATCATAAGTAATCTGGAATTTTTGCTGGATAGCCTCTATTTCATCTTCAATGACTTCCTTAGAAAAGTCTTTAGAGAGCTCATGATCTAAAATGCGAGAAAGATGCTTTTTAATGCCATCTTCTGCCAGATAGAGGCTGATATCAAAAATTTTCGTTCCTTGATTATAAACTTTTTTTTCAGCTATGAGCTGACTCAGTTCATGAGCCACGCTGGCTGGTTGGCATTCAACTTGTCTGGAATCTTCAAGTAGGTTAATGGCAAATTCCAGAAGATCCCTTGCTTCTATGTAAGTATCACCCTGGCTTATGGACTGTTCTAATAAGGAATGCAGGAGGGCTGCCCGAAAACGTTCAGGTGCATCGCTTTTTATCCCTAAATCCTGGGCTAAATTATCAGCCATCTTAAAGCCAATCCCTTGGATGTCTTCGACCAACTGATAGGGATTTGTTTTAACGATGTCAAGGGAATCTTCTTTATAACAATCAAAAATACTAAAAGCAAGTCGGTTGGAAATGCCTAGACTAACCAAGTTGGCAATCCCTTGCTCAGTCCCATAATTTAATCTGAGCTTGCTGACAAAGGCTTCTTTATTTTTCTTTGATAGGCCTGTGATCGTATCCAGTTTACTTGGGTCTTCCAAGATCTGATCAATGGTATTGTCACTGTACAATTCCAAAATCTTTTCCGCTGTTTTTTTCCCGATTCCCTTAAAATGGTCACTGGAAAAATATTTAATCAGACCAGAAGAGCTTGGTTTTAGTCTTTGATACCTGGTCATTTTAACTTGTTGACCATATTTGGGATGGTTGGTTAATTCACCCCAAAAGGTATAATCTTCACCTTCAAGGACATCAGCCATTGTTCCAGTCACAATGATTTCAAAATCATCCATGTCACTGTCAGTTTCTTCAATATTTAATAGAAGGATTTTGAAAAAATTGCTGGCATTTTCAAAGATAATACGGTCTATGGTCCCTGAAAAGTAATATTCCATTTGCTGCCCTTTCTAATGGAAGAGATAGTTTAAAACCTGCCAGAGGCAGGTTTTAATTTTTAAAGGTTGTCATTTTACTAAGTGGCCAGTAACGGAACTTGACTTCGCCAACTAAGGATTCTTTCTTGAAGGTTCCAACTTCGCGGCTATCTTTAGAAACAATGCGATCATCACCAAGGAGGTAATATTCATCTTTTGGTACCGTTACTGAAAAGGTGACTCTTCCTTCTCTGTCACTGGTAAAGGCGTTAGAGTTTCTGGCTAATTCTTGGAAGAGGCTGTTATAATTGTAGGTTTCTTGCAGCTTGTCGTTGTTAAAGGCTTTTTGGTAATCTAGTAAGAACTTTTCCTTAACTCTTTTGCCGTTAACGTAGAGTTTGTCGTTTTCATATTTAATATGGTCGCCAGGTAAGCCGATGACACGTTTAACAATTTCTTTACTTTCACCATTTTCCTTTTCTCTTGCAACAACAAGGTCAAAGCGATCAATAGAGGTGTGGCTAAAAACGATAAGGCGTTCACCATGTGCAAGAGTTGGATCCATTGAATGGCCATCTACTTTGACAGGTTGCCAGATAAAAAGGCGACTTAGGGCAAAAAGTGAGAAAAAGAGGATAAATAAACCCCATTCTTTAATAAAATTTTTCATTGTTTTCCTTTATTTTCTATTTTTTAAAAGCTCTTGGGCTTTTAGGGTATTGACAAAATGTAACTTGGCGCTGTGATTTAGGGCTTCTAATCCATATGTTTCTAACAATTGGCAGGCCACCTGATCAGAAGCTTTACCAGCGCCGCTAGGTAGCTTATAAGCAAGTTCCTGGCTTAATTGGTCTAGATTCTCAAGGAAGAGATTGCGAGCAATAATAGAGCTGACAGCTACAGCCAGGTATTTACTCTCAGCTTTTTCTTGAAAGGTGATGACATTCTTAAAATGATTTTTCTCCTGCAAGAGGTACTTTTCATAGTTGGCTTGACTGGTAAAGGCATCAATAACTATCTTTTGAGGCTTTAGCCCCTTTTCTAGTAAAAGATAGATAGCTTGATTGTGTAAGGCTACTTTAACAGATACAGCATTATAAGCTTTGCCTTTACCAACCAACTGATTATACTTTTGTGGTGATAAGAGCAAGGCCTTGTGTTGAATTTTTTCTTCAAGAAGTGGTGCAATCTGTCTGATCTTCTGATCATTGAGATTTTTAGAATCGTCAACGCCCAATGACTTTAAAAAGGGGTGGTCAGATGGGCTGACAAAACTAGCTACCACAGCTATGCCGCCAAAGTAGGAACCATTGCCAACTTCATCACTTCCAATCAGTGGCAAATCTTCTTTATATGAGTTGTCTGATTGGTTTTTTGAGTCATCACTTTCAGTTTGAAAACCAAAATGATGAGCAACTTCTTTAGCAGCTCCACCTTGAAAAACGATTTTACCAGATTTATAGAGGGAAATTGTGACTCCCTTATATTTGGAAGAAAGTTCAAGGTATGGATTGGCACTACTAGTTTGGTAGTCTAAAAGTCTTTTAAGAATTCTGTTTTTGTCAGATTCTTTTATTTTCATTACGATGGTTTCCATATGAAATATTTTAACACAAAAATAGGAACTGTGGGGCAAGTACCTAATCATAAATTGAAGAATTTCTATATTTTACGAAAGTCCGAAATTAAGGTATAATGCTATATGAGGTGGCGCTATGAAAAGTAATAATCGTTATAAATTTACCTTTGGTGAAAAAACCTTAACCCTGACAACAGATAAAGATAATCTTTTTATGGAAGAGGTAGAGCGGGTAGCAAAAGAAAAGTACTCTGCTATTAAAGAAAAATTGCCAGAGGCAGATAGTGAAACAGTGGCCATATTAATGGCAATTAATTCCTTATCAACTCAATTGAATCGTGAAATAGAATTTGAAAAACTAGAGTCTGAGATGAGTGAACTCAGACGTAAGATGCTTGAAGGCATTCAAGAAAAAATCAATCAGACTAGCTTGGATGAGGGATAATAATGATTTCAATTTTTATTTTACTAATTATGTTTTGGAATTTTTACATAGGCTATAATAGAGGAATCATATTACAGACTTTTTACTTTTTTGGTGCACTGGCATCACTTTTTGTTGCAAAGCATTATTACCAGACTTTGGCTGATAAGTTGTCCCTCTGGGTGCCTTATACTAATCCAGCCGAGGGAACGCGGACTGCTTTTTTTAGGGAAGTGAATATTTTCGATTTGAATCGTGTCTTCTACGCAGGGGTAGCTTTTTTGATCATTGCACTAGCAGTTTATGCCTTTGTCAGGCTCTTAGGTGTCTTTGTTCATTTTCTACCAATTGATTACCTGGATTCACTTTATTTCAATCTAGGAAGTGGGCTCATGTCTGTACTTGTTACAGTGATTTTTTTGTCCATGATTTTTAGTCTACTTGCGACAATACCAGTGCCCTTGATTCAAAATCAGTTGCACGGGCATGTCTTGCCTAGGCTTTTAATCGAGCACTGTCCTCCAATGACCTCACTTATTAAGAATTTATGGATAAGCAAAATCCTATAGGACCAGAACTTTTTGTCTGGTCTTTTACTTTACTCCAAATTATCAGTATTTTAAGGTATAATGAGACTTATGAACAATAAAATTTTAGAACAGTTAGAATTTGACAAGGTAAAGGAACAATTTAGCCCTTACCTGCAGACAGAACAAGGGTTAGCGGAGTTAAAGGCCTTGCTGCCTTCTACTAAGAGTGAAAAAATAAGGGACTCTTTCCAAGAAATTGCAGATATGGAGCAAATGTTTTTAGCTGCCAATCGTTTTTCTTTAGGGACTCTTCGAGATATTTCAGAAAGTTTACGTCGCCTGGAACTAGAAGCTGATCTTAATATTCAAGAGTTATTAGATATTAAAAAATTACTGCTTGTTTCTACTGAGGCCAGCCAGTTCTATCTTAACTTAGAGAATGTTGACTTAAAGGTTTTGAACCAACTTTTTGAGAAATTAGAAGTCTTCCCACAACTTCAAGGCGGCCTACAGGCTATTAATGATGCTGCATTTATTGAGAGCTTTGCTAGTCCAGAACTAGAAAGTATCAGAAGGAAAATCTCTAACAGTGAGCATCAGGTCAGACAGCTCCTGCAAGATATTCTCAAAAAACAGGGAGATTATCTGTCAGAATCATTGATTGCTAGCCGTAATGGTAGAAGTGTTTTACCAGTAAAAAATACTTATCGAAACCGAGTGGCTGGTGTTGTCCATGATATCTCTGCTTCGGGAAATACAGTCTATATTGAGCCAAGGGCTTTGGTGCAATTAAATGAAGAAATTACCCAGTACCATGCTGACGAGCGACATGAAATGAGTCGTATTTTAAAGGCCTTGTCTGATATGATTAGGCCTCACAGCAGGGCTCTAGCTAATAATGCCTGGTTGTTAGGACATTTAGACTTTGTTCGTGCCAAATACCTTTACAAGGAGGCTAAAGATGCCACTTGGCCAATAATTAGTGAAGATAAAGGGATTCATTTATTAAATGTTAGA
Source organism: Streptococcus catagoni (assembly GCF_011421425.1). GTDB lineage: Bacteria > Bacillota > Bacilli > Lactobacillales > Streptococcaceae > Streptococcus > Streptococcus catagoni. The sequence continues at coordinate 341,304 of NZ_WPCW01000002.1, forward strand.
CACCCTCTTTTAAAGGATGCTGTTCCTAATGATTTAGGCTTTAGTAAGGATCTATCTGTCATTGTTATTACCGGTCCAAATACTGGGGGTAAAACAATTATGTTGAAGACCCTAGGTTTGGCGCAAATAATGGGGCAGTCTGGTCTGCCTATACTAGCTGATCAGGGCTCTAATATTGCTATATTTGAAGATATTTTTGCTGATATTGGAGACGAACAATCCATTGAACAAAGTCTGTCGACTTTTTCTAGTCACATGACCCACATAGTTGCTATTTTAGAAAAAGCTGACCAGAACAGCCTGGTACTTTTTGATGAATTAGGTGCTGGAACAGACCCACAAGAGGGTGCTAGTCTAGCTATGGCTATCTTAGAAGAGCTTCGTCTAAAGCAGATTAAGACAATGGCGACAACCCATTATCCAGAATTAAAAGCCTATGGTATTGAAACAGACTTTGTTGAAAATGCCAGTATGGAATTTGATGCTAATAGCCTGAAGCCTACCTATAAATTTATGCAGGGAGTTCCTGGTCGTTCAAATGCCTTTGAAATTGCTAGACGACTGGGCCTGTCTAAAATCATTGTGGATCAAGCAGAGGATATGACAGCTTCTGATAGTGATGTCAATAGGATTATTGAAGAACTGGAAAAACAAACTATTGACAGTAGAAAACGACTAGACCATATTAAAGAAGTGGAACAAGATAATCTGAAATTTAATCGTGCTGTCAAAAAGCTCTACAATGAATTTTCCCAAGTTAAGGAAAAAGAACTTGAAAAGGCCAGCCAGCAGGCGCAGGAAATTGTTGATCTAGCTCTAGCAGAGAGTGAGGATATTTTAAGTAAACTGCATGACAAAGCGCAATTAAAACCTCATGAGATCATAGAAGCAAAGGCTCAGTTGAAAAAGTTAGTCCCAAGTCCTGAACTTTCTAAAAACAAGGTCTTGAAGAAGGCTAAAAAGCTACGTGCACCACGTGTAGGTGATGATATTATTGTAACTGCCTATGGCCAAAGAGGAACCTTAATCAAGCAAAAGAAAGAAAATAGCTGGGAAGCCCAGGTAGGTTTGATTAAGATGACCCTAAAAGAGGATGAATTTAACCTTCTTAAAGTTGCTGAAGAGTCTCAAAAACAAAAAGAGCGTTCTGTTAATCTGGTTAAAAGAAATGCTAAGGCTAGTGGTGGACCTAGAGCGCGACTTGATTTACGTGGAAAACGTTATGAAGAAGCCATGCAGGAACTAGATGCCTTCATCGACCAAGCTTTGGTCAATAATATGAGCCAAGTGGATATCATTCATGGTATAGGAACAGGGGTAATCCGTGAAGCTGTTAGCAAGTATCTCCGCAAAAATAAACATGTTAAAAGCTTTGCTTATGCCCCACAAAATGCTGGAGGTTCTGGCTGTACCATTGCTAACTTAGGATAGTTTTGGGTAAAGCTTCATTCATTTATAGACCTATCAAAAAGCTTGAAAAGAGTAGGTTTTCCCTCAGCTGGATCCTTGTCCAACTTTAGGGGCTGATACTCTTTTCAAGCTTTTTAGTCTATTTAAAAATTAAAAAGGTCATTAAGGTTTTCTGACATAGTAGGATGGGTGAAGATTTGGTTTTTAATATAGGTATAGGGGATATTATTATCCATTGCCATTTTAATTAAATTGATATATTCCTGAGAACCTTCTGCAAAAAGGGTTGCACCTAAGATAGCATTGGTCTGGCTGTTAACAATGACCTTAAAGATTCCTCTGAGATCGTTATTGATATGAGCTCTTGGCATATTGGCTACTAATAATTCCTTGGTCTTGTAAGCTAGACCCTTTTCTTTTGCCTCTTTTTCTGTTAATCCTACTTGAGCTAGAGGTGGGTTAATAAAGGTTGTACTTGGGATGTTTTTGCGTTCACTGTGGCTGTAGTGGCCTTGTCCAGTCAGGTGGCCAAAGACAATCCTGAAATCATCAAGAGAAGTATAGGTGAATTGTGGACCTCCGTTAACATCTCCCACAGCGTAGATGCCTTTAACAGTAGTTTGACAGAAGTCATCTACTAGGATAGCGCCTCTGTCACTAACTTCGATAGCAGTATTTTCTAGCCCCAAGTGTGAGCTTGCTGGTTTACGTCCCATAGCATAGAGAATGAGATCAAAGACTTCTTTTTGACCATTGACACTTAGGGAAACTTTACCATCCTCAGTGTCTGCGATCTCTTCAACTTTGACACCCAGGTGGAAGGTGATGCCATCTTCTTCCATATAGGATTGAGCCATTTCAGCCACTATTGGTTCATAGGAGCCCAAAATCTTAGGAGCAGCTTCATAGACACTGACTTTACTTTCCAAGCCTGCATAGAGACTAGCAAACTCAAGCCCAATATTTCCTCCACCAATAATAGCCAGTTTCTTTGGTTTTTCTGTGATAGAGAGCATAGCTGTGCTGTCAACAACATGTTTACTTTCCATTAGACCTGGTATTGGAAAATGCTGAGAAACTGCACCAGTATTGATAATGATAGTTTCAGCGCTGAGCTCTAGCTGATCCTCGCCTGCCTTTACTTCAATAACCTTGTCTGAAATAAATTGGGCAAAGCCGTTGTATAAAACAACTCCAGAAGCTTCTAAGCCAGTCTTGTTTTTTTGTCTTAGACGGCTGACCACGGTTTCTTTTTGATTCATAAGTTCTGCAAAAGTCATCTTTTCTTTAGCAGCAGTAATCAGAGTTTTTGTGGGAATGCAGCCGATATTAATGCAGGTGCCGCCATACATGGATTGATCTTTTTCAACAAGAGCTACCTTTTTACCCAGCTGAGCCATTTTAGCAGCTAAGGTCTTTCCAGCCTTACCAAAACCGATAACAATCATATCGTAAGTGTACATCATAAATTCCTCTTTTCTTACTTATTTCTAAACTGATTGTAACAAAAGTCTAAGATCATGTCTTAAAGCTGCTACGAGATTATTTTTTAAGGGCAAATGCTGCATAGAAAGAGGGGGGATAGACTGCTTCACAATTTATTTTCAAGCTGATACTTAGGACATTCAATCCTAGGTAGCAGATTCTTGCTTTCTAGGGCTTTTTACCCTAAAATAAACTTAGGACTATAAAAGAAAGGGAGAAAAGCGATGACAGAAGTCGTTACAGATGCAAACTTTGAATCAGAAACAAAAGAAGGTCTTGTTCTAATTGATTTTTGGGCAACCTGGTGTGGACCTTGCTTAATGCAAGCTCCTATCCTTGAGCAGCTTTCAGAAGAATTAGATGAAGACGTCTTAAAGATTGTGAAGCTTGATGTTGATGAAAATCCAAATACAGCTCAAGAATTTGGTATTATGTCTATTCCAACACTTTTGTTCAAGAAAGACGGACAAGTTGTTAAGAAGGTAGCTGGCGTTCATACCAAAGAGCAAATCAAAGCTATCATGGAGGAGATTGGTTAAGCACTGAGTTTTTCCAGCTTCTTAAGATCAATAAAGAAACCCGGTAGATTAACTACTGGGGCTTTTTTAATTAAAAAAGTTGAGTAAGAAAATAGTGACCATACTGCTAATAAAGCAGATCAATGCAGCAATGAGGGTAAAAGCTAGGACTATGAGTGGTTTTTGATAGGGATATTTGGCTCTTTCTTCATAAGTTTCTATAGAGCTTAACCTTTCTCCTTTTTCCAAGGCAAGAATGGCCTTATAGGTTTGTATATCATATTTTTTCTTAAACTTTTCTACACGGTTAGCATAAAACATGCAAACAGCCCAGATAAGAAGAAAAATACCCAGACCAAGCCATGATAGGAAGTAAAATAAGGGAAAAGCGACAACCATCAATAAGAACATGAGACTGGTCATTATGAGGCTATCGCGATCAAAATTTTTCTTGTCGTCTGCTGATACTATTTTTTCCATTTCTTTAAGATCTCCTTTGACTAACTGATCTAAACTCACTTGAAAAATATTGCAGAGCAGTAAAAGGCTATGGATATCGGGATAGGTTTTATTGTTTTCCCAATTTGAAATACTTTGTCTGCTGACATATATTTTTTCTGCAAGTGTTTCTTGTGAGAGCTGATGTTTATGGCGGTAGCGGATGATTTGCTTACCAAGTTTCATCTTAATCTCCTTTCCAAGAATCAGTATAGGTGGGATCTTATTTTTTGTCTATCAAAGCTCTTTGACATGGCTAAAGAATAGGATTTCTAAGGGGTGTCCTGATAGTTCTTTACAGGAAGTTGACAGGTCTGTAAAGCAAGTAGAAGATGGCTTATTTGTTATTTTTAAAGTAGGCTTCAAGCATCTTCTTTTGTGGAGCTGCCATAGGGTAGTGACTCATATCATCTGGGTCAACCCATTCTAATTTTCTGCTCTGATCTTGAAAACTAGGCTGATCAGAAAGAAGGCCTTCTTTTAAGTTAATGGTCCATTTTTGGTGACTAAAGGTGTGCTTGACAGAAGGAAAAGTTTGGTTAGTCCACTGGGGTTTTAGTTGATAAGTGTCTTCAAAAGTAGCTACCTTTGAGATGCTTTCTAAGACTGTATTATTTTCTTCAAATAGATCCAATTGTTGTCCAATCAGGTCAGTTTCTATAAAGGGGAAGGACCAAAAACCACCTAAAAGTCTACCTTGATTATTCTTTTCCAACAAATATTTACCTTGGGCATTAACAAGAACAAAAGCTTGTATCTGAATAGGTTTGGGCTTTTTCTTTGGTAATTTGATGGGGTACTTGTCATAGGTTCCATGTAAATAGGCTGCGCAAAAAAACTTGATAGGGGATTGTTCGGGTTTGGGGTTCTTAGCAGATTCGATATCTGTGCCCAGATCCATCAGTGCCTGGTTGAAATCTCCGGGGCGCTCAGGGTCAATGAGGATTTCCATGATAGCCTGGAAGATTTTTCGGTTTTTAGGGTTGCCAATATCATAATTAACTTCAAATAGCCTAGCCATGACACGCATCACATTCCCATCTACTGCAGGCTCTGGCAAATTAAAGGCAATGCTTGATATGGCTCCGGCAGTATAGGGGCCGATGCCTTTTAGCTTGCTGATATCTTGATGATTATTTGGGAACAGTCCGTCAAAGTCAGTCATGATTTGCTGGGCAGCCTTTTGCATATTGCGTACACGAGAGTAGTAGCCCAATCCTTCCCAGGCTTTAAGTAGTCGTTCTTCAGGGGCCTCCGCCAGTTTTTCAATAGTAGGAAACCATTCTAAAAAACGGTTATAATAAGGAATAACCGTCTGAACTTGAGTTTGTTGTAACATGATTTCAGAAACCCATATATGATAAGGGTTCTGACTGCGCCGCCAGGGCAGGTCTCTTTTTTCTTGGTCATACCAATTTAGGAGGGTTAGTCGAAAAGAAGCAATCTTTTTTTCGTCCCACATTTGGATACCATAATCCTTTAAATCTAACATAAGACTATTGTAGCAAAGAAAAGGATTTTGGGAAATGAAAAGACCGTAAAGTTTTTGAATCATCCTGATAATCTTTTTGTAGGGAAGCTGTCTGTAGTCTGTCTATGTTCAGAGTTGCCAAAGCTGACTGCTTACTTAATTGTCTTGTAGTTTTGCTTGAGATAAGTAAGAAAGAAAGTCTGCTTAAAAGCTAGGCCAAGAGCTTAAGCTCCTATTTGTCCAGATAGGGATCATTTTTTTCTTGCACTTGACTATATTTTAAGGTATAATGGTAATCTGTGAGCATACCTCACTTACCTGTGCCAAGAGGTGCAGGTCATTAGACCAAAAGGAGGAAAAATCAATGGCTAAATACGAAATTCTTTATATTATTCGTCCAAACATTGAAGAAGAAGCTAAAAACGCTTTGGTATCACGCTTTGACTCTATCTTAACTGACAACGGTGCTACAATCGTTGAATCAAAAGATTGGGAAAAACGTCGTCTTGCATACGAAATCAATGATTTCCGTGAAGGACTTTACCACATCGTTAATGTTGAAGCTACTGATGCAGTTGCACTTAATGAGTTTGACCGTCTATCAAAAATCAACAACGACATTCTTCGTCATATGATCGTTAAACTTGACGCTTAAGTCTTAGTTAGAAGGTAGTTTATGATTAATAATGTAGTACTAGTTGGTCGTATGACCAAAGATGCAGAACTTCGTTACACACCAAGTCAAGTGGCAGTTGCTACTTTTACACTTGCTGTTAACCGCACATTTAAAAGTCAAAATGGTGAACGTGAAGCTGATTTCATTAATTGTGTCATCTGGCGTCAACCAGCTGAAAACTTAGCAAACTGGGCTAAAAAAGGTGCATTGGTGGGAATTACAGGTCGCATTCAGACTCGTAATTATGAAAACCAACAAGGTCAACGTGTCTATGTAACTGAAGTAGTTGCGGATAATTTCCAAATGTTGGAAAGCCGTGCTACACGTGAAGGTGGATCATCTAACTCTTATAATGCTGCTGGATTTAATAATAATTCTTCCAATAATAGTTATTCGGCTCCTTCTCAACAAACACCTAACTTTGGTCGCGAAGAAAGTCCATTTGGGAACTCAAACCCAATGGATATCTCAGATGACGATCTACCATTCTAAATAGAATGGTTTTGGAAAAAAGTGAATTCAATTGAGTTCAGACCATGACAACAAAGGTGGTCAAACAGATAATATAAAAGGAGATTAAATATGGCTCAACAACGTCGTGGCGGATTCAAACGCCGTAAAAAAGTTGACTTCATCGCAGCTAATAAAATTGAATATGTTGATTACAAAGATACTGAGCTTTTAGGCCGTTTCGTTTCAGAACGTGGAAAAATTCTTCCTCGTCGTGTAACAGGAACTTCAGCTAAAAACCAACGTAAAGTAACAACAGCAATCAAACGTGCTCGCGTTATGGCACTTATGCCTTACGTAAACGAAGATTAAAAAATAGTCCAGGGGACTATTTTTTAATTTCACCAAAAGATGGAGAAGTGAAATTAGATCCGAAGGGTCTTTTTTTGAATAAAAAACAACCCCGATCTTCTTAAGGTCGGGGTTTGCTACTTTTATTGTTTATTAGTGGGCAGACATGGCATTTTGGATATTGTATTTCTTTTGTAAGAAATAGCGAAGAGCAAAAGCTGCTGCACCCATAAGGATTAGGATAAATGGTGACAATTTAGGATTGAGGCCTGCAGGTAAGAAGGCGGTCGCATAGTAAAGAGTAACCCAGACCAACATAGCTAGGGATAAGGCTGCAATAATTTTGAACCAGCTTGGACGCTGACTCTTGTCGGCACCAATATGGCGATAGATAAAGTAATAGGTCGCATACATAGATGCTCCACCCCCAAAACCAAGGGCCAATAAAGAAACAAGGCCGGTAGCATTAGCATTGCTATTAAAGAATGACATCATTCCGTTTAATAAGGCAACAACTCCGATGAATAAAAGGGAAGTATCTAACCACATGAGCCAAGGGTTGGTATTTTTAGGTCTATCTCCGTTTTTTGCTGCTTTGGCGTCAGCCTTTTTTTCGGTAAATGAAGCCGCCCAAGCTGTGGGTGCTCCTAAAAAGGTTCGAGCAGGAATACCTTGTCTTTGTTTCTCAAGGATAGTTGGAACGGTTTCTTCCAAGATATCTTTGATCTCTTGATCAGACTTCCCATCCTGAATCAGCCGATTAGTAGCGATATGAATAAATTCTTGATTTTTTTTAGTAAGATTTTGTAAATCCATTATATCTCCTTAAACAAATAAGTAATCTTAAAAAGCAGCGCGCAAATAAAAGTCTTCTATACCACATATCAGATAAAGCCAAACCTATGAACCCCGCTCCAATAAAAAGCTTAAAACTAACGAAAGTGGTACTAATACGCCCTTGTAGCTAAGAGGCCGAAACCCCGCTTCATAATTATGACCTTTTAAAGAAAAAACGATAATATCTTTCTTCAAAACTAATAAGTGTGATAGCCCACCCAATTACAGCCTTCATAGATAAGAAGCCGATAATGCTTCTTATCTATAAGTAGCTCTATTAGAAATGACATTGCAATAGGGCTTGCTCAACTAAAACCAATTTTTCCTCAAAAAGTAGAGTATAACTCCTGAAGATCCCAAAGAGGCGATAAGCACAATGAGCCAAAAGCCGTGCTGTAAATCGTTAAAAGGGAGCCAGTTGTTTTGGAAGTTCATCCCATATGCAGAGAAAATAACAGTAGGGATATCTAAAGACATGGTCATCAGAGCCAGAGTTTTCATGATGGCATTCTGATTGTTGTTAATGATTGATGCAGTTGTTTCTGTCATGGCATTCAAGACATTTTCGTAGATGCCAGCCATCTCAATGGCCTGCTGGGTTTCAATCAAGGTATCCTCAAGCAAGTCTTCATCTTCGATATATTTTTTTAAGGAACTGGTAGAACTAGAGAGCTTCTTGACAATACGTTCATTAAATTTTAGAGAAGCTTTCAAATAGACAATGGATTTTTCAAGTTCCATCATATCAATAAGCTCTTCATTTCGAGTAGAAGCTTCCAGCTGTGCTTCCAAACGGTCACTTTGGCGGTCAATGGTACGCAAGGCGGTAAGGAAAAGCTCAGCATTACGATAAAGAATTTGGAAAACAAAACGTGTTTTCATGAAAGTGTAAAAGTTTTTAACACGTCTTTTGTGGAAATGTTCAAATAAGGTTAAATCATTTAAACAGGTCGTGATAACAGCATTCTCCGTTACGATAATGCCAAGTGGGACCGTTACGTAATAACTTTTGTTATTTCTCTCTTCATAGGTTGGAACGTCGACGATAATCAAGGTGTACTCATCTTCAATAGCAATACGTGACGTTTCTTCTATATCAAGGGGTGCTCGTAAGTCAGAAATATCAATGTCGAATTGATCGGCAATTTCTTCGGATTCTTCCTGGGAAGGGTTGACCAATTTGATCCAAGCTCCTGGCTCGAATGTTTCAATTTCTTTGAATTCAATTGCCGATGAAAGAAACATTTGTTTCATGACAGCCCTCCTTTTTCGCTAACATTTTTACTTATGAGATGTTTTAATTTCAGAGTGAAACAGCCATTTCAGCCCATCAAAAAAGGCTTAGAAGCGCAGTACCTCTCATTGTCATTAAACACTTAACCATTATACTATAAATCCCAAAGTTTGGGGCAACTTAATATTAGAAAATTTTGTTATAATGTAATAAATGTTTTCGAAGGGATGCCAAGGGCACATAATTATGCAAGATAAATTAATTATTCATGGAGCGAGAGCTCACAATCTAAAAAATATAGATGTTGAAATTCCGAGAGATAAATTAGTTGTAGTCACTGGTTTATCTGGTTCAGGAAAGTCTAGCTTGGCATTTGACACCATCTACGCAGAAGGTCAAAGGCGCTATGTTGAGAGTCTGTCCGCCTATGCTCGTCAATTTCTGGGAAATATGGAAAAACCCGATGTTGACTCCATCGATGGTCTTAGCCCGGCTATTTCTATTGACCAAAAAACTACCAGTAAAAACCCTCGTTCGACAGTTGGTACTGTTACTGAGATCAATGATTATTTGAGACTCTTGTATGCTAGGGTTGGGACTCCTTACTGTATTAATGGGCACGGTGCCATTACGGCTTCATCAGTGGAACAAATTGTTGAGCAGGTACTGGCCTTACCAGAACGAACTAGAATGCAGATTTTATCACCCATAGTCAGACGAAAAAAGGGGCAGCATAAAAATATTTTTGAAAAAATTCAAAAGGATGGCTATGTTCGTGTTCGTGTTGATGGGGACATCTATGATATTTCAGAAGTTCCAGAACTATCAAAAAGTAAGATGCACGATATTGAAGTGGTTATTGACCGCCTGGTCATTAAAGATGGTATCAGAAGTCGTTTGTTTGACTCTGTAGAGGCAGCTTTGAGGCTGGGTGATGGCTATTTAATGATCGATACAATGGACGGCAATGAGCTACTCTTTTCAGAACATTATTCCTGTCCAGTCTGTGGCTTTACAGTTCCAGAATTAGAACCGCGCCTTTTTTCTTTCAATGCTCCCTTTGGTTCTTGTCCAACCTGTGATGGACTAGGAGTGAAATTGGAAGTTGATATGGACTTGGTAATCCCTGATCCTAGTAAAACACTAAGAGAAGGTGCTTTGGCTCCTTGGAATCCGATCTCATCCAACTACTATCCAACTATGCTAGAGCAAGCTATGGCAGCCTTTGGCATTGATATGGATACCCCATTTAAGGATCTTAGTGATCAAGAAAAGCACTTGGTCTTATATGGTTCTGGTGATAAGGAATTTCATTTTCATTATGTCAATGATTTTGGTGGTGAACGTAATATTGATATTTCTTTTGAGGGAGTTGTTACCAATATTAATCGCCGTTACCATGAAACAAATAGTGAGTACACAAGAAATGTCATGCGCACTTATATGAATGCTCTTAAGTGTAACACCTGTCATGGCTATCGTCTCAATGATCAGGCTTTGTGTGTACATATTGGTGGTGAAGATGGGCCCAATATTGGTCAGCTTTCTGATTTATCCATTTCTGATCACATTGATCATCTTGAGAGCTTGATCTTGAGTGAAAACGAAGAGACCATTGCAAAGCCTATTATCAAGGAAATTCATGATCGATTGACCTTCTTAAAAAATGTCGGTTTAAATTATTTAACCCTATCGCGGGCAGCAGGGACACTTTCAGGTGGTGAAAGTCAACGTATTCGTTTGGCGACGCAGATAGGCTCCAATCTGTCTGGTGTGCTTTATATCCTAGATGAGCCATCCATTGGTTTACATCAAAGAGATAATGACCGCCTTATTGAAAGTCTTAAAAAAATGCGGGATCTAGGCAACACACTGATTGTTGTTGAACATGATGAAGATACCATGATGCAGGCGGATTGGTTAATCGATGTGGGTCCAGGTGCAGGAGATTTTGGTGGACAGATCATTGCTTCAGGAACTCCAAAACAGGTTGCTAAAAACAAGAAGTCTATTACTGGCCAATACTTGTCTGGTAAGAAAACAATTCCTGTTCCAAGTGAACGACGTAAGGGTAATGGACGCTTCTTGGAAATCAAAGGTGCCTGTGAAAATAATCTGCAAAACTTAGATGTTAAGTTTCCCTTAGGTAAATTTATTGCGGTAACAGGGGTATCAGGCTCAGGGAAGTCAACCCTAATTAATAGTATCTTGAAAAAAGCAGTTGCCCAAAAGTTAAATCGCAATGCTGATAAGCCAGGTAAACACAAATCCATTGAAGGCATTGAACATATTGAGCGTTTGATTGATATTGACCAAAGTCCGATTGGTAGAACGCCAAGATCAAATCCTGCTACCTATACTGGTGTCTTTGACGATATCCGTGATCTCTTTGCACAAACCAATGAGGCTAAAATCCGAGGCTATAAGAAGGGTCGTTTTTCATTCAATGTCAAGGGTGGACGCTGTGAAGCCTGTTCTGGAGATGGTATTATTAAAATTGAAATGCATTTCTTACCTGATGTCTATGTTCCTTGTGAAGTCTGTCATGGAAGACGCTACAATTCTGAGACCTTAGAAGTGCATTATAAAGAAAAGAATATTGCTCAGATCTTGGAAATGACAGTTGATGATGCGGTAGACTTTTTTGCAGCTATTCCTAAAATTGCTCGTAAGATACAAACCATCAAGGATGTTGGTTTGGGCTATGTTACCCTTGGTCAACCTGCAACCACACTTTCAGGTGGAGAAGCTCAGCGGATGAAGCTAGCTAGCGAGCTGCATAAGCGTTCTACTGGAAAGAGTCTCTATATTTTGGATGAACCAACAACAGGCCTTCATACAGATGATATCGCCCGCCTACTTAAGGTCTTAGAACGCTTTGTTGATGATGGAAATACAGTCCTTGTTATTGAGCATAATTTGGACGTGATTAAGTCTGCTGACCATATCATTGATTTGGGACCAGAAGGTGGTGTTGGCGGAGGTCAAATCATTGCTAAAGGAACCCCAGAAGAAATTGCCCAGAACAAAAAAAGCTATACTGGCCAGTATTTAAAAACGAAGTTATAAGAAAAGAAATCTGACAAGTGTCGGATTTCTTTAATTTTGTAAAGATTTAAGAAAGAAATAAATATCTTGTTTGCTTGCTTTACTTCCTTTTTTTAAGCTTTGAAGACTTTGACCAGCTTTAAAGAAGCTTAGATTAGGCACAGTATTTATCTTGTAGTGCTGTCTGAAAATTTGCAAAGGCTTGTCTGATTTTGTATGTTGAGAATTGAGGTAGAATACAGTTCTTTTACTTTTTTTGCTTGCTTTTAATAATTTAGGTAAAAAACGACGACAATGAGGGCAAGTAGACCGCCCCGTATAAAGGTAAAATGTCTTTTTTTGAGTCATCATTTTGTTGATATCAAAAAGAGATACTTCTTTCAAACCTTTAATATTTTTTTGATAATTTTCAATGTCTCTTTGTTCAGTTTGCGATAAGCTACTTATAGTAGTTGCGCAGACTGTCTGTTTTCCAATTATTAGGAAATAGGCAAGGATTAGAATGATAGAGATACTTTTTTTCATCATTCACAAGCCCATCCATCATGGTCACGATCAAGGCGTGGTTCATATCCTGCTTGACCTTGAGGAATTGGTGCTGCTCCTGCGTTTCTCATTTCTGTACAGTTAGCATAATGTCTTTGGTTAGTATCTGGACTTTGGGCAGCTTGCTGCTGATTAGCTTCTTCCTGTGCTTTTTGTGCGGCAGCCTGTTTTTGAGCCTCAATTGCTGAAACTACAGTATCAATTCGCTTTTGCAACTCTTCTTTTTTAACGGGGTCAGAAATAAGGTTAAGCTTCTGTTTTGTAGTTTCAACGTAGTTGCTGCTTTGTGTGGTTTCTAGTTGTTTTAGCTCAGTCTCAGCTTCTTTTGCGAGTAGTCTTTGTTCAGCTATTTTAAAACGACTTTGTAACCCTTCTTTTTCTTTTGAGTCTTTAACTTGATTGATAGCTTCGAATGTCTTGGTATAGTTTTCTCTGCTTGTTTCATTTTCAAAGCTTGAGAGCATTTTTTCAGCTTGAATGCTTTTAGATTGATCTTCCTTTTCTTTCTCTTTTGCATCTGAGCTTGTCGTTTCTGTACCAGCCTTAGCTTCAGCTTTTAGTTCTGATTTAGGTTGAGAAAGAGCACTTTGAGAGTTCTTTGTTGAAATTGAATGGAGACCGATTGTTCCAATGAAACCAATTAGGATTGCAGCTAGAGCATAGTTACGTTTTTTCTTATCTGGTCTTTTTTTGCTATAGAACCACAGACAGAAAAGTCCAGCTAGAAAAATAAGGGGTGTAAGTAGACTAAGTATGCTAATAGCCAAAACAGCTAGTAGAATATAAACTATAATCTTCATATAACCCATTTGTATCATGTATCAAACCTCATTACTTTTTTATTTAGTTTACACTTTTTTACCATTTATGTAAACGCTTTATTTTTGATAAGCTGTCTTTTCTAAAAATTAAAAGAATTTTCTCATATTTCTTTGACTCTCTTTATCTTTCATTCCAGTTTATAGAACTATGGACTCTGGCTTTTAAAAGGAAGAGAATCGTGATAAACTTAAGAAAGTTAGTCTAAGAACCAAGGAGAAAAAAATGTCAACATTTTTAGAAGAACGTCTCAAGAAGTGTAAAAACTTGCTTAAGGAAAAGGGTTTGGATGGCATTATCATTAGTAATTTAAAAAATGTCTATTATTTAACAGGCTTTTCGGGTACTGCAGCCACTATCTTTTTAACAGCTAAGCGCAGTCTTTTTATAACAGATGCTCGCTATAGCTTGTTGGCCAAAGCTGCTATCCAAGGATTTGATATCATTGAAAGTCGCACGCCTTTAGCAGAGCTTGCTCAAATTCTTAAAACAGATAAATTAGAGCAGATTGGTTTTGAGGCTGATATTTCTTATGCTTATTATGAAAACCTGAAAGAAGCTTTAAGTACTGTTAATCTGCTGCCGCAAAATGGCTTTATTGAAGGGCTTCGTCTTATTAAGGATGCTAGTGAAATAAAAACCATAGCAAAGGCTTGTTCGATCTCAGATAAGGCTTTTATTGATGTTTTAGACTTTATTAAAGCAGGGCAAACGACTGAGATAGAGGTTGCTAATTTTTTAGATTTTCGTATGCGTCACTATGGTGCTTCAGGTCTGTCCTTTGATACCATTGTAGCATCAGGTTACCGCTCTGCTATGCCCCATGGGCAGGCCAGTCATAAGGTTATTGAAAATGGGGATAGTTTAACCATGGATTTTGGTTGTTACTACAATCATTATGTTAGTGATATGACCAGGACCATTCATGTTGGTCATGTGACGGATCGGGAGAGAGAAATCTATAACCTTGTCTTAAGAGCTAATCAGGCTTTGATTAAAAGGGCGCGTGCTGGACTTTCCTTTACAGATTATGATGGGATTCCTAGACAAATCATTGCGCAAGGTGGTTACGCTGAGGCTTTTACGCATGGTATCGGACATGGTATTGGTCTTGATATTCACGAAGATCCTTTTTTTAATAAAGCAGAGCAGAAATTAGAAGCTGGAATGGTTGTAACGGATGAACCAGGAATCTACATTGATAATCAGTTTGGCCTTCGTATTGAAGATGATCTGGTTATTTCAGAAGATGGCTGTCAGGTTTTGACCTTGGCTCCTAAGGAAATTATTGTCCTTAAATAAGTTTATGGCTTTAAGCAGATAAGGAGAAAAAATGGAAAAAAGATTGACCTGGCAAGATTATTTCATGGCCAATGCAGAGCTTATTTCTAAGCGGTCTACCTGTGATCGCGCCTATGTTGGAGCTGTCTTGGTCAAGGATAATCGGATTATTGCCACAGGCTATAATGGTGGTGTTTCAGCTACAGATAATTGTAATGAAGCTGGGCACTACATAGAAGATGGCCATTGTATTAGGACGGTTCATGCAGAAATGAATGCCCTTATTCAGTGTGCCAAAGAAGGGATATCTACTGATGGTACGGAAATCTACGTTACACATTTTCCCTGCGTCAATTGTACCAAGGCTCTGCTTCAAGCAGGAATCAAAAAAATAACCTATAGTGCCCACTATAGACCCCATCCTTTGGCACTTGAATTGATGGAAAAAAAGGGTGTTGACTACGTACAACATGATGCACCCAGCCTTAGATTAGGAGCAAAGTAAAGATGTCTACTAATGATTCAATGGTCAAATGGGCAATAGAATTGCAAAGTTTAGCACAGGCCGGTCTTAGCTATGGACGAGATATTTTTGATATAGAAAGATATGAAAGAATCAGAGCTATTTCTGCAGAAATGATGGCTGCAAAAACAGACATGTCGATAGAAGTTGTTAGAAGTCTTTTTTGCAATGAGACAGGTTATCAGACCCCAAAGCTAGATACACGTGCAGCTATTTTCAAAGAGGATAAGATACTGCTGGTGCAAGAAAAAGATCATAAGTGGTCTCTGCCGGGTGGCTGGGTTGATGTTGATGTGTCGGTTAAGGAAAACACCATTAAAGAAGTAAAAGAAGAAGCAGGACTTGACGTTAGTGCCGACAAGATTATAGCAGTTCAAGATAGGGCCAAACATAATCTGCCTGTCTATGCTCATAATATTTGTAAGATATTTGTTCTTTGTTCAGAAGTCGGTGGACAATTTGAAGAAAATAGTGAAACCATAGACAGTGGCTATTTTTCAGAAGATTGCCTGCCAGAATTGGCCACTGCTAAAAATACAGTTGAGCAGATCAAGATGTGTTTTAAGGCTTACCGTGATCCGCAGTGGCAGACATTTTTTGATTAAAGTCATTTCAAAGAGTCCTCTGAAAGACTTCAAGTTAAGTCAGCAGAGGCTTTGAGCCTTAGTGGACAAGAATAAAAAGTGACAGAATGAAAATATTTTGATAAAATGAGATGATAAATATTTTAGTAAGAGGTAATAATAAATGATTGAAGCAAGCAAGCTCAAAGCAGGTATGACTTTTGAATCAGAAGGCAAATTGATTCGCGTTCTTGAAGCAAGTCACCATAAACCAGGTAAAGGAAATACAATTATGCGTATGAAATTACGCGATGTCCGTACTGGTTCAACTTTTGATACAACCTATCGCCCAGATGAAAAGTTTGAGCAAGCTATTATTGAAACTGTACCAGCTCAATACCTATACAAAATGGACGACACAGCTTACTTTATGAATACAGAAACATATGACCAATATGAAATTCCTGTTGCTAATGTTGAACAAGAATTACTTTATATTCTTGAAAATTCTGACGTTAAAATCCAATTTTACGGAAGCGAAGTAATTGGTGTCACTGTACCAACAACTGTTGAATTAACTGTAACTGAAACACAACCTTCTATCAAAGGGGCTACAGTCACTGGTTCAGGTAAACCAGCTACCTTGGAAACAGGTCTTGTAGTAAACGTTCCTGACTTTATTGAAGTTGGTCAAAAATTGATTATCAATACAGGTGAAGGGACCTACGTTTCTCGTGCTTAAGAGTTTTGTCAACAGTATTGGTTGAGCAAAGAAAGGAAATGCTATGTTAAGTGAAAATATTGGTGAAATTGTTATTTCGCCTCGAGTTCTTGAAGTTATTACTGGTATAGCCACAACACAAGTTGAAGGCGTTTATTCACTTCATAACAAAAAAATGTCCGACAGCTTCAATAAAGCAAGCCTAGGTAAAGGTGTTTATCTTCGTACAGAAGAAGACGGATCAGTTAATGCAGATATCTATGTTTATTTACAGTATGGTGTCAAAGTACCGACAGTGTCAGTTGCTATCCAAAAGGCTGTTAAAACAGCAGTCTATGATATGGCTGAAGTTACTATTGCCTCTGTTAATATCCATGTGGAAGGTATTGTCCCTGAGAAAACCCCAAAACCTGATTTGAAATCACTTTTTGAAGAGGACTTTTTGGATGACTAAAAGCTTTGAAAATTCAAGAAGGGATCTTCGTGAGCGTGCTTTTCAGGCTCTATTTAACATGGAACTTGGTGGAGACACTCTAGAGGCCTCTCAGTTTGCCTATGATTATGATAAGGTTTTAGAAGACGATCAAACTTTAGATATCCCAATTTTTCTCCTAAATTTAGTCAATGGTGTCAAAGATCATAAAGAAGAACTTGATGCACTGATTAAGGAGAACCTCAAAGCAGGTTGGTCAATTGAACGTTTGACTTTAACAGATAGAACCATGCTTCGTTTAGGCCTGTATGAAATCAAATATTTTGATGAAACACCAAGTCGGGTAGCCTTAAACGAAATCATTGAAATTGCTAAGAAGTATTCAGATGAAACATCTGCAAAATTTATTAATGGCTTGTTGAGCCAGTTCGTTACAGACGACAAAGAAAAAAGCTAAGGAATAGCGTATTCCTTGGCTTTTTTAGATGCTTGCACCAGGTAGGAGCGTTATAGGCAAGATATAATCCTTACTAGTTTTTTCTTTATTGATTTTTTTAATTAAGACTTCAACTGTTAGCTTTGCGATTTCTTCGATGGGTTGTTTGATGGTGGCCAACTGAGGGAAATAGTTTTCAATGAAATGAGTGCCATCGTATCCAATCAATTTCAGCTCTTGAGGTATGGACAGGCCCAGTTGATCAGCCACTTTCATGATTAATATGGCTGTTAAATCATCAGAGGCAAAGATGCCATCTGGTTTTTGCTTGGAAAGTATGGAGCGAATTTCCATCTCTCTGCGAATGGTTGAGAGATGATTAGGAAGTTTGATGATCTCAGCTCCTTTTTTGAGCTGATAGGAGAAGCCCAACTGCCGTAAACCAGTAGGAGAGTCAGAGTTGTCGTTTCCTGTGATCATAATGATCCGTTGACAGTGCTGTTTTTCCAGTGTTTGGGCAGCTAATAGGCCTCCTTGAAAATTATCAGAAGAAATAATGGGGATATTGGGGGATAAATTGCGGTCAAAGGCTACAATAGGAGCTTCAACACGTTCGTAGTCTTCAATGCCCAGGTTATGGCTTGAAGAAATGATGCCCTCTACCTGGTTGGCCGCAAGCATTTCCAAGTATTCCTTTTCTTTCTTAGGATCTTTTTCACTGTTACAAATAATGGTTTTGTAACCCTCTTTGAACAGTTCTATTTCCAGATGCTCAATCAACTCTGCATAAAAAACATTGGAGATATTGGGGAAAATTAAACCAATGAGCTGGGTGGATTTACCCTGTAAACTCCGCGCCAAGTTATTGGGCTGGTAGCCCAATTCTTTCATGGCTTCTTTTACCTTGTCTACGGTTTTTTGTGAGAGGTAACCCTTTTTATTAATAACTCTGGAAACAGTTGTAGGACTGACTCCAGCCAATTCAGCAACATCAGTTAGTTTTGCAACCAAATTCTAATTCCTCATTTCCTCAATTGGTAATAATGACCGTCAGCTTGCCCAGAAAGTAAGCTGATTCCACTTTCTTTTTTCTTTGGAAAGACACGGCTACTTAAGACACTTTGCCCCTTGTTAACAAAAATTTCAACAATAGACTGGTCTACATAGATATTAAGTGTAACACCTTGACTGGGTATTTGGCAAGAGCGGCTTGTTCCATAATCAGTGGCATATTGCACACCCACCTGGCTACGATCCATTGTTAACTGACCATCTTTGGTATTAATAGTGATCTGAAGTCCAGTTTTTTCCTTGGGATTGGCAAATAGTGATAGCTTGGTAAAATTATTGGCTGGTATCTGTAATTCCAGTTCATAAGTATTAGAAGTTTCAGCCTTGTCTTGAAAAATTTCTTGACTCTGTCTGAGGGATTGGCTAGCTTTCACTGGGTACTGGTAAAGTTGATCATCTTTAAGGGTTAAATGCTTAACCAAGCTAAGAGCTCCTTGGTAGTCATAGACATCACTAGGATAGTCAATATCTGGTAAGCCAAGCCAGGAAACAGCTAAGGCCTGTCCCTTAGGATCATTGAAGGCCTGAGTAGCATAGGCTTCAAAGCCAGAATCAAGTAATTGCAGCTGACCCCCACCCACAAGACGGCCATTTTCTGGGTCAAAGGCATCAAAGACCTGATAGGTATTAGGATAGATATTATCATATGCTAATTGGTCTTTAGATAGGCCTTGGGGGCAATAAATTAAGACAGGTTTATGATCAATAAAAACAAGGTTAGGGCATTCAATCATATAGGCTGTTTGCGGATTATCAAAATCAAGATCGGCGACAAATTGCCAGTTTTCAACATTTCTGTTAATAGCTTTGTAGAGCTTAATGATTCCTTTTTTAGCTAAATTTTGAGCCCCTATAATGGCGTAGATTTGTCCCTGATAATCAAAGATTTGGGGATCACGGAAATGCTCGGTGACATCTTCTGCTTGTTGAATGAGAACCTTGTCGCATTTGACAATTTGCCCTGCTTGATCCATATAGGCACCAACCTGCAAGGCCTCTCTTCTCCACTTGTTATCTCGAACATTGCCTGTATAAAACAAGAACAGTCGATCATCTAGAGGATAGGCAGAGCCAGAATAAGCCCCGTGACTATCATGTTGGTGATCTGGTAAGAGTCTTGTCGGTGTTTCCTTAAAATGCACCAAGTCAGTTGAGGTCATATGAACCCATTGCTTCAGTCCATGAGCGGGGCCGAAAGGCCAATTTTGATAGAAAAGATGATACTGTCCCTGAAAATAGGAAAAGCCATTGGGGTCATTGAGTAAGCCACTAGCCGGTTCAACATGATAGTGGCAGTGCCAGGGGGAAGCGGCAACCTTTGTCTTAATGGCTTTTAGGTCTTCTTTTGTCCACTCATGGTAAGGTTGATAGCGAATATGTCTTGGTAAATCCATTAGAAAGCTCCTTATTAGTGCTGATCACAGTACAATTATATACTAAACGTTTTCTCTTTAAAAATCAAGTTTTAGACAAACTAAAAATAAAAATATGTCAAACGCTTGACATATTTTTAAGATATGCTAGACTCTTATTTAAGAAATACCATATTTTTATCAAGTGACACTATAAGGAGTTTTTTTATGGAATATAAGAAGGTTGCCAGAGAAATTATTGAGGCTCTAGGACGGGATAATCTCATCGCCGCAGCTTATTGTGCGACAAGGCTTCGCTTAGTATTGAAGGACGACAGTCAGATAGATCAGGCGGCACTAGATGAAAATCCAAATCTTAAAGGAACCTTCAAAACAAATGGCCAATATCAAATTATTATTGGGCCAGGAGATGTGAACTTTGTTTATGATGAGCTGATCAAAGAAACAGGCTTGAAGGAAGCTGTCCCTGATGACTTGAAAAAATTGGCTAGTCAAAAAGACAAGAAATTCAATCCCTTGATGGCTTTGATTCGCCTCTTATCTGATATTTTTGTGCCCATTATTCCCGCTCTTGTTGCTGGCGGTTTATTAATGGCCCTGCGTAATTTCTTGATTTCGCCAGATTTGTTTGGTCATCTTTCCTTAGAAGAGCAGTATCCAGCAATCAAAGGCTTGTCAGAAATGATTCAGTTTATGTCAGCTGCTCCCTTTATGTTTTTACCAATCTTAGTTGCTATTTCTGCTGCTAGACGTTTTGGTGCCAACATGTATCTTGGAGCTGCCATTGGAATGATTATGACAGCTGCCAATCCTGCAGAATTAACTAGCTGGAAAATCTTTGGCCTTCATATAGTCCAAGCTAACTATTATTACCAAGTTATACCAGTCTTGGTCTCTGTTTGGCTTTTGTCGGTCTTGGAAAAATTCTTCCATAAGAGATTACCGTCAGCCATTGACTTCACCTTTACCCCACTTTTATCAGTCTTTATTACAGGATTTTTAACCTTTGCTCTTATTGGGCCAGTGATGATGGTGATTTCAGATAGCCTCACTAATGCTATTGTTTTCTTGTACAATGCAACAGGTGCCTTGGGCATGGCGATCTTTGGCGGAACCTATTCCCTAATTGTTATGACGGGACTTCATCAGTCCTTCCCAGCTATCGAAACTCAACTGCTTTCAGCCTATAATAATAAGGGTGCGGGTTTTGGAGATTATATCTTTGTTGTGGCTTCTGTGGCAAACGTTGCCCAAGGGGCAGCTACACTTGCGATCTACTTCCTAACTAAAAAGGCTAAAACCAAAGGATTGGCAGGTTCTGCAGCAGTATCTGCTTTTCTAGGAATAACAGAACCAGCCCTCTTTGGGGTTAACTTGAAATACCGTTTCCCATTCTTTTGTGCTCTAGCTGGATCTGCAGTGGGAGCAGCTTTTGCAGGCTTAACCCATGTTATTGCTGTTTCCTTAGGTGCTGCAGGTTTCATTGGCTTTCTTTCTATCAAGGCTAGTTCTATTCCAGCCTATATTATTGCTGAACTCTTAGCCTTTGCTATTGCCTTTGCCTTGACCATCTTTTATGGAAAAACAAGAGCTGCAAGTGTCTTTCTTGCTGAAGCTGAAAGTATGAATTTAGAAGATTCTACAGAGCAAAGCCAAGGATCACTACAAAGAGAACCTGAAATCATACTAAGTCCTCTTGACGGGCGAGTCCTAGCACTTGAAAATGTCAAAGACCAGGTCTTTTCATCAGGAGTCATGGGTAAGGGCTTGGCTATTAAACCAAGTGGAAATACTATCTATGCTCCAGTTGCTGGTAGGGTTGAAGTTGCTTTTGAAACCGGTCATGCTTTCGCTATTAAATCCTTTAAAGGAGCAGAAATCCTTATCCACATTGGTATTGATACAGTTTCTATGGCAGGGCAGGGCTTTGAACCACTAGTAAAAGCAGGTCAAGAAGTCAAAGAAGGAGACTTACTAGGACGTTTTGACAAGGGCAAAATCGCTGCCGCAGGACTAGAGGATACCACCATGATTGTTGTGACCAATACCTCAGATTATTCTCATATGGAAAATGTCGCCAAAGAACTGGTTGGTCATGGACAGGAGCTTATTGCATTGAAATAATTGAGGAAGGCTAGCTGAGTAGCCTTTTTCTCTTTCTCAAATAGGAATTGTTAGATAGAGGAAAAGATAGTCTAAATGAGCTTGCTAAGCATCAGTGAAACTCCTATAATAGGAAATATAAAAGCGTTTACAAAAGGAGACGAAAAAGAATGGCAAAGTTATATGGCAGTGTAGAGGCTGGTGGGACTAAATTTGTTTGTGCAGTTGGTAATGACGCTCTAGAGGTTATTGCTAGAAAACAGATTTCAACAGGGGATCCCAGTCAAACGATCCAGGCCAGTATTGATTTTTTTAAAGACTTCTCTGATGACCTTCTTGGTCTAGCTATTGGCTCTTTTGGACCTATTGACATTGACCAGGAATCTGAAACCTATGGTTATATTACCTCAACACCTAAGCCAAACTGGTCTAACGTGGATTTACTAGGTCAGTTTAAAGCTGCTCTTGACCTTCCCATTTACTTTACAACTGATGTTAACAGCTCAGCCTATGGGGAAATGATTGTCAGACCAGGAGTTAATAGTCTTGTTTACTATACTATTGGCACTGGTATTGGTGCTGGGGCTATTCAAAATGGCCAATTTATTGGTGGGCAAGGGCATACAGAGGCTGGTCATAGCTATGTCATGTCTCATCCAGATGATATTGAAAAAAACTTTTTAGGAGTTTGCCCATTCCATAAGGGCTGTCTGGAAGGGATGGCTGCAGGCCCTAGTTTAGAAGCTAGGACAGGAATAAGGGGTGAACTGATAGAAGAGCAAGCTCAAATCTGGGATATTCAGGCCTTCTATATTGCTCAGGCAGCTTTACAGGCGACCATGCTCTATCGTCCGGACTTGATTGTCTTTGGTGGTGGTGTGATGGGTCAAGACCATATGGTGGCTAGGATTCATGACAAATTTGAAAGTTTATTGAATGGCTATCTTCCTTTACCAGACTTAAAGTCCTATATTGTCAGACCAGCTATAGCAGGCAATGGCTCTGCAACCTTGGGCAATTTCGCCCTAGCCAAAATGGTTTCCAAGTCCTAAGATCACTAGCCCACTAAAGTATTTTTTAGTGGGTTTTCTCTTTTCTTTGATGTCCAGAGATGTTAAGCTTTTACTATATCAAATGAATGTGATGGAGCTAAGATGAATTTTAAAGAACGTATTTCTATACAGTTTACAAATTTAACAAAGACAGATAAAAAAATTTCTCATTGCCTGATGCAACATCCAGAATATCTGACCGATCATAGTGTGCAAGCGGCAGCTAAGCTCATAGAAACCTCACCAGCAGCTTTGGTTCGTTTGGCTAAGAAGATTGGCTATAAAGGCTTGGCCGATTTCAAAATAGATCTGGAAAAGTATGGGCAAAATAAGCCAGAAAGAGCAGAAAGCAAGGATGTCAGTCTGGTTCAAAGGGTTTTGGATAATTACCGAGAAAATATTGATCTGATCCAGAGTCAGTTGGATGAGAATCAGATGAAAGCTATTGCTGATCTGATATTGACTGCCCAAAGGGTGAAAATTTTAGGGATTGGTAGTTCGGGCTTACGGGCGGAGGAGATGGTCTATTATTTACTTTATCAGGATATCTACACAGAGAGTGTGACCAGTAAGACCAAGATGTTATATTTGGCTAGGAATCTTGGGTCTGAGGATGTGTTGATCTTTTACACGGTGTCTGGGAATAAGGATTTGGCTGATTTGTTTGTGGCGGCTAGGGCAGCTGGTGCAAAGGTAATCGTGATTACCATGGTTGCTAGTTCCTATGTCACAAAATATGCTGATCAGATTGTCATTTTGCCTTCCAACTTACAAGCCTTGAGCAATCAGATCGGAGACTTTTATCAGCTGGATAATCGTTCACAATTTTCTATTTTTTCTGAGATTTTAGCAGCCTATATTAACCAAAGGTTAAAATAAATTTTACAAATAAAACAAAAATTGAAATAAATTTCGTAAATGCTATAATAGACCTATTAAAATGCTAGTCATTAATCAGATGATTGATGTGTGGAACAAATTTAAGGTGAAAATATGAAAAACTTACAATTTCCAGAAAATTTCTGGTGGGGGGCAGCAACTAGTGGGCCTCAGTCAGAAGGTAGTTTTAAAAAGAAGCATCAAAATGTTATGGACTATTGGTTTATAAAGAGTCCAGAAGATTTCCATAATCAGGTTGGACCAGATACGGCCTCTAATTTCTACAATGACTACAAGTCAGACATTAAATTGATGAAAGAATGCGGACTAAATACCGTCAGAACTTCTATTCAGTGGTCTCGTTTGATTGATGATTTAGAAACTAATAGTCTGAATCAAGAAGCTGTTGACTTTTATAATCAAGTTATTGACGAATTTATAGCCCAAGGGATCACGCCCTTTATTAACCTGCATCATTTTGATTTGCCGGTGGAACTTTTGCAGCGATATGGTGGTTGGGAAAGTAAGCATGTGGTGGATTTGTTTGCTGGCTTTGCTGAAAGGTGTTTTCAACTTTTTGGCGATCGTGTCCACCATTGGTTTACCCATAATGAACCCTTGGTAGTTGTGGAAGGGGGCTATTACGAGCAATTCCATTATCCTAAAAAGAGTGATGGCAAGGCAGCTGTTCAAGTGGCTTATAATCTCCAGTTAGCTAGCAGCAAGGCTATTGCCAAATACCGTCAGCTCAAACAAGATGGTCAGATTGGAATTATCCTTAATTTGACACCAGTCTACCCAGCCAGTCAGGAAAAAGAGGATCTTAAGGCAGCGCATATAGCAGACCTTTGGTTTAACCGGCTCTTTATGGATGCCAGCAGTAAGGGAGAATTTCCACAGGAATTAGTTGAGCTACTCAGTAAGGAAGGAGCTCTTTGGCAAGCTAGTCCAGAAGAATTGGCTCTTATTAAGGAAAATACCATTGATTTATTGGGGATTAATTTCTACCATCCCAACCGCGTCCAAAGACCTAAATATTCCTCAAATAGCTTAGCTGTTGACTTTTTACCAACTAAATTCTGGCAAACTTATGAGATGCCTATGGCCAGGATGAATGTTGATAAGGGCTGGGAAATCTATCCGCAGGCTGTTTATGATATTGCCAAGGATATTCAGGAAAACTATGGTAATATGACTTGGTTTATGAGTGAGAATGGTATGGGCGTCTCAGCTGAGGAACGTTATCTCAACGCTGATGGGATGATCGAAGATGACTACCGCATTCAATTTATCAAGGAGCATCTCTACTGGCTGCATAAAGGTATGGAAGAAGGCAGCAACTGTCTTGGCTACCATTTGTGGACGCCGATTGACTGCTGGAGCTGGGCCAATGCCTATAAAAACCGTTATGGATTAATTAGCAATAATATTCATACCCAAATTAAAACTCTGAAAAAATCAGGTCATTGGATGAGAAAGCTCAGTCAGAAGAACCAATTTGAACTTGAAAATGATATAATAGAAGAACTACAGAAATGAAATGAGGGATATGATGGCAGAACCACTTTTTCTAGACTCATGTATGCACGATAAGATTTGGGGCGGTACAAAACTTAGAGATGTTTTTAATTATGACATTCCTAGTGAGACAACGGGTGAATACTGGGCTATCTCAGCTCATCCTAATGGCGTTTCAACCATTGCCAACGGGACTTACAAGGGTTTAGGCTTGGACAAGCTTTATAGCGAGCACCCAGAATTATTTGGTAACCCCAAAGAACCGGTTTTTCCTTTACTGACTAAAATCTTGGATGCCAATGATTGGCTTAGTGTTCAGGTTCATCCAGATGATACCTATGCCTTAGAACATGAAGGTGAGCTAGGGAAAACGGAGTGTTGGTATATCATCTCTGCAGAAGCAGGGTCAGAAATCATCTATGGACATAATGCCCAATCAAAAGAAGAACTTGAAGAAATGATTAAGTCCGGAGACTGGGATCATCTCTTAACCAAGGTTCCTGTTCAGGCTGGTGATTTCTTCTTTGTTCCTAGTGGGACCATGCATGCTATTGGTAAGGGGATTCTTATCTTAGAAACTCAGCAATCCAGTGATACTACCTACCGTGTCTATGATTTTGATCGTAAGGACGCTGATGGGAACTTGCGGGATTTGCACCTGAAAGAATCTGTTGATGTTCTGACTATTGGTCAGCCTGAAAATAGTGTTCCTGCAACTGTGGTTTTTGATAATTTACTAGCAACAACCTTGGTTTCAAATCCCTTCTTTACAGTGTATAAGTTTAACATTGATCAACTAGTTGAAATGAGGCAGTCAGCTCCCTACCTTTTAGTTTCAGTTTTAAATGGTCAGGGTCAGCTAATGGTTGATTCTAAGGCCTATAAGTTGAAAAAGGGCATGCACTTCATCCTACCAAATGATGTTAAAAAATGGTCATTTGAAGGAAGCTTAGAAATGATTGCTAGCCATCCTAATTCTAAGTAAGTCTTCTTAAAAAATAAAAAAATGAGAGAAAAGGAGTTGCTGCAACTTCTTTTCTCTTTTCATCTGTCAGGATTTCTTGAACTGGCTGCCTAATTGTGTTAGAATGAAATGAAAGACGATCGAAAGGAAATAGAATGGCAAATGTTCTACGCAAAGTCATTGAAAATGACAAAGGCGAATTAAGAAAACTCGAAAAAATTGCAAAAAAAGTGGAATCTTATGCAGGTCGAATGGAAGCCTTATCTGACCAAGATTTACAAGCTAAAACAGAAGAATTTAAAAAACGTTATCAAGATGGGGAGACTTTGGATCAGTTGTTACCTGAGGCTTTTGCTGTTGTTCGCGAAGCTTCAAAACGTGTCCTAGGACTTTACCCTTATCGTGTTCAGATTATGGGGGGGATTGTTCTTCATAATGGTGATGTTCCGGAAATGCGCACTGGTGAAGGTAAAACCTTAACAGCTACAATGCCTGTTTATTTAAATGCCATCGCTGGAGAAGGTGTTCACGTTATCACTGTTAACGAATACCTATCAACACGTGATGCGACTGAGATGGGAGAAGTATACAGTTGGTTAGGCTTATCTGTTGGGATCAACCTTGCAGCCAAATCACCAGCTGAAAAAAGAGAAGCTTATCTCTGTGACATTACCTATTCTACAAACTCCGAAGTAGGCTTTGACTATCTACGTGATAATATGGTAGTGCGTCAGGAAGATATGGTTCAAAGACCTCTCAGCTATGCTTTAGTTGATGAGGTGGACTCTGTCTTGATTGACGAAGCTAGAACACCACTGATTGTCTCAGGAGCTGTTAGCTCAGAGACCAACCAACTCTATGTTCGGGCAGACATGTTTGTTAAGACCCTAAAAGAAGATGATTACATTATTGATGTTCCAACTAAAACGATTGGACTTAGTGATTCAGGGATTGACAAGGCAGAAACCTACTTCAAACTTGATAACTTATATGATATTGAGAATGTTGCCTTAACTCACTTCATTGATAATGCCCTGCGTGCTAACTATATCATGCTTTTGGATATTGACTATGTTGTGTCTGAAGAAGGAGAAATCCTCATTGTTGACCAGTTCACTGGTCGGACAATGGAAGGACGCCGCTTTTCTGATGGTTTACACCAAGCTATTGAGGCTAAAGAAGGTGTACGTATTCAGGAAGAGTCTAAGACCAGTGCATCAATTACCTACCAAAATATGTTCCGTATGTACAAAAAATTGGCAGGTATGACAGGTACAGCAAAAACTGAAGAAGAAGAGTTCCGTGAAGTTTACAACATGCGGATTATTCCAATTCCAACCAATAGACCAGTAGCACGTTTAGACCACACTGACCTGCTTTATCCAACTTTGAAATCAAAATTCAAGGCTGTTATTGCTGATGTGAAAGAAAGACATGAAAAAGGTCAGCCAGTCCTTGTTGGTACCGTTGCTGTTGAAACCAGTGACTATATCTCAAAACAATTGGTTAGTGCTGGTGTGCCCCATGAAGTTCTTAATGCTAAAAACCACTTTAAAGAAGCTCAGATTATTATGAATGCTGGCCAACGAGGTGCTGTTACCATAGCAACCAATATGGCTGGTCGTGGAACAGATATTAAACTTGGTGAAGGTGTTCGTGAATTGGGTGGTCTTTGTGTTATAGGTACTGAACGTCATGAAAGCCGTCGTATTGATAACCAATTGCGTGGTCGTTCAGGACGTCAAGGTGACCCAGGTGAATCACAATTCTACCTTTCTCTAGAAGATGATTTGATGAGACGTTTTGGTTCAGACCGTATCAAAGCCCTTCTTGACCGAATGAAGTTGGAAGAAGAAGATACCATCATCAAGTCTAGAATGCTTGCTAGACAGGTTGAATCTGCTCAAAAAAGGGTTGAAGGTAATAACTACGATACCCGTAAACAGGTCCTCCAATATGATGACGTTATGCGTGAACAACGTGAAATCATCTATTCAAACCGTCGTGATGTCATTACGGCTAATCGTGACCTTGGACCTGAAATTAAGTCCATGATAAAAAGGACTATCAAACGTACAGTCGATGCCCATACAAGAAGTAACCGAAAAGATGCTCTTGAAGCTATTGTGACCTTTGCCAGAACTAATATCGTTCCAGAGGAAACAATTTCTGTTAAAGAACTGCGGAACTTAAAAGATGAGCAAATAAAAGAAAAACTCTATCAGCGTGCGCTAGACATTTACCAAAATCAGATTGCCAAACTGCATGACAAGGAAGCTATCTTAGAGTTCCAAAAAGTGCTGTTATTGATGATTGTGGATAATAAATGGACTGAGCATATTGATGCTTTGGACCAACTTCGTAATTCAGTTGGTTTGCGTGGTTATGCTCAAAACAATCCAGTTGTTGAATATCAGGCTGAAGGCTTTAAGATGTTCCAGGACATGATTGGAGCTATTGAGTTTGATGTAACTCGGACCATGATGAAAGCACAAATTCATGAACAAGAGCGTGAACGTGCCAGCCAACATGCCACAACCACTGCTGCTCAAAACATTTCAGCAAGAACAAGAGGCCAAGAAGGGACTTCAGCTATTGATTTCTCTAATGTTAAACGTAATGACCTCTGTCCTTGTGGATCAGGCAAAAAATTTAAAAATTGCCATGGCAGAAAAAATCGCTAAGAGATTCATTTTACGCAATAAAGCTGAGACCCTGTCTCGGCTTTTATCGCTTTTTATGACAAATAGTGATAAAATAGAAGAAAAATAAGTAAGGTATGATAATGATAGTTGGACATGGCATTGATTTACAAGAAATAGTAGCGATTGAAAATGTCTTAAAAAAGAAACCTGTCTTTGCAAAGAAGGTTCTGACTCAAAAAGAATTTGATCTCTTTAGCTCTTATAAAGGTAAGAGACAGCTTAATTTTTTAGCTGGCCGCTGGGCTGGCAAGGAAGCATTTTCCAAAGCAATGGGAACTGGTATTGGAAAACTAAGCTTCCAAGATATTGAAATCCTAACTGATGACAAAGGTAAGCCTTATATCAGTCAGTCCCCTTTCAAGGGAAAAGGCTTTATTAGTATTTCTCATAGTGGTGCCTATGTTCAAGCCAGTGTTATTTTGGAGGAAGAAAAATGATTTCAAGCAAGCATCGTCCTACAGTAGCGACTGTTGACTTAAATGCAATAAGAGCAAATGTTGAAGCAGTACAAAAACATATTCCACAGAGGGCAAAAACCTTTGCTGTTGTTAAGGCCAATGCTTATGGACATGGCTCCATTGAAGTCTCTAAGGCTCTTCTACCAATTGTTGATGGTTATTGTGTCTCTAACTTAGATGAGGCCCTTGAGCTGAGACAGGCTGGTATCAGTAAGGAGATTCTTGTTTTGGGAATCGTCTTACCAGAAGAAATTGATTTAGCCAAAAAAGAGAAGATAACTTTAACCGTGGCCAACCTTGATTGGTTGAAAGAGGCTAATCAAAAAGATATTGATTTGAAAGGTTGCCATGTTCACCTTAAAATTGATTCAGGTATGGGAAGAATTGGTCTTCGTACCTTGGAAGAAGCAGATCAGCTCATTGCCAACTTGTTAGAGGCAGAAGTTAAGGTTGATGGGATTTTTACTCATTTTGCTACGGCAGATGAAGCTGATAATCAAAAATTTACAGAGCAGCTACAGTTTTTCACTGATTTGGTTGGAGCTTTAGCTTATAAGCCAGCTATGGTTCATGCTAGCAATTCCGCAACCAGCCTGTGGCACAGTGACACGATTTTCAATGCGGTTCGTTTGGGTATTGTAATCTATGGTTTAAACCCTAGTGGTCATGCCTTGGAACTTCCTTATCCTTTGAAGGCCGCCCTATCCTTAGAAACAGCCATAGTACAAGTTAAAAAGATTAATGCAGGCGATACAGTTGGCTACGGAGCTAGCTATAAAGCTAAGGAAGAAGAAATTGTTGCTACTTTACCCATTGGCTACGCTGATGGTTGGACCAGGGATTTACAAGGTTTTCATGTTCTTGTAGATGGTCAATTCTGTGAAATTATTGGAAGGGTATCTATGGATCAGACAACCATAAGATTACCAAAATACTATCCTATTGGTAGCAAGGTTACCTTAATAGGTCAAGAGGCTGAACAGGTCATTACAGCAACTGATCTGGCTGATCAGAAGGGTACTATTAATTATGAAGTTCTTTGTTTACTCAGTGATCGTATTCCACGTTACTATAAGAACTAAGGATAGTTATATGATGAGACAAACTTAGTACAGCTGCCAGGAGATTCTTGGCATAAGGAACTAAGGAAGCAGGTGAAAATACTAGCACTTGGTCTTGGGTGGGGACAGGATCAGTCTGCAGACAATTGCTGGCCAAGTATATGAGCTGCTAAGATAAGAAAAAGGTTTTTGTCACCTTCCCTGCTGAGATGACTAAGTAAGAGTTGGAGAGGAGACAAAGATCCTCTCCTTTTTCCTTCTCTGAGGCTCTTTTGATTAGTTTTATGACAGCTAAGCTTACCTTATTAAGAAATGATACTTTTTAGGATAATCACTTACCATTTTGAAACTTAGAAAGATTAAGAGGTTTATGATAGAAAATAAAAAAACAATGAGTAGACAAGAAAAGGAAACCCTACTAAAACGCTTAAAGGAACGGATAGCTCCTAAGATGGGGCTGATTTATCTGGCAGCTTTTTTAGCCTGGTTACAGTTTCTTATGCGAGTTATTAGCTTTTACCTGATTGCTCAAAGCTGCTATCGTTTATATCAAGGCAAAACAGTTCATCTACTGTATCTTGGCTTGGCACTTCTAGGGCTCAATTTTTGTGGCTTTCTTTTGGCTCTTTTTGCTAAAAAATTGCAGGGGGTTGCATCACAATATGCCAGAGATTCCTTGAAAAAATCCTTTTTTGATGCCTTTATTGCTAGAGACGGGCACTTTGAGGAAAATACGACCTTGGCAGATACCTTTACAGTGGCTTCACAGGGTATAGATAGTTTAGATACTTATTACTCTCATTATCTGTCACTGTCACTAAGAACCCTTTTGAATTGTAGTAGTGTTCTGCTCATTCTTTGCTTTATTTTCCCGAAAGGGGTCTTACTTTTTCTTCTTTCCTTACCCTTCATACCTATTTCCATACTGGCTATGCAAAAGCGTTCTAAAGCCATTATGAACCACTATTGGCATTCTTATATGGATGTAGGTAATCTTTTTTTGGATGATTTAAAGGGCTTAAATACCCTTTATTCCTATCAGGTTGATCAGGACTATGAAGAAGAGTTTTTAAGAAAGGCCGAGGACTTTAGGCTTGCGACCATGCGTTTGTTATCCTTTCAGCTGCAGGCTGTCGCTTATATGGATAGTATTATGTATTTGGGCATAGGTCTTTCTGGTTTATTAGCTGTTCATGCCTTGATTGCTGGACAGCTCAGCCTAGCTTCTTTTATTTTTTTCATCCTGATAGCAACTGAATTTTTTGCCCCAATCCGAGAACAGGGCTATGGAATGCACCTGGTCATGATGAATACTAAAATGGCTGATCGCATTTTTAGCTTTTTGGATAGTATCTCTTTGGAACCTGAAAGAGAAGACTTGCTTGGTGCGCAGTTGTCAGCCTTTGATAGCCTAAGTCTGGTTGATCTTTCTTTTTCCTATGACCAAAATCCCTTATTGGAAGACATTAACCTGACCCTTAAAAAGGGACAGATAACTGCTCTGGCAGCTGTCTCAGGTCTGGGCAAGACAAGCCTTGCCCAGCTCTTTTTGAAGCGGCTGACTCCTCTTAGTGGAGCTATTTATTTTGGAGATAAGGAAATAGCTGAGCTTAGTCAGAAAGCTATTAATCAGGAAGTCATGTATGTGTCTGATCAATCCTATATCTTAGATAAAAGCATCTATGATAACTTAGCTATGGCAACAGATATGTCCAAAGCTCAACTCATGGATTGGCTTGAAAGGACAAATAGCCTAGCCTTTATCAAAGACTTACCTGATGGCCTTGATAGCCTTGTTGGTGAAAATGGCCAAAACTTATCACCTGGTCAAAGACAGCAGCTTGTTTGTCTGCGCGCCCTCTTGGCCAAGCGTTCTTTTTATATCTTTGATGAAATAACAGCCAGTGTGGATAGTGAAAATGAAGCTTTGATTTTGGACTTGATTGGCAAGGTAGCAAAAGAAGCCATTGTCTTGATGATTACCCATAAGATGAAGCAAGTTGCTCTGGCTGATCAGGTTCTATTTTTGGAGGCTAAAGGAAAATCTCAGCTAGCTAGTCCAGCCAGCTTATATGCTACAAATGAGGTTTACCGTCACTTGGTTGATACTCAGGCTAGATTGGAGGCTAATTACTATGGTTAAAAAAGGACAGAAAGATCTTCATGTGGTCAGACGTTTACTTCAGCTCATGAAAAACTTATTGCCTTTTATTGCTCTGGCAGTACTTTTTGCAGTTCTGGGCTTTGTGCTTACTGTTTTGATACCGGTACTTTTAGTTTATCTAGCTTTAAATGGCCTCACAGGGCAAGTGTTTCCCACTTATTTTTGGTTTCTTTTCATAGGTTTGGCACTTTTAAGAGGGGCCTGCCGTTACGGAGAGCATTACTTTGGTCACTATGTGGCCTTTCATACTTTGGCTAAATTGAGGGGCTTGGTCTTTAGAAAGCTACGTCTTTTGACACCAGCTGCTCTAGATCAGACAGACAGCGGCCACTTGTTAAAAATGATTGGTGAGGATATTGAAGCACTGGAAATCTTTTTTGCTCACACCATTGCTCCTATTTGTACGGGGATATTGTCAGCCTTGCTGATCATCCTTACTTTTGGCTATTTTAGTTTTCCCTTGGCCTTAATAGCTTTGCTGATTTATCTCTTACTGGCTCTTGTGATTCCTCTTTATTTTGCTAAGGACTTAGAAGCCCTTATTGCTAAGCAGACAGGGGAGCGTAAAGCCTATGCTTCAGCCTTTATTGAGAGCTTGAGAGCTATGAAGGATTTGTTGCAATTTCAAGTTGTTCAGAATCATTTTGACCAGCTAAATGAAAGCAGTCGTAAGGTTAATAAGTCTGAACGTCGGATTGCCCAAAAGCAATTTATGCAGTTAACCATGACCTTCTTCATAGTCGGTTTAGGGCTCTTACTTTTTGGACTGCAAGATTTTTATCAGATACAGTTACAGACTTTGTCATTTTCTCAAGGTTTGTTGCTGTTAATAGCTTTTTCATCCTCCTTTGCCCCTTTTCTAGAACTAGGAAGACTGCCCCTGGGTTTTAAAAGAGCCATCTACGCTGCTAAGCATTTGTTTGCTCTGCTAGATCAGAAAGAAGCTCTTGTAAAAGGTGGTGCGGAAATCGAATCAGTTGATCAGATTGCAATTGAGGACTTGAATTTTTCTTATAGCCCTGTTAGTCACCCTCTTTATAAAGATCTATCAGCTATTTTTTCACAAAATGGTATAATAGCTATTCAAGGAGAATCAGGTTCAGGCAAGTCAACTTTGATGAAGCTGATTATGCGTTGGTATCCTTGGCAAGATGGCAAGATTTACTTGCATGGGAGGGATAGCCTGGAATTAGATCCCCTGGCCTTGCAAAAAAAGATTGCCTATTTACCACAGCACCCCCAACTTTTCCAGCAAAGTATTCGAGACAATCTCACTCTAGGTCGGCCTGCTATTAGTGATGCTGCCATTTGGGAGCTGGCTCAAAGGTGTGGGATGAAAGAACGTCTCTTGGCTTGTGATCAAGGTCTTGATACACTTGTTTCAGATCCTAACATGTTTTCAGCAGGGGAAAGACAACGCTTAGAGCTAATGCGTGCTCTCTTAAAAAAAGTAGATTGCTATATTTTTGATGAGCCAAGCTCACACCTAGATTCGCTTAATGAAGCACTCTTAATCAGTATTATAAAAAAAGAATGCCATGGTTTAGTCTTTTTGATCTCGCACCGCTTGTCAACGCTAGCTTGTGCAGATCGTATTTTCCGACTAGATCAAGGTCAATTAAAGGAGATTTATAGGAATGAAGAATTTGAAACTTAAGGATATTATTTTAACAGGTGCTTTTTCAGCTCTCTACTTTATCTGTGTAGGGCTGGGAACACTTATTAGTATTTTTCTGGATAAATCAGGCAATATGATTTATGCCCCAGCCTTTGCTGGTCTTTTAGGCGGAACAGTTTACTTTCTACTAGTGGCTAAAATTCAAAAATTTGGGGCTATCACTATGCTGGGTGCCATTATGGGATTTTTCTTCTTTTTGACTGGGCATTTTGTGGCCGCCCTATTTCCAGCCCTTATTTTTGGACTTTTGGCTGATGGACTAGCCTATCTTGGTCGCTACCAAAAACAGTCTATTAACCTATTGTCCTATATCCTCTTTTCCTTTGCCAATACAGGTCCTATTATTTTGATGTGGTTCTTACGAGATACTTATATTAAGAGCCTATTGGCCCGTGGAAAGGATATGGCCTATGTCAACCGTGTTATGGTTGATTTGACCCTAGCAAATGTTTCTTTCTTTATCTTTACTGTCTGCTTAGGAGCTCTTTTAGGAGGTCTCTTTGGGCAAAGACTATTGAAGAAACACTTTATGAAATCTGGTATGCTTTCATGACATTAGACGTTCGAACAAAGCTTTTATTGCTGGTTCTAGCCAACTTAACCTTCTTATTTCGGATCACAGATTGGCTTGAGGTCATGATTATTTCCGTCTTTATAGTTGTTTTGTACCTCCTAGGAAAAAGAAAATCCGCCCTAAACTATGCCCTTGCTTTTGTTTTGTTAAGTATTATTGCAGAGCTTCCTTTAGAGTTTTTGCCAGATTATTTGTTTAGAGTGCTTTCTTTGCTGATAGTAGCTGCAAAGCTTTTCTTACCGACTTGTCTAGCAGCAACTATTTTGCTGCGGACGACAAGTGTCTATGAATTGGTGCATGGCTTGCGCAAATGGCATTTTCCAGAGATGCTTTTACTAACCTTCGCAGTGATGATGCGTTTTTTGCCGCAAATTAAGGAAGAAGCAGAAGTGATCCAGCAATCTTTGAAACTTAGAGGCATCTTTTTGCGCAAGAGAGATATGATCAGGCATCCCAAGCTTTATTTGGAATACCTTTTGGTGCCCTTACTCATGTCTTTATTAAGAAGTAGTCAGGAATTAACACTTTCCACCTTAACAAAAGGCTTGGCTATCAAAAAGGGTGCTACAGAGTGTTTTAGGTCACGCTTAGCCTTTACAGATTGGGGGATTCAACTATGGATACTTATAAGTATGGTTTATATGATAGTGACCTGGTAAAGGCAAAAGACCTCTTATTTACCTATGCTTCACGCAAGGAATTTGCCTGTCAGATCAAAGAGGCCACTATTAAAAAGGGAGAGCTCATTGTTCTTTGTGGTAAATCAGGTTCAGGCAAATCGACTTTTTTAAAATTGATCAATGGCTTAATTCCAGAATACTTTCCAGGCCACCTAGAGGGCCAGCTAACTGTGGGGGAAATGGCAATAGGCCAAGTCAGTGTAGAAGATTTGTCTCGGCAGGTTGCCTGTGTTTTTCAAAATCCCTCTAGTCAATTCTTTTACCGTGAGGTGAAACATGAGCTGGTTTTTCCTTGTGAAAACCAAGGGATAGAGCCTCAAAAGATCAAAGAAAAATTAGTCCAGGTGGCCAATGATTTTTCCTTTTCTGACCTGTTAG
The DNA here is from genome assembly GCF_011421425.1 of Streptococcus catagoni. Lineage (GTDB taxonomy): Bacteria > Bacillota > Bacilli > Lactobacillales > Streptococcaceae > Streptococcus > Streptococcus catagoni. The sequence continues at coordinate 377,262 of NZ_WPCW01000002.1, forward strand.
AAAGAGAGATGTATAGTCTGTCTGGCGGGCAAAAGCAGCGCGTGGCTATTGCTAGCGCTATTATGCAAGGGTCTGAGTTGATCTTATTTGATGAACCGACAGCCCATCTAGATAATCAGGGGATTGCTAAGGTTAGAGCTTATCTGGCTGCCCTAAAAGAGGCAGGCAAAACCATTATTATTGCAGAACATCGTCTCAGTTATTTAAGGGATTTAGCTGATCGTTATTTTTATTTTCAAGATGGTTGTCTAGCAGAGACTTTTTCTGCCCAGGACTTTTACAAGCTAAGTAGGAGTCAGCAAAGAGCTTATGGCTTGCGCTCCTTTGATTTAGATCCCGTGCAAGAAGAACTTAATAAGCTAAAATGCAAGGAGTCTGCTCATAACCATGATCACTTGCAAATTAAGGGACTTCAGCTTAAAGCAGGGAAAAAAGAACTAACCTACATTGATCAGCTCAGCTTTAAAAAGGGAAGTATTACTGGACTTGTGGGTCCAAATGGTATCGGCAAGTCTCGTTTTGCTGCTTATTTGGCGGGGATATTTGAAGATAAGAAAGCTCTGATCAGCTTAGACGGCAAGTCTTTAGGAGCAAAGGAACGCCTAGCTCATACAGCCATTGTCCTGCAAAATGTGCGTTTACAATTATTTGCTGACAGTGTCTCTAAGGAATTGTGCCTGGGACAGGATCGTGAGCTTAACCTGACTGAAATTAGTCAGGAATTGGGGCTGCTTCCCTTGTTGGATAAGCATCCTATGAGTTTATCTGGTGGTGAACAACAAAGGGTCATGATTGCTTCTTGCCTCTTATCAGACAAAGACATTTTTATTTTTGATGAACCAAGCAGTGGGCTGGACTTAGAGCATATGACGACACTTTCACACTTGCTTGAAGATTTGAAGGCTAAAGGAAAGATTATCATTTTAATCTCTCATGACGAAGAACTGCTCTTAGATGCCTGTGATAGTATCTATGAGATGCCTCATTAGAGATAGTCTTTCTTACTGCAGTTTACTTAATAGATAAGGTCTGGAGCAAGTGCTCCAGACTTTTTACCGTGCTAAAGTCCTAAAACTCTTGTATAATGGATACGAGAGTTGTTAAATAAGGCTGAATGAAAGGAATATCATGTTAGACTTACGATCACCAATTGCAGGCCTCAAAGGCTTAGGTCCAAAATCAGCAGAAAAATTTCAAAAACTAGAGATCTTTACTGTTGAAGACCTCCTTTTGTATTATCCTTTTCGCTATGAAGATTTTAAGAGTAAGTCTGTTTTTGAACTGCAAGATGGTGAAAAGGCTGTTATTAATGGTCTAGTAGTAACTCCGGCAACAGTCCAATATTATGGCTTTAAAAAAAATCGTTTGTCTTTTAAACTGAAACAAGATGAATTGGTCATTGCAGTCAATTTTTTCAATCAGCCCTATCTGGCAGATAAGATTAGTTTGGAAAAAGAAATTGCGATCTTTGGGAAATGGGATCAAAAAAAGGCTAGCTTGACTGGGATGAAGGTCTTGATGACCCTAGAAGATGATATGCAGCCGGTTTATCATACGGTTCAAGGTATCAGTCAGGCGGCCCTGATCAAGGCCATTAAATCAGCCTTTGACAGTGGACTTTTGGAGCAGTTGGAAGAAAATATTCCTGATCAGCTTATAGCAAAGTATTGCCTGATGCCAAGAAAAGAAGCTGTCAGAGCTATGCATTTTCCAAAGGACTTAAAGGAATATCGGCTGGCTCTGAGGCGTATAAAATTTGAAGAACTCTTTTACTTTCAAATGCATCTACAACTTTTGAAATATGCTAATAAAAAAGAAAGTTCAGGCTTAAGGATTCCTTTTGATGCTGAAAAAGTAAAAGAAAAGCTTGCATCTCTGCCATTTCCCCTAACAGAAGCACAAAAAAGAAGCTTATCAGAGATATTAGAAGACATGGCGTCTGGAAAACACATGAATCGGCTCTTACAAGGGGATGTTGGATCCGGTAAAACGGTCATTGCGAGCATGGCCATGTATGCCGCTTATAGTGCGGGTTTTCAGTCTGCTCTCATGGTGCCAACTGAAATTTTAGCCCAACAGCATTACCAAAGTTTAAGTGAATTATTTCCTCAATTGTCCATTGCTATTTTGAGGTCAAATATGAAGGTTGCTGAAAAAAGGACAGCTTTGGCCGCCATAGCTGATGGTTCCGTTGACATGATAGTAGGGACTCATGCGCTCATTCAAGAGGCTGTCAACTACCATAAGCTAGGGCTGGTTATCACTGATGAACAGCATCGTTTTGGTGTCAAACAAAGGCAGATTTTTAGAGAGAAGGGCGAAAATCCTGACGTTCTCATGATGACGGCAACGCCAATTCCTAGAACCTTGGCTATCACCTCATTTGGTGAAATGGATGTCTCTACCATTGATGAATTACCAGCAGGACGAAAACCAATTATTACCCGCTGGATAAAGCATCAGCAGTTAGATAGTGTTTTAACTTGGATGTCTAAAGAAATTGCCAAAGGCGCTCAAGTCTATGTCATCTCACCCCTGATAGAAGAATCAGAGGCACTTGATTTAAAAAATGCAGTTGCCTTAGAAGAAGAATTGAAAGACTATTTTAAGGACAGGGCAAGAATTGCTCTCATGCATGGAAAAATGAAAAATGAAGAAAAAGATGCCATCATGCAGGACTTTAAAGACCAAAAAACAGATATCTTGGTCTCTACAACAGTTATCGAAGTAGGTGTCAATGTTCCCAATGCAACCATTATGTTAATTATAGATGCTGACCGTTTTGGTCTTAGTCAATTGCATCAGTTACGAGGCCGAGTTGGTCGTGGGCATAAGCAGTCCTATGCTGTTCTTGTGGCCAATCCCAAGACAGATTCTGGTAAGGAACGCATGAACATTATGACAAAAACCAATGATGGCTTTGTCCTAGCTGAGGCTGATTTAAAGATGAGAGGTTCTGGAGAGATCTTTGGAACCCGTCAGTCAGGTATTCCAGAGTTTAAAACGGCGGATCTAGTGGAAGATTACCCCATACTGGAAGAAGCAAGACGCGTCGCTGTTCAAATAGCATCTGATGACAATTGGAAAAAGGATCCAAGATGGCAGGTCATTGTTTCGAATTTGACATTAAAAATAGCCTTTGATTAGTCAGGTTAAGGCAGGCCCTCTGGGAGATGATTGAAAAAACAATTAAATCTCAGAAATCGTTTTCAAAAAATGGTATACTGAAACTACTAAAAGAATCTAAGGAGAAGGATATGTTGAGGCAGAAAATAGGCCAGACCCCACTTGAGGCTTCTAGACTTGCACTTGGTTGTATGCGAATGGCTGGGCTGGAAATGCGTGAGGCTGAGAGGGTCATTGCAACAGCCATGGACGAAGGTATCACTTTTATTGATCATGCAGATATCTATGGTGGTGGTGAATCAGAAAGACGATTTAGCCAGGCTTGTAAAAATCTGGGATTGGGTCGTGACCACTATCTCCTGCAATCAAAATGTGGTATCAGACGGGGCTACTTTGATTTTTCTAAGGATCATATTATCCAATCAGTTGAGGGGATATTAAAACGTTTGGATACGGATTATCTGGATGTCTTATTACTGCATAGACCAGATATTTTGGTAGAGCCAGAAGAGGTAGCTCAGGCCTTTACAGAGCTTGAGAAGGCTGGGAAGGTGAGATACTTTGGCCTTAGTAACCAAAACTCTCATCAAATAGAGCTTCTACAATCTTATTTGGACCAAAAGTTGGCCATTAATCAAATGCAACTGTCCCCAGCTCATACACCGATGTTTGATGCCTCAGTCAATGTCAATATGAGAAACCAGGCTGCTATTGACAGAGATAATGGGGTTATTGAATATTGTCGGAAAAATCAGTTGACCATTCAAGCCTGGTCACCATTTCAAATTGATTTAGGCAAGGGTCTCTTTATAGGAAATCCTGACTATGATGAATTAAACCAAACCCTCTCTGATATTGGACAAAAGTACGGGGTTTCAGATGAAGCTGTGGTCATTGCCTGGATTTTACGTCATCCAGCCAAGATGCAAGCTATTGTTGGTTCAATGAACCCAGACCGTTTGAAGAGGATTGCTCAGTCTACCAGCTTTGAACTTACAAGGCCAGAGTGGTACCAAATATACAGAAGCGCTGGCAACACCTTGCCATAAAGACTCTTTTTAAGATTTTTCTTTTGAATCCTTTGAAAAAATTGTGGGGTTGAAAGCAGAAAAAAATAGCTATTAAAATAGGATTGGGAAAATGACTCCCAATCCTATTTTAGCCTTCGATATAATCTTTTAGTTCCTTGCCCTTTAAGCCTGCATTTAAAGCGATGAGTAGTTTTAATCTGGCCTTTGGAGCGTTTAGCTCTTTGACAAACATGACGCTAGCCTCTTGAAGCATGGCTCCGCCTCCTTGATAGGCATATACGGGCTCTGCGATGCCATTAAAACAGCGAGAGACTAAGACTACTGGAATGCCAGCAGCACTAATTTTTTCCACTTCTGGCATGGCAAGTGGGGGGATATTGCCAGCCCCTAAGGCTTCGATAACCAGTCCCTGGATATTATCTGGCGATAGGAGGCTAAGGATACTCCCATCTCCCATTCCAGCATAGGCCTTTATGATGGGAACTGTACCAGATATGGAATTCAGGTCAAAGCGAACTCGAGGCTCTGCTCTTTTAAAGAATAATAAGTCCTTTTTCATAATAATGCCAATCGGACCATGAGTTGGGGTTTGAAAGGTTGAGATATTAGTGGTATGGGTTTTGGTGACGTACTTGGCAGCATGTATTTCATCGTTCATAACCACTAAGACCCCCTTACCTTTGGCCTTATCGTGACTGGCAACTCTTAAGGCAGTTAAGTAATTATAGATGCCATCGCTTCCTATTTCATTGGAGCTTCTCATGGCACCAGTAATGACAATGGGAATGTCAGGGACTTCCATGGTATCTAAAAAGTAGGCTGTTTCTTCCAAGGTATCTGTTCCGTGGGTAATGACAATGCCATCATAGGACTGGCCTAGCTCTTTGATCTTATGATAGAGTTTTAGCATATGTCTTGGTGTGATATGAGGGCTAGGTAAATTAAAGAAATCAATGACAGTCAGCTGGATATTTTCTAAGTCAAGGCCAACATGGGTCATTGGGTTGATATCATTGGTTGATACTTTTCCTGTGGTATCAGCCTGCATAGAAATAGTCCCTCCGGTATGTAAGACTAGAATTTGTTTCATTATTCGTCATTCTTCCTTTAAAATATGGTATAATCTATTCTATCATAAATAGAAGAGAGTAAAAAAGGTTTTGACAATTAAGGCAGTCTTTTTTGACATTGACGGGACACTTTTAAATGATCGGAAAAATGTTCAAAAAACAACACAAAAGGCTATTCAAAGTTTAAAAAAACAAGGGATAATGGTTGGTTTGGCGACTGGTCGAGGCCCTGGTTTTGTACAACCTTTTTTAGAAAACTTCAACATTGATTTTGCGGTGACCTATAATGGTCAATACATCCTAACAAGAGATAAAATCTTGTACCAAAATCAGTTGCCTAAATCGATGATCTATAAGATTATTAGGTATGCTAGTGACAAGAAAAAAGAAGTTTCTTTAGGGACAGCTTCAGGCTTAGCCGGCTCTAGAATCATTGACATGGGTACCAGTCAATTTGGTCAGGTGGTTTCTAGCATCGTTCCAAGAAGCATGGTCACAACAGTTGAGAGTAGCTTTAAGAATCTGATTCGACGGGTTAAGCCACAGAGTTTCAACAACTTAGTCACTATTATGCGTGAGCCCATTTACCAAATAGTGATGGTGGCTTCAGCAGAAGAAACTGTTGAAATTAAAGAGAAATTCCCTCATATCAAGATAACAAGAAGTAGCCCCTACTCAATCGATTTATTATCGGTTGATCAGTCTAAAATCAAGGGGATTGAGCGTCTAGGACAAATGTTTGGTTTTGAATTATCAGAGGTCATGGCCTTTGGTGATTCTGACAATGATTTGGAAATGCTGGCTGGTGTCGGAGTAGGTGTTGCCATGGGCAATGCCGAAGAGGGCGTGAAAAGCGGTGCTCACTTTACCACTGCCTCAAACAATAATGGTGGCATTAGTAAAGCCCTGGCTCACTATGGTCTTATCCATTTAGATGTTGAAAAAAGCTTTAAGAGCCGTGATGAGAACTTCAACAAGGTTAAGGACTTCCACCGTGTCATGGATGGGGATACCATTGAAACACCTCGTGGTTATTCCTTGCAGGGGGCTGGACATCGCACCAATTTTAAGGTAGAAGAACTGGTAGAATTCCTCTTTGCGGCCAGCCAGGGTGATAAAGGTCAATTTACTCAGGCCTTAATGGATATGCATTCTGCCATTGATCAGGCTGCTATGAAGGTGCAATCAAAAGAACATAAGGAATCACCACTGGTAGGACAGGTTGATGCCTTAACGGACTTACTATACTTTACCTATGGTTCCTTTGTTTTGATGGGTGTTGATCCACAGCCTATCTTTGAAACGGTTCATGAGGCTAATATGGGCAAATTATTTCCAGACGGCAAAGCCCGCTTTGACCCGAACAGTCATAAAATATTAAAACCTGAATATTGGGAAGAACATTATGCGCCTGAGAAGGCCATTAAAAAAGAGTTGGATAAACAACTACAAAAATCCTTACAACGCTTAGAAAAATAAAAACTTGGCTATGATTCTATCTTTTAAAGAGACAGATCATAACCAAGCTTTTTTAGTTATTAATTATAAAGTTTTTTTAGTGTCACGTACGACAAGAAGGTCAACTTTAGCATTACGTAGTATATACTCTGATGAAGAACCAATTAACAGACGTTCAAAGGTGTTAAGACCAGTAGCTCCAACCATGATAAGATCAACGTTTTCACGGTCAGGAATATCGTGAGCCAACAAGTTTTTAGGATTACCAAACTCAATGACTTGCTTGATATTTGTGATACCTTGATCCCGGGCTTGTTGTTCTAAGGTGCTAAGAACTTCTTTAGCTTCTGTTTCTAGTTTGTCATAGATATAAGTATCAAAAGTTGCTACACTTTGTAATGCGCGTGTGTCAACGACGTGAGCTAAGATTAATTGGGCATCGTTTCTAAGAGCGACATTGACAGCCTTATTAAAGGCTAGCTCAGATTCATATGACCCATCAACAGCGACCAGTATGTGTTCATATTTTTGTATCATAGTAGTGTCCTCCTTTGTACACTTGAAGTGGATTCCTTCTATATCATTATTATACTCCTTTTTTTAAAAATTTGAAAGCGATTGTTTTTTTCTGAAACCTCAATGAATCTGCTTTTTCAAGTGGGCTTTTATAGAAAATTCTTCCTATTTTTTTTGATTTTGTTTATAATAAAAGCTACGAGGTAGGTGAAATATGAAAATTTTTGAGAAGTCTTCCAAATTAGAACATGTTGCATATGACATTCGTGGTCCAGTCTTAGAAGAGGCCGATCGGATGATCGCTAGTGGTGAGAAAATTCTTCGTTTAAATACTGGTAATCCTGGTGCCTTTGGTTTTGAAGCCCCAGATGAGGTCATTCGTGATTTGATTATCAATGCAAGAAACAGCGAAGCTTACTCTGACAGTAAGGGGATCTTTTCTGCCCGCAAGGCCATCATGCAATATTGCCAATTGAGAAATTTTCCAGAGGTGGATATTGATGATATCTATCTGGGAAACGGAGTGTCCGAATTAATTTCCATGTCCCTACAAGCTCTGCTTGATGATGGAGATGAAGTTTTGGTTCCCATGCCTGATTATCCCCTGTGGACTGCCTGTGTGAGCTTAGGTGGGGGACATGCTGTTCACTATTTGTGTGATGAAGAAGCCGACTGGTATCCTGATATTGATGACATCAAGTCTAAGATTAGCAGTAGAACAAAGGCAATTGTGATCATTAATCCTAATAATCCAACTGGTGCACTCTATCCCAAAGAAGTTTTAGAGGATATTGTAGCTCTTGCAAGAGAGCACCAACTGATTATTTTCGCCGATGAGATCTATGATCGTGTGGTCATGGATGGAGGTGAGCATATAGCAGTAGCTAGTCTTGCCCCTGATGTTTTTTGTGTGTCAATGAATGGTCTATCTAAATCACATCGCATTGCCGGTTTTCGTGTGGGGTGGATGGTTCTGTCAGGACCTAAAGAACATGTACGTGGTTACATAGAAGGTCTCAATATGCTGGCCAATATGCGTCTATGCTCAAACGTCCTAGCTCAACAGGTGGTTCAAACCTCATTAGGCGGATACCAGTCTGTTGATCAACTATTACTTCCAGGCGGTAGGATCTATGAACAAAGAAACTACATCTATAAGGCTATCAATGACATTCCAGGTCTATCTGCTGTCAAACCTAGAGCTGGTTTGTATATCTTCCCAAAAATTGATCGACAAATGTATCATATTGATGATGATGAGCAGTTTGTTTTGGATTTGCTCAAGCAAGAAAAAGTCATGCTGGTTCATGGACGTGGCTTTAACTGGAAAGATCCTGATCATTTCCGAATTGTCTATCTGCCAACTGTTGAAGAATTAGGAGATGTCCAAGAAAAAATTACACGGGTTTTGAGCCAATATAAACGTTAATAAAATTCTCATAAAAGGTTCAGTATGGAAAATATTTTTTTGTACTGAACATTATTTTATGAATAAAGCTTGATATGGAGGACTTTTAGAAATTGTAGAAATAGTAAACAATTTTCTGAAAATTCCTTGCGTATTCTAGGGTCCTTTGATATAATTGAGACGCAAAATATATCGAAGGATAAAGGTGAAAAATGCCAAATTTATTAGAAAAAACACGTAAAATTACCTCCATTCTCCAACGCTCTGTGGACAGTTTGGAGACTGTATTACCATACAATACCATGGCTTCTCGTCTAGCCGATATCATTGATTGCAATGCTTGTATTATTAATGGTGGTGGAACACTTCTAGGTTATGCTATGAAGTACAAGACAAACAATGACCGTGTTGAAGAGTTTTTTGAAGCTAAGCAGTTTCCAGAGTCTTATGTGAAGTCAGCTAGCCGTGTTTATGATACTGAAGCTAATGTGACAGTTGACAATGAGTTATCAATTTTCCCAGTTGAGTCTAAAGATATCTACCCTGACGGTTTGACAACCATTGCCCCTATTTATGGTGGTGGTATGCGCTTGGGTTCTCTTATTATCTGGAGAAATGATAAAAAATTTAATGACGAAGATTTGATATTGATTGAGATCTCGAGTACCGTAGTTGGTATTCAGTTATTAAACCTCCAAACAGAAAACCTTGAAGAAACCATCCGCAAGCAAACAGCTGTTAATATGGCTATGAATACTCTGTCTTATTCAGAAATGAAGGCAGTGGCAGCTATCTTGGGTGAACTTGAAGGACATGAGGGACGCCTTACAGCCTCAGTTATTGCCGATCGAATTGGTATTACCCGTTCAGTTATTGTTAATGCCTTGCGTAAACTTGAAAGTGCCGGCATTATTGAAAGTCGTTCCTTAGGAATGAAGGGAACTTACCTCAAGGTTATTAACGAAGGAATATTTGATAAGTTAAAGGAAGTGTAGAAAATTACTAAAGCTCTTATAAACATTGATTATACATACGATTTTGTAGCAGATGATGGGAAGCTTACTGTAGGGAAACCTGCACAATTTATTGAAAAAGCCATAACTCGAGTTACAAAAGAGAATTTTCAAGCAGGTCATTACATTTTTTTTGCTGTAGATGAACATGACTTGGATGATGAGTTTCATCCAGAGAAGAAACTTTTTCCACCGCACAATTTAAGAAATACAAGTGGAAGAGAACTCTACGGCTCACTAGGCCAGTTTTACCAAGAAATTAAGGATGATAGTCGCGTTTTCTGGATAGATAAACGTTATTATTCTGCCTTTTCTGGCACACAATTGGATATCCTCCTAAGGGAGAGAAAGGTAGATGCCCTGGTTCTGGTAGGACTGATGACAGATATTTGCGTACTGCATACTGCCATAGCTGCTTATCATTTAGGTTATCAGATTGAAATTTTCAAAGAAGCAGTTGCTAGCTTATCAGAAACCAGTACTAATTGGGCACTCAATCATTTCGAGAAAGTTCTTGGAGCAAAAATCATATAAAAAAAGAAAGTCCTTAAAGTCCTTAGAAATAAGGACTTTTAAATATGTAGAAAAAGTGATGGCTAAAAGAAATCATCACTTTTTACTTGATTATTTGTCAGAGAAATCTCATGATAGGCAAAGAGATTGGCGAAGGTAGTGTGCTCTTTTGATAGATTCGCCCTGGTATCAGCCAATGGGGAGATGAGAAACTGAGTTTCTTATCTGAGATTAGATTCTTAAAAGGAAGACGCCGAAATTATTGTCTTTGATTGGGAACCCTATGTTTCCTTTGCTAACTGTGGTTTACCTATCATGTTTCTGGGGAAATCGCAGAGCGAAGCAGTCTATTAGTACAGACAGCAGATAGTCTAAAAGCAAGATTTGATTTAGATGTTCGACCTGAAACAGAAATTACAGCTATTAATCCACAGGATAAAACAGTTACAGCTGTGCATTTAGGTAAAACTTATAGAGAAAACTATGACAAATTGATCCTATCACCAGGAGCTAAAGCCTTCATTCCACAAATGCCAAGCTTGGATCAGGCTGACAATGTCTTTACTTTAAGAAATATTCCGAATCTAGATAAGATTATGGCACAGATTAAAAATCAAGGGGTTGGCAAAGCAACAGTTATTGGGGCGGGCTTTATTGGCCTTGAGATGGCTGAAAGCCTGTCCCATAGGGGGTTACCAGGTTACTATCATTGAAAAAGCACCGCATGTATTGCCTCCATTAGATGAAGAAATGGCAAGCTTTGTTCAAGCTGAACTCGTCAAGAATAAGATTAGACTTATTACAGGTCAAGATGCCTTGATTTATCTTTCCAGCCCAGCAAATCGCCAAGGCCGACAAGCGGCTGATGTCATTGCAGGCTTAAGCTGAAAAAAACAAGGGAAGTTTTGGGACAGCCATTGTCCGTGTCTTTGGATTGTCCGCGGCTTCAAAAGGACTGAGTGAGCGCCAAGCTAAAGAAAGCTTTGATGACCTAGCAGTCATTCATATTAGTGGAAAAGATCATGCCTCATACTTTCCGGGAGCAACTGATATCATTCTTAAATTAGTTTTTAGTAAAAATAGTGGTCGCATCTATAGAGCACAGGCTGTCGGACAAAAAGGCGTTGATAAACGTATTGATATCTTAGTTACCGCTATTAAGGATGGCTTGACTGTTGAGAACTTACCTGAGTTAGAATTCCCCTATGCTCCACCATTTGGCGCAGCCAAAGATCCCGTCAATATGGCAGGTTATGTGGCTACTAACATTCTTGAAGGAAGAAGTGAAAGTGTTCAATGGTATGAGTTAGAAGAAGAACTGGCTAAGGGTAAGAAACTAGTGGACGTTCGAACAGCAGCTGAATGTGCAAAGGCAAGTTTGCGGATGCTATTTATATTCCCTTAGATGACTTTCGTGGCTGCCTAAAGGAACTTGATAAAAACCAAGCTTATATTGTAAGCTGCATAGTGGTTTACGTTCCTATCTGGCAGAACGCATTCTTAAGCAAAATGGCTTTAGGGTTCAAAATTTGGATGGTGCCTATTCTCTCTACCAAAGTGTCTATCCAGAAAGGATTAAATATGTTTAAATCAGAAACCATTGCAGAATTACAAGACCAGCTTAGAAAAGGCAAGCTTGATCTGATTGATGTTCGTGAGGCCTTTGAATATGAAGCAGGACATGTACCTGGAGCAGTCAATATGCCCTTGAGTAACTTTGAGGAGACTTATAAACAATTGGATAAGAATACAAGCTACCATATCATCTGCCAATCAGGTGGACGTTCAGCACAGGCAGTCGCATTCTTAGATAATGAAGGCTTTAAAGATGTCATTAATGTTGATGGCGGAATAGGAGCATGGCTGGACTCTTTAGAATAAGAGACAAAACAAAGACCTTAGGATTTTGTATCATCTTTCACTCTTAGATTTTTAGTCTAATTTTGGAGCTGATACAGATCCTAAGGCCTTTTTATCTTATATGAACCTGAAATGACAGGTAAAACAAAATAGCAAGGAATTGTTAATAAGTGTAGAAACCATGTCCAGCTGCTTTTCCACTATATCCCTTATCAAGGAAGTCTTCTTTGAGCATCTTAGCTAAACGGGCATGGAGGCTGTCAGGGTTTTCAGTAGTGTCGGCGTAGTTTTTCATAATATTATAGGCTGTTTCAATACCGATAATATCAAGTATTTCCAGTGGTCCAAGAGGAGCTCCTGTGCCTAGCTTCCATGTCTTATCAATGGTCTTAGAATCAGATACTTTCATATAGTAAAGAGCTAGTGCATTTTCTAGGAAAGGAACGAGGATAGAGTTCAAGATATAGCCAGCCTGTTCCTTTTGTAATTTTAGAGGAACCATGCCTATGTCCTGTGAGAAACTTATCACTTGATCAAAGGTTTTCTCAGCTGTTTTTTCATGACCCATGACTTCGACAATATTGTTTTGCCAAATATTGTTAGCAAAGTGTAAGGCAATAAACATTTGAGGACGCCCTGTAAGCTCTGCAAATTGACTAGGCAATAAGGTTGAAGAGTTGGTGGCAAAAATGGTCTTGTCTGGAGCGACTTGAGCTAGTTGCTTATAAAAGTCTTCTTTTATAGAGATCTTTTCTGGGACAGCTTCAATAAGAAGATCGGCATCTGCTACAGCTTCTTTTAAATCTTTTGAAAATGTAATAGCCTCAGGCAGACTAGCAACCAGTTTCAAAGACTCAGAAACCTTGGACAAGAACATGTCATCTAAGTCTGGTAGAAGATTACTATTATAAGAAATAGCCTGTGCCTTGAGACCATAGGACTTTTTGGCAGCTTCTATTTCATCTTGGTAAACTTTGGCCAAGTGCTTGATACGTTTTTTGCCCTCTTTTATGGCCTTGTCATTAATATCATAAATGGTGACTTGCATACCCTTATAGGCTGCTTGAAAGGCAATTTGACTGCCTAGAACACCGCTACCGGCAACAGTTAAAGTTTTAATGCTCAGAAAAATCTACCTCCAAAATAATTGTATACGCTTACAAAGAGCAGTTTAACAAAAGCTTTTGATTTAAGCAAGTAAATAGTATACATAAATAAGTTAATAGAATAAGAAAGATTAGGCAGGGAAATGAGCTGTCTGCGTCAGCTATTTTTAGAACCTTATTACTTAGAGAATTCTTAACAGATACAAGCTTTCTCACCGATTATTTAGTGGCTTGGCTAAAAACTTTTTTTCAGGCTGGGTCTTGAACTTGAGATTTTTTATTTGAACTTTTAATATAAATACTTGCTTTTTTGAAATAGTATAGTACAATATAGTCGAAAAAGACAAATAGTATATCACATATGTTTAATTGTCCAAGAATAAACAGAGGAGGCTAGGGTTATTCAACTTAATCAAAGGCAAAAAGCGATTGTTGATATCGTCAAAGAAAATGAACCTATTACAGGGGAAAAAATAGCGGAGCTCTTACAGCTCACTCGCGCAGCATTAAGATCTGACTTGGTGGTTCTTACCATGTTAGGGGTCTTGGATGCTAAACCAAAGGTTGGTTATTTTTATATAGGTCATAGTGAACCGAGTCAGGAGTATAACCTTTTCAAGGAAATGCATGTCTCTCAAATTATGGGCGTTCCCTTAACAGTTCATCAAAATGATTCTGTTCATGATGTTATTGTCCAAATCTTTATGGAAGATACCGGTGGAGGTTTTGTTTTAGACCAGGATGGTTACCTGGTTGGCTTGGTTTCTCGAAAGGATCTGTTGAAGGCTAGTATTGGTGGTGGTGATTTGACAAAATTACCAATAGGCGTGATTATGACACGGTTTCCCAATATTACTACAGTTTTAGAAGAAGAGCTTGTTCTAGAGGCTGCTGAAAAGTTGGTTACCCGTCAGGTCGATAGCTTGCCAGTTGTGCGGCCAGGAAAAGATGGTCGTTTGAAAGTCGTTGGAAAATTTTCCAAAACCATCATCACTAGATTATTTCTTGAAATCAAAGAATAGGTCTGAAAAGGAGGTATCATGGACGAACAATTATCAATATTTATTATCTCAGACTCTCTGGGAGAAACGGCTAGGGCTATTGCTAAGGCTTGTCTGCAGCAGTTTCCCATGCATGAACATTGGAAATTTGAGCGCTTTTCCTATATTAATAGTAAAGAATTACTAGAAAAAATATTAGAACAGACTAAAGACAAAAATGTTTGCTTAATGTTTAGCTTTGTTGACGATAAACTAGCAGGCTATGCTCAAGAACGTTGTCAGACTGAAGGATTAGTCTACGTTGACTTATTAACAAATGTTATTAAGGCCATGTCTAGGGTATCTGGTCTCACACCTCTGGGCCAACCGGGTTTGCTGAGGAGATTGGATAAAAAATACTTTAAACGGGTTGAAGCCATTGAATTTGCCGTCAGATATGATGATGGCAAGGATCCAAGAGGAATATTAAAAGCAGATCTTGTCTTGTTAGGTATTTCAAGAACTTCTAAAACGCCTTTAAGCATGTACTTGGCGGACAAGCATCTGAAGGTTGTTAATATCCCCTTGGTACCAGAAGTTCCTATACCTAGGGAACTCTATCAGATCAGTCCTAAAAAAATCATCGGCTTAACTAATTCTATTGAACGGTTAAGTCAGGTTCGTAAGGAACGACTCAAATCAATGGGCTTATCTAGTAATGCTAATTATGCTAATAGGGAACGTATTTTTGAAGAAGTCCAGTATGCAGAAGTTGTTATGAAACAACTCAAATGCCCAATGATCAATGTTTCTGATAAGGCTATTGAAGAAACAGCAACAATTATTCTTGAAATCTTAAAAAATAATGATTTGTAAAATGGAGGCACAGATGGACACTAAGTTTGTATATCGTTTTGTTGAAGGTCACAAAGATATGAGAAGTTTGCTAGGTGGTAAGGGAGCTAACTTGGCAGAAATGACAAGTATTGGTTTACCCGTACCACAAGGTTTTACGATTACAACTCAGGCTTGTAATACTTATTATGATAATGATGGTAAAATAAGTGCAGACATTTTAGATCAAATCGATCAGGCCTTAGAACTTTTGGAAGTGGAACAAGGTAAAAAACTTGGAGATGACAAGGATCCACTCCTAGTATCAGTCCGTTCCGGAGCAGTCTTTTCCATGCCTGGAATGATGGATACTATCTTAAACCTAGGCTTAAATGATAGCAGTGTCCAAGGGTTAATTGCGTCAACACAAAATGAACGCTTTGCCTATGATAGTTACCGACGTTTTATTCAGATGTTTGCTGATGTTGCCATTGGTATTCCTAAGTACAAATTTGATATGGTTTTAGACCAAGTTAAGGAAGATAAGGCTTATGAAGATGATACAGATTTAAGCGGAAATGATCTGAAAGAAATCGTAAAAACCTTTAAACAGATCTATCAAACTGAGACTGGCTATGCCTTTCCACAAGATCCTAAAAAACAATTACTCTTAGCAATTGAAGCAGTCTTTAAATCCTGGAATAATCCCCGTGCCAAGGTCTATCGGAAATTAAATGATATTTCCCATAGCTTAGGCACTGCCGTTAATATTCAGGCAATGGTTTATGGAAATATGGGTGAAAACAGCGGAACAGGAGTTGCCTTCACCCGTAATCCATCAACCGGAGAAAATCAATTATTTGGAGAATACCTTATCAATGCCCAGGGAGAAGACGTTGTAGCAGGGGTTCGTACCCCTCAAGATATTAACCGCTTGAAAGAGGATATGCCTGGCATTTACAAGCAATTCTTAGAGATTACACGTTTACTTGAAAATCACTATCATGACATGCAAGATGTAGAATTTACCATTGAAAAAGGGAAGCTCTTCATGTTACAAACCAGAAATGGAAAACGAACAGCAAAGGCTGCCATTAAAATAGCTGTTGATCAGGTCAAAGAAGGCTTAATCAGTAAGGAAGAAGCCATTTTACGGATTGAACCTAAGCAACTAGAGCAATTACTTCATCCGTCCTTTGATAATAAAGACCTTGAAGCAGCAGAGCTCCTTACCACGGGTTTGCCAGCTTCTCCGGGAGCTGCCTGTGGACAGGTCTACTTTCACGCTGATGATGCGGTCAGAGAAGCCAAGGTTGGAAAAACAGTTCTGCTGGTCAGACAAGAAACCTCACCAGAAGACATTGAAGGAATGGTCAGTGCCAAAGGAATTATCACAGCCCGTGGTGGGATGACTTCTCATGCTGCAGTTGTTGCTAGAGGAATGGGCAAACCCTGCGTAGCTGGTTGTAGTCACATGCAGGTTGATGAAGAAGCCAGAATTCTTACTGTTGCTTCCTTAGTAGTTAGAGAAGGTGACTACCTATCCATTGATGGAGCGACTGGTTCTGTCTATCTAGGGCAAGTTCCTATGACAACTTCAGATCTTGACCAGGATTTCATAACCTTCATGGAATGGGTCGATCAAGAACGTGATATGAAAGTACGCAGTAATGCAGATAATTCTCGTGATGCCCAAAAAGCATTGGACTTTGGAGCAGAAGGTATTGGCTTGTGCCGGACAGAACATATGTTCTTTGATGAGGAACGCATTCCACTGGTGCGTCAAATGATTGTAGCTGATAGTGTTGAAGAACGTGTTAAGGCCTTGGATAAATTGTTACCACACCAAAGAGATGATTTTTACAAGATTTTCAAGGTACTTGATGGGAAGTCTTGTAATATTAGACTGTTAGATCCACCCCTACATGAATTTTTACCACATGATGAAGAATCTATTGGTAGCCTGGCACAGGAGTTACATATCCATGTCAATGACCTTAAAAAACGGATTAAAGAACTGGAAGAATTTAACCCTATGCTTGGCCACCGTGGCTGTCGTTTGTCCATTACCTACCCAGAGATGTATCAAATGCAAGCGCGAGCCATTAGCCAGGGAGCTATTAAGGCTATGCAAGAAGGTGTTTTTGTCAGTCCCGAAATTATGGTTCCCCTAGTCTCTACCGTGGAAGAGTTGAAAATTATTCGTGGACTCATTGAAGAGGCTGTTGAGGAAGAATTGCAGAAGGCAGGAGCAAGAATGGACTATACCATTGGAACCATGATTGAAATTCCTAGAGCCTGTGTCACAGCTGATGATATTGCTGAAGAAGCTGATTTCTTCAGCTTTGGTACAAATGATTTGACCCAAATGGGCTTTGGTTTTTCACGTGATGATGCTGGTAAATTCTTGGGTGAATACATGGAGAAAGATATCTTTGAGAAAGATCCTTTCCAAGTATTAGACCAAAAAGGTGTTGGTCGTTTATTGAAAATGGCTGTGCAACTAGGCCGTTCAAGCAAGTCAGATCTTAAGATGGGTATCTGTGGGGAACACGGAGGCGAGCCAGCTTCAGTTGAATTCTGTTACCAACAAGGTCTCAACTATGTTTCATGCTCTCCTTTTAGGGTACCAATTGCTAAATTAGCGGCAGCTCAGGCAAAGATTAAGGCCGGTGGTTCAAGTCTATCTCTAGATAAATAAAATCCTTGCACTGGTTTGTAGGCACTTAGCTGAAAGAACCAGCATAACTTAACATAAAAAAATCCCTCCAATGCTTCTAGACTGCTAGAACTTGGAGGGTTTTTCTGGTCACAAAAGAAAATAAGCTTTCACCTGAGGTGATTTTTTATAGACTAAAAAATAAAGGCTACTCATAAAAAATGCCCCTTTCTCTGAGAGCATTCTTTAGGCAAGGGAAGCTTATTTCTAAGGAGAGGTCTCTATGAAAAGCAGTATTTTGTGTTATAATGATGTCAGACTATGTAAATTAGAAACCTAAGGAGAAGTCATGAAAATTTCTGAAGAAGAAGTGCGCCACGTGGCCACATTATCAAAATTATCATTTTCTGACGCTGAAACGAGTGAATTCGCAACCACCCTATCAAAAATAGTGGACATGGTTGAAATGTTAGAAGAAGTCAATACTGAAGGAGTAGCCATCACAACGACCATGGCTGATTGTAAAAATGTTATGCGTCAAGACCTTGCAGAAAAAGGGATAGACCGTGAACTACTCTTTAAAAATGTTGCAGAAAAAGAAAATAACTTTATCAAAGTACCAGTAATTCTTGAAGATGGAGGAGATGCCTAATGTCATTTAATCATAAAAGTATTGAAGAATTACACCAGCTTCTTGTCTCAAAAGAAATTTCAGTCCGGGAATTAACCCAAGCGACCTTAGCTGATATTAAAGAACGTGAAGAAGCTGTAGATTCTTTCATTAGTATTGAAGAAGACAAGGCTTTGGCTCAAGCAGATGCCATTGATGCTAAGGGAATAGACAAAGATAACATCATGGCTGGAATCCCTCTGGCTGTTAAGGATAATATCTCAACAAAAGGCATTTTGACAACAGCAGCTTCTAAGATGCTTTATAATTATGAGCCTATCTTTGATGCTACAGCCATTGCCCAGGCCTATGCTAAGGATATGGTTATTATTGGGAAGACCAACATGGATGAATTTGCCATGGGAGGTTCAACAGAAACATCCTACTTTAAAAAAACCAAGAATGCTTGGGATCACAGCAAGGTTCCAGGTGGCTCTTCAGGTGGTTCAGCCACCGCAGTAGCTTCAGGTCAGGTTCGCCTATCCCTTGGTTCTGATACAGGCGGCTCAATTCGTCAGCCAGCCGCTTTCAATGGGGTGGTCGGCTTTAAACCAACCTATGGAACGGTTTCTCGCTTTGGATTAATTGCCTTTGGATCTTCCTTGGATCAAATAGGGCCATTTTCACAAACTGTTAAAGAAAATGCGAACCTGCTTAATGTCATAGCCGGACCAGATCCCAAAGATTCAACCTCTGCACCTGTTTCTATAGCTGATTTTACTTCTAAGATCGGAAAAGATATCAAGGGGATGAAGATTGCACTTCCTAAGGAATATCTAGGAGAAGGCATTGATCCACAAATTAAAGAAAATGTCTTGAAATCTGCTAAAGAATTTGAAAAGCTAGGAGCTATTGTTGAAGAAGTTCGCCTTCCTCACAGTAAGTACGGCGTTGCTGTTTATTATATTATTGCTTCTTCTGAAGCTTCATCTAATTTACAGCGTTTTGATGGTATCCGCTATGGCTACCGTGCCGAAGATGCAAAAACTTTAGATGATATTTATGTCAAAACACGTAGTCAGGGCTTTGGAGACGAAGTTAAACGTCGAATTATGCTTGGAACCTTTAGTCTGTCATCAGGCTACTATGATGCCTACTTCAAAAAAGCGGGTCAAGTGCGTACATTGATTAGTCAAGATTTCCAAAAAGTATTTGACAAGTACGATCTGATTCTAGGGCCAACTACTCCGACCCCAGCATTTGGCTTAGACACGCTTAACCATGATCCTGTATCCATGTATTTGGCAGATCTTCTCACTATTCCAGTCAACTTAGCTGGCCTTCCAGGAATTTCTATTCCTTCAGGCTTTGTTGATGGCTTGCCAGTTGGCTTACAATTAATTGGTCCTAAATATAGTGAAGAAACAATTTACCAAGCCGCTGCAGCCTTTGAAGCTGCTACAGATTACCATAAGAAACAACCACTTATTTTTGGAGGTGACAAGTAATGAACTTTGAAACAATCATTGGCCTCGAAGTCCATGTTGAGCTAAATACACATTCTAAAATTTTCTCACCTTCTTCTGCTCATTTTGGACAAGAAGCTAACGCCAACACCAATGTCATTGACTGGTCCTTCCCTGGGGTCTTACCAGTCATGAACAAGGGTGTTATTGATGCGGGGATCAAAGCTGCGCTGGCCCTTAATATGGACATCCATAAAAAGATGCACTTTGACCGCAAGAATTATTTCTATCCAGATAATCCAAAAGCCTATCAAATTTCGCAATTTGATGAGCCTATTGGTTATAATGGCTGGATAGATATTACACTGGAAGATGGCTCTCAGAAGAAAATCCGTATTGAACGTGCCCACCTAGAAGAAGATGCCGGCAAAAACACTCACGGAACTGATGGCTACAGCTATGTTGACTTAAACCGTCAGGGTGTTCCCCTAATAGAAATCGTATCAGAAGCAGATATGCGTTCACCAGAAGAAGCCTATGCTTACTTGACAGCTCTAAAAGAAATCATCCAGTACACTGGTATTTCTGATGTCAAGATGGAAGAAGGTTCCATGCGTGTGGATGCCAATATCTCTCTTAGACCTTACGGTCAAGAAGCCTTTGGTACTAAGACAGAATTGAAAAACCTCAATTCATTTTCTAATGTTCGTAAAGGGCTTGAATTTGAAGTAGAACGCCAGGCCAAAATCCTTCGCTCAGGTGGTCTTATCCGTCAAGAAACCCGTCGTTATGATGAGGCTAATAAGGGTACTATCCTCATGCGGGTTAAAGAAGGAGCAGCGGATTACCGTTATTTCCCAGAACCAGATCTGCCCTTATTTGAAATTGACGATGCCTGGATTGCTGAAATGCGTGAGCAATTACCTCAGTTCCCAGCTCAACGTCGCCACAAATATGTTTCTGAGCTGGGTCTTTCAGGCTATGATGCTGGACAGTTGACTGCAACAAAAGCTCTGTCTGATTTCTTTGAAGCTGCAGTAGCCTTAGGCGGAGATGCCAAACAAGTTTCAAATTGGTTGCAAGGTGAGGTGGCTCAGTTCTTGAATGCAGAGGGCAAGGGCATTGAAGACATCAACTTAAGCCCAGAAAACCTAATTGAAATGATTGCCCTGATTGCTGATGGAACCATTTCATCAAAAATTGCCAAAAAAGTCTTTGTGCATCTAGCTAAGAATGGCGGTTCAGCAAGAGAATTCGTTGAAAAAACTGGTTTGGTTCAAATTTCTGATCCAAAAGTTCTCATTCCAATTATTCATCAAGTTTTTGCAGATCATCAAGAAGCAGTAGCCGACTTTAAAGCTGGCAAACGAAATGCCGACAAGGCCTTCACAGGTTTCCTTATGAAAGCCACAAAGGGTCAGGCAAACCCACAAGTAGCACAAGCTTTATTAGCGGAAGAGTTACAAAAACTATAAGACTAAAAAACCTATTATCACTAGCTGTGTCTCTTAAGTTGGATATAAAATGGGACTTAAGAGACGCAGTTAATGAGGTTTTTTTACTTGTTTGCTATTTGTTTTACATCAATTTTATAATACATAAAGGAAGATAAATGGAGAAAAAGAATGGTTCTCTGATGGTGCTTTCGGACGGTATAGCCTGGGGGATTTCAGGAGTTTCGGCTTTTAAGCAAAAGAAAAGATTTATGACAGTTGTTTCTAGCTCCAAGACCCTACTGTCCATACTGGTATTTTGTATCTGTGCTCTGCTGTTAAACCAGTATTCTTATTTAAATGCTATTCGCTATACCAATGCAGGGACGGCAACGGTTCTACAGTATCTTAACCCTATCATCATCTTACTTGTTATTTCTATAAAAGAAAGACGTCGTCCGACCTTTACGGAATGCCTTGCCATGTTTTTAGCCATAATGGGAACCCTTGTTATTCCTACTCATACTGATCTCTCTCAACTAGCCATCACACCAGTTGGTCTGTTTTGGGGGCTTTTAGCGGCACTGACTGCGGCATTATACATTATCATCCCAGCGAAGTTGGTTGCAGAATGGGGCAGTTTAATTATTATTGGTTTAGCAATGATGATGGGAGGAGTTATCTTTCCTATAATGACACAGGCTTGGCAATATCAGTTGCCCTTGACAGGGCATAACCTCCTTGCCTTGTAAGAATAGGGACAATCTATGCTTACACTTTCTTTTTAAAGGGGACCAACAGGGTTGGTTCTGTAAAAGGCAGTTTACTAGCAGCAATAGAACCAGTTGCCTCAGTATTCTTTGCAGCTTTATTGTTAAAGGAAGTCTTTTATCCTATTGATCTTTTGGGAATGACTTTTATTATGGTATCAGTCTTGTTGATCACAGTTAGAGATTCTTTCCTCTTAATGAAGACAGAAAAATTAAAAGACGTTTATGAAGCGTCTCAGAAGAAAAAAAGAGCAAAATTATGGTAAACTAATGTTAATAAACTCATAGGAGAAAAAGGAGAAAGAAGATGATTGGTTCATTAATTGTAGGCGCTATTATTGGGATGATAGCAGGAAAGATTACAAACAAAGGAAGTTCCATGGGTTGTTTTGCCAATATCGCAGCTGGCTTAATTGGCTCTGCCGTGGGTCAAAAACTCTTTGGCTACTGGGGACCACATTTAGCTGGTATGTCTATTCTCCCTTCTATTATTGGAGCTGTCATAGTAGTTGCTGTGGTATCTTATTTCTTTGAACACAGATAAAAAAGATCAGTTGTGGAGCCACAACTGATCTTTTTTGCAACATGAAATTGTCTTATCTTTTAATGGTTGCCATAATCATTATAGGAAAGGAATATTTAAAAAAGGTAACAAATGGATAACAAAAAAGGGGGCTTTTGACTTATTTGATATACTTTTGCAAAAGCTGCTTAGAAGGTTGAAGGTCGAACTATTATAGAAAATAATGCTAATTTATGGTAGAATTTAGAAAAATATGAGGAGGAGCTTTGCATGAAAGCTATTATTACAGTTGTAGGAAAAGATAGTAAGGGTATTGTTGCAGGGGTTTCTGGTAAGATAGCTGAGCTGGGTTTAAATATTGATGATATCTCTCAGACTGTATTGAATGATTATTTTACCATGATGGCACTGGTTTCTTCTGACAAGCAAGAAAATTTTTCAGAATTAAGAAAAGAGTTTAATGATTATGGAAAAGAGCTCCATGTTGACATTAATATCCAAAGCACGGCCATATTTGATGCTATGCATAAACTATAAGGAGATCAACTAATGGATATAAAACAAGTTCGTGAAACCATTGCTATGATTGAAGAGCAGCATTTTGATATTCGTACGATTACCATGGGGATCTCTCTTTTAGATTGTATTGATCCTGACATCCACAAGGCTGCTGAAAAAATCTACACTAAAATTACAAGTAAGGCGGCTAACCTTGTTGCGGTAGGAGATGAGATTGCTGCAGAGCTAGGCATTCCCATTGTTAATAAACGTGTCTCTGTAACTCCGATTTCCCTTATTGGAGCTGCAACTGATGCAAAAGATTATCTGCCCCTGGCAAAGGCTCTAGATAAGGCTGCTCATAAAATAGGAGTAGACTTCATCGGAGGCTTCTCAGCCCTGGTACAAAAAGGCTACCAAAAAGGTGATGAGATTTTGATTCATTCCATCCCAAGAGCCTTAGCCGAAACTGAAAAGGTCTGTGCCTCAGTTAATATTGGCTCTACCAGATCCGGTATCAATATGACAGCTGTGGCTGATATGGGACGAGTTATAAAGGAAACTGCAGAGCTTTCTGACTTAGGAGCCGCAAAATTGGTTGTTTTCGCCAATGCTGTGGAAGATAATCCATTTATGGCTGGCGCTTTTCATGGGGTCGGCGAAGCCGATGTTGTTATTAATGTTGGTGTATCTGGTCCAGGAGTTGTTAAAAGAGCCTTGGAAAAAGTGCGTGGGCAAAGCTTTGATATTTTAGCGGAGACAGTTAAGAAAACAGCCTTTAAAATCACCAGAATTGGTCAATTAGTGGGACAAATGGCTAGTGAAAGATTGGATGTTAAGTTTGGAATAGTTGACCTCTCCTTGGCACCAACCCCAGTAGTGGGAGACTCTGTAGCCCGTGTCCTTGAAGAAATGGGTCTTGAAAGAGTTGGCACTCATGGAACAACAGCAGCATTAGCTCTTTTAAATGACGCTGTCAAAAAAGGAGGTGTTATGGCCTGCAACCAAGTGGGTGGTTTATCTGGAGCCTTTATTCCTGTTTCTGAAGACGAGGGGATGATTGCTGCTGTTCAGACAGGAGCCTTGAATTTGGAAAAACTAGAAGCTATGACAGCCATCTGTTCTGTAGGTTTAGATATGATTGCAATTCCAGAAGATACTCCCTACCAGACCATTGCTGCCATGATTGCTGACGAGGCTGCTATAGGGGTTATCAATCAAAAAACCACAGCGGTCAGAATTATCCCCAAAGGAAAAGTCGGAGAGATGATAGCATTTGGTGGCCTGCTAGGATCTGCTCCCGTTATGGCTGTCAATGAAAACTCATCTGCAGATTTCATTGCACGAGGAGGACAAATACCTGCTCCTATCCACAGCTTTAAAAACTAAGAAAGACATTTGCAAGATTTTGCAAGTGTTTTCATTTAATGCTATAATAAAAGAGACTATTTTGGAGGAAAAAATGACTAAGACAAGACTTTATATTGCTAGACATGGTAAAACAATGTTTAATACTATAGGACGAGCCCAAGGATGGTCTGACACCCCTCTCACCAAATTTGGTGAAGAAGGCATCCGAGAACTTGGTCTGGGATTAAAAGATGCGGCTATTCCCTTTAAGTCAGCCTTCTCCAGTGACTCTGGAAGAACCATGCAAACCATGGAGATTATTCTGAGGGAGTCTAAAAATGAATTTATCCCCTATACACGTGACAAACGTATCCGTGAATGGTGTTTTGGCAGCTTGGATGGAGCCTACGATTCTGAATTATTCCTCGGGGTTTTACCAAGGACAAAGGCCTTCGCAGGCAAGGAGAATATGCGTGAAGTTCCCTATTCTGAATTAGCAGAAAGCATCGTTGAAGTGGACACTGCCAACTGGGCCGAGCCTTGGGAAGTTCTAAAAAAGAGGATTTGGGATGGCTTTGAAGCTATAGCCTTGTCTATCCAAAATTCAGGTGGAGGCAATGCAATTGTAGTTAGTCACGGGATGACTATTGGTACCTTTATGTGGCTGATTGATCCTGATAGAGAAAAGCAGTATATAGATAATGGTAGTATTACTGTTGTTGATTTTGAAGATGGGAAATTTACCATTAAAGCAATAGGTGATATGAGTTATCGTTACCGTGGACGCGAAATAATTGAGAAAATGGCAAATGAAAAATAATAAACTCTTGGCAATATTATTGAAGTTTTTAGTAGTTTTACTCTTTCTTTTTTGCTTGTATTACTTTGTAAAGGGAGACCAAGCTCTCTCTCAAACATCAAAAAATCAGCAAACAAAGGTTCTTTCAAGTCAAAGTACTAAAAGTAAAGAAAGTGCTTTACCAAAGGTATCGGCAGGTGATTGGCAGTTAGTACTTGTTAATAAGGATCACCATAAAGATGAGATGAATCCTAAGTTAGTTGATATCAATGGAATCAAGGTAAATGCAAAGATTGAAAATGAGACAGCTGAATTTTTAGCAGCTGCCCAAACCATAGACCCTCAAGAACATTTGATTTTAGGTTACCGAAGTGTGGAAGAACAAGCCAGTCTTTACCAATCCTATGTTGATCAAGAAAAAGCAAAAGCTCCTAATTTAACCCAGAAAGCAGCCGAAGCTCTTGTTCAAGGCTATTTCCAGGCTCCAGGGACAAGTGAGCACCAAACAGGTTTAGCTATTGAGATGAGTACGGTTGATACCTTAAACCAGTCTGATTCTAAAGTGGTAGAAAAAATCAAAAAAATTGCTCCAGACTATGGCTTTGTTTTGCGCTTTCCAGAAGACAAAAAGGATTCTACGGGTGTAAACTATAGAGATTGGCATTATCGTTATGTCGGGAAAAAATCAGCTAAGTATATGACAGAAAACAACCTATCATTGGAAGAATATGTAGGCTTATTAAAGGAGAAAAGATGAGAAAACGCTTGAAATTAAACACTTTCTTAATAGTCTTATTCTTCTTTTTGTTCCTACTTATGACACCCTTAATCATTCATGGAAAAACACCCCAGTCTACCCAATTGGTGAAGGTGGCCTATACAGAGAAGGATTTTGTGGCGGAGATTGCTCAGGATGTCAAACCCCTAGCAAAAATCTATGGAGTGAGGCCATCAGTAATCATTGGACAAATTATCCTAGAAACGAATTCAGGAAGGACACTTCTTGCGGCCAGATATAAAAATCTCTTTTCACTGACAGCAAGGCCTGGTCAGGACTTTATTGGGCTTATAAAAAGTAGGCCAACTAGTCAGTCGAGGGGCAATAGTAAAGTTCATTTTGTCCACTATCGCAATTGGGAAGCCTCTATAGCAGATTATTTTTATACTCTAAGAAATGGTCAGCTATGGGGAAAACACCTTTACCGCTTGTTAGCTACAGAAGTAGGTTACAAGGAAGCTGCCCAGGCTCTGGAAGAGTATATTTATCCTGATGACAAACATTACTCAGATAAACTGATAAAAGTTATTGAAGAAAATAATTTAACAGCCTATGATAAGAAAAATTAGCACTCTGAAAAAAGAGTGCTAATTTTTTAAGTTTTTCTCTTGACAAGCTTTTAGGATATAGTATAATGAAAACATAAGTTAGCAGTCTAAGGATATGAGTGCTAATTGTAAAAGGAGGTGCTTGGTTCATGATAACAGAACGTCAGAACGAGATCTTAAACCTGATTATTGATTTGTTTACGCAAACTCATGAACCAGTTGGCTCGAAAGCTTTACAGTCTTCCATTGAGACCAGTAGTGCAACCATTCGAAATGAAATGGCCAAGCTAGAAAAGCTTGGTTTACTAGAAAAAGCCCACACATCAAGTGGTCGCTTGCCAAGTCCAGCAGGTTTTAAATATTTTGTGGAGCA
Organism: Streptococcus catagoni; assembly: GCF_011421425.1. Taxonomy (GTDB): domain Bacteria; phylum Bacillota; class Bacilli; order Lactobacillales; family Streptococcaceae; genus Streptococcus; species Streptococcus catagoni. The sequence continues at coordinate 403,984 of NZ_WPCW01000002.1, forward strand.
CTCGCTAAATCTTGGAAGCATTGATGATGCAGATGTTTATCAGCTTGTTAAGGCCTTTGACTTTGAAGCCTTTAAACTAGAGGATCTTCTCAAAAAAGCTAGTCAGGTTCTGGCAGAGATAAGTGGCTATTCCGTTGCAATCTTGGATGTTGAGCCATCCTCTCAAAAGCTAACCGCCTTTGACATTGTCCAACTTTCTGCTCATGACGCCTTGGCTGTCTTAACTCTGGATGAGTCCAAGCCCTTAACTGTCCAGTTCGCTATACCTAAAAACTTTTTAGCCCGTGACATGGTCAAGGTTAAAGAAATCGTTGACGAACGTCTTATTGGACGTGACTTAATGGATGTTCACTACAAGTTAAGGACGGAAATACCACAGATTCTTCAGAAATACTTTACAGTAACAGATAATGTTTTAGACCTCTTTGATTATATCTTTCAAGGGTTGTTTGAAGAAACAATATTTGTATCTGGTAAAGTAAAAGCTTTGGAGTATTCTGGTGTGGAAACCTATCAATTTCTAAATGATGAACAAATGTTGGCTCTAACCATCAGGCAGGGCATGTCGGAAAATGAAATGGCCACGGTACAGGTTGCAGATAGTTCTGATCCGGCCTTATCCAATCTAAGCTTGTTAACCTATAAATTTCTCATCCCTTATCGGGGCTTTGGACTACTAAGCTTAATTGGACCCATTGACATGGACTATCGAAGAAATGTCAGCCTCATCAATGTCGTAGGAAGAATATTAGCTATTAAACTAAGAGATTACTTCCGCTACTTAAATAGTAATCATTATGAAGTTAACTAGGATGTATGGGTCACTCCCACAATGACTATCAAAAAAGAAAGAGGTCTTAGTTTTGTCAAAAAAATCTAAAAAAGAAGAAATGAACAAGGAAGAAGAAGTCAAAGACGAAAAAGTTCCTGATCAAGAGCTTGAAGAAATGAAAGAAGACTCAGCAGAAGTAAAAGAAGACAAAGTTGAAGAACTTCCTAAAAAAACAGACTTGGAGATGGCTCATGAACGAGCAGAAGAATTTGAAAATAAGTATCTTCGTGCCCATGCTGAAATGCAAAATGTCCAACGCAGATCACATGAAGAACGTCAAAGTCTGCAACGTTATCGTTCCCAAGACTTAGCTAAAAAAATCCTTCCAAGTCTAGACAATTTGGAAAGAGCTTTAGCTGTTGAAGGCCTAACTGATGATGTTAAAAAAGGAATAGAAATGGTTCAAGAAAGTTTGATCCAAGCCCTTAAAGAAGAAGGTATCGAAGAAGTTCCAGTGGAAAGCTTTGATCACAACCTACACATGGCTGTTCAAACTTTAGAAGCTGATGAAGAACATCCAGCCGACACCATTGCACAGGTCCTCCAAAAAGGCTATAAGTTACACGAACGCCTATTAAGGCCAGCAATGGTAGTTGTTTATAATTAGCCAATGCTGATGGTTGCTAAAGCAAGTCATCAACAAATGGCAATCGCTATGGCGAATTGCCTAGGCTCCTTACTAATTTTCTATACGGAATATTATCGATTCGTATAGAAAATGTTCTAACCAGCGATTTTTACGTGTCCGGGATGACATAAAACTAGGATAGAAAGCAAAAAACAAAAATTAAAGAGGTATATAATATGTCTAAAATTATCGGTATTGACTTAGGTACAACTAACTCAGCAGTTGCAGTTCTTGAAGGGACTGAAAGTAAAATTATTGCAAACCCAGAAGGTAACCGTACAACTCCTTCAGTTGTATCTTTCAAAAATGGTGAAATCATTGTTGGTGATGCAGCGAAACGTCAAGCTGTTACAAACCCAGATACAGTTATTTCTATTAAATCAAAAATGGGTACTTCCGAAAAAGTATCAGCTAATGGTAAAGAGTACACACCACAAGAAATTTCAGCTATGATTCTTCAATACCTAAAAGGCTATGCAGAAGAGTACTTAGGTGAAAAAGTTGAAAAAGCAGTTATCACTGTACCTGCTTACTTCAATGATGCTCAACGTCAAGCTACAAAAGATGCCGGTAAAATTGCTGGTTTAGAAGTTGAACGTATTGTCAACGAACCAACTGCTGCAGCACTTGCTTATGGTATGGATAAAACTGACAAAGAAGAAAAAATCTTGGTATTTGACCTTGGTGGTGGTACCTTTGACGTATCAATCCTTGAATTAGGTGATGGTGTCTTTGATGTTTTAGCAACTGCTGGTGACAACAAACTTGGTGGTGACGACTTCGACCAAAAAATCATTGATTTCTTAGTTGAAGAATTCAAAAAAGAAAATGGTATTGACCTTTCACAAGATAAAATGGCTTTACAACGTTTGAAAGACGCTGCTGAAAAAGCTAAAAAAGATCTTTCAGGTGTGACTCAAACACAAATCAGCCTACCATTTATCACAGCTGGAGCAGCAGGCCCTCTTCACTTAGAAATGAGCATGTCTCGTGCTAAATTTGATGACCTTACTCGCGACCTAGTAGAACGTACTAAAACACCAGTTCGTCGTGCTCTTTCAGATGCTGGTTTATCACTTTCAGAAATTGATGAAGTTATCCTAGTTGGTGGTTCAACTCGTATTCCTGCAGTTGTTGAAGCTGTTAAAGCTGAAACTGGTAAAGAACCAAACAAATCTGTTAACCCAGATGAAGTTGTAGCTATGGGTGCTGCCATCCAAGGTGGTGTTATCACTGGTGATGTTAAAGATGTTGTCCTTCTTGACGTAACACCATTGTCACTTGGTATTGAAACAATGGGTGGTGTCTTCACTAAATTGATCGACCGCAACACTACAATTCCTACTTCAAAATCACAAGTCTTCTCAACAGCAGCAGACAACCAACCAGCTGTTGATATCCACGTTCTTCAAGGTGAGCGCCCAATGGCAGCAGACAACAAGACTCTTGGACGTTTCCAATTGACTGATATTCCAGCAGCACCTCGTGGAATTCCTCAAATCGAAGTAACCTTTGACATTGACAAAAACGGTATCGTTTCTGTTAAAGCTAAAGACCTTGGTACACAAAAAGAACAACATATCGTTATCAAGTCTAACGACGGTCTTTCTGAAGAAGAAATTGACCGCATGATGAAAGACGCAGAAGCAAATGCAGAAGCAGATGCTAAACGTAAAGAAGAAGTTGACCTTAAAAACGAAGTTGATCAAGCCATCTTTGCCACTGAAAAAACCATCAAAGAAACTGAAGGTAAAGGTTTCGACACAGAACGTGATGCTGCTCAATCAGCACTTGATGAACTAAAAACAGCTCAAGAATCTGGAAATCTTGAAGATATGAAAGCTAAACTTGAAGCATTAAATGAAAAAGCACAAGCATTAGCAGTCAAGATGTATGAACAAGCTGCAGCAGCACAACAAGCAGCTCAAGGAGCAGAAGGCGCTCAATCTGCAGACCAAGCTTCAAACGGCGATGATGTTGTAGATGGTGAATTTACGGAGAAATAGGAAGTGAGTGGCAGTCCTGTGGACTGTTCAGACTGTAGGTAATAGGCTAAGAAGCTCTGCAGGCTATCAATAGATTTTCTATTTCTGCGAGCTTATTAACGCTAACTCTGCTGTGCTGAAACTGCCTAAAACGCCTATATTATAGGCATTTTAGACAGTCGGAACTTTCGAGACCTTAGGCTCGAAAGTTAGGTATGGAATTCTTTGGTTTTCTTAAACAGTCACTCCCCTGACTGTTTAACCTGTCCGACAGCACCTAAGGAAGGTAGCAAAAAGCGATTTTTTCTTCAAACTGAACAGTCCCATTTTCGACGATAGTAGTACTCCAAAAAGGCGGGGCGCCTCGCCCCGTCTGTTTTGGCTGTAAAAACTAAGGATTCTGATATAAAAGCAAACTTAGAGAGGCATTAATCTTTCTGAGCTTGCTTGTGTGAATGTAACAAAATGAAGGATGGCAAGTGTTTGAGCAATCAAACACGGGCTACGAACAACGCCCTTTGTATCTTATAGAGAGGAAATGAACCCGCCCTAAGGACTGTGTGAAAAAGATAAACTGATTTGTATGTAAGCATACTTCTTCAGTTTCCTATTTTCACGGTTGTCTTTTACGGGCTTGGTATCTTATATTATATGAACAATACTGAATTTTATGAACGGTTAGGTATTTCCAAGGATGCCTCACAAGATGAGATCAAAAAGGCCTACCGTAAAATGTCAAAAAAATATCATCCAGATATTAATAAGGAGGCAGGAGCTGAACAAAAGTATAAAGAAGTTCAAGAAGCTTATGAAACCTTGAGCGATTCTCAAAAACGTGCTGCCTATGATCAGTATGGTGCTGCTGGAGCCCAAGGAGGCTTTGGTGGTGGAGCAGGCGGTTTTGGTGGTTTTGATGGCGGCGGCTTCGGTGGCTTTGAAGATATCTTCTCAAGCTTCTTTGGTGGCGGTGCAAGTCGTAACCCAAATGCGCCAAGACAAGGTGATGATCTTCAATACCGGGTTAATCTTTCTTTTGAAGAAGCTATTTTTGGTGTCGAAAAAGAAGTATCCTATAATCGAGAATCAGTCTGTCATACCTGTTCTGGTTCTGGTGCTAAACCTGGAACCAGTCCTGTAACCTGTGGACGTTGTCATGGTTCTGGGGTGATCACAGTTGATACCCAAACACCACTAGGTATGATGAGACGTCAGGTTACCTGTGATGTCTGTCATGGAACAGGGAAAGAGATTAAGAGCCCGTGTCCAACCTGTCATGGAAGTGGACATGAAAAAGAAACCCATAAGGTTTCTGTGAAAATCCCAGCTGGGGTTGAAACGGGTCAACAGATCCGCCTTCAAGGTCAAGGGGAAGCTGGCTTCAATGGCGGCCCTTATGGTGATCTCTTTGTTGTCTTAAATGTCTTGCCTAGCCAGAAATTTGAGCGCAATGGTTCAACCATTTACTATACCCTAAATATTTCCTTTGTCCAAGCAGCTCTTGGTGCTACAGTTGATATTCCAACAGTTCACGGCGATGTTGAAATGTCTATTCCTTCTGGAACACAAACAGGTAAAACTTTCCGACTCAAAGGAAAGGGCGCTCCTAAATTACGAGGGAGTGGACAGGGCGATCAACATGTAACCATTAATGTTGTGACTCCTACAAAACTGAATGAGGCTCAAAAAGAGGCGCTTAAAGCCTTTGCAGAGGCTAGCGGAGAGGCTGTATCAGCTCCTAAGAAAAAAGGCTTTTTTGATAAAGTAAAAGACGCCTTTGAAGAAATCTAAACACTTATTTCCAACCTGAACAAAAAATGTTCAGGTTTTTTTGATTAAAATGATTGCAAGAATGACAAAGTTAGGGTAAAATAATGTCACGGTAGTTTGAATATCAAACTACTTTTTACATGTTCCTTGTTTTAAACTGGAAAGGGGTAGTCCAATGAGCTATCAAACAATATTATTTGAAATAAGAGAAGAAGTTGCTACACTGACGCTCAACAGACCTGAAATTTCAAATGGTTTTAATGTTGCTTCCTGTCAAGAAATACTTGATGTCATAGAGCAAGTGAAAAAAGATGCCAACATTCGTTTTCTGGTCATTAAAGCCGTGGGGAAAGTTTTCTCTGTGGGCGGAGATCTAGTAGAAATGAAAAGAGCAGTTGACGATGAGGATATTCAATCCTTAGAGAAAATTGCAGAGCTGGTACAGGTTATTACTTATGAGATAAAGCATCTGCCAAAACCAGTAATTCTTTGTGCTGATGGTGCAGTAGCTGGAGCAGCCTTTAACATTGCTCTAGCAGTGGACTTCTGTCTGATTAGCGACAAGACAAAATTTGTTCAGGCCTTTGTAAATGTTGGTTTAGCACCAGATGCAGGAGGACTTTACTTGCTAACACGTGCAGTAGGTTTAAACCGAGCTGTTCATTTAGTTATGACTGGAGAAGCAGTCTCTGCTGAAAAAGCATTAGAATATGGCTTTGCCTACAAGGTATCTAAGTCAGAAGATTTGGAAGCTACCCTTGAGCAAGTCCTAAAAAGACTTAAAAGAGGCTCTTCTAATTCTTATGCAGCTATGAAAGCTTTAGTTTGGCAAAGTTATTTTTCAGACTGGGAAAACTATGCACCTTTGGAGTTGGAATTACAAAGTCAATTGGCTTATAAAGAAGATTTTAAAGAAGGCGTAAAAGCTTATAGCGAAAGAAGAAGACCAAATTTTAAAAATGCTTAGACTTCATAAATTCTTGCAATATAGTTTGAACTCTGATATAATTTGAAAGTCAAAGTTTATTGGAGGGAGGTGCCCAGGTGGAATATCAACAAATTAATGACTATTTAGTGGACATATTTAATCGTATTTTAGTGATTGAAGAGATAAGTCTGAAAACTAGTCAATTTAATGATGTTTCTTTAAAAGAGATGCATACCATTGAGATTATTGGTAAATATAATCAAGTTACTCCCAGTGACATCGCTAGGGAATTAATGATTACCTTAGGTACTGTTACAACCAGTCTCAATAAACTTGAAGCTAAAGGTTATATTGAACGGACACGATCACTTTCAGATAGACGGGTAGTTTTTTTGAGCCTGACCAAGAAAGGTAGACTTTTAGATCGTTTACATGCAAAATTTCATAAAAACATGGTTGGTCATGTTATTAAAGAAATGGATGAAGAAACGATGAAAGCTCTATTAAAGGGACTTAGTAATCTACATCAGTTTTTGGAGGACCTTATTTAATGCCCTATACAAAGATTAGTCAGGCAGCTCATTATGTCCCAAAACAAGTTGTGACAAATGACGACTTGACTACCATTTTAGAGACCACCGATCAGTGGATCTCTTCAAGAACTGGTATTAAAGAGAGACGTATCTCTCAGAATGAGGAAACCAGTGACTTAGCTATTAAGGTGGCTGAAAAGTTACTGAAAAAAAGCAATTATTCAGCCCAAGAACTTGATTTTATCATTTTGGCTACTATTAGCTCCGATTCGACTATGCCCTCAACAGCAGCCAAGGTCCAGGGAGCTATCGGAGCCAGTAAAGCCTTCGCTTTTGACCTCAGTGCAGCTTGTAGCGGCTTTGTTTATGCTCTGGCCATGGGCGATAAATTGATTAGCTCTGGCCTTTACCAAAAAGGTTTGATTATTGGTGCAGAGATATTATCAAAACAACTGGATTGGACAGATAGAACAACAGCAGTTTTGTTTGGTGATGGCGCTGGAGGTGTCCTTATCGAAGCTTCAGATCAACCTCACTTTTTGGCTGAATCTTTAAGTACCGATGGAACAAAAGCACAGTGTTTAACCTCTGGAATAAGCGGTTTATCTTCACCCTTTTCAGAAAGTACTGATTCAGACCCCTATATTAAGATGGATGGAAGAGCTATTTTTGATTTTGCCATTCGTGATGTTTCTAAAAACATTTCAGACTTGATTAAAGAAAGCGGACTTGACAAAGAGACCATTGATTATCTCTTCTTACATCAGGCTAATAAAAGAATTTTAGATAAAATGGCAAAGAAAATCGGTCTATCTCGAGAGAAATTTCTAGAGAATATGATGACCTATGGAAATACTAGCGCAGCAAGTATTCCAATCTTGTTATCAGAGTCTGTCCAAAAGGGGCAAATTAGGTTAGATGGTAGCCAGACAGTCTTACTTTCCGGTTTCGGTGGAGGTTTGACATGGGGAAGTCTAATTGTTAAAATTTAGTTATATTATGTGGCGATCACATTTATAAAAATAAACTTACACATTTTTAAGGAGAAATAAAATGGCAGTATTTGAAAAAGTACAAGAAATTATCGTAGAAGAACTTGGTAAAGAAACAGAAGAAGTGAAAATGGAAACAACTTTTGATGAGTTGGATGCAGATTCTTTAGACGTTTTCCAAGTTATTTCAGAAATTGAAGATGCATTTGACATCCAAATTGAAACTGAAGAAGGCTTAAATACTGTCGGCGACTTGGTTGCTTATGTAGAAGAAAAAACAAAATAAGAGCTTAATTAGACTAGAAACTTAGGCATTTCTTGAAACCATTCCTTATCGTTTTTTGATTTGCTGTAGATCTAATAAAAAGAACAAACGGGTGAGATTACCCCTCTTCAAGGAATATTTCATCCTTTCTTCTTACACTAATAGTTTGATTATCAAATTATTTTCTTTGTAATAGAAGGTATATAATGAAAACACGAATTACAGAATTACTAAATATTGAATATCCGATATTCCAAGGAGGAATGGCCTGGGTGGCCGATGGCGATTTGGCCGGAGCGGTTTCAAACGCAGGTGGTCTAGGGATCATTGGTGGTGGAAATGCTCCTAAAGAAGTTGTCAAAGCAAATATTGACCGCGTAAAAGCTATTACTGATAAACCCTTTGGTGTCAATATCATGCTCCTCTCACCATTTGCCGAGGATATCGTAGATTTGGTAATTGAAGAAGGTGTTAAAGTTGTAACGACTGGTGCTGGCAATCCTGGTAAGTATATGGAACGTCTGCATGAAGCTGGAATCATAGTTATCCCAGTAGTTCCTAGTGTTGCGCTGGCAAAAAGAATGGAAAAATTAGGCGTTGACGCTGTGATTACAGAAGGCATGGAAGCAGGCGGGCATATTGGTAAGCTAACCACGATGACTCTGGTACGTCAGGTAGTTGAAACTTTAACCATTCCTGTTATTGCTGCAGGAGGTATAGGAGATGGCAGAGGAGCAGCGGCAGCCTTTATGCTGGGTGCAGAAGCTGTCCAAGTAGGAACACGCTTTGTTGTTGCTAAAGAATCTAATGCCCATCAGAATTTTAAGGATAGGATCCTAAAGGCTAAGGATATTGATACAGTTGTTTCTGCACAAGTCGTTGGCCATCCCGTAAGATCCATCAAAAACAAGCTGACAAATGCTTATTCTAAGGCCGAAAAAGAATTTTTAGCTGGTGAAAAAACTGCATCTGAAATTGATGAGATGGGAGCCGGTTCACTAAGAAATGCAGTAGTTGACGGTGATGTCGTTAATGGTTCAGTTATGGCTGGGCAAATTGCAGGGCTTATCACCAAGGAAGTAAGCTGTCAGGAAATCATAGCTGATATTTTCTATGGAGCGGCTAAGGTCATTAGAGATCAGGCTAAAAATTGGGAAAATGTACTCAACAACTAAAAAATACTTGTGAGGAATGAAATGACAAAAACAGCCTTATTATTTGCAGGGCAAGGTTCCCAAAAGTTAGGAATGGGTAAGGACCTCTATGAAGCTTTTCCGATAGTAAAAGAAACATTTGATCAAGCCAGTCAAGTACTGGGTTATGATCTTAGATTTCTAATAGATCATGATCAGGAGAAGCTCAATCAAACCAGGTACACACAACCTGCTATTTTAACAACTTCGATCGCTATCTATCGTTTATTAAAGAGTCATAAGTTCCATGCAGACTATGTAGCTGGCTTATCACTTGGTGAATATTCGGCTCTTGTAGCTTCAGGTGCTATTGATTTTAAAGATGCCCTAAGCCTAGTGGCTAAAAGAGGCCAACTGATGGAAGAGGCAGCACCTAGGGGCAGCGGCAAGATGGTGGCTGTTTTAAATACAGAAGCCTCTATCATTGAAGCAGCTTGTAAGGAAGTCTCTGACCTAGGAATTGTTTGGCCGGCTAACTATAATACCCCAGGACAAATTGTCATTGGTGGTCAGGTAGAGGCTGTCAATGCAGCCATTGAGCTTTTAAAGGAAAGAGGAAGTAAAAGACTGATTCCCTTAAATGTCTCAGGTCCCTTTCATACAGCACTTTTAGCATCGGCAAGTGAAAAATTAGGACAAGAATTAAGGAAGATAGATTTTAAAGAACTTAAGATACCCTTGGTTGGAAATACAGAAGCTAAGCTTATGTCCAAAGAAGACATAGCACAGCTACTTGAAAGACAAGTAATGGAACCTGTTCGGTTCTACGAAAGTATCCAGACCATGAAGGCTTTGGGTTGCGACCAGTTCATTGAAATTGGTCCTGGAAAAATTCTTAGTGGCTTTATTAAAAAAATTGATAAAAACTTGCAGTGTCAAAGCATTGAAGACATTCAAACTTTGAGAGATTATTTAAAGAATTAGAGAGGTATTTTATGGAATTAACAGGAAAAAATGTATTTATTACAGGTTCTACAAGAGGAATTGGTCTAGCAATTGCCCATGCTTTTGCTGAAGCTGGAGCAAATATTGTTATAAATGGAAGATCTGCTATTTCGGAAACTCTTCTATCAGACTTTGCTTCATATAATGTCAAGGTATGCCCTGTTTCAGGAGATGTATCAGATGGTGCAGATGCTAAAAGAATGATCCAGCAAGCTATAGATGAACTTGGGTCTGTGGATATTCTTGTCAATAACGCTGGAATTACTAATGATAAACTGATCATGCGTATGACAGAGGAAGACTTTGAAAAAGTTCTAAAAATCAATCTAACGGGTGCCTTTAATATGTCTCAAGCCGTTTTAAAACCAATGTTAAAGGCTAGACAGGGATCTATTATCAATATTTCTAGTGTTGTGGGCCTAACAGGTAATGCTGGCCAAGCAAACTATGCCGCATCCAAGGCTGGATTGATTGGTCTGACTAAGTCTCTAGCAAGAGAAATTGCTAGTCGTGGCATCTGTGTTAATGCTGTAGCACCAGGATTTATCATGTCAGATATGACAGATGTACTGCCAGAAAAAACACAAGAGGCTATTTTAAGTCAGGTTCCAATTGGCAGAATTGGAGAGGCAAAAGAAGTTGCAGAACTAGTTAGATTCCTAGCTGGTCAAAACTATATTACAGGACAGGTTATTGCCATTGATGGTGGCGTAACCATGCAATAATAAAGAGGTAATAAAATATGAATCATAATAGAGTGGTCGTGACAGGTTATGGATTAACCTCACCAATTGGTAATACACCTGAAGATTTTTGGACAAGTTTAAGAAATGGTAAAATCGGGATTGCACCCATTACCAGATTTGACACTAGTGATTATGCTGTTAAAAATGCTGCTCAGATAGATGATTTCCCCTTTGATAAATACTTTACCAAGAAAGATCTGAATCGTTTTGACATGTATTCCCTATATGCGCTTTATGCTTCCTTGGAAGCTGTCAAAAATGCCCGACTTGATTTAGAAGAAGTCAATAAAGACCGTATGGGAGTTATTGTTGCTTCTGGGATTGGTGGTATCACAGAAATTGAAGAACAGGTCATTCGTCTTCATGAAAAGGGAACAAAACGTGTTAAGCCAATGACTTTGCCAAAGGCCTTGCCTAATATGGCTGCTGGTAATGTGGCTATGAAGTTAGAAGCAAAAGGCGTTTGTAAGTCAATAAATACAGCCTGTGCCTCATCAAATGATGCTATAGGAGATGCTTATCATACCATCAAATTTGGCCTACAAGATATCATGGTAGTTGGTGGCGCAGAATCTTCCATCACACCTTTTGCTATTTCAGGTTTCCAAAGTTTGACAGCATTGTCAACAACCGTAGACCCAAGCCGTAGTTCGATTCCATTTGATAAGGAGAGAAATGGCTTTATCATGGGGGAGGGTTCTGGTATGTTAGTTCTTGAAAGTTTGGAACATGCTCAAAAACGTGGCGCAACGATCCTAGCTGAAATAGTAGGCTATGGAAATACTTGTGATGCTTACCATATGACTTCTCCACATCCAGAAGGATTAGGAGCTAGAAAAGCTATTCAGTTGGCCTTGGATGAGGCTGGACTAGAAGCTAAGGATATTGATTATGTCAATGCACACGGTACCTCTACACCTGCTAATGAAAAGGGTGAAAGTCAAGCCATTGTTGCAGTACTTGGCAAGTCAGTTCCAGTTTCTTCAACCAAATCATTTACAGGACATTTATTAGGGGCGGCAGGGGCTGTAGAAGCGATTGCTACCATTGAAGCCATGCGTCATAGTTACATACCAATGACAGCAGGAACAAGAGAACTTTCAGATGACATTGAAGCAAATATTGTATGTGGTCAAGGAAAAGTGTCTAAAATTCGCTATGCCCTTTCTAACACCTTTGGATTTGGTGGCCATAATGCTGTTTTAGCATTTAAAGATTGGGAGGATTAAGTGTGGGCCTTTGAGGAGATTAGAAATTTAATTTCACATTTAGATGCATTAGGCTTAAACGAGCTTACTCTAAAGATCGAAAAAATTGATCTAATTTTTAAAAAGAATCACTCAACTGAATGTAATATAAAAAATACAAAAAACATAGTAACGACATACTACCGCAAATGGAAAACTTTTTGAAAGAAGAAAATCCTTTTAGTGGAATAATTCTGGAATTTGAAGATTGGGAGACTTAGTTTGGATATTCAAGTAGTAAAAGACTTGATGACACAGTTCGATGAATCAAGCCTTAGGGAATTTTCCTTTAAAACAAATGAAGCTGAAATCTGCTTTAGTAAAAATGAGCAGAAGCAACTTGTAACAACAGCCTTGACCCCTAGCCCTCAAGAGAGAGTGAGTGCACCGGAACAAGAGATTTTAGAGACAGAAGTAGAAGTAAGAAGAGAAGAATTACCAGTGGCAGAAGGTCAATTGGTCCAAAGTCCATTGGTCGGTGTTGCCTACCTATCTCCTGCACCAGGAAAACCTAATTTTGTGTCAGTAGGTGATCAGGTTAAAAAGGGACAGACACTCTTAATCATTGAAGCTATGAAAGTTATGAATGAAGTTCCAGCACCAAATGATGGTATTGTGACGGAAGTTCTAGTCTCTAATGAAGAAATGATAGAATACGGGAAAGGCTTGGTAAGAATTAAATGATTGATATCAAAGCTATTCAAGACGCACTACCACACCGCTACCCTATGCTTCTAGTTGATCGCGTTCTTGAAGCAAGTGAAGACCATATTGTGGCTCTTAAAAATGTGACCATTAACGAACCATTTTTTACAGGGCATTTTCCACAGTACCCAGTTATGCCAGGGGTCTTAATTATGGAGGCCTTGGCACAGACTGCTGGTGTCTTAGAATTGTCAAAAGAAGAAAATAAAGATAAGCTTGTCTTTTATGCGGGCATGGATAAGGTTAAATTCAAAAAACAAGTGGTTCCTGGGGATCAACTGATCATGACCGTAGAATTCGTCAAAAGAAGGGCTAATATAGCTGTCGTTAATGCAAAAGCAGAAGTGGATGGTAAGTTAGCAGCAAGCGGAACATTGACATTTGCAATTGGTCAGTAAGTAAAAATGTTCTGTGGAGGAAATAAAGATGTTTAAAAAAATCTTAATAGCTAACCGTGGTGAAATTGCCGTTAGAATTATCAGAGCGGCTAGGGAACTAGGGATTTCCACAGTTGCTGTCTATTCAGAAGCAGATAAAGAAGCGCTGCATACCATTCTGGCTGATCAAGCAATCTGCATTGGTCCAGCTAAGGCGGCGGATTCTTATTTAAATATGAACTCTGTTTTATCTGCTGCAATTGTCAGCGGAGCGCAAGCTATTCACCCTGGCTTTGGTTTTTTAAGTGAAAATTCTAAGTTTGCGACCATGTGTGAGGAAATGAATATTCAATTCATTGGTCCATCTGCAGATATTATGGATAAGATGGGGGATAAGATTAATGCCAGGGAGGTCATGGTAGAAGCTGGAGTTCCTGTCATTCCCGGTTCATCTGGTGAAATCTTTACGGTTGAAGAAGCAAAGAAAATTGCTGAGGAAATAGCTTATCCTATTATGCTCAAGGCTTCTGCTGGTGGCGGAGGAAAAGGAATAAGAAAGGTTAACTCAGAATCTGAACTAGAAGAAGCCTTTCACTCAGCCTCACAAGAGGCTTTGAGCGCCTTTGGAAATGGAGCCATGTATGTCGAAAAGGTTATTTATCCTGCTAGGCATATTGAGGTACAAATCCTGGGTGACAGCTTTGGTCAGATTCTTCATCTGGGAGAACGTGATTGTTCCTTACAGCGTCATAACCAAAAGGTTTTAGAGGAGAGTCCTTCTATTGCCATAGGTCCCTCTCTTAGAAGCAAGATGGGGGAAGCGGCCGTTAAAGCTGCTAAGGCAGTTGGCTACGTAAATGCTGGAACCATTGAATTCTTGCTGGATGAGGCAAGTGGCAATTTTTACTTTATGGAGATGAATACCCGTATCCAGGTTGAGCATCCTGTTACCGAATTTGTGACAGGTATAGACATTGTAAAAGAACAGATCCGAATTGCAGCTGGTTTTCCCCTATCTTTTAAACAAGAAGATATCCATTTTCAAGGACATGCTATTGAGTGCCGTATTAATGCGGAAAATCCAGCCTTCAATTTTGCACCCAGTCCTGGTAAGATAAAAGATTTGTACCTACCCTGTGGTGGTGTCGGGCTACGTATTGATTCTGCTGTTTATCAAGGCTATACCATTCCGCCTTACTACGACAGTATGATTGCTAAGGTTATTGTTCATGGTGAGAATCGTTTTGATGCCTTGATGAAAATGCAAAGAGCCCTTTATGAGCTTGAAATAGAGGGTTTATCAACCAACATTGAATTTCAAATGGACTTAATTTCAGATCAAAAAGTTATCGCGGGAGATTATGATACGTCCTTTCTGATGGAAACTTTTTTACCGAACTATCATAAAGAATAGGAGTTTCAATGGCATTATTTAGTAAAAAGGATAAATATATTCGTATAACTCCCAATAATTCTCTCAAAGGGCCTTTAAACAATAAGATTCCAGAAGTTCCTGAGGAATTATTTGCTAAGTGTCCATCCTGTAAGCACCTCATTTATCAAAAAGACTTGGGTATTCTTAAGGTGTGTCCTAAGTGTTCTTATAATTTTAGGATATCAGCTCAGGAAAGGTTGATGATCACGGTAGACGAAGGCTCCTTTACCGAGCTATTTACGGATATTGAAAGTAAGGATCCCTTACAGTTTCCTAAATACCAAGAAAAAATAGAGATGGCCAGAAGTAAGACAGGCTTGCATGAAGCTGTTTTAACGGGAACTGGACGTGTCAAAGGACAAAAGGCAGCACTTGCCATTATGGATTCTCGTTTTATTATGGCCAGTATGGGGACAGTAGTTGGAGAGAAACTAACACGCTTGATTGAGTTGGCCACTAAGGAAAGGTTGCCACTTATAATTTTTACAGCTTCAGGAGGTGCTAGGATGCAAGAAGGGATAATGAGCCTTATGCAGATGGCCAAGATCTCTGCAGCTGTCAAAAAGCATTCCAATGCTGGTTTATTCTATTTAACTATTCTGACAGATCCAACCACTGGTGGAGTGACAGCTAGTTTTGCTATGCAAGGCGATGTTATTCTTGCCGAACCACAATCTCTAGTTGGTTTTGCTGGAAGGCGGGTTATAGAAACAACGGTCAGAGAAGACCTGCCGGAAGGCTTTCAAAAGGCTGAGTTTTTATTAGAACATGGTTTTGTTGATGCTATCGTCAAACGAACAGATCTACCAGAGGTGATTGCGCGCCTTCTTGCCTTTCATGGAGGTGACAAATGACAGAAGTTTCACGTATTCTTAAAGAAGCAAGAGATCAAGGAAGACTAAGTGCCTTAGACTATGCTTCTTTGATCTTAGATGACTTCATGGAATTCCATGGAGATCGTCAATTTGCAGATGATGGAGCTGTAATTGGCGGCATTGGTTATTTACAGGAGATGCCTGTAACCCTGGTGGGTATTCAAAAGGGTTCTAACCTACAGGATAATTTGAAACGTAATTTTGGTCAACCAAATCCTGAAGGTTACCGAAAAGCTTTAAGGTTAATGAAACAGGCTGAAAAATTTGGTCGTCCAATCATTACCCTGATTAATACAGCAGGAGCATATCCTGGTGTTGGAGCTGAAGAGCGAGGACAAGGTGAAGCCATTGCCAGAAATCTGCTTGAAATGAGTGACCTAAAGGTTCCTATTATTGCCATTATCATTGGAGAAGGTGGTTCTGGTGGTGCCCTAGCCTTGGCTTTGGCAGATCAGGTTTGGATGCTTGAAAATACCATATATGCCGTATTGAGTCCTGAGGGCTTTGCTTCTATTTTATGGAAAGATGGCACCAGGGCAACAGAAGCAGCAGAACTGATGAAAATAACTGCAAGGGAACTTTATCGTATGGAGGTCATTGACCGCATTATTCCTGAGCGTGGCTATTTTACCAGTGAAATTGTTGAAGAGATTAAAAAAAGCTTGTTTAGCACTTTGACCAGTTTAAGAGAGTTGCCCCTAGATGAATTGCTGGAAAAAAGGTATAATCGTTTTAGAAAATATTAAAAATCCTACTAGTATAGGATTTTTAAATACTTTCAGGAGAGAGTTCAATGAAACCAATAAAATACCTTACTTTAATCTCACTTATTTTTCTCTTAACAGCCTGTCACTTACAAGAAGGATTTTCCAATTCCGCCAATGCAAAAATACAGTCCTTAAGCAGATTAGCTAAGAAGCCAAATACTGCTAGTTCAAAGACAGTTGCTGTGAAATACAATGGGTCTTTTTACAGCATACCAGGAAAATATAGTGATATCATTATCGTCAATAAGAGTTTTCCCCTTTCCAAAGATTATAATCCTGGTGAAAATCCACAAGCTAAGTCAGCTTTTTTAAAGCTGAAAGTTCAGATGAAAAAACAGGGCTTTGCTCTTAGTGACCAGTATAGTGGTTTTCGTTCTTATGAGACGCAAAGTCAACTTTATGAAAATTATGTCATAAGAGACGGGAAGGAAAATGCAGACCTCTATTCAGCAAGACCTGGTTATAGTGAACATCAAACAGGATTAGCTTTTGATTTAATTGATAGCCAAGGGAACTTGCTAGAAGAAAAGTCAGCTTCTGACTGGCTTTTTAGGCATGCTCCGGACTATGGCTTTATTGTTAGGTATTTACCAGAAAAAGAGAAGATCACCGGCTATCGGGCAGAATCTTGGCATATTCGCTATATTGGAAAAGAAGCTAGTGAAATAGCGCATTCCGGAAAAACCCTGGAGGAATATCTAGGTATCAAGGGTGGCTATTATAAAAAATAAAGAGAAGGTTGGCCTAGGCCAACCTTCTCTTTATTTTTTTGGTCTGATAGTATCAAGGCCGCCCATGTAAGGACGAAGCACTTCAGGGATAGTGACAGAACCATCTTCATTTTGGTAGTTTTCTAAGACTGCAGCTACAGTACGTCCAACAGCTAAGCCTGAACCATTCAAGGTATGAAGGAGTTTGACTTTGCCATCAGCTTCATCACGGTAACGGATTTGTGCCCGGCGAGCTTGGAAGTCTTCAGTGTTTGAACAGCTTGAGATTTCACGATAGGTATTTTGAGCTGGAATCCAAACTTCTAAATCATAAGTCTTAGCCGCTGAGAAGCCCATGTCACCAGTACATAGGGTAATGACACGGTAAGGAAGATTTAATTTTTGAAGGATGTTTTCAGCATTGGCAGTCATTTTTTCTAATTCATCATAAGACTGTTCTGGTTTAGCAAATTTAACCATCTCTACTTTATGGAATTGGTGTAAACGAATTAAACCACGGGTATCACGTCCAGCAGATCCGGCTTCAGAACGAAATGATGGGCTCATAGCTGTGAAGTAAATAGGAAGGTCCTTGCCTTCTAAGATTTCACCTCGGTAATAGTTGGTTAAAGGTACTTCTGCAGTAGGGATGAGGACAAAGTTTGTGCCATCTAGTTCAAAGGTATCTTCCTTGAATTTTGGATATTGTCCAGTACCAAACATTGAGTCGTGATTAACCATGTAAGGGGTAATCATTTCTTGGTAGCCTTCTTTGATGTGTTCATCTAACATGAAATTATAGATAGCACGTTCAAGGCGTGCACCAAGGTTTTTATAGAATAAGAAGCGAGTTCCGGTAACCTTAGCACCACGTTCCCAATCAAGGATATCTAGATCTTCTCCAATATCCCAGTGAGCTTTGATATCAAAATCAAATTCACGAGGAGTTCCCCAACGACGAACTTCGACATTTTCATCTTCGTCAGCACCAATTGGAACAGAATCATGTGGCGTATTTGGAAGACAGGTTATGATATCTTTTACCTGGTCATCAATAGCTGCTAGTTCTGTATCAATGGTTTTAATTTCTGTAGACAGCTTTTGCATCTGAGCAATTTGTTGGCTTGCATCTTCATTTTGACGTTTGGCTTGAGCAATAGCAGCTGAAGATGTGTTACGTTCAGCCTTAAGCTCTTCAGTTTGCACCAATAATTGACGGCGTTTTTCATCTAGTTGACGTAGTTTTGTCAAGGTTTCTTCAGAAACGCCACGATGCTTAAGCTTTGCGGCAAGAGTGTCAAAATCAGTACGGATACGTTTTAAATCTAGCATATTGAATCTCCTTTTTTAAAATAAAAACACAGATGGTGATATGCTGGAGCGCTTTTGCGCGGTTCCATCCAGCTTCACAATCTGTGCACTTAATTGTTATAAAATTGTTTATTCGGTAGAATTTCACATTTTTCCCTTATCTGTTTACAGCGACCACAGACTTTCTGAAAAGAAAAAAATACTACTTATCCGATAGGACTATTATATCAAAAAAGTTTTAAATGTAAACAGTATTATGAGATAAGTTTAAAATATTTAGCAAATGGTATTATTAAAAAACATGTGATAAAATATTTCTATGATAGCAAAAACAAAAAAAGTAAGAGAACACCATTATGGTCTAGATTTACTGAGAATTATTTCGATGTTTATGATAGTGATTACTCATGTTCTAGGTAAGGGAGGGCTGCGATCTACCGTATCAGGAGAGGCAGATTCTTATTTTGTAACGACTTGGATTATGCAGGTTTTGGTCTATGGAGCGGTTAATTGCTATGCCCTTATCAGCGGTTATGTGGGCGCAAATGCTACTTACAAGTATTCTAAGTTAGCTAATATTTGGCTACAAGTTTTCTTTTACACTTTTACGATCACGGCACTCTTTGCCCTTTGTGGCTTCCCAGTAAGCTTCAATGATTGGCGTCACGCCTTTTTCCCAATTGTTAGTGGAGAGTACTGGTATATGACAGCCTACTTTGGCCTCTTGGTCTTTATGCCTATGATTAATGGAGGTATCAGATCCTTAAGTAATAGTCAGCTTCGCAATTTAGTTATTCTGATTATAGTTGTATTTTCTCTCTTGCCCGCTTTAATGAATAATCCTGTACCAGAATTTTCACTCAGTAAGGGTTTTGAGATGACCTGGTTGATTATTTTATATATTGTCGGTGCTTATTTGCATCGTATTAATCTCAAGCAATTTAGTACCAAAAAACTTCTGGGTCTTTACTTTCTTTGCATGGCCATTACCTATGTTATGAAATTTTTAGTTGGTGATATCTGGTACTGGTATGTATCCCCAAGTTTAAGTTTGGGTGCCATCTCCTTGTTTATTATCTTTGCAAAAATGGTTATTACCCCAGAACATTTTCTCTTTACCTTTATAAGAGTGGTCTCACCTGCAACACTTGGTGTCTACCTGGCTCATTTACACCCGCTCTTGGTAAGATTCGTTATTCGTGATTTTGCAGAACCTTTTGTTCATGTCCATATTTTACTCTATCCTTTTTTAATACTGGGAGTCAGCATCCTCATCTATGGCTTTGCCTTTCTCATAGAAAAAAGTCGCTTCCATATCTTTGAGTGGTTGAGGGTGGCCCAATTAATGAAGTGGATAGATCGCATGTTTCCTTTTCAAGAAATATAAAAAAACTTCCTTAAAAGCTGATAAGAGTTTTTAAGGAAGTTTTTTATAGTGATTGTCTGTTATTTTTTTCTCTTAAAGTATTTTTGAAAGATGATCTGAATCAATGTAGGCAGTTTGACAACCTTATCATTTCCAATATGCTCACGGGAAATTTTCAATATCTTTCCAGAATCCTTGGATGCAAATAAAAATTTTCCTTGATCAGTAAAGATTTCAAAATGTCGGCTAACCTTACGACCGGAGACATTTGCACCGATTTGGTTAATAGAATTCCATGGAATTTGGATATAGTCTTCGACATTTTTATCGTTATAAAATTCAATAGCCTTATCACCTAATAGTATGTTGCCAACTTTTCCTCCTAGTCCAAGGTAGGAAACTACTTTTGTTTGATAATCGACTTTTGTGTTTAAGGACTGAGCCATTAGATTTCCTTTCAGTAGCTATTATTTCTTGCTATTATAGCATAATTTAGAGAATCATTTCACCATTTCATCAAAAAAGAAAAGCCTGGGCGAGCCCAGACTTCATCTTTGTATTACATGATGTGAGCAAGGTGAGCAAGGATACCAAAGGCAAACAAAGCGATGATGATTGCAATTGGTGATACTTTTTTCTTCAATAACCACATACATAGGAATGTAAGAAGTAATCCAGCTAAGCCAGGGATAAGTGAATCCAACTGACCTTGAAGGGTTTGAGTTTGAACCTTATCAAGGCTCATACCACCCATAGCTTGACCAAGGATTGTTTTTAATTCAGCACCTTTAACAGCTCCGTCTGGGAAAACAACATATGCTCCTTCAGCTAACTGTCTACCTGGTAGGTTTACAGTAAAGTTGATTGATACCCAACGTTGTACAAGTACGGCAAGGATGAACATACCAAGGATTGAAGCACCTTTAGTGATGTCTTGAAGGATACCACCTGACATGTCTTTGGTAATTTCAGAACCAGCTTTGTAACCAAATTCTTGAGTATACCATAAGAAGGCCATACGGATGATGTTCCATCCAAAGAAGAAGAGAAGTGGTCCAACGATATTACCAGTTGAAGCTAGTGAAGCACCAAGAGCTCCTAAGATAGGACGAACTGTAAACCAGAATACTGGGTCACCGATACCGGCAAGAGGTCCCATCATACCAATCTTAACCCCTTGGATAGCTTTGTCATCGATTGGAGTTCCGTTAGCTTTTTCTTCTTCAAGGGCTAAAGTAACACCGATGATAGGAGCAGCTACGTATGGATGAGTGTTAAAGAATTCCATGTGACGCTCAAGAGCAGCAGCACGTTCTTCTTTTGTTACATATAATTTTTTAAGTGCTGGGATAAGTGCATAAGCCCAACCCATGTTTTGCATACGTTCGTAGTTCCAAGAACCTTGCAAGAATTGTGAACGCCACCAAACACGTTGACGGTCAGTTTTTGTTAATTTAATTTGTTCAGTCATTTGTCTTACCCCTTTCTAGTAGTCTTCCAGGATATCGCCGATTGGGTCAACAGAACCAGCTGAACCACCACCGTTACCACCTTTTTTAGAAAGGTTTAAGTAGATGAAGGCAATAGAAACACCGATAACACCCATAGCGATAAGTGTTAACTTAGTAAGAGCAGCTAGGGCAAAACCAAGTGCGAAGAATGGCCATACTTCACGAGTAGCCATCATGTTGATAACCATAGCATAACCAACGGCTACGACCATAGCACCACCGATTTGCATACCTTCATTCAACCAGTTTGGCATTGAGTTCAATACAGATTGCACAACTGAAGTTGGTACAGCTACAAGAAGAGCTGCTGGGATAGCAATACGAAGACCTTGTAAAAGAAGGGCAGTAAAGTGAAGACGTTCAATAGTTTTGAAGTTTCCTTCAAGAGCAGCTTTGTCACCAGCGTGTACAAGGGCAGTTGACAAAGTACGAACGATCATTGTAAGGAAAAGACCTGCTACAGCAAGTGGGATAGCTGTAGAGTAAGCAAAGGTAATCCCTTTATTAGTGAAGTCGCCACCTTTAACCATGATAATAGCAGCAGCTACAGAAGCAAGGGCAGCGTCTGGTGCAACAGCGGCACCGATGTTTGCCCAACCAAGAGCAAGCATTTGAAGAGTACCACCAAGCATAACACCAGCTTCAAGGTGTCCAGTTACAAGACCGATAAGAGTACATGCAACAAGTGGTTGGTGCATTTGGAATTGGTCGAGGATACCTTCAAGACCAGCAAAGAAGGCAACGACAACGACCAAAATTGCAGAAATTAATGAAATATCTGACATGATAAATCCTTTCGTTTGTGAGTTAATTTTTAATGAACAATACTAGTTAAAGAGACGTAAAAGTCTGCCTAGTAAAGCTAGCACTATTTAACGTTAGCTTTTTGAATCAGTTCAAATAGGTTTTTCTTAGAGTCATTTGGAACTTTACGCACGTCAAATTTAACGCCTAAGTCACGCAAACGCTCAAAGGTAGCAACATCATCTTGGTCCATAGATAAAACGTTGTTAACCATTGTTTTACCGGTTGAATGAGCCATTGAACCAACGTTCAATTCTGCGATTTCCACACCACCTTCAACAGCACGAAGGGCATCTTGAGGGTTTTGGAAAAGAATCAAAGCATGAGTGTTTCCAAAACGAGGATCTTTTGAAGCCTCGATCAATTTGCTGATTGGAACAACGTTAGCTTTAATACCGCCAGGAGCAGCTTGTTTGATCAACTGTTTACGAAGATCATCTTGTGCCACTTCATCAGATGCAACGATGATACGGTTTGCTTTAGAAGCAGGTGTCCAAGCTGTAGCAACTTGTCCATGTAAGAGACGAGTGTCAATACGTGCAAGATTGATCTTCAATTTGCCATCGCCGATGACAGTTCCAGCTGGAATAGCTGCTTGATGTGTTGGAGCAGCTGCTGCAACAGCAGTTTCTTCAACAGGATTAAGTTCTTCAGGAAGTGCTTTAATACCTTCTTTAGATTCTTTAATAATATTTGCGGCAACCTTTTCAACACCTGCACTAGCATCCATAAGACGTTCAGTGTAAGCTTGAATAAGCATAGGCAAGTTTAGACCTGTGATGATAGCCATTTTACGTTCAGGATTTTCTCCCATCACGCGACTAGCTTGGTTAAAGGGTGAACCACTCCATAAATCAGCTAGAACTAGGATTTCATCATCAGCATCAAATTGTGCGATAGCATTGTTGAAGTGTCCATACAAATCGTCAGGTCCTTCGTTTGGCATAAAAGTTACAACTTGAACTTTTTCTTGTTCACCAAAAATCATAGAACCAGACTGATGAATACCTTCAGCAAATTTACCATGGCTGGCAATAATAATACCGATACCCATTCTTGTTCTTCCTCCTTATATTGTATTTTCTCGTTTAATTGAAAAAGAATAATCTCCTTCCAAAAAATCCTTTTGGCAATTCTTTTTCAAGAAAACGAAATTCAAGAACGTCTTTATTTTAAAACGTTTTCAATGAAAAAGCAATACCTTTTTCAAAAATATTATTAAGTTTGTAACTATTTTCACGAATTAATAAGATATAATCATTTTTATTCTAAAAAAGGGCATTATATACCAATAATATTTGGTAAATATGCAGAAAAAATGGTGAAAAAATGAAAAATAATCTGAAAATCCTAATTTTAAAAACAGGCAAAATGAGACCTTAAAAAACTACTTTCATGAAAAAAGTAGTTTCGTTTCCATTTATAAGAAAAGCTCTTCTAATTTCCTAGCAACCCCATCTTCTTCATTGGAATAGTCAAGCTGCTGGTCAGCATAAGGTAGGAGAACGGAGTTAGCGTTTTTCATAGCATAACCGATTCCAGCGAAGGCTAGCATTTCGATATCGTTATGCTCGTCGCCAAAAGCAATCAGGTCTGCTCTATCCTTATTAAAAAGATTGAGTAGATAATTAAGAGCATAGGCCTTATTAATGTTCTTAGGAGAAACCTCCAAGATATTTAGTGGCCCTCCCCAAGAATCAACCTCAATTTCATCATTAAAGAAGGATCTTATGTCCTGGGCTAAGGCATATTTATCTTCATGATGACTTTGCATCAATAGAGCATTAGGATCTCGGGTGATCTTTTCAATTTTTAAACTCATTTTATTGGTGATTTCATCGACACCAAAGAGCTGAGGGTTGATTTTATCCCGGTTTTCCATAGTGATATAAAAGTTTTTCCGGTATTCACTGGCAATGAAATCCATCTTAAAGTCATCCTGGCAGTCCAGCATTTTTAATAAATACTTCTTATCTAATGTCACATTATGTTCATGCTCCCATTTTTGTTCGGGCATGTGGGTCAGAGAGCCGTTAAAGGTAATAATAGGTGTCTTTAACTCTAATTGCATATAATAATCTAAGGCCATTCTATAAGGACGACCTGTAGAAATGAGTACATAATGACCTTTTTCTTGTACTTTTTTAATGACTTTTTTGCTATAGTCTGAAATGGTATTGTCATGATGGAGAAGTGTTCCATCTAAATCAAGTGCAATTATTTTTTTATTCATGGGTAAATTATAACAGAAAATAGGAAGTAGAAAAACAGCTAAAGTCATTTGATTAACAATTTATAGGTGATTATTTCTCAGAAAAACCTTATGACAGTCAAAAGTTAGGCCTGGAGTTCTTAAAAGAAAGGAGTTTTCTCTCACCAGCTAAGAAAAGTATCAAAAAAGAAAAACTTTTTCTTTAATTCGGGAAATTTGTCTATTTAAATAAGAAAAAACAGGCAAGTTTGTAAAAAAGTGGGTCGAAGTGCTTAAAATCCGAACATTTTACAAAAAATCTCATGAAAGGTTTGATAAAAATAGAGTCACATGATATGCTTTACATATCATTCACAATAAGATGACTAATCATAGTAAGGGGAAGCTAATCATTAGCGAGGACGCTTTTTTAATTTTATTTATATTATCTTAAGGAGACTCCATCTAAATGGAAAAGTTTTTTAATTTGAAAGAGAACGGAACGACCGTTTCTACTGAAATTGTAGCAGGGCTGACAACATTTTTTGCCATGTCTTATATCTTGTTTGTCAATCCAAGTATCTTGGGTGCAGCAGGTATGCCAACAAAGGCGGTCTTTTTAGCAACCATTATTTCTGCAGCTGTTTCTACTTTAATTATGGGATTATTTGCTAACGTTCCTTACGCACTTGCTCCAGGTATGGGCTTAAATGCTTTCTTTACCTATACAGTCGTATTTGCTCTTGGCTTTTCTTGGCAAGAAGCTCTAGCAATGGTTTTCATCTGTGGTTTATTTAATATTTTTATTACAGTAACCAAAGTTCGTAAAAGCATTATCAAAGCTATCCCACTAAGCTTACAACATGCTATTGGTGGCGGGATCGGTGTTTTTGTAGCTTATCTTGGTTTTAAGAATGCTAACATCATTGAGTTTTCCCTGTCTCAGGGAAATATAGTCGCTGTCAATGGGGTAGAACCTACCAAAGCGACTGCAAAGACCTTTGCAAATGGTATCTTTTCTGTTAATGCTAATGGTGGTGTGGTTCCTGCTATCTCTAACTTCACTAATCCAAGTGTTCTCTTAGCTATTTTTGGTCTCCTTCTAATGGCGGTTCTAGTCATCAAAAATGTTCGTGGTGGTATCTTATTAGGTATCGTCATAACAACCCTAGTGGGCATTCCTTTGGGAGTTGTTGATCTATCGACTGTCAACTTTGGTGCTAATCACATTGGCTCAGCCTTTAATGAATTAGGCAGCACCTTCTTAGCGGCATTTTCTGGCATGTCTTCACTCTTTAGCCAGTCAAGTCGCCTACCTTTGGTATTCATGACTATCTTTGCCTTTTCTCTATCTGATACTTTTGATACCATCGGAACCTTCATTGGTACTGGTCGTCGTACGGGAATCTTTTCTGCAGAAGATGAAGCAGCACTTGAAAACAGTAAAGGTTTCAGTTCAAAAATGGATCGCGCTCTTTTTGCGGATGCTATTGGAACTTCAATTGGAGCCTTGTTTGGTACATCAAACACAACAACCTATGTTGAATCAGCTGCTGGTATTGCAGAAGGAGGACGGACAGGTTTGACGGCTCTTTCAACAGCTGTCTGCTTTATCCTCTCAACTCTCTTATTACCTTTAGTTGGAATTGTTCCTGCCGCAGCTACAGCTCCAGCCTTGATTATCGTTGGGGTTATGATGGTATCTTCATTCCTAGATGTTGACTGGAGTAACTTTGAAGATGCGCTTCCAGCCTTCTTCGCAGCCTTCTTTATGGCTTTGTGTTATTCTATTTCATACGGTATCGCTGGCGCATTTATTTTCTATTGCTTAGTTAAGGTTGTTAAAGGAAAAGCAAAAGAAGTTCATCCTATCTTGTGGGGTGCAACCTTCCTATTCATTTTAAACTTTATTATTTTGGCAATTTTATAATCTCAGAAAAGGTGCTTTAAGCACCTTTTTTGATTCAATCCTCACTGCAAGATTGTACTTGGAAGTCTATATGAATTCTGCTATAATATTTTTATGTTTTATAGAATGAACGGTATGAGCGAAGACCAAGTTATTAAGTTTGGTTATCATTTAGGTCAAAAATTACAAAAAAAGACTATCATTACTTTGTCTGGCGACTTAGGTGCTGGCAAGACCACCCTTACCAAAGGTATTGCCAAGGGACTTGGTGTTAGCCAAATGGTCAAAAGCCCTACCTATACAATTGTTAGAGAATATGAGGGACGCTTACCTCTCTATCATTTAGATGTCTATCGCATTGGTGATGATCCTGATTCGATTGATTTAGACGATTTTATTTTTGGCGACGGGGTTACTGTTATTGAATGGGGCGACCTTTTAGATCAGTCTCTTTTGGATGACTATCTGCAAATAAGATTAAAGAAAAATGGCTTAGTGAGAGACCTTGAGCTAGAAGCTCATGGCAAAGCTTCTGAGAAAATCATCGAAGGATTAAAGGATGTCTGAACATCAGGTAACAATAGAAGAAGCCACTACGGCAGACGCTAGTCAACTCTTAAGCTGTCTTGGTCAGATAATTGAGGAGACTGATTATATTAGCGATACAGAACTAGTAGCCTCAGCAGACCTAAGCTTTATGGAGCAATTCATTGAAGAACAATTGCAGGCTCAAGATAGGATTTGTCTTTTAGTAAAAGTTGATGATAAAGTTGTCGGCTTAGTCAATTTAGAAGCTGGTCAAAAAGAATCTGACAGCCATATTGCTGATCTCTTTATTGCCATTAGAGAGGGCTACCAAGGCTATGGGCTAGGCAGTGATTTGATGGCATTAGCTGTAGATTGGGCAGAGTATAGCCCTCAGATTAAAAAATTGGAATTAGAAGTTCAAAAACGAAATACAAGAGCTTTGAAACTCTATGAAAAATTCGGTTTTGAAATCGAAGGCACTCGGAAAAAAAGTGCCAAAACTAAAAATGGAGAGTTTTTAGATCTTTATCTAATGGGTAAAGTCTTTGAGGATAAAAAATAGATGAAAATTGGAAAAAAAATAGTATTGATGATAACGGCTATTATAATGGCTACTCTTATAGCTGTTGGTATTTATGCTACAAGTGCTTATACTTTTTCGACTGGAGAATTGTCAAAGACTTTTAAGGACTTTTCAACCTCTAAAACTAAAAGTACAGCTATTCAACAAACAAAACCCTTCTCTATACTCTTGATGGGAGTGGACACTGGTTCCTCAGAACGTAAATCAAGATGGGAAGGTAATAGTGACTCAATGATTCTAGTCACCATCAATCCTAAAACCAAAAAAACAACCATGACCAGTCTTGAAAGAGATATTCTGATCAAACTTACTGGCCCAGAATCAAATAGTATGAATGGACAAGAAGCTAAGCTAAATGCTGCCTATGCGGCTGGTGGTGCCAAGATGGCCATTATGACCGTTCAAAATTTGCTCAATATGACTATTGACAACTATATCCAAATCAACATGCAGGGTCTTATTGATCTGGTGGATGCAGTTGGTGGTATCACTGTTACCAACGAGTTTAACTTTCCTATTTCCATCTCTGAAAATGAACCTGAATATCAGGCAACAGTCGCACCAGGAACTCATAAGGTAAACGGAGAGCAGGCTCTTGTTTATGCTAGAATGCGTTATGATGATCCTGAAGGAGACTATGGACGTCAAAAACGTCAACGTATCGTTATTCAAAAAGTCCTAAAGAAAGTTCTTGCCCTAAACAGTGTCAGCTCTTACCGCAAAATATTGCATGCTGTAAGTAACAATATGCAAACTAACATTGAGATATCTTCATCTACAATTCCTAGCTTATTGGGATATGCGGATGCCTTGAAAAATATTAAATCTTACCAATTAAAAGGTGAGGATGCTACTCTTGCAGATGGTGGATCTTATCAAATCGTCACAGAAGATCATCTTTTGGAAGTCCAAAATAATATTAGGCGTGAGCTTGGTTTATCAAAACTGACAGAACTAAAAACCAGTGCTATAACCTATGAGGTTCTTTATGGGGGAGGTTCTAGTAAGTTTAAGAAAGCAAAGACTAGAGGAGAAGGTTCAGGGTATGAAGGGGATAGCTCACAACCAAATACCAGTGACCAATATTCAGGCTACTCAGGAAATTCAGATGCAGGAAACTACTATTCTGGGTCAGATAATAGTGTGAACATTATTCCACCAGAAAGTAGTACCCCTGCAAGCGATTATTCATCCGGCGCCAACAACTATTCTAGTGAACAGGGGACAGCAGCAACTGCTAGCTCAAATGCTGCTACAACACCGGTAGCTCCGGTTCCTTCTACTAGCCCAACAAGTGATAATTAAAGTAAAAAACAGTTCGCGAGAACTGTTTTTTTAGATTATTCTGTCTTCGCTTGGTATTTGGCCATGCGATTTTTGATTTGGTCAATGACCGGTTGGCTTTCTTGATTAAAGACGCGTAATTTATGGTTAAGATCATCGCTAAGCTCTTGAACTTTTCTTGTTTCTTTTTGGATCAGTTCAAGATTTGCCTTGATTTTATCAAGATCCAACTGAATGAGATCCTTATCATCCTTTACACCTTTGATGGTGTTTTTTAGATGAGTCCTATGCTTGTAGGCTTCATAGGCTACAAAGGAAGTGAGTCCAACTGCTAAAAGAGACTTGAATGTCATTAGATAACCTCTTTCTTTATTTTATCAGCTAGTAAGCCTAGCTTTTCAAAATCTGGTTCATGTGTTGTATAAGAAATTGAAATGCCATCGTCTTCGCTGTAGCGTGGAACAATATGGATATGGGCATGAAAAACACTTTGGCCAGCTAGTGCTTCATTGTTATTGATAATGTTTATAGCAAGAGCATCTGTTGCTTTATGCACAGCGCGAGCCAGTTTAGGTAGACGTGAAAAAGTTTCTGCTGCTGTTTCTTGATCCATATCTAAAATATTTCGCACATGTTTTTTGGGCACTAGGAGAGTGTGTCCAGGTGTTGTTTGTGAAATATCAAGAAAAGCTATCACTTGCTCATCTTCATAAATTTTTGATGATGGGATATGACCATTTATAATTTTGCAAAAAATGCAATCTTCCATTTTCTGTCACCTTCTTTACTTGATTTTGTTATAATAGACATTACAAGTATATCAAATTATAGAAAGAATGCGTATGTTAAAAATTGAAAATGTTACAGGGGGCTATATTAATATCCCTGTTTTAAAAGAAGTATCATTCACAGTTGAAAACGGTGAGCTGGTTGGATTGATCGGATTAAATGGCGCTGGAAAGTCTACCACTATCAATGAAATTATTGGACTTTTACAGCCTTATAAAGGAAAGATTACTATTGATGGACTGAGTCTGGACACAGACAAGGCTGACTATCGAAAAAAAATTGGATTTATTCCAGAAACACCAGCCTTATATGAGGAGTTAACCCTAAGAGAGCATATTGAAACCATTGCCATGGCTTATGATATTGACCTTGAGCTTGCCCAGAATAGAGCCAAACCACTATTAGAAACCTATCGATTGACAGATAAGCTAGACTGGTATCCTAGTCACTTTTCAAAAGGGATGAAGCAAAAGGTTATGATTATATGTGCCTTTATCATTGACCCTAGTTTGTTTATCCTTGATGAGCCCTTCCTCGGTCTTGACCCTTTAGCTATTTCTGATTTGGTAGCCTATTTAGAAGAAGAAAAGAAAAAAGGGAAATCAATCTTGATGAGTACCCATGTTTTAGATTCTGCTGAAAAAATGTGCGATCGCTTTGTTATCTTGCACAAGGGGCAAGTCAGAGCACAAGGGAGTTTAGAGGAGTTACGTCAAAGTTTTGCTAGTCCAAATGCTAGCTTAAATGATATCTATTTAGCACTGACAAAAGAGGTGTGAAATGACAGAGTTATTTAATAAAAGACGCTTGGCCTTTCAAAAATTACATCAAAAGTATCTGCCTTATGTTTTTAATGATCATTTTGTTTTGGTTCTCTTATTTTTATTAGGGTATGTGCTTTTCCAATATAGCAGCCTTTTAAAAAATTTTCCTAAGAATCATCTCCCTATCTTTTTCCTATTAATTGTCATCATAGCTCTGCTTTTGAATATGGGGACAATAGCCAGCTACTTGGAGAAGGCAGACAGTCATTACTTGCTCAGTAAAGAAGTTGAAGTTGGAGAACATCTTAAAAAAGCAGGACAAAGAGCCTTTCTTTTTTGGGGAGGCTTGCAAAGTCTTGCACTTCTCGTTTTATATCCTCTTTTCTTGAAATTAGGCTTTTCTTTCCTTCTTTTTTGGGGAGTTTTTCTTCTCTTACTCTTCTTAAAATGGGTCATTCTAAAAAGAAAAGTGGCTGCTTTATTCTGTGGGGATCATTTGAATTGGCAGGAAGCTATTTTGCTGGAAAGTCAACGTAAGCAAAAAGTTCTGGGATTTTATTCTCTTTTTACAAATGTGAAAGGTGTATCAACAAGTTTTAAAGATCGTTCTTACCTTAATGTGGTTCTTTCCTTGGTTAAAAAGACCAGTTCAAAATTGTGGACAAACCTTTATCTCAGAGCCTTTTTACGAAGTTCAGATTATCTGGGGTTATTTGTAAGACTGACCTTGCTGGCTACCCTAGCTCTTTATTTTGTGTCTAATAGCTACTTGGCTTTGATTTTAGCTGCAACCTTTAATTATCTCTTGCTCTTTCAGTTGATTGCTCTTTATCATCATTTTGATTATCACTATCTAAGCATTCTTTATCCTAAAAATAGTGACCAAAAAGCTAAGAATCTACTGGCCTTTTTGAGAGCTCTTAGCCTTCTTTGCCTCTGTATAGAATTACCCTTTAGTCAAAGCTTGCTCTCTGCTCTGCTATTATTTTTAATTATGCTTTTAATCAATCTTTTTTACCTTCCCTATAAGTTGAAGAACATAATTGACTAAGTAGCCTAAAACAAGTAAAATAGGATTAAATGATTTGAAATAGAAATGGAGGGCGATAAGGTGACCGTAACAGAACAAGATTTAACATTGACGCCCTTAAAAGGTAAAAGTGGCAAGGCCTATAAAGGGACTTATCCAAATGGTGACAGTGTCTTTATCAAACTCAATACAACTCCAATTTTGCCTGCCCTAGCAAAGGAGCAGATTGCCCCTCAATTATTGTGGGCAAAACGGATGGGAAATGGGGACATGATGAGTGCCCAAGAGTGGTTAGATGGTAGGATTTTGACCAGACAGGATATGAATAGTAAACAGATTATTCACATTATGTCTCGTCTGCATAAGTCAAAACAACTGGTTAATCAGCTCCTTCAATTGAATTACAAGATTGAAAATCCCTATGATTTGTTGGCGGATTTTGAGCAAAATGCTCCTATGCAGATTCAAAACAATTCTTACTTGCAAGGTGTTGTTAAGGAATTGAAAAAGAGCCTACCAGGGTTTCGTGCGGAAGTTGCAACCATTGTTCATGGTGATATCAAGCACAGTAACTGGATTATTACAACCAGTGGGATGATTTATCTCTGCGACTGGGATTCAGTTAGACTAACAGATAGGATGTATGACGTGGCTTATTTGTTGAGTCATTATATCCCAGAATCTCGCTGGCCAGAATGGCTGTCTTTCTATGGTTATAAAAATAACGAGAAAGTCATGCGCAAAATTATCTGGTATGGTCAGTTATCTTATTTAACTCAGATTTTAAGATGTTTTGATAAGAGAGATATGGAACATGTTAACCAAGAAATTTATGCCCTTCGTAGGTTTAGAGACAGATTTAGAAAGAAATAATGCGAGTTAGAAAAAGAAAAGGTGCAAAAGAGCATTTAGAAAACCATCCCCACTATGTTATTTTAAATCCCGAGGAAGCTAAGGGAAAGTGGCAAGAAGTTTTTGGCAATACAAACCCCATCCACGTAGAAGTTGGTTCTGGTAAAGGTGGTTTTATCACTGGAATGGCTCTTAGGCATCCAGATATCAATTATATTGGTATTGATATTCAACTTTCAGTTTTAAGTTATGCCTTAGATAAAGTACTTGAATCTCAGGCAAAAAATGTTAAACTATTAAGAGTTGATGGTTCTAGTCTAAGAAATTATTTTGAAGACGGTGAGATTGATTTACTTTATCTCAACTTTTCAGATCCTTGGCCAAAAACAAGGCACGAAAAGAGACGTTTAACCTATAAGGACTTCCTAGATACCTATGAGAAGATACTTCCTGAAAAGGGTGAGATTCATTTCAAAACGGATAATCGTGGTCTCTTTGAGTATAGTCTGGCTAGTTTTTCACAATATGGTATGACCTTAAAAGAAGTCTGCTTAGATTTACATGCCAGTGATTTGGAAGACAATGTCATGACCGAGTATGAGGAAAAATTCTCCAGCAAGGGTCAAGTCATTTATCGCGTAGAAGCATTTTTTAAGTAAACTATCGAAGTTGTACTAAGCAACTTCATTTATGGAGAGGTCGCATAGTGGCCGAGTGCGCACGCTTGGAAAGCGTGTAGTCCTTAACGGGGCTCGGGGGTTCGAATCCCCTCCTCTCCTTCCAAACCCTTGATATATCAAGGGTTTTCTTTGTTTGACCCGTTTTTCACCCCTTACAAATGAAGATTAGTAAAAATAAGGTTGGGTTTATCCCAGCCTTATTTGTTTTGTCTTTTCTACTTTCTTTATGAGAAAAGAGAGGGTGGTTTTTAGCCGTTAATCTTAAAGCACTGTGGATAGTTTTTTAGGTAGTAGTGGCCAACGGTTAAATCGTATTGGATTAATTTTAAATCTTCTGCGCTAACCTCATCTATCACACTGTCTTGGGAAGGAAGGTTTTTTCTCAGTAAAGCATAATAGGGTGAGAGCTGAGACTCTGTGGTTTCAAGTGAGAGGGCAGTAAAATCATTTGATCGGATGAGTGGATAATTTAAAATCTTATTAGTTTTATTTGACCAAATGAAATATTCTGTAGTTTGCTTATTCAGATCATTACTTTTGAAGAAATCTGTTGGGTAGAATCCGGACAGGTGATCTCCGTAGAAAACAACAGAAATAGGTTTATCTATTGCCTTCAATTGATTTAAGAAATCAATAGTTACCCTATCTGTTTGGGCCAGTCTATTAGCATAGTCTTCCAATTTTTTATTTTGACTGGCTGTGAAATTGCTAGCAGAAATATCATATGAGCCACCATTTTCTAAATAAGGACCATGGTTTTGTATGGTCAATGCATAGATGAACTGGTGTTTTCCTTCTTTTAAGTGGTTAAGTACGATTTGGTAGATTGCTTGGTCACTTGGGTATGTGCCATATTTTTCAGTAACTTTTGGTTTGTGATCTGTCCCTTCTATAGCAATGAATTTTGAAAAATTCAACTTCTGATAGACGGTTGAACGGTTGTGGTTGTTAGCACTATTAAGATGAAGAACCAACCGATTTTCAGGTTGGTAAAAGTGGCTAAGTGATGGAACCAGAGACATTCTAGGGGAAATTTCTGAAAATAGCACGGAAATATTTGAATTAAAATTGGTCATAGGTATACCAGTGATACTTTGGAATTCCATGTTTGCTGTTCCGCCACCATAGCCATCTGAGATCATCAAACCACTGGTTGTAGTACTTTGGATGTTTTTAATGTTTTCCAGCGGATTTTTGCTGGCGGTGATTACCTCTAAACGGATTGGATCAGCTAAGCTTCGCTTAAGATATAGGTAATACTTTGATCAGAAATTTTAGCAGATCTATTTTTATTGATTAGGGCTGCTTCTTTTTTATATTTTTGATACAGGGTCTCAATGTTTTTTTGATTATATCCCTTAGGCTTAGCCATTTTATCCACAGTTAATGCCTTTAATCAGACATAAGATAGAGATTGAAAACGTGCATTAGCATTGATGCCCAGCCAATTAACATTATAAAAGTTATAAACAGAAGAAAGGACGAGCACATTTTTAGGAAAATCCTTATTAGCCTTGGCCTTGATATAAGTAAAGAAACTAGATCCTAGGCAGAAAAAAGCATCACCAAAAGTAATCTATTTTTCAAAGAAGAAATAACTGCTCCACTTAAAAAAACGGCTTTTACAAAGGAATAAGATCGCCATAAATAAGCAGGGTAAAGAGTCTGTCTGCTAAAATTCTTTAAACTGTAACCAGTTAAACTCCTGGTCATTTAGCCGTAGGGTCGTAGGATCATTTCAAGAAATAGCTTGTTAAATGATAAGAGCCATAAAGTAAGGCGCCAAAAAAACTTGTAGGAGAGGTTATTGGTCATCAAAAAGCCCAGAGCAATTGAAAGAAGAACTAAATAGTGGATTGCAAGGTCTTGGCTCTGATGTGCAGACTCTACAAAGTAGTTATTATATAAAACGATTGACCCTAGTCCATAGCTTACCAAGAAACTGACTAAGCCATACCAAGTGTCTCTAAGTTTTAGAATATTTTTAAGTTTTAAACAGGTTACAATAAAGTCTGTTCTCATTTTCTGATTCAATTGAAACTCCCTAAAAAATAACGATCCTATCTATTGTATTATATTTCAGTCATATGGGAAACTCTATTCTTTAATAAGCAAAGCATTATCTGGTTTTGCAGTGGAAATGCTAGAAGGTAAAAGTGTTCTTTTAAATAAATTCCAAGTAAATATGCTTTCATCTTGCTATTCCAATAATTTGTGGTATAATAGACTTAATTAATACAGAAAGGTGGTGAGACATGTCTCGCCACTTTTGTATTGAATTTTACCTTGCTGGGTTCAAGAGAACCTATTACCAGAACTGTAAAGGGGGTCATTACAATAGCAAATCAAAATATAATAGACTTAGTTACCGAGAAAGTCAGACCAGTCATAGAATCGCCCTATGAGTTAGTAGATGTTGAGTATGAAAAAATGGGAAGTGACTATATTCTGAGCATCTTAGTTGATAAAGAAGGTGGTATTACAGTAGAGGATACAACTGTCTTAACTGAGGTGATAAGCCCACTTTTGGATACCATCACTCCTGATCCCTTCCCCGACCAGTACATGCTGGAAGTTTCTAGTCCAGGTTTAGAAAGACCTTTAAAAACAGCAGAAAGTTTAAAGAAGGCTATTGGTTCTTATGTAAATGTCAGCCTTTATAAAGCTATTGATAAGGTCAAAATCTTTCAAGGTGATTTGGTTAGCTTCGATGGAGAGACCCTAACAATCACTTACCTTGATAAAACCCGCCAAAAAACTGTCGACATTCCCTATCAATCAGTAGCAAAAGCACGATTGGCAGTGAAATTATAAAACCATTGACATGTGATACGACATTAAGAAAGGAATTTTTGCTTTAGCTGAAAATGGCAAAGCACATACGATTATGAGCAAAGAAATGCTAGAAGCCTTCCGTATTTTGGAAGAAGAAAAACACATCAACAAAGTTGATATCATAGAGGCTGTTACAGAATCATTGAAGTCAGCTTACAAACGTCGTTATGGACAAGCGGAATCCTGTGTGATTGAATACAATGAAAAAACTGGTGATTTCCAAGTCTTCACTGTTCGTGAAGTTGTTGAAGAAGTATTTGACAGCCGTTTGGAAATTAGTCTTAGCGAAGCCTTGGCTATCAGCTCAGCTTATGAATTAGGTGATAAAATTAAATTCGAAGAATCAGTAACCGAGTTTGGCCGAGTTGCAGCTCAGTCTGCTAAGCAAACCATCGTGGAAAAGATGCGCCGTCAAATGCGTGAAGTTACCTTCAATGAATACAAGGAACATGAAGGTGAAATCATGGCAGGAACCGTTGAACGTTTTGATCAACGTTTCATCTATGTTAACTTAGGTTCCCTAGAAGCCCAACTTTCACATCAGGATCAAATCCCTGGTGAAAGCTTTAAATCACATGATCGCATTGAAGTTTATGTGTATAAGGTTGAGAATAATCCTAAAGGAGTTAACGTTTTTGTAAGCCGTAGCCATCCAGAATTTATCAAGCGCATCATGGAGCAAGAAATTCCAGAAGTTTTTGATGGAACTGTTGAGATCATGAGTGTTTCTCGTGAGGCTGGTGACAGAACAAAGGTTGCAGTACGTAGCCACAACCCAAATGTAGATGCTATCGGAACTATCGTTGGTCGTGGTGGAAGTAACATTAAAAAGGTTATCAGTAAATTCCATCCAAAACGTTTCGATGCCAAAACAGGCATTGAAATTCCAGTTGAAGAAAACATTGACGTTATTCAATGGGTTGATGATCCAGCTGAATTTATCTATAACGCTATTGCTCCAGCTGAAGTGGATATGGTACTCTTTGATGATGAAGATATCAAACGTGCAACAGTTGTTGTTCCAGACAGCAAATTGTCACTAGCTATCGGAAGAAGAGGACAAAACGTCCGCCTGGCTGCCCACCTAACTGGATACCGTATTGATATTAAATCTGCCAGTGAGTATGAACGCTTAGAGGCAGAAAAAGAAGATACATCAATGGAAGATTCATCAGCTGATGTAGCGATTTCTGAAGTGACTACTGAGGAAGAATAAGAAAAGAGGTGTTTTATGCCTAAAGTAAAAAAAATACCTTTACGTAAATCACTTGTTTCAGGAGAAATAATTGACAAACGTGATTTGCTTCGGATTGTCAAAACCAAGGACGGCGATATCTTTATAGACCCTACGGGCAAAAAGAATGGTCGGGGTGCCTATATTAAGTTAGACAATGAAGAGGCCATTCAAGCTAAGAAAAAACAGGTTTTTAACCGTAGTTTCTCAATGGAAGTTCCAGAGAGTTTTTACGATGAATTGATTGCTTATGTTGATCACAAAGTCAAAAGAAGAGAGTTAGGCCTTGAATAATTTAGAAAAATTATCAAATCTCATTGGTTTAGCTCAGCGAGCTGGAAGGGTTATTTCAGGTGAGGAATTAGTTATCAAAGCTATCCAGAACCAAAAAGCAAAACTTGTTTTTTTAGCAAATGATGCCGGACCAAATGTGACAAAAAAAGTAAGAGATAAAAGTAATTCTTATAATGTAGAAGTCTCCACAGTGTTTAATACACTGGAATTAAGTTCTGCTTTAGGAAAACCAAGAAAGGTTCTTGCTATTGCAGATGCTGGATTTTCAAAGAAAATGAGGACTCTTATGAAATAGACGAATAGGAGGACACAAATTGTCAAAGAAAAGATTACACGAAATTGCAAAAGATTTAGGGAAAACAAGTAAAGAGGTTGTTGAAAAAGCTAAAAGTTTGGGTTTAGAGGTTAAAAGCCATGCTTCGAGTGTTGAAGATGGGGATGCCCAAAAGATAGCTGCTAGTTTTGCTTTGGCGGGATCAAAAGCCGATAAGAAGAGTGAAACTGTCAAAGAAGCAGCCCTCCCTAAAGACCATAGCTCTCAACAGGCAAAAGAAGTCGAGCAAAAGCCACTTTCTACTGAAAAAGTTGAAAAAAAGGCGGCAGAGACTAAGCCAGTAGCTGATAAACCAACTGTTGTTAAACCCAAAAGTCGTAACTTTAAGGCAGAAAGAGAAGCAAGAGCTAAGGCTCAAGCAGCAGGGCAACAAGCTGGTGGACCATGGCAAATGAAGTCTCGTCAATCAGATAAAACGAGAAACAATCATAAGCAGGAAGCTAGAAATACTGGTCACAATGAGGTGAAAACAGCCAAGAAAAGAAGTTTTGATAATCAGCATGCCAATGCTTCAAATACTTATCAAAACCGCAAAGATTCCTTCAAACCTAAAAGACCTCAGAATGATCGCTTTACTGCTAATCGTCAGGTCAACCAAGGCCAGCCGACAAGTGGTAAAATTGATTTTAAGGCCAGAGCAGCAGCGCTGAAAGCTGAACAAAATGCGGAGTACACTCGTCAGAGAGAACTTGATTTCCGTCAAGCACAAGAAGCTAAACGTTTAGCACAGATTGCTAAAGAAGAAGCGCAGCTTGCAGCAGAAAAATTGGCAGCAGCAGACATAGCCAAAGCCAAGAAGCAAAAAACATCAGCCAAAACGGATATCGCAGTTCATTCGGTCATGGAAGCTCATGCCGAACCAGTCAAAGCTGTAGATAAACGTCGTAAAAAATCTCGTCCAGAACCTTCACAAGAGCTTAACCAATCACATGAATCTGGACAAAAACAAAATAAGAAAAGTTGGAATAATCATAACCAAGTGAGAAATCAAAGAAATAGTAACTGGAATAAGAAACCTAAAAAAGGCAAGAACAATCGGAATAATAACTCAGCTCCAAAACCAGTAACAGAGCGCAAATTCCATGAATTACCTAAAGAATTTGAATATACTGAGGGAATGACCGTTGCCGATATAGCAAAACGTATTAAGCGCGAGCCAGCAGAAATTGTTAAAAAACTATTTATGATGGGCGTAATGGCTACTCAGAACCAATCTTTAGATGGAGATGCCATTGAATTATTGATGGTAGATTATGGCATCGAAGCAAAAGCCAAGGTTGAAGTTGATGATGCGGATATAGAGCGTTTCTTTGAAGATGAAACTTACCTAAATCCTGAAAATCTTGTTGAACGGGCACCCGTTGTTACCATTATGGGACACGTTGACCATGGTAAAACAACCTTGCTAGATACCTTACGTAATTCTCGTGTTGCTACAGGAGAAGCTGGTGGGATCACTCAGCATATTGGAGCCTACCAAATTGAAGAAGCTGGCAAGAAGATAACCTTCTTAGACACACCAGGACACGCGGCCTTTACCAGCATGCGTGCGCGTGGAGCTTCTGTAACCGATATTACCATATTGATCGTTGCGGCTGATGACGGCGTTATGCCTCAAACCATTGAAGCCATCAACCATTCAAAAGCTGCAGAAGTCCCAATTATTGTTGCTATCAATAAAATTGATAAGCCAGGGGCTAACCCAGAGCGTGTTATC
The DNA here is from genome assembly GCF_011421425.1 of Streptococcus catagoni. Taxonomy (GTDB): domain Bacteria; phylum Bacillota; class Bacilli; order Lactobacillales; family Streptococcaceae; genus Streptococcus; species Streptococcus catagoni. The sequence goes on from NZ_WPCW01000002.1 coordinate 442,930, forward strand.
TCTGAACTTGCAGAATATGGTATCATTTCAACTGCTTGGGGTGGGGACTGTGAATTTGTTGAAATTTCAGCTAAATTTAACAAGAATATCGATGAACTCTTAGAAACGATTCTATTGGTCGCTGAAGTTGAAGAATTAAAGGCCGATCCTACAGTACGTGCAATTGGTACCGTTATTGAAGCGCGTTTGGACAAAGGTAAAGGAGCAGTAGCAACCTTGCTTGTTCAACAAGGAACCCTACATGTGCAAGATCCTATCGTTATTGGAAATACCTTTGGACGTGTTCGTGCCATGACAAACGATATTGGTCGTCGTGTCAAATTTGCCCTTCCATCTACACCGGTTTCTATTACAGGACTTAATGAAACACCAATGGCTGGTGATCACTTTGCGGTCTATGAAGATGAAAAAGCAGCGCGTGCAGCTGGTGAAGAACGTGCCAAACGTGCTCTCTTAAAACAACGTCAAAATACGCAGCGTGTTAGTCTTGACAATTTATTTGACACCCTTAAAGCTGGTGAAGTTAAAACAGTTAATGTTATTATTAAAGCCGATGTTCAAGGTTCCGTTGAAGCTCTATCAGCTTCACTCCTTAAAATTGAAGTTGAAGGTGTGCGTGTCAATGTTGTCCATTCAGCAGTAGGTGCCATCAACGAATCTGATGTAACCTTAGCTGAAGCTTCAAATGCTGTTATTATTGGATTTAATGTACGTCCAACGCCACAGGCTCGCCAACAGGCAGAATCTGATGAAGTCGAAATTCGTCTTCATAGTATTATCTACAAAGTTATCGAAGAAGTTGAAGAAGCCATGAAAGGTAAACTTGACCCAGTATTCCGTGAAAAAATTATTGGGGAAGCTATTGTTCGTGACACTTTCAAGGTCTCTAAAGTGGGTACCATTGGTGGATTTATGGTTACAAGTGGTAAGATCACCCGTGATTCCAGCGTTCGTGTTATCCGTGATAGTGTGGTTATCTTTGATGGTAAAATTGAAAGTCTCAAACATTACAAAGATGATGTTAAAGAGGTCGGAAATTCCCAAGAAGGTGGCTTGATGATCGAGAAATTCAATGATCTTCAAATTGATGATAACCTAGAAGCATACGTTATGGAAGAGATTGTTCGTAAGTGATACTTATGAAGGCTACTAAAGTAGCTCTTCATAAGACGCCAGCCGCTATATTGCGGTCAAGCTAATCACCCTGAATCCAATGAAAGGAAGAACCAAATGGCAAATCATCGTATTGACCGTGTCGGTATGGAAGTTAAACGTGAAGTCAATGATATTTTGAAAAAAAAGGTTCGTGACCCACGCGTAGAAGGTATTACCATCACAGAGGTGCAAATGCTGGGAGATTTATCAGCAGCCAAGGTCTACTATACTGTGATGAGTTCTTTAGCTTCTGATAATCAAAAAGCACAAATTGGTTTAGAAAAGGCCAAAGGAACCATAAAACGTGAACTTGGTAAAACCTTAACTCTCTACAAAATTCCTGATTTAATCTTTGAAAAGGATGAGTCTATTGCCTATGGTAATAAGATAGACCAACTCCTACGCGACTTAGATAAAAAATAAGGAAATAAAGAAGGTCTTCAGTATGAGCATTAAAAAGCTTAGAGCAAGAACCTTATTGCTGAATAAAAAGAAAAGCCCCCTATTACTATGGACAGGTCTGATATGTACCAGTAATAGAGGTCTTTTTTTATATATTATTGCCAAACCTTATTGATTGTATCTATGATTTTATATTGAGCATCTTTAGCTTCTGAGATAGGGTAAATAGGATAGACATGGTTCATTCCTGTACCTTCAAATAATTGGTGAGGATGGTTCATGCTAGCTAATTTTTCTCTAAAGATAATGATGTCTGGGTAAAAGATTTCTCGTGTTCCTACAAATAAGGTAATAGGAGCAAGGTTAGTAAAATCACCATTTATAGGACTAACATAAGGGTGGTTAATATGCTCGGCACCACCAGCCCAAATTTCACCAACACGTCGCAGTCCCCAGGCAGAAAGGATTGGGTCAGACTCTTCAAAGGCTGGAATTCCAGGATTTGACATGCTGACATCTAACCAAGGGGATAAAAGAATGATATCTTTGGGCTGTGTGAGGCCATTGTCTTTTACAGCTAAAGCTAGAGCAAGAGCCAAACCGCCGCCGGCAGAATCACCCATGATAGTAATGTTTTTAGGATCAGTTTTTTGTCTAATTCCTTTATAGAGCTCAATTAACTTAGGAATGGAATCCTGATAGGTAAAAGAAGGAGCTTTTGGATAAATGGGGAGAACGATTTCAGCATCTAAACTGGTTGACAAGGTCTTTAAGGTGTCAATATGGTAAGATGTTGGGTTATTTAGGTAAGACCCTCCATGTAAGTAAAGAATAACTCTTTGGTTGGCCTTTCCACTTTTATTCCATCGGTGTACCTGCATACCAAACTGTTGCTCTGTCACTAGTTCACCATTAACAGAATCTGCAGAGAGAGCAAACCCTTTATTAGACTCTAGCCCAGCACTTTGAACGTATTTATCAAAGCTTGCGGGATCTTGAGCACTATAGTAGCTCTTATCACCTTTTAGCCAGAAATACTGCTCAATAAACCAACTTTTCCAAGAACGGTTTTGAGCATTTACCTCAGGGATCATACACAAGCTAATGGAAAAACAAATAAGACAAAATAGATAAAACTTCGTTTTCACCTAAAACTCCTTTAGTATTTTATAATCTATATTTTAAAATAAATATATCATTATAAAATAATGGCAAAAAAGAGAGTAAATGTCAATAGTATCTGGACAATTAGGGACTAGGAAAATACATTTGTTTACAATTATAAACATAAATGTTATTATATATCTACAAATGTAAACATATAGGAGCTTATCATGGTATCTATATCTACCTCTGAATGGGAAGTTATGCGGGTTCTTTGGGCCAATGAGCAAATAAAGAGCACTGACATTGTGGCCATTCTTAAAGACAAATATGACTGGTCAGCTTCCACAGTTAAGACCCTCTTGGGCAGACTTGTGGACAAAAAGTTAGTCCTGACCCAAAGAGCCGGCAGAGCCTTCCTCTACCAGCCCCTAATAGACCAAAAAAACTGCCAGGAGCAAATGGTGAAGGAAAGCTTTGCTCGAATCTGCCAGTGTCAGCACAATCACTTGCTTTTGACCTTGCTGGAAGATATGCCCATGACCCAAGCTGATTTGGAAGCATTTGAGCAAGTCTTAAGGCAAAAGAAAAAAGACTTAGTCCCTCGGGTAGCTTGCAACTGTGTACCTGGCCAATGCCAGTGCCAGCATTGAAAGGAGACCTAAGATGACAAAAGAAAGCTATCTCATTGAAGGAATGTCCTGTGCCTCCTGTGCCCTAACTGTTGAGAAGGCAGTTAAGAACATACCCAAAGTCCAAGAGGCCAGTGTTAATCTGACAACTGAGAAATTAACAGTTTCTTATCCTGAAAAAGAAGTCAGCCCCGAAGATATTGAAAGAGCCCTTGCCGGCACAGGCTTCAAAGCTAAACTATATGATTCTTATCAGGAAAAATCAAGTCAGCAGCGCCATAAAGAGCAGACTTCCAAGCTATGGAAAGAGTTTTTAGGATCAGCTGTCTTTGCCATCCCCCTAGTCTATATAGCCATGGGGCCCATGATAGGCCTAGCGGTTCCAAGTATCATAGCAGCAGACCAAGAGCCCCTTAACTTTGCCTTTGTACAAGCTCTTTTAAGCCTACCAGTCCTCTACTTTGGTCGAACTTTTTACCACAATGGCTTCACATCACTCTTTAAAGGGCATCCTAACATGAACACCCTAGTAGCCCTGGCTACATCCTTTGCCTTTTGCTGTAGCCTTTTTGGCCTCTTTAACATTTATCTTGGTCACAACCACTACGTCCACCAGCTTTACTTTGAATCAGTAGTAGTCATTCTCACCTTGATTACCCTGGGGAATTATTTTGAAGCTAAGTCTAAAAGTAGAACATCACAGGCTATTTCAAAGCTCTTAAGTTTAAGGGTCAATGAAGCGAGGTTAGTTAAGGATGGCTCTGCTCAGATGGTTCCTATAGAAGACATAGCTCTGGGTGATAAAATTATCATAAAACCGGGAGAAAAGATCCCTCTTGATGGCCTAGTCGTTGAAGGAAGATCCTATATTGATGAGTCTATGCTTACAGGTGAAAGTATTCCCAATGAAAAGACCAAGGGACAGGAGGTTTACGCAGGTAGCATTAACGGCCAGGGAAGTTTAAGTGTTAAGGTCAATAAGCTGGGCAGTGAGACCTTCTTGTCTCAAATGATCACTCTAGTAGAAGAGGCCCAAGAAAGTAAGGCGCCCATTGCCCAGATAGCTGATCGGGTTTCTGGGGTCTTTGTTCCAATAGTCATTACCTTATCAGTCTTGACAGGCCTATTCTGGTTCTTTCTAATGAAGCAAGACCTTAACTTTTCACTGACTGCAGCCATTGCTGTTTTAGTTATTGCCTGTCCCTGTGCACTGGGCTTAGCTACGCCAACGGCCATTATGGTTGCTTCAGGCCGTGCCGCCCAAAATGGGATCCTATTTAAGGGTGGAGAGTTCTTAGAGAAATTACATGAGGTTGATAGTGTGGTCTTTGACAAGACAGGAACGATCACTGAGGGTAAACCTAAGCTTAGCAGACTTATTTTTACAGCAGGCAAAGATCCAAACTTACTTAGGGATGTAGCTTCCATTGAGCAGTATTCTGAACATCCTATCAGCTCAGCTATTGTAGAAGAGGCTAAAAAAGAAGGTCTTAGCTTAGTGGCAGTGAAGGATTTCAAGGCCATAGTAGGTATGGGAATTGAGGCTGAGGTCAATGGAGCTAGTTATTGTGTGGGTAATAGCCAACTGATGCGTAGACATTCTATTCAGCTAGATGCAGAGATTGTGAATACTGTTAGACCGGAAGAGAGCCTGGTTTACCTTGCTAAGGATGGGCGTCTGAGGGCTTATCTACTGATAGCTGATCAGATCAAAGAAGATAGTAAGGAGACAATAGCAGCCCTTAAGGGGCGGGGAATCAAGACGATCATTTTGACAGGAGACCAAAAATCAACAGCAGACTCTATTGCCAGACAGCTTGGTGTTGATCAGGTCTATAGTCAGCTTTTACCAGACCAAAAGGCAGATATTATTGCCCAATTGAAAAAGGAAAATCAAGTGATAGCCATGGTCGGTGACGGCATTAATGATGCTCCGGCACTTGCTTTAGCTGATATAGGGATCGCAATGGGATCTGGAACTGATATTGCCATTGAGTCGGCTGATCTGATTTTAATGAAGGCTCCTATGATGGATTTAGTCAAAGCTATTGATTTAAGCAAAATGACTATCAGGGTTATTAAAGAAAACTTATTCTGGGCCTTTATTTATAATATCCTAATGATTCCAGTAGCTATGGGAATCTTACATCTCTTTGGCGGACCCTTGCTGAGTCCCATCTTAGCTGGCCTTGCCATGGGCCTTAGCTCAATTTCAGTGGTTTTAAATGCCCTACGCTTAAAAAGAATGAAATGGACAAAGAGGAGGTTCTAATGGAAAACAAATATGAGATTAAAGGCATGTCCTGTCAGGCTTGTGCTGAAAAGGTCAGAAAAAAACTTGCTTCAGTTAGAGGAGTGGAAAGTGTTCGGGTTGACCTTGACAAAGAAGAAGCCCTGATTAGTGGAAAGCCACTAACTTTCTTGCTCAAATGGGCTTTAAGAGGCACAGCCTATAGCATCAAAAAAGACTGACAAAAAAGAAGTTCCTTCTAGTGAACTTCTTTTTTGTTTGCTATTAATAGGTTTGTCCTTGCCTGATAACTTTCTTGGACTTCTTTTGAGATAGAGGAATCTGTTATAACCTTATCAATATTCTTTAGTTGATAGAAAATAGAAAAATCATAGGTATTAAATTTCTTACTATCAACCAAGAGGAACTTTTCAATAGCATTATTAAAAGCTATTTTTTGAATGTCTCCTTCAGATTCATTATAGGTTGCGATGTCATCCTTGTAGATGCCATTACAACTGATGAAAGCCTTAGAGAATTTTAAATTGGCAATGGTTTGACTGGTGATACTACCCACGAAAGCTCCAGTTATTTCCCTATACTCACCACCTAATAGGAGTAGGTCAACCGTTTTGCTCTTTTTTAAAATTTCAAAGACTGGTAGGCTGTTAGTGATAACACGGATATGCTTAGTTCTGACACTTTCAGCAAAGAATTCTAAGCTCGTTCCAGGTCCAATGAAGATGGTTTCCCCTTCCGTAACAAAGTGACTAGCATAACTAGCAATTTCTTTTTTTTCCTGAGTTTGAACGGTTAATTTTTCACTGTTTGACTTTTCCAACTTGCTGGGCTTTGAGATACTTTGAGCTCCACCATGGATACGTAATAATTTCCCCTCTGCAGCCAGTTCATCTAAGTCACGCCTAGCTGTCATATCAGAAACTTCTAAATTTTCAATGATCTCTGCAACCGTTATGATGCCTTTTTGATTCACTTTTTCTATGATTTTTAATAAACGTTCTCTCTTTAGCACGCTGATTCCTCTTTTCCAGGCTTTTCTTTTCCTAATAATAGCATAAAGGGAAAAACATTTCAATAAAACACAATTAAAAACATAATCAAACAAAATATTTTAAAATGTGTTGATAAATGTTTAAAAATAATATATAATGACATTGTTAACGATTACAAAACAAATAACAAACAAAAACAAACATTCAGAAGACAAACAAAGAAGAATTTTTTGACTCTAGCACTTTAGAAGAGACATAAAAAGATTTAAAAAAAGGATCTTGTTTTCAATCTGAATACTTTTGTTTCTTATTTTGGAAGGAGATGTTTGATGGCTAATACTATTTTGTTGACCCAGGCACAAACACAGGATGAACTCTTTAACCAAGTTGCTGATCAATTAGAATCATTTGGCTTTGTCAGTCATGACTACAAAAAGGCTTTAAAGGAAAGAGAAAAGGACTTTCCAACTGGTTTAAAAATTGACTTTAGGGATGGAAGCGATCTTTATTACGCAGCTATTCCCCATACAGAAACACAGTATTGCTTGGTTGATCAGCTAATTTATGTTCAAAATGCCAGTCCCTTGATTTTTAAACACATGATTAATCCAGAAGAAGATTGTCCTGTTAAACATTTCTTTTTTATTGTCAACAATAAAAATGATGGGCAAACGACCATCCTTTCCAATCTGATCAATTTCTTTATGACAAAGGGAAATATTAAAGAATTAGAGAAGATTGGTCCCAATAAGGAGTCACTAAAAAACTACTTAATAGAAAAAGGAGTATTGAAAAATGATTAAAATTTTAGCAGCATGCGGAGCCGGTGTTAATTCTAGCCACCAGATTAAGGATGCTATTGAAAGCAAGATGTCTGAACGAGGTTATCAGGTTCATTGTGACGCTGTAATGGTTAAGGACATTACTGAAGAAATGGTTTCACGCTATGATATCTTTACCCCTATTGCTAAAACAGACTTAGGCTTTACCGTGCCTATTCCAACAGTAGAAGCTGGGCCGATCTTGTATCGCATTCCTGTAATGAGTGAACCTGTTTTTTCAGAATTAGAACGGGTTATTCAAGAAAATCATTTGAAATAAAGAGGAGAAGGAAAATGCATGATTTTTTACATGTTGTCAATACTGTCTTTGCTCCCATTATAAAACTTGGATCTGGTCCGGTTATGTTAATTGTCATGACTGGCTTAGCCATGCTATTTGGAGTTAAATTCACCAAGGCCTTAGAAGGCGGGATCAAGTTGGCTATTGCCTTAACAGGTATTGGAGCCATTATTGGAATCTTGACAACGTCTTTTTCTGAGTCCCTACAGGCCTTTGTTAAAAACACAGGCATCAGTCTCAGTATTATTGACGTGGGTTGGGCACCTTTAGCTACCATCACTTGGGGCTCTCCTTATACCCTGTATTTCTTAGTCATCATGTTAATTGTCAATATTGTCATGATTATCATGAACAAAACCAATACCCTTGATGTCGATATCTTTGATATTTGGCATTTATCCATCACTGGTTTGCTGATTATGTGGTATGCAGCTAAGAATCATCTTCCTATTGTCTTATCAGTAATCATTGCAACCTTGGCAATAGTCTTGGTTGGTGTCTTAAAAATCATTAATTCTGATCTGATGAAGCCGACTTTTGATGACTTATTAGGTACAGGCCCAGCTTCTCCAATGACCTCTACTCATATGAATTATATGATGAATCCAATCATCATGGTTCTTGATAAAATTTTTGACAAGCTTTTCCCTGGTCTTGATAAATACGATTTTGACGCTGCCAAGCTCAACAAAAAAATTGGTTTTTGGGGATCAAAATTTTTTATCGGTATGATTCTAGGCTTTGTTATTGGTGTTATGGGTGACCCGCACCTTAAGGTTCTTTCTGTTAAACATTGGTTTGAACTTGGCTTTACTGCAGGTGCCTGCTTGGAATTGTTCTCCTTGATTGGTTCTTGGTTTATCGCAGCTGTTGAGCCGCTGTCACAAGGGATTACAAATTTTGCTAATTCAAAAATGGGCGGCCGACGCTTCAATATCGGACTTGACTGGCCATTTATTGCTGGGCGAGCTGAGATCTGGGCCTGTGCTAATATCCTAGCTCCTATTATGCTAGTTGAGGCTCTCTTACTTTCAAAAGTGGGCAATGGTATCCTACCTTTGGCTGGGATTATTGCTATGGGGATGACACCAGCACTCTTAGTGGTTACGCGTGGTCGTTTGATCCGCATGATTATTTTTGGTAGTCTCTTGCTGCCATTATTCCTTCTTTCTGGAACAATGATTGCTCCTTTTGCTACAGAATTAGCTAAAAAAGTAGGAGCATTTCCTGCTGGAGCACCAGCTGGATCTCTCATTACCCATTCAACACTTGAAGGACCAATGGAAAAAATCTTTGGTTATACGATTGGACAGGCAACAACTGGCCAATTAACAGCTATTTTTACCCTCATCATTTTCTTGGCAATTTACCTTGGACTCTTTGCTTGGTATGCTAAGCAAATGAAAGTACGTAATGAAGCCTACCTTGCAGAAAAAAATTAAAGATTAAAGATAAAAGTTGACACCAATGGAAGTACTATTGGTGTATAACTTTAGCTTCATTCAAAAAAGAGCAGAAAGTTTTAGAAGATATAGAAAAAAGGAGTCGCATATGACTGTTATTATAGGTGCTGATGCACAAGGAAAACAATTAAAAGACCAGATCAAAAGTTTTCTCATTGAAAAAGGATATTCTGTTGAAGATGTCTCTGATCCCGAGAAGGATTTTGTTGATAATACTCTGGCTGTAGTTAATGCTCTCAAGCAATCAGAAGAAGATCTGGGCATTATGATTGATGCCTATGGCGCTGGTCCTTTTATGGTAGCAAGTAAGATCAAAGGAATGATTGCTGCTGAGGTTTCAGATGAGCGCTCTGCTTATATGACCCGTGGCCACAATAATGCTCGGATGATCAGCATGGGATCTGAAATTGTTGGACCGGGACTTGCAGAAAATATTGCCAAGGCCTTTGTCGAAGGCAAATACGATGGTGGACGTCACCAAATTCGTGTAGACATGCTTAACAAGATGGCCTAAGAAAGGAAAAATGACATGAGAATAGCTATAGGATGTGACCATATTGTAACAGATGAAAAAATGGCGGTATCAGAATTTTTGAAATCAAAAGGTTACGAGGTTTTAGACTATGGAACCTACGATCATACACGGACCCACTACCCTATCTATGGAAAAAAGGTTGGCGAAGCCATCATGAATGGCGAGGCCGATCTGGGGGTATGTATCTGTGGGACTGGGGTTGGCATTAACAACGCCGTCAATAAGGTTCCAGGAATCAGATCAGCTCTGGTTAGAGACATGACAACAGCTCTCTATGCCAAAGAAGAGCTTAATGCTAATGTTATTGGCTTTGGTGGAAAAATTACGGGCCAACTTTTAATGTGTGATATTATTGAAGCCTTTATTAAGGCTGACTATAAGGAAACTGAGGACAATAAAAAGTTGATCGCCAAAATTGCCCACCTTGAAAATCACTCAGCCCAGCAAGAAGATCCTGAATTCTTTACAGAATTTCTAGAGAAATGGGATCGCGGCGATTATCACGACTAGGAGACAATATGATTCTAACAGTAACCCTAAATCCGTCAATTGATATTTCCTACCCTTTAGATCAGTTCCATCTTGATACTGTCAACCGTGTTAGAAAAGCTCGTAAAACAGCTGGTGGTAAGGGTTTAAACGTCACACGCGTACTTTCCCAAGCAGGACAAGAGGTTGTTGCTACTGGCTTTGTTGGTGGTATATTAGGGGATTACCTCATTCATGAGCTTGATCAGGCTCAAATTAAGAACCAGTTTTTCAAGATCAAAGGAGAAACAAGGAATTGCATCGCCATTTTGCATGAAGGCAACCAAACTGAAATTTTAGAAAGTGGTCCCTATATTGACCTGGATGAAGCCGAAGGCTTTCTTAATCATATGGGTATCATTCAAAAGCTCTATGATGTCATTACGCTATCTGGTAGCTTGCCAAAAGGTCTAGAGGCAGATTATTATAAAAAGCTCATTGCTATGGCAAATACTTACCACCAAAAAACAGTCCTTGACTGCTCTGGAATCCCCTTAATGACAGTTTTACAATCAAAAGAAAAACCAACTGTTATTAAGCCAAATATTGAAGAACTAGAAGCGATTGTGAGACAAAAAATTGTAGCCAGTCCAGAAAATTTGAAAGCAGTTTTAGCAGATGATCTTTTTGAGGGTCTTGAATGGATCGTGGTTTCATTGGGAGCAGATGGGGCATTTGCTAAGCATGGGGACAAATATTATCAGGTTAAGATTCCCAAAATTACAGTCAAAAATCCTGTTGGTTCTGGTGATTCAACGGTAGCGGGCATTGCCTGGGCATTGGCTGAGGGAGATGATGATCAGACCTTTCTAAAAAAAGCCAATACTCTAGGCATGCTCAATGCCCAAGAAGACCTTACTGGGAAGGTTAATATGGCTCATTTTGATAAGTTATTCAAGGACATTAAAGTAGAAGAGGTATAGGATGATTTTAACAACAAATAAAAGAAAGTCTTTAGAAAAAGTCAGTAAAAATGGCATTATTTCAGCACTGGCCTTTGATCAAAGGGGTGCTCTGAAACGGATGATGGCTGCCCATCAAGAGGGTCAGCCAAGTAGCCAACAAATGGTTGATCTGAAGGCTCTGGTTTCTGAAGAACTCACAGCC
>NZ_WPCW01000003.1 GCF_011421425.1 Streptococcus catagoni
GGCTGTGAGTTCTTCAGAAACCAGAGCCTTCAGATCAACCATTTGTTGGCTACTTGGCTGACCCTCTTGATGGGCAGCCATCATCCGTTTCAGAGCACCCCTTTGATCAAAGGCCAGTGCTGAAATAGTGCCATTTTTACTGACTTTTTCTAAAGACTTTCTTTTATTTGTTGTTAAAATCATGGAACCTCCTATTGATAATCATGAATGCTAACACCCTTAACAACACGATTGACTGTTCCGCTAGCTGAAGGTGTATCTGGTAAATTCTTAACTTTGATTGAACTTAATAGGGCAATGATTTGCGCTACCATGATCATTGGAAAGGCAAGGTAGGCATCAGGCAGGTTTTGACTTGAATTCAAAAAGAAATTCTCACCTGAAAAATTAACTTGTCCTCTTTGACCAATAGCAATAACCTTTTTAACAATTTGGTCTGATTCTAATTCCTCTAAGATATCAAGGTCGTATTGTCTGGTATAAGGAAAATTATTAACAAAGACAAAGACTAAGGTTTGGTTGGTCACAAAGGATTTTGGTCCATGTCTAAAGCCCATGGAAGAATCAAAAATAGTGGCTATTTGCCCTGCTGTTAGTTCTAAAATTTTTAACTGTGCTTCACGAGTTAGACCACTTAAACTACCTGAGCCCAAATAGGCTATGCGGTTGAAATCTAAATCAACATAGTTTTGTAAGTCTTGCTCACGACTGATGATGTCTCTGGAGATATGGCAGATGCTCTTAAGGTAGCTTTCTTTTTCTTCCATGCTAGAGGTGATATCAAAAATTAAGAGAGCTGATAACATCATTGATGAGAAGCTTCCAGTCATTGCAAAACCAGCATCATTTGATTTTTCAGGCATCAATAAGACATAATGCTTATCTTGATCTTCACTAGCCAGCTTAGCCAAGGCACCATCCTTAGCACAGGTAATGACTAAATGATAAGCATTGGGAACCAATTGGTTGACTAAATTAAGAGAAGCTACACTTTCAGGACTATTCCCACTTCTTGCAAATGATACCAATAAGACAGTATCTTCTTCATAAAGGTAATAATGGGGTGCTGCTACCAAGTCTGTGGAAGCAATGCTTTGAAAGGAAAAATGCTGACGATCACCATAGGTTTGTAAATAAGAACAAATGGAATTGCCAACATACTCTGAGGTTCCTGCCCCTGTAAAGATTACTTTGACTTTTTTGTTGTTAGCGCTTTCAATTATAGCCTTTAAAAAAGAAGTTATCTCTTCTTTCTTTGTAGAAAAATGTGCAAAGACTTCTTCCCAAATTTCTGGTTGTTGTTTGATTTCACGGGTTGTGATTTCAGCACCTAGTTCAGTCAGTGCTTCTTTTGACAGTTGAAACATAAGTTCCTCCTTCTTGTCTTTATAGCGTTGGTTTATGTGTGATGTGATATCTAAATTGGTCTGCTCTAGCAATTGAAAAAGTACATTCTATCAAAATATTTTTATCATTATAGGTTTTCCGTAACATGTGTAAAACAGGATCTCCCTTTTTGATTCCCAAGAGATCAGCCTCATAATCTAAAGCAATACTGGCGTAAAACTCTTCTTCTGCTAATCTGATCGTCTCTTTATAAATATCAGAGAAGATATCATAGAGGGGCTTTTGTTTTAATAAGTCCATAGTTAAATGAGGAAATATGGCCTCTGGGATATAAGATCTTTCAAACATCATGGGACGCTCATCTGCTAGTCGCAATCTTTCTAGTTCATATGCAACATTTCCCTTATCCATTTCAAAAATTGAAGACAGATGATCTGTCACAGTTGTTTTCCCAAAGGATAGGATTTCTGTTTTAGGAACTTTGCCTAACTTTTTCATTTGTTCTGTAAAGCTATAGCTTGAAGATAGATCCGTTGTTGGCTCCTTTAAGTTGGAAACATAGGTTCCCTTGCCTTGTTTTTTATAAATAAGTCCCCGACTTTCCAGCTCCTTTAATGCTTGGCGAACTGTAATACGACTAACATTGTAAACCTCAATCAGTTCTCTTTCAGATAATAATTTATCATTAGGAGACATGGTCTCTCTGATTTTAATTTCTAAGATATCAACTAATTTTAAATATAAAGGTTGTTCTTTTTTCATTTAGCCTCCAACTGGTTATAACCACTTATAAGTATATTATATCATTTAAATTTTGTCAACAATTTAATAAAAGTTTTTAAAAAAGAAAAAGTCCTAGGCAAGAAGAAAAGCCCTTAGAAAATTAATTCTAAGGACTTTGAGACTGAAAACTTTCAGTTCTTTATCTTTTCTTAATTAGTGTGCATTAATTTCTTGTGCAATTTCACGTCCTGATAAATCAGAATGATAGTAAGTTGGCCAATGTTCCATCTCTGTTAGTAATTTGTCATGTCCTTCACTACCCCAGAAGATATGGAAATGTTCTGCCTTACCTGGTGCTATAGCATGGTCGCTAAATTGGATATATTTGAATTCGCCAGCGTCTTTTTCTTTGGCTTCAAACATATAACGAACACCACGGTTTCCTTTTTTATAATTTAAGATTTTTTTGCCTGAGTACTTATAAGTAAAGGTTTTCTTTTCTCCCTTACGTTCATAAGTTATAGTTTTTTTCTTACCATTGATTTTGATGTGATCGACGTCTGTTTTGTAACCAGTTCTATAATAGTCTTTATACTCTTTGGCTGACATCTTACCATTAGATTTCTTAGCTTTGTATTCCATAACTTGATCTAAGGTTCCATCTTCTAAAAATGGATAAACAGATTGCCAATTACCTGACCAATCTTTTAGTTTACGGTCTTTAACATTTTTATCTTTAAAGTAACCATTGTAAACTGTTTTTGTTTGATCAGATTCTGGTTTAATTTCTTTACCACCACGATCAGTTGTTAACTGAAGGGCTTTAAGGTTTTCACGCATAACGGAAAAGTAATTGTCACCTTTTTTAATTTCTTTAGCTGTTAGACTTTCTAGTGGACTGAGCACAACTGTTTTTACTTTAGCTTCCTTAGCTAGAGACTTAGCTACTTTACTAGAAGCATTTTCTTCAAAATAAATGTATTTAATGTCATACTTTTTGATGTATTTTGATAATTGTGCCAAACGTTTTGGTGAAGGTTCATTGTCAGGAGTAACGCCTGAGATTGGAACTTGGTTCAATCCATAGTCAAGAGCTAAATAACCAAAAGCAGCGTGCTGAGTTACAAAGCTTTTTTGTTTAGCATTTTGTAAGGTATCAGCATATTCTTTATCTAGTTCTTTCAATTTCTCAATGTATTTTTGAGCATTTGTTTTGAACATTTCTGATTTACTTGGGTATTTCTTAGCAAGTGAATCACGAATATTTTCAACAAGTTTTACACTACGGTATGGTGATAACCAAACGTGTGGATCATATTTATGATGATGGTGTTCTCCTTCTTCATGATGATCTCCATGTTCATGATGTTCGTGCTCGTCTCCTTCGACTTCAGCACTGCCATTTAAAACCATATCACCAGTTGCTTTAACAAAAGTAAGGCCTTTAGATTTTTTGGATTTGCTTAGTTTAGATACCCAAGTTTCCATGTTATCATCCATATAGACAAAGGCACCAGCGTCTTGGATCCTCTTCACATCTTTGGTAGATGGTTCAAAATCATGAGGTTCAGTTCCAGCTTTAACAAGCATAGACACATCGCCCTCATTTCCTACGACACCCTTTGTAAATTCATAGACTGGGTAAAAAGTCGTTACTACCTTAACTTTATTATCATCTGCCTTAGCTACTTGTGCTTGACTTAATTGCCATGCAGATGTTAAACCAACAAAACTTATCATTAAAAGAATTTTCTTTTTCATGATTCCTCCTTAATTATTTACCGGTTGAAGTTTTACTGGTTAAGTATATCACACTGAAAATTATTTGCAAGTTTTTTCTATTTTTAATCCAAAAAGGTTCAGAGTCCTTGAAGAACTCTGAACCTTTATTTTTTTAAGGAATAATCTAATCACTAAGACTAAAACGGTTTGTCATCAGGTTACTTGCGTCCAATAAGACCTTGTTCAACAATTCCTGGGTTTGCAGCTTAACATAGTCACTTATTTCTTGATTTTTTTGGCTTAAATCGAGCACTTGACCATCTTCATAGGCAGCATCAACAGCATTTAACATAGCGTAGCCTTGAGCCATAGTTTTTTCAACATAGTTTTCAATATCTGTTTCGTGATGTTTAAAGTGTGGATCAGAAATAGCAGCTATAAGGCGATTCTGCCAATAAAAGCTATCAGTTGAAACATCTTTCTTTGTATTTGTAAAATAGTCTGGGAAACTTTTGACTTGAGTGAAGAAGGGAACCATGGTGTTAAAAGGCATGGAACCATAAGCCATCCACTGGATAGCTGAAATGTCTTCCGGCATATCAGGTCTAAGCTGTAAGATAGCCGTCTGGCTGGTCCTATTAATACCAATAGTCCGAAAAGCCCTTTGAGAGATCTTATTACCTTCAGGTCCATAGGGATCAAAGGAGGTATCCTGATAGTGATTGCTTAAAACATATTTGACATCGTCAATGCTTATCTTTCGATAAGGTTTTTGGCACCAAGGAATAGCAAAGCTTCTAGGATCTTGTTCTATTTCGGGATTTAAAAACTTCTGAATAGCCCAAGCTCGAGGTGTATTGTAGTGTTTATCCTTATCACGTTGGCTACCAAAGGCATAACGAGGGTTAAAATGCTGGTTAGAATAGGTCAAATCTAAATGATGTTTGGCAATAAAGTCCTTCAAATCAGCTGAGCAAAGGTATTCATCAGGATTATTGAACTCAAAATGATCAATACCCAGTTGGTTGGGATTGGTAACATAAACATCATCTGGAACACGACGAGCTATCCAGTGATGACCTCCAATGGTTTCCAACCACCAAATCTCGTCTTTATCTGAAAAAGCAATACCGTTAGACTCGTAAGTACCATAGTGAGTTAAAATATCTCCCAGACGCAGAACCCCTTCTCTAGCAGAATGAATATAAGGCAAAACAAGGGTCAGCATATCTTCTTCACCAATACCATCCTCAGCAAGGGGATCAGCCCCTAAAACACGCGCATTAGTCGTAATAGTCTCAGTAGCACTCATGGCAACATTGACTTCATTGACACCTGCTGCTCCCCATATGCCATCTTCGCCCAAGGCATCAGGAACTGAGCTATAGGTCATGGGATTATCAGGTAGATCAATTGTAAACTTAGATAAAACCGAACGATAAGTTCTAGGCTGCTTATTTGCTGTCACTAGTTCCATTTTTTTAGGAGTAAAGACACCATTTTGGGAATCTTCTGTTCTAGCAACAAGGGTTGAACCATCGTAGGAAGCTTTTTTACCAACTAATATGGTTGTACATGACATAAATCTATCTCCTTTGTTTCTTTTTTTATTATCATAACATAGTTTAGCCGTTCTTTCATTTCTTTATCATAACTATAAGTTTATTAAAAAAGAAGCTAGGCTTCTTTTTAGATATCATTAGCAATTTTATTAATTTTGCGCAAACGATGGTTAACCCCACTCTTAGATAGGGGAACATCTAGGGCATCAGCTATTTGCTGGATAGAATAATCTGGATTGTTAATCCTTAGGTGAGCTATTTGCTGTAGCTCAATAGGGAGAGAATCTAGCCCCACCGTCTCCATTATTTTTATAATATTATTAATGGTCTTCATGCTGGCATTGATTGTCTTAGTAATGTTGGCAGTTTCAGCATTATTAGCCCTATTAATATCATTTCTAGCCTCTCGAAGCATCTTCACAGATTCAAATTCATCCTTGCAAGACATTGCCCCAACAATAATTAAAAAATCCATAATATCTTCAGCCTTTTGCAGATAGGTAATAGCCCCATTTTTATGCTCTAGTGTTTTAGCGTCAAGCATAAATTTATGCAATAGCTGAGCTAAACCTTGAGCATGATCCAGATAAACAGAATAAATTTCAAGCTGATACTTGCCAGACTCCGGATCTCTGATAGTGCCCGTTGCTAGAAAGGCTCCCTTTAAGTAGGCTCTGCCAGCATTATCATCACTTAGGGTTTTAGCTTCAATACCAGTCTCAATGCCAAAAAAAGAATCAGCTAATTTTAAATCAGATAAAATCTTATCAACATCCTGATCAATAAAAACAGTGTAAACACGATTTTTTCGTAAATTTGTTTTTTGATGATATTTTATTTCTGGTATGATATGGTAACTTTTTTCAATCAATGAATAAATATAGCGCGCAATTTTAGCATTTTCAGTCGTTATGGATAAATTCAAGGATTTATTGGAAAGGCTTAAACTACCTGACAGTTTGATAATAGCTGACAACTCCTTCTTATGGCTATCAGATAAATGAACCAACTCTTCTTTAACCTTGGTTGTAAAACTCATAGCTGTCTTTCCCTTACTAAATTCATCAATTCCTCAACGACCAAGCTCCCATCATGGAAGGCACCGCCATTTTTAAGTTGTAAAAAATTAGAAGAAATAATTCTCTTAGCTACTTTTTTTAAGCCTGTAAAATCATGCTCTACTTGAACAAGGTATTCATCAAAACGGTTTGAATACATGTAATCCTGAGGTACTTTTTCAATATTGACCAAAACAGTATCTATCAGGTCCTTTCCCAGATGCCTATTTAAAACCGAAACATGGTCTGAATCTGAGAAATGCTCTGTTTCGCCATATTGGGTCATAATATTACAAATATAGACGATCTCTGCCTTTGTTGTTCTTAAGGCCTCATTAATTTCTGGAATAACAAGATTAGGTAAAATAGAAGTGAAAAGTGAGCCCGGACCCAGGACGATCATATCGCTCTCTAAGATGGTTTGAACCACCTTTCGGCTGGCCTTAGGTTGCTGATTGTTGTAACTATTGGTTACAAAAACATGATCAATCATCCCAGAATAACCAGCAATACTGCTTTCACCTGTAACTACATGCCCATCTTTAAAAACGGCATGCAAGGTTAGGGCGTGCTCACTAGAAGGGTATATTTTCCCAGTAATATGAAAGAACTTAGTCAAGATTTGGATGGCATTATAGGTTGAATTTTGCATCTCCGAAATCCCCGCAATAATGAGATTACCCAAGGGGTGGCCTGCTAGAGGGCCTCCGCTTTCACTAAAGCGATATTGAAAGACTTTTTCATAAAATCTAGGCATATCACTCATGGCAAGCAAGACATTCCTTAAATCTCCTGGCGGGGTTAATTGCATATTCCGCCGCAATTGACCAGAAGAGCCGCCATCATCTGCCACTGTTACAACAGCTCTAATGTCGACATCTTCATTTCTTAAACTTTTTAATATAACTGGTATTCCTGTGCCCCCACCTATTACCGTTATTTTGGGTTTTTTCATGATCGATTTACTGTTTCCTTACGTTTATTTTTATCACGATGGCTTTCATTGACAGTCCAAGCCTCAGCTTCTATGGTTTTAGCCAAACGGTGGGCAAAGGCCACACTTCGATGTTGACCTCCTGTGCAACCGATGGCAATAGTCAATAAGGATTTTCCTTCTTTTTGATAAGCTGGTAAGATTGGTAAAATCAACTCTGTTAAATGTTGATAAAAAACACTTGATTCTTCATGGTTCATAACAAAATCATAGACTTCTTGATCAATACCCGATTTTTCTCTTAACTCTTGTAAATAATAGGGATTAGGTAAAAAGCGAACATCAAAGACCAGGTCGGCATCAAGGGGTAGTCCATATTTAAAACCAAAGCTCACTACTTCTATACGGAAAGGAACCGTATTGGATTCACTAGAGAATTCTTCAGATATGGTTTGTCTTAGTTGTCTTGGTGTTAATTCAGAAGTATCAACAACATGCTGACTCATACTTTTTAAGGGTGCTAAGAGCTCTCTTTCTAACTTGATGCCATCCATAACCCGTCCTGTGGCAGCAAGGGGATGAGAACGTCTGGTTTCCTTATAACGGGCAACCAATTCATTATCTGTTGCGTCAAGAAAGAGGACGCGGAAGTCTAAATCATGATTAGCTTCAAGGTCATCCAAAATCACACTAATTTCTTTGAAGAAACGACGACTTCTCATATCAACCACTAGGGCAACTCTTTTATTTTCATTTGTTTGCTTAAGAATTTCAATGAATTTTGGAACTAAAGTTGGCGGCATATTGTCAATTGTAAAATATCCCAGATCCTCAAAAGACTGAATGGCTACTGTCTTTCCAGCTCCACTCATTCCAGTTACAATTACAAGTTCGATTTTTTTATCTGACATTTCACCAGTTCCTCTCTGCAATATACTTTGCTATACTTTACTTTATCTCATTATAACACAATCAATTAAAGCATGATAATTCTTTTTATTTGGGCATAAGGCAGAGCCTTAAAGAGTTCTATCAATTGCTGAGACCAGCTCTTTTTTCCTAAGTGAGGAAAAGCCGTCTCCCCTTAGCATCCATGCCTAGCTGACAGCCCCAGTGTCTTTATTACCATAAGATTACTTGAAAAATACAAGTTAAAAAGTGATGATCAAGACAAATCATCACTTTAGACTGTAGACAAACTCTATTGGTCTAGGTAAATAGGCTAAGAAGCTCTGCAGGGTATTAATAAATTTCTTATTTCTGCGAGCGTAAGCGAGCTTATTAAAGATACCTCCGCCGTGCTGAAAGTGTCTAAAATGCCTTTAATAGCAACATTTTAAACACCGGGAACTTGCCAGACTTTAGGCTCGAAAGTTAGGTATGGAATTCTTTGGTTTTTTTAAACAGTCACTCCCCTGAATGTTTAACCTGTCCGATAGCACCTAAGGAAGGTATCAAGAAATGAGTTTTTCTATGTTTTCAGCTCTTTTGACCTTATGGTTTAATTCTGTGTAGCATACGTGGGAATGGGATAGCTTCGCGGATATGTTTTGTTCCAGCAACAAAGGTTACCATACGTTCGATACCAATACCAAATCCACCATGTGGGACTGAACCATATTTACGTAAGTCAAGGTAGAATTCATATTCTGATTTATCCATTTCCAGAGCATCCATCTTGGCAACTAAGGCCTCATAATCATCTTCACGCATAGAGCCTCCGATGATTTCTCCGTAGCCTTCTGGTGCAAGAAGATCAGCACACAAAACGCGGTCAGGGTTGCCAGGGACTGGTTTCATGTAGAAGGCTTTAAAGCTTGCTGGATAGTTAACAACGAAGGTTGGCACACCGAAGTAGTTTGAAATCCAGGTTTCGTGTGGTGAACCGAAATCATCACCGTGTTCAAGGTGTTCATAGTCAGTATTTTCATCAGCTTCATGTTCTTGAAGAAGGCTAATAGCATCATCGTAAGAAACACGTTTGAATGGCTCTGCAATATAGCGCTTAAGCGCATCCACATCACGCTCCAGAATTTCAAGGGCTTGCGGCGCACGGTCAAGAACACCTTGGATAAGAGCCTTAACATAAGCTTCTTGAAGGTCAAGGGACTGGTCATGGCTAAGGAATGAATATTCCGCATCCATCATCCAGAACTCAGTCAAGTGGCGGCGAGTTTTAGATTTTTCAGCACGGAAAACAGGACCAAAGTCAAAGACACGACCAAGAGCCATAGCTCCCGCTTCAAGGTAAAGCTGTCCAGATTGGCTTAAGAAGGCTGGAGTACCAAAGTAATCTGTTTCAAATAATTCTGTTGAATCTTCTGCCGCATTGCCTGAAAGGATTGGGCTATCAAACTTAATAAAGCCATTTCGATCAAAGAATTCATAGGTAGAGTAAATAATAGCATTACGAACTTGCATGACAGCCATTTGTTTACGTGAACGCAACCAAAGATGACGGTTATCCATTAAAAAGTCTGTTCCGTGCTCTTTTGGTGTGATTGGGTAGTCTGTTGACTCGCCAATAACTTCCACATCAGTAACATCTAGTTCATAGCCGAACTTTGAACGTTCATCTTCTTTAACAATACCTGTTACATAAACAGAAGTTTCTTGGCTAAGGCGTTTTACAGTATCAAATTTTGCTGTTCCTTCTTCTTCACCAAATTTCTCAATAAAGTTTGGTTTAAAGACTACAGCTTGGAAGAAAGCTGTTCCATCACGTAACTGTAAGAAAGCTAATTTCCCCTTGCCAGATTTGTTAGCAATCCACGCACCTATTTTTATTTCTTCACCGACATGTTTTTTAACATCACTAATTGTTACAAGTTTTTTTAACATAATTCTCTTTTCCTAATCTCTGATTTAATTAATACTTTTATGTTCTGACACCTACTAAAGCGCCTTCTGCTTACTTTTCCATAAAGTTTTTCAAACGCCTAATGGCTTCTTTTAGGGTGTCTAGGTCTGTAGCATAGCTTAAACGCACATTTTCTGGGGCACCAAATCCAGCACCTGTGACTAGGGCAACTCCAGCTTCTTCCAAAATGGCATTAGTGAAGTCTGTCACGTCTGTAAAGCCCTTCATTTCCATTGCCTTTTTCACATTGGGAAAGAGGTAGAAAGCTCCTTGTGGTTTAAGGACTTCAAATCCTGGAACCTGGCAAAGCAAGGGGTAAATGGTATTAAGGCGTTCTTCAAAAGCCTGACGCATGATTTCATTTGCCTTTTGATCACCAGTGAAAGCTTCTATAGCTGCATATTGTGAAACAGTGGCCAAATTTGATGTCGTTTGACTGACTATTTTACCCATAGCTTCAATAATGTCAGGATTTCCAACTGCAAAACCTACTCGCCAACCTGTCATAGAATAGGTTTTAGCGACACCGTTGACTGTTATTGTTTGCTTTTTGATAGCCTCTGATAAGCTTGACATTGGGGTAAAGTGGTTACCATTATAAACCAGATAACCATAGATATCATCTGCTAAAATGAGAATATCATGCTCTACAGCCCATTGTCCAATTGCTAGGAGCTCATCCTTACTGTATATCATTCCTGTCGGATTTGAAGGAGAATTGATCAACAAGACCTTTGTTTTTTCAGTCCGGCTAGCCTCTAGTTGCTCTACAGTAACTTTAAAGTTATTCTCTTTTTTGGCTTCTACAAATATGGGAACCCCATCTACCATTTTAACCTGTTCAGCATAAGAAACCCAATAAGGAGTTGGAATAAGCACCTGATCTTCTGGATCCAAGACAGACATAAAAAAAGCATACAAAACATACTTGGCACCTGTTGCGGCCATTATTTCCTTGTTATTAACCTCATAACCATAACGTTTCTTCATAAAGTGAGCAATGGCATCTTTTAGTTCCACCATACCACTGGCTGCAGTATAAAAACTTGCCTTGCCATTTTCAATAGACTGGATAGCCTTTTCTTGAATATGCTTAGGTGTTACAAAATCAGGCTCTCCAAGAGTCAGACTTAGGATATCTCGACCTTCTGCCTTTAGGACTTTCGCCCTAGTACCAGCAGCCATTGTCACACTTTCTTCCATATTTAACACACGTTTTGATAACTTGGTCATGTAACCTCCTTCTTCAATACCTTGCTAGACTCAAAATCAATGAGGTAGAAGGTATTTTTTGTCTTCACTTCCCAAATAGCCCTATGGTTTTCTCTTCCGAAGGTAACCTTATCAATTTTACTACCTTCTTTTCTTTGCACTATCTGGCTGGCCTTCTTGGCACTGATGCCATCTTCAGGATGATAGGAATAGATTTTATCTCGTTTTTCATTGATAGTCAGAAATATAGTCTTTTGATTCTTATCCTTACCTTTAATAGTGTAATAGCTCTGTGAACCATTATAAAAGTCAATGCCTAAAAC
Source organism: Streptococcus catagoni (assembly GCF_011421425.1). GTDB lineage: Bacteria > Bacillota > Bacilli > Lactobacillales > Streptococcaceae > Streptococcus > Streptococcus catagoni. The sequence goes on from NZ_WPCW01000003.1 coordinate 11,742, forward strand.
TTGTGACAGACTTGTTTGAGACTTTGCAAAAGTGACAAGTTTTGATTTCAAGGCTATTCTATCTTTTAATGAAAAATAAAATAATGACATTATCCCGATAAAAACTAATAAAACAAGGTTTGCCATGGTATAGCTCAGCCATTTCACCTTAAGATTATTGGTTTCCATAATGCCTCCTTAAAATGTGATCTCATCTATTATATCAGAAAATGATCTATAGAGACTAGAGACTTCTTAAATTTTTCTTGGGAAAGAAGGAATTCTCCTTCCAAGCTTTCCATAATTTGCTGACCATATGTCTTGGTGAGAATTCTTTTATCTAAAATGACAATGGCTGATTTTTGATTGTCTCGTCTCATTGTTCTACCAATAGCCTGCTTTAATTTTAAGATAGCCATGGGTAAAAAATAATCTTTAAAGGGAGATTTCCCCTGCGAAGACAGGTAAGCATTCATCTTTTTGAGAAACTGATCCTTTGGATTATCAAATGGCAATCGAGTGATAACCTCTATCATCCGATCAGCATGGATAAAATCAACACCTTCCCAGAATGCCCCCATACCAAGGAGGATCCCTTGTTCTCCCCTATCAAAACGGTTTTTAATATTAGTAGCGTTACCATTTTTTTCTTGAGTCAGATGGCTAATATTCCACTGGTCTAAGAGATCTGAAACCATTAACATATGCTTACGTGAATTAAAAAGTACTAATATTGGCTTTTGAAGTTCTTTTAAAGAAGTGATCCTGTTTGCTATCTCTTGACTATAGTCAAGATCAGTCAGCTCGCTTATCAAAGGCATGTCTTGGTCAATCACAACCAATTGATTGGCCGTCTTATCCTTGTCAATTTTGGCATAGCTATAGGCGTCAAAGCCCAATAAGTTGGCCAAGCTGACCTGCGGACTAATTTGCAGGGTGGCCGAAATAAAGTAGGTTTTAAGTGTTTCTGGTAAAAAATGATTAAAATTAATGAAATAGCGGCTGGCTCTATTCAAATAGGTTATCCTCTTATCTGCCTCTGCTTGACTGTTTAGCCAATAATCAGCTTCCTCATCCTTAAAAAAGTCTTTTAAGTGGGTGAAGTCCTCCAAGGGCAGCTCTTTAACCAGAGACCTCACATTTTCCAAAGTCGCTATCTGATCAAGCCTTTGATTGTTTTGATAATAGTTACTGACCAATTGACTGAACTCAAAGGACAAACTTTCTAACAAGCGTTTTTCTAAGAGAGTTCCTCTTAAAGGGAGCTGATCCTTGAGTTCCTGTAAGAGTGCTGTCAGATTAAGCTTCCTGCGTGATAGGTTTTCTAACTGAATCACCAAACGCTGGGCTTCATCAAAAACTAAGATTTTCCCTTTGGCAAAATCCTTATCATCTTCAACACGATGTAAAAAGTAAGCATGGTTGGTCAAAAGAACACTGGCATTCTTAGCCTTCTCATAGCTTCTTCTCCAAAAATCATAGTCATAAAATGGCGAGCTTAAAGGGACTTCCCCATCATGTTCCAATTGCTCAAAGTAGGCTGCAAAACGCTGTTTCTGTTTGATTTCATCCAAATCACCCGTCTCAGTCTCTAACAACCAGACCAGTAGCTGCATCTTGTAGCGGTTGACCAAGGAATTGTCATCCAAGTGAGCCAGACTTTTTTCAAAGGAATCTAATTTCAGATAATTTGCTGGCCCCTTCAGACTGTGGCAATCAATCTGATAATTTTCCTTCAAAGAATGGAGCTCCTTAACCATCATCTGATCCTGTAAAATCTTAGTCGGAACAGAAACCAAGATCTGCTTTCCTTCTGCTTTTGCCAGTAAAGGTAGAAGATAGCCATAGGTCTTTCCAATCCCTGCCTGAGCCTCAATAAAGCTTGGAAAAGCTTCCTGAAAAGAACTATCCACCAGCTTTGCAAACTTTTCTTGCAGAGGCCTTTCTTCTAAGCCTAAGAGAGCCACATTGATCTCAAATTTTTGGGACAATTTTAAAGGCCTTAAGGAAGCCTCTTTTTTCCTTACCAAGAGGGAATTCATTTTAACAAATTGCTTCTTAGAATAACTTTTAGAAGTTGCTAGAGCCTCTTCAATAACAAGACCTGTCTCAAAAATCAAACTATCTTTAAACCTTACAAGCTCTTCAATCGTCTCTGTAGGCAGACTCTTAATTTTTTCTTGAATTTTGAGGAAAAGTTTGGCTGTCGCCATAGCATCCGCTATAGCAGTGTGGGCATCTGATAAATGAAGATCCAAATTTTCTGACAGATTGCTTAGATTGTACTTCTCCAAGCTTGGAAAAAAGACTTGTGCTAGTTCAACTGTGTCAATCCTTGGAGTCCGTAGCTCATACCCTTCCATAAATAAGGCTTCGGCTAGTAAATTAGCATCAAACTTAACATTATGTGCAATAAATATGCAATCTTGGATTAAGGAAAAGATATCCCCTGCCACCTGAGAAAATTCAGGAGCCTTGGCCAGTTGTTGATCACTGATACCAGTTAGGGATTTGATATGTTCAGATAAGGGTTCATGCGGGTTTACATCTGTCTGATAGGTAGTGATAATCTCTTGGTTTTCAATAATGACAATACCTACCTGAATAATGCTAGCTGTCGAGCCTGCATTAGTCGCTTCTAAATCAATGACAGCATATTTTCTTTTAGATTCATTGGTCATAGTACACCTATTATATCACTTTTTAGAAGGCAGATGAAAGCCCAAAGTCCGCTCTAACCAGTTTTTAAACAGACAAGTTTTAAGAGACCAAGGTTAGGATTTGTAGGACAGGATTTTTCCTTCTTTAAAAAGAAAAGAAATTAGTCCACCACTGCCAGCTCAGAACCCTCAAAACTGCTATTTTTCACTTTATTTTCAAAGAATTTTCACTCACCAAAATGTCTTCATAAATCTGTCAGAAAAGGAGTTTTTCTTAGGTTATTTGAGAATTTTTTGTTACACTTAGTTTATGAAAATCTTTACTATTATTAACCCTGTCGCAAGTGAAAACACCTACTTACTTTCGAATGATGAAGCTAGCATTGTCATTGATCCAGGAAGTGATGAGCAAAAAATTATCAAGAAGCTAAAGGAGTTGGGAAAGCCTCTTGTTGCTATTTTACTGACCCATGCTCATTTTGATCATATCATGAGTCTAGATGCTGTTCGAAAGGCTTTTAACTTTCCACCTGTCTATGTTTCTGCTAAGGAAGCCACTTGGCTTTATAGTCCCAAGGATAATCTTTCAGGTTTAATTAGACATGCTGATATCCCAGATGTTTTGGCTAAACCAGCAGAAAAACTTTTCGCCACCGACACCCACTATAAACTTAGTGGTTTTGACTTTACCATAGTTGAAACACCGGGCCATTCTATTGGAAGTGTCTCTCTGATCTTCCCAAAAGAAGACCTAGTCTTTTCAGGAGATGCCCTATTTAGAGAAAGCATTGGAAGATCAGATCTGCCTACTGGTAATCATCAAAGCCTTTTAGACTCTATCAAAAAGCAACTCTTTAGCCTACCAGACCATTATAAGGTCTATCCTGGACATGGTCTTGCCACCACCATTAGCCACGAGAAAAATTTCAATCCTTTTTTGCAATAAAAAAGTTCTTATCAGTCAAAAACACCGCTACAAGATGATCTTGTGGCGGTGTTTTTCTTAGTATCCTCTTCATTATCGCACTAAGGTATCAAAAAAGATTGAAGAAAAGAGACCTTTCTTCAATCCAGCAAAACCTTAAAACTTAAGATAACGTCGCATAGATAGCATAGAACCAACTGATCCAATAAAGATACCAATAAGGAATAAGGCAACTATTAAAATATAGACATAATAATTAATAGGGTACATTGACAATCCATTTAATTGTAACTCTGGCATGAAATGTCTGTAAGCAAATTCATAGAGATAATAGATCAAAATAGATGGTAGGATAGCTCCTAAAAGGCCAACCCAAGCTCCCTCGAAGAAAAAGGGGCCACGGATATAGGAGTTTTTAGCCCCAACAAGTCGCATAATCTCAATATCTCTTTGACGGTTCATGATTGTCATACGAATAGTATTAGAAATCAACAAGATGGCTACAATCAAGAGTAAAGCTGTTCCAATGAGTCCCCAAGTCTTAATGAAAGAAGAGAATTTGAAGAGTTTATCTGAGTTAATCCCACCGTAATCAACATCTTCAACGCCTTTTATTTGCTTAATTTTTTTACTTACTGTTTTCACTTGAGAAGGCTTTTTAGTTTCAACAATGTAAATGTCTTGGAGAGGATTTGTATCTTTATCATACAATTTCCAGACATCGCCCATGCTGTCTTGAAGCTTCTTCAACTGTTCATCTTTACTGGAAAAAGTAATCTTATCAACATTCTTAAGCTTGGCAATTTGGTTGTAAACCTTATGGTAGTCATCGTTAGCAACCTCTTTACCATCAACCTTCTTTATAAACTTAGCAGCATCTGTTGAATCAACCTGCAAGTAAGTGTTGATTTGTATATTACTTTGAACACCTGAAGCAACCCGTTCAATATTTAAAAGTGCTGCCGCAAAAATACCGACAAGTGTTAAGGTAACAGCAACTGAACTAACAGCAGCTAAAGTCATCCAAAGGTTTCTCTTCAGATTCTTTATAGATTCCCATAGGTGGCGAAAAAAATATCTAATCATCGTAACCGTATTCTCCTTCCTCTTCATCACGGGCAATACGTCCAGCTTCTATCGCAATAACGCGATGGCGAAGCGTGTTAACGATATGGCTATTATGAGTGGCCATCAGAATAGTCGTCCCTTGTAAGTTAATTCTTTCTAAGAGTTGCATAATTTCCCATGAAATTTCCGGGTCTAAATTTCCAGTCGGTTCATCAGCAATCAAGAGCTTGGGATTGTTGACAATGGCCCGAGCAATGGCAACACGTTGTTGCTCACCACCTGATAATTGATTTGGGAAAGAGCGCATCTTATGCTTCAAGCCAACAAGTTCTAGGATTTCAGGAACACGTTTTTTGATATGTTTACGTCTTTCACCAATAACTTCCATGGCATAGGCAACATTTTCAAAGACTGTTTTTCTTGGTAAGAGTTTATAATCTTGGAAAATGACACCAATACTACGACGAAGAATGGGAATATCTTTTTTTCTTAATTTTGTTAAATCAAATTCCCCTACATAGAGAGAACCACTGGTAACTTTTTCTTCTCGGTAGAGCAATTTGATCAAACTGGACTTACCTGCACCAGATGGCCCAACCAAGTAAACAAATTCACCCTGGTTTACTGAAAAATTAAGATCTCTCAAGGCTGTGGTTGACCGGCGGTATTTCTTTGAAACACCTTTCATTTCAATTAATGCCATTATTTTCTTCTTTCTTTGTACTACATTCTAAAGCTTTTAGGAGTTATCATTCATGCGCCATTTCAGATAAGCATCAATGAAGCCCTCAATTTCTCCATCCATCACCTTATCCACCTGAGCTACTTCAAAGTTGGTTCTGTGATCCTTAACCATTGTATAAGGTGTGAAGACATAGGAACGAATTTGACTGCCCCAGGTAATTTCTTTTTTATCACCCTTTAAAGCATTGACTTCTTCAGCCTTTTTCTCTTGCTCTAATTGATAAAGTTTGGCCTGCAACATCTTCATTGCTCGGTCTCGGTTTCCATACTGGGTTCTATCAACGGTTGAAGCAACGACAATACCAGTCGGAATATGGGTTAACCTTACTCCTGTCGAAACCTTATTAACGTTCTGACCTCCTGCACCACCAGACCTAAAAGTATCCATCTTGATATCCTCATCTCTGATATCAACTTCAATGGTATCATCCAGTTCTGGCATCACTTCAACTGAAGTAAAGGATGTGTGCCGTCTTTTTGCAGAATCAAAAGGTGAAATACGAACTAAACGGTGAACTCCCATCTCAGATTTTAGTAAACCATAGGCATTTGGGCCTTCAAAAGATAGGGTGACTGACTTAATACCAGCTTCATCACCAGCTTGATAATCCAAGGTTTCAACCTTAAAACCTTTGGCATTACCAAAACGTGTATACATCCGATAAAGCATATCCGCCCAATCCTGCGCTTCTGTTCCTCCTGAACCAGGATGGATTTCTAAGATAGCATTATTGTGATCATAGGGCTCAGATAAGAGTAAGCTCATCTCATAAGTGGTCAAGAGTTGATCAAGTTTAGCAAGGCTTTCTTCCAGCTCCTGCTGAACAGAATCATCTTCATCTAACATTTCAAGGAAGAGCTCTGTTTCTTCAGACAGGTCTTCCATATGATGGTAAGTATCAAAGGTTACCTTTAGTTCATTTAATTCTTGAGATGTCTTTTGCGCTGCAATATTATCATCCCAAAAATCCGGTTCAGTCATTCGATTTTCAAGTAAAGCAATCTCTTCTTCTAAAGCATCTAAGTCAAAGAGACCTCCTGAAGCTAGTCAACTTCTCTTTGTTCTCTTCTATTTTTTGGCGAATTTCTGACACTTCCATTTTCTTACCTCTTTTATTTTTTATCTTTCATGTTTTACATATTTTAACACAATGATTTTAGAATTGCCATTTTGCACGGACCAGCTCTAATTCTTTTTGGCAATTGTCATCTTCAAAATGCAGAGACCTCATAAAGTCAATCATGCTCTGCTCTGGTTTTTTGACAATCTCACTTAAGGCCCAAATGGCTGTCGCTGTGTGTATGCTATTGTTGTTTTTATCTATAATTTCCATCAACTTGACAATAGCTGACCGATCATGACCATTGGCAAGAGCTATGATGGCATTGCGCTGTAGGATATTCTTCCCCCGCCAGGCGGCTGCTACCTTACCGAACTTTTCTTTGAAAGTCGTGTTTGATAGCTCCAAAAAAGGAATCAATTCAGGCTGAGCAAGTTCTGGATCAATCTCGCTAGCCATTGGATTACTGATTCCTTTATTATAAGGGCAAGCTATTTGACAAATATCACAACCATAGATGACTGTCTTAATTTTCTTTCGATATTGCAGAGCCATCATACCCTTATCCTGTGTTTGAAAGGATAGACATTCCTTGGCATTCATGCTGCCATCCCCTATTAAACAAGAGGTAGGACAGGCATCAAGGCACCTGGTGCAATCACCACAATCATAATCAACAGGCTGATCAGGTTCAATTTCTAAATTGGTAATGAGTTCTCCCAAGTACATGTAGGAGCCATACTCCTTAGAAATGACCAGACCATTTTTACCTATAAAGCCAATGCCCGCACGCCTTGCAACGGCAGTATCAACTAAAGCCCCTGTATCAACCATTCCCTTATACTCAAAGTTCTCACTTAATTTCTCAATGCCCTGAGCTAGCCTGTTCAACTTATCCTGTAAAACATAGTGGTAGTCCAAGCCCCAAGAATTAGGAGTTAGTTTCCCTCGTTTAAAGTTGGTTTTTTCTGGGGCAAATGGTAATTTATGGGGATAAGCAACAGCTATTGAAATAATGGTCTTAGCTGATGACAACGATAATTTGGGTCTAATTCTTTCTTCAATGTTTTTATGCTCAAATCCGCTAGTTCTTCCTTCTTCTTGGGCCAAACGCAAAGATTTTTCTAAATAATCAAAATCATCTGCCGTGGTAAAACCAATTTTAGAAATACCAATGTCATTAGCAAGCTTAATAATTTCTGCCTTAACATCCATACTACTATCATAAAGTAAAAGTATAAAGACTTCAAGACTAAGGAATTACTATTTGTAACAATTATTAAAATAGAGTGACAAATTAGTATTGGCCTTGCCGCACATTATTTTTGAGACTAGCACGTGAGAAGAAGGCTCCATTTTTTCTAGGAAGATATAGCAAAAAGGCCCTCAAAAAGAGAGCACTTTTTACTTAAAAGAGAAAATAATTAGCTGAGACAAGCATTTACATTTACTCTTTATTATTGATAATAATTAATTTTGGACCTATGTCCTCTTCAAATAGGATATAAACTTAGGAGAATAGAAGGAACTCCTTTATTGATATGGTGACAATAATTGGGGGCATTTAACTAGAATGTTCTTTTAAAAAAAGATAGTTGTTAATCCACATCCACAAGCTTTCGTAAAACCTTCTTTATAACCTTTATTATACTGCTTTTTTAAATCAGGTTCACTATGATATTTTGCAGTACCCTGATAATAATGCCCTAGCTGTTCAGCAGTAATACTACCTTTTTGAGTTTTATGATCTTCACCATCTCTTTGTCCATGCCTGAACCCTTTATCCCTTGGGCTTTTATCTGGAAGATCTTGGTCGTCTTTCCTCCTTTCTTCCTCTTTTCTCCTTACTTCGGCATCAAGACCTTCTTCCTCGTCTTCTTCACCTTCATCTCAGAAAACTTAATAAGGACATTTAAGTCCCAACATAGAAAAAAATCTCCTACTTCAAAGAAGCAGAAGATCTTAAAGGCAAGCAGCTTCTGCTCCACCTCAAAAAAGTTTCAAAAGATTGCAGAAAAAAGACTTTTTCTACAATCCGAGCTTACAAAGTTCAAGACTTTAATAATGATCAAAATTCTGGTAAAGATAATTCAAATCTGAAATCTCTTGTAAGAGAGCTTTGCCATTGTCAGTCTCCTTAACCAGGGTTCTTTGGCTAACCTCTTCTACCAAACGCTTGATAAAAATAATATCTCCCTTACCCTGCAAAACGTCCTGGACTGATGAGAAAGGCTTGTGAGCTACCAGTTCTAAACCATAGCTATTAGAAATCAGGGTATAGCCAGCAATCCCTGTCTTTTTCTGGTACCCCTTTGCCAGACCACCATCAATGATAATCATCCGCCCATTGGCCTTAATAGGGGTCTCTCCTACCTTTTCCTTTACAGGAGTATGTCCATTAACAATGTGAGCAGACTTATCTAAGCCAAATTCTCTCAGGATCCTTAAGCAGATATCTTCTCTGCTCCGCAATTGATAATAAGGATTCTTGATTTCTTCATGACACTTTTTATCTGCTATATAATAACGTTCAAAGGTGGTCATGCGGTTCTTACCAAAGAGTGACGACACCTCCCCGCACCAGAGGTACCAGAACAGATCTGTTTCAAAGTCTTCGTGGCTGTCTTTTCTTTTATGGGACTTCAAGACCTCTTCTTGAAAATATTCTAATAAGGCTCGGCCAGAATAAACTTTCCCATTAAAAATCATGGATTTAAAATCACCATTTTCATGCATTGGCATGCAGCCATGAAAGAGCAGATGGTTATTAGAGATGGAATAAATAGCACCTTTTTCAATCAGAAAATCAATCTGATCATTTAATTTTTGAGAATTTTGGAAACGATACATCAAGCCCTGCAAGATCTTAGCTTCCTCATCAGTCAGCTGATCCGGCCTTTCCCAATTAATCATCTCGTAGGGGAAAGACTGTAGTGGGTAGCTATTTTCTCCAATTTTAATGGTCTTAGCTTCCCTATCAATCTTTGAAAAGAGGTTTGAGGCTTCCATATTAAACTGTGGTCTTCTTTTAATGAGCTGATGTTCTAGTTTAAATTGTAAAAGAGCTGTAGCCTGCTGCAATTTGTTTAGCAGTATTTTGTCACTTTGGGAAATATCTTCATCATCAAGGATTGGGACAAAAACCTCTTCTTCCTCAAAATACCTTTGACTATAGTCGATGAGACTTCTTAAATTAATCCCATAGCGATCTTCAATCAAATCAATGCTATTATATCTAGCAGCAATCCTGATCACATTAATCATACAAATATAAGAACCAGAAACAGCGCCTATCCATGTAATATCATGATTGCCCCACTGAATATCAATCTTGTCGAACTCTCTTAAACGGTCAATAATCAAATCAGGATAGGGTCCCCGATCAAAGATGTCACCAACAACATGCAAATGATCAATTGACAATTTTTGAATCAAAACAGAAAAAGCAATAAACAAATCATCTAATTGTCCTAGTTCTGTGACCTTAGAAATGATAGCCTGATAATAGGGCTTTTTATTCTTATCTGGCTGCTCTTCCATTAACAATTCATCCATAATGTAGGCATAGTCTTTAGGAAATTTTTTTCTGACCTTAGATCTGGTGTATTTTCCCCCAATATAATGAACCAGTTGCAGGAGATCTGGTAAATAGTCCCTTAACTCCTCAATCACTTCTACCTTTGTCAACATTTCCTGCTTTTGCTCAATTTTTTCTACTGGATAGTAAATGTATTGGCAGAGACTTTCCATATCTTCTGCTGACTTGTCTGGGAAACATTCTTGGATCTTCTTTCTGATTGATCCTGACCCATTTCTCAATAGATAATCAAATGCTTGATATTCGCCGTGCAGATCGCTGAGGAAATGTTCCGTCCCTTTTGGCAGATGGCAAATAGCATCCAAATTAATCATCTCCGTTATCAAAGCAGACTTGGTGGGAAACTTTTCCTTTAACAATTTATAATAACATGACATCTAAGGTCAAACTCCTTTCAAATGGAGCTGGGCAACTAGACCAGCTCAGCTTTGGTCTAACCTTATTTTAAAACTTTGTGTCTATTATTTCCAGTAAAAGTTGAAAACGCATCCATAAAACTCTAAAAAAGAGTAGGAACTTTTATAAAAGCCCTAATTCTTCTTGGAGTTGACTAAGGTTTTCAATCACTTTAGTAGCCTGACTTTGATTAATGCCATAACGCTTATCCTTAATGGCATAGACCTGAATATTGGCACCCTTAGCAGCAGCAATACCCTTTTGACTATCTTCCACCACGAGCAGTTCTTCCTTGGGTAGTCCTAATCCTTCCTTGGCTTTTAGGTAGATCTCTGGATCTGGCTTTGCTCTTCTGACATCTTCTCTAGCCAGATAAAAATCAAAGTACTCTTCCATCTGACAGCAAGCTAGAGCACGTTTGACATCTTTCTTGTTAGAGTTAGAGGCCAGAGCCATCCTTATCCCTGCCTTTTGAAAAACTTGCAAACTTGAGATAACCTGGGGAAAAAGAAGATCCCTGTATGGCGCCTTATGTTCATCCTTATACTGCTCATAAGAACGGTGGAACTCTGCAGCATTTTCTTTGTCAAAGTCTTGACCCAGCACCTTGTCCCAAAGCCCCTGCAAATTCCCCCCAATGAAATCTTTTGCCTCCATATGTTGAACGCTGATGCCTACTTGATCCAGAAAACGACCTCGTCTGTCAATATAAAAAGGCTCTGTATCAAATAAGACACCGTCCATATCAAAAATAATTCCTTTAATCATTAGCAGTCCTCCTTAGCAATAGTCTATCATAATTAGCCATCTATGGGAGATTTTGTTAAAATAGAAGCATCATAAAAGAAGAAGAAAAAGTAAAGAATAAGGACTTAAAGGCAGCTCAGTTGGCAAGCTCTGCCTTATTCTTAAAAACTACTACAAAGGAAGCTCATGAAAGTTAAAAGACAAACACATTTTTCAAAACTCGGTGCCAAAATCAGACTATATGTAGGAAAAGACCATAGGCTAGATTTACAAAATGGCCAGGAAATTTCCATTGATTTGGCCGACAAAAAAGAATCTCTAAGGATCAGACACAGCCTGCAAAAACCCATAGTGGTTGAAGATAAAGACAGCCTTTTAATTGTTGATAATCCTATCAACGTCATAAGCTTCTGGTTTGGGGTTCTCCTTGTTTTAGGAAGCCATGTCATCTTTGATTTTGATTCAAAGATCTTAATTTACCTAACAGCCATTGGTTTAGGCCTTATTATTATCAGCTACCTCATACCTAGATTTAAGTGGCAGAAAATAAAGTAAAGTCAGCCCCCTAGCTCTTAACCTTAGAGTGACGAAAAAGAGATAAAAAAACAAACAGATTCCAATAACATCTGTTTGTTTTTTTAGTTTAAATAGCTTTTTCATCTAGTTTCAAAGCACGTTGAATAGCCTTAACAATTTCAACAAATACAACCATTAAGAAGCTTCCAATGATAACGACAAGCCATTGTGAGCCGCTAAGATGTGCCACATGGAAAAACTTGTTAAATCCTGGAACAACCACTGTCACCATCAACATCACAAAGGCAAGTGGGATGGAATAGTTAAAGAGTTTGTTCTTGAATAAACCAACTGTAAAGATAGATTGGTAAACAGATTTGACGTTATAAGCATGGACAAGTTGAATCAGCCCAAGAGTGACATAGGCCATTGTAAGGGCATCAGCATGGACATCATGATAGCTTGAATGTTCTGGGAACATCAAGGCATAACCATAGACACCTAGCACTAAGAGGGTCTGTAGAGCTCCTTGATAAAGGATGGCTTCTTTAACACCACCATCAAAGAAACTTGATTTGCGTCCACGAGGTTTATGTGACATAACACCAGGTTCAGCAGGTTCCACACCCAAAGCAATAGCTGGAAGGGTATCTGTGACCAGATTAATCCAAAGCAAGTGAACTGGCTGCAAGACATCCCAACCAAAGAGAGTGGCTAAGAAGATGGTGAGGACTTCAGCCATATTAGCTGAAAGTAGATATTGAATAGTTTTTTGGATGTTTGAGAAGACCTTACGACCTTCTTCAACCGCAACAATGATGGTAGCGAAGTTATCATCAGCAAGCACCATATCAGAAGCTCCCTTAGAAACCTCAGTACCTGTGATACCCATACCAATACCGATATCAGCTGTCTTAAGTGAAGGAGCATCATTAACCCCATCACCTGTCATGGCAACGACTTTACCTTCATTTTGCCAAGCTTTAACGATCCTTACCTTATGTTCTGGAGACACGCGCGCATAAACAGAATATTTAGTAAAGACCTTTTGGAATTCTTCATCACTTAGTTCATTAAGCTCAGCACCAGTAAAGACATGATTTTCATTATCACTCTCATCAATAATTCCCAGACGTTTAGCAATAGCTTCCGCTGTATCCTGATGATCCCCTGTTATCATGATTGGTCTGATACCAGCTTCCCTAGCAACCTTAACAGCTTGAGCTGCTTCAGGACGTTCTGGGTCAATCATACCTACTAGACCAGAAAATACCAATTCTGATTCCACTACTTCTGTTTCCAAAGTAGGCAAGGTTTCAGAATACTTATAGGCCATCATTAAGACACGAAGAGCTTGTTTAGCCAGACTCTTATTGGTGTCTAAAATATTTTTCTTATCAGCATCTGTGATTGGACGAACTTGTCCATTTTCTTCAATTTGAGTTAGACGTTTTAATAACTGATCTGGTGCACCCTTAACGGCAATAAAATAACGTCCGTCAGCTTGCTTATGAATAGTAGACATCAATTTACGATCAGAATCAAATGGTAATTCTGCCACCCGAGGTTCCGAAACCAGTGATTCACGCACATCAAAACTGTGGTCTAACCCAAACTGAACTAAGGCAGTCTCTGTAGGATCACCAATTAATTTACCAGACTGGTCAATCTTAGTATCATTTGCAAAGTTCATAACACGTAAAGTACTGTTATCAGAAGCTATTTGAGCTGAAGAACTTTGTAAAGTACCATTTGTATATACTTTTTCAACAGTCATTTGGTTCATTGTTAAGGTACCAGTTTTATCTGATGCAATAATTTCAGTAGAACCAAGTGTCTCTACAGCAGGTAACTTACGGATAATAGCATTTCGTTTAGCTAGAACCTGCGTACCTAGAGAAAGGACAACAGTAACAATAGCTGGTAGACCTTCAGGAATAGCCGCAACTGCAAGGGCAACAGAGGTCATCAAGCCTTCTAGTGGAGCTTGTCCTCTTAGGAAGACACCGACAGCAAAGGTAACCGCAGCAATAACTAGGATAGCATAGGTCAGAATCTTAGAAAGACCATCTAAGTTTTGTTTTAGAGGTGTATCAGTTTCATCGGCATTTGCTAACATACCAGCAATGTGGCCAACTTCTGTATACATACCAGTGTTGGTAACAACTGCTAGACCACGACCATAGGTAACGTTGGAGTTTTGATAAGCCATGTTTAGGCGATCTCCAATACCAGCATCTTCTGCTACTGCCACTGTTAAATCTTTCTCAACAGGTACAGACTCACCAGTTAGGGCAGCTTCTTCGATTTTTAAAGAATTAGCTTCTAATAGTCGCATGTCGGCAGGAACAACATCCCCTGCTTCTAGCAATACAATATCACCAGGAACAAGTTCTTTTGAATCCATCTCAATAACATGTCCATTACGGCGAACTCGGGCCAAAGGACTAGACATTGATTTCAAAGCATCAATAGCTGCTTCTGCTTGTCCTTCTTGGTAAACCCCAAAGGCGGCATTTAAAATAACAACAGCTAAGATAATGATAGCATCTGTTAATCCATGCATCCCTTCAGTGATGACAGACAATAGGGCAGCAACAATCAAGATAATGATCATTAAATCCTTAAATTGATCAAGGAATTTCATGAATAGACTTTTCTTTTGTCCTTCATCAAGTTCATTACGGCCATATTGATCTAGTCGTTCTTTAACTTGTTCAGTTGTCAACCCTTCAAGCCCAGTCTCTAACTGGGAAAGGACGGCCTCTTCAGACTGAACATAGTAGGCTTGGTGTTTTTGTTCTTTCGACAAAATAGAATCCTCCTTGGTCTCTTTATAAGGTGACTATATAAAAAGACCTGTTTATTTTTATTAAACAAGTCTCGCTGTTTCAGATTGTACCGGAAATTGACATTCCGTATTGACGATACAACCACGGTAACCCGTCTGCTACTCCCTTGATATACTCTCTATTATAGTAAAAATTCCAGAGAAATACAAGTAAAAGCCGTCAGAAAATGTTATAAACAGCCAAAGTCATCAGATGAGTAAAAAGGATTTTTAAATCTAATCAGATCTTTTTAGTCTTTTGCCCCGTTTTCATCTGATGATTTTCTTAGCTCTAGCTCTTGGGCACAAGTTTTAATACCATTTGATATTTAAAGAGTAGCTTGCAAAGAGGCCGTCATGAGTGGCATCACGTAAGTCATAGTTCATGCTAAGCTCTTTTAGGTCTTTGGAAAAGTGAAAAGAATTTGTATCTGTCACAAAATGCTGCAAACCTAGAGGAGTTGGTATAGCAATGGCTTGCTTTTGATCCCTATGGAATTTCATAAGAGACTTTGGTGTAGAATATCGCGTCATGGTCAAGCCCTTCTCATAGCACTTGAGAACCACTTTTTCCTTTTCGGGATTTTGATAAACAAAGTATAAAAAACCTGCCTTTTCACTGATTTGGCAATCATAAACTTCTTTTATTTCTTCGACATCATTATCAATTGTGATCTTATTATTGATTTCAATTTTCATACTTTAACTTTCTATCACTAACTTTATATTTGCTCCATTTTACCAACTTATACGCTTTTTTTCAATTTTTGTTATAATAGCCTTATGAATGAAAAAGTATTCCGTGACCCTGTTCACAATTATATCCATGTCAATAACCGATTGATTTATGATTTAATAAATACCACTGAATTTCAACGTCTCAGACGTATCAAACAAGTCCCGACTACTGCTTTTACCTTTCATGGTGCCGAACATAGTCGTTTTTCGCACTGCCTAGGTGTCTATGAAATTGCCAGAAGAGTGACCGAGATATTCGAAGATAAATATTCCAATGTCTGGAACAAGGAAGAGTCACTTCTAACAATGACGGCTGCTCTTTTGCATGATATCGGTCATGGAGCCTATTCTCATACCTTTGAAAAACTCTTTGATACAGATCATGAAGCCGTAACCCAAGAGATCATTACCAATAGTGGGACTGAAATTAATGCCATCCTGTCACGATTTTCACCTGATTTCCCCCATAAGGTGGCTAGCGTCATCAATCATAGTTATCCCAATAAACAGGTTGTCCAACTGATTTCCAGCCAAATTGACTGTGACCGTATGGACTATCTGCTAAGGGACTCCTATTTCTCAGCGACCAAGTATGGACAGTTTGACCTCATGCGTATTTTGCGCGTTATTAGGCCTATTGAAAACAAAATCGTCTTTGAAAAAAATGGCATGCATGCCGTGGAAGATTATATTGTCAGCCGCTTTCAAATGTATATGCAAGTGTACTTTCACCCGGCCAGCCGTAGTGTGGAATTAGGCCTACAAAATCTGCTCAAACGCGCCAAATTTCTCTACAAGAAAAAGCCCAGTTACTTTGAAAAGACTGCGCCCCGCTTGATGCCCTTTTTAGAAAATGATTATAGCTTAGAAGACTATCTAAAGCTGGATGATGGCGTCTTAAACACCTACTTCCAAGCCTGGATGTCCAGTGAAGATGATATCCTTATTGATCTTGCCAGTCGTTTTATTAATCGTAAAATATTAAAATCAGTGACCTTTGACCAAGAATCCCAAGATCAGCTAGACAAACTCAGAGAGCTCGTTGAGTCTGTCGGTTTTGATCCTGACTACTACACTGGCGTTCATGTTAATTTTGATCTGCCCTATGATATTTACCGTCCAGAAGCAGAAAATGCCAGAACACAAATTGAAATGCTTCAAAAAGATGGCAGTTTAGCTGAATTATCTCACCTATCCCCCATAGTTAAAACCCTTATGGGTACTACTTATGGTGACCGCCGCTTTTATTTCCCAAAGGAAATGCTTGATCTAGATGATCTCTTTTCATCATCAAAAGAAGAATTTATTTCCTATATTTCAAATGAGCATTTCCATTTTCCAAATTAAGGCTAGGAACAACCGTTTCCTAGCTTTTTCTTGTCTTCCTCATTTTGTTGAGACTTCAGTCAAAGACTACTAGCTGTTAGGACTTCTAAACTAATGACAAAAATGTCTTTTGAAAGCATAGACCTTCTACTCTTGGGAAATCTGCTAAGCTATAAAAACGTTTTCTTTTCCCAAAAGCAAGCTTTTAGCCCTGCAATTCATGACAAAAACAGTCTTTTTTAGTATGATAAAGGGTAGAAGTTTTTTTCGAAAATTTTGATGTTATTTACTAAGGAGAATCCCATGTCTATCAAACTTGTTGCTGTTGACATTGACGGCACATTAATTACTGACGACAGAAAAATTACGGATCAGGTTATCAGTGCTGTCCACGATGCCAAAAAAGAAGGCATACATGTGGTTATAGCGACTGGTCGTCCTATTGCAGGTGTCACTCACCTATTAGAAGAATTGCATTTAAATGAACCTGGAGATTATGTTATTACCTTTAATGGTGGTTTAGTTCAAGATGCTGCGACTGGTGATGAGATCGTTAAAGAAACCATGGCATACGAAGATTATAATGATATTGAGTTTCTCAGTCGCCAATTAAATGTTCATATGCATGCCATTACAAAAGAAGGGATCTACACTGCAAATCGTAATATTGGTAAATATTCTGTTCACGAAGCTACCTTAGTTAATATGCCAATTTACTACCGAACTCCCGAAGAAATGCATAACAAAGAAATTGTCAAAATCATGATGATTGATGAACCGGAAATCTTAGATGCGGCCATCAAAAAGATCCCACAATCTTATTACCAGAAGTACAATATTGTTAAATCAACACCATTTTATTTGGAATTTATGACCAAGTCTGTCAGCAAGGGAAATGCCATTATACACCTAGCTGAAAAACTAGGACTAGATATGTCACAAACAATGGCAATTGGTGATGCCGAAAATGACCGTGCCATGCTGGAAGTTGTTGAAAACCCAGTTGTCATGGAAAATGGCGTTCCAGAACTCAAAAAAATTGCCAAATATATCACTAAATCAAATAATGAAAGCGGCGTAGCGCATGCTATTCGTGAGTGGGTGTTAGACTAATGTACACATATAAAGTTGGAATAAGTCCTGATGAACATGACGCATTCCTTTTGGCCAATGAAAAATGTAATCTCTTGCAGAGTTCTAAATGGGGAAGTGTCAAAGAAGAGTGGGATCATGAGCTGATTGGCTTTTATCAAGATCAAGATCAAGAATTGGTGGCCACTGCTTCTATTTTGATTAAAAAACTCCCCTTAGGTTTTACCATGCTCTATATTCCACGCGGTCCTATTGTTGATTTTTCTAATTATGAGCTCCTAGATTTTGTCATCTCATCATTGAAAAAAT
Source organism: Streptococcus catagoni (assembly GCF_011421425.1). Classification (GTDB taxonomy): domain Bacteria; phylum Bacillota; class Bacilli; order Lactobacillales; family Streptococcaceae; genus Streptococcus; species Streptococcus catagoni. Next base: position 29,731 of record NZ_WPCW01000003.1, read on the forward strand.
ATGGTAAAACAAAGCATGCTCTCTTTATCAAATGTGATCCAACACTCTTTATCAAACAGTATCAACTTGATAGTCCTGATGATAATGAAGAAGACGAGCTAACCCTTTCAGTAATCAACTTCTTATGCAAGCGTGGCCTTGAGTGGTCAGGTCGAACTAAGGATCTGTCTCTAACCATTCAGCCAAGACTTCAGGCCAATCTCTATGCTAATCAATTTGATCTGCAAAGCCTACCTAAGAAAACCAAGCAGGCCATTCGTACCGCTCAAAATAAAGGTATTGACATCCTAGTTGGTGGGGAAGAATTGCTGGCTGACTTTGCAGATTTAATGAAAAAGACTGAAGAACGTAAAAGTATCTACCTTCGAGGAAAAGACTATTATCAAAAACTAATGCAGACCTATCCTGATAATAGTTATATTACTATGGCCAAATTGGATTTGAAAAAGAGAAAAGAAGAACTGACAGAACAGCTAACAAAAGCTCTTAAGATAAAGTCAAATTTCACGGAAAAATCCAAGGAAACAAAGATCAAAGAAAATCAAAATACTATCAGCCGCATTGAAAAAGAATTAGATTTCTTGGAGCAAAAACTAGGGCTAGGTCATGAAATCGTTCCTTTGGCTGCTACTTTAACTGTGATTTTTGGACAAACTTCTGAAAACCTTTATGCAGGTATGGATGAAGACTACCGCCATTATCAATCAGCCATCCTCACATGGTATCAAACAGCTAAGGAGGCCTTTTCAAGGGGCTGCCACTGGCAAAATATGGGTGGGGTTGAAAACCAACTAGATGGTGGATTATTCCATTTTAAATCAAAATACAATCCTACCATCGAAGAATTTGCGGGTGAATTTAATATCCCTGTTAGTCCCTTATTTAAGCCAGCAATGCTAGCTTACAACTTACGAAAACAGATAAGGAGTAAACATTAATGGCGCTAATTAAACTAAGTGAAGAACGCTTTGAAGCTCATGCTAATTCTGTAAAAGATCGTTTTTTTGAACAGTCTGTCAGTATGAGCCATCTTTTAAACAAACGTGGTTATCAAACAGAATTAATTGGTTTTGAAGATGAAAACCATAACTTGCAAGTCTCTGCTGTCTTATTTAGTACCCCTATTGCGGGTGGTACACATATGGAAATACACTATGGGCCAATCTATAGTGATATCAACTATCTACAAGCCTTCCTAGAAGCTCTCAGAGATTATGCCAAAGAAAAAAAGGTCATGGAGTTAAAAGTAAAACCCTATGATACCTATCAAAGCTACGATGACCACGGAGAGCCAATTAGCCCAGAAAAGAAAGGAATCATAAGTCTCTTTGAAGCAGCTGGTTTTCACTTTGATGGTCTGACTTCTGGGTTTGAAAATAGTGACTGGCACTATATCAAAAGTTTAGAAGGCCTGACTGAAAAAACTCTGATCAATTCTTTTAGTAAAAAGGGCAAGCCCTTGGTTAAAAAATCAAAAACCTTTGGTATAAAAGTCCGTCAACTAAAGCGTGATGAATTAGAAGACTTTAAAAAGATCACTTCTTCTACTTCTGACCGTCGTGACTATAATGATAAGCCCCTTGAATATTATGAATTCCTCTTTGATTCCTTTAAGGACAAGGCTAAATTCTTAGTAGCTAGCTTAAACTTTAAAGACTATTATGCCAATCTGGAAAAAGACCAAGCAAAACTGCGGGCAAAATTGGATAAGCTTGAAAAGGATTTAGAAAGTAATCCCAATTCTGAGAAGAAAAGAAATCAGCACAAAGAATTTTCAAGTCAGTTTGAAACCTTTGAAGTACGAAAAAAAGAAGCACAAGCTTTTATTCAAAAATACCAGGATCAGGATGTTATCCTAGCAGGCTCTGTCTTTATCTTTACTGAGCAAGAAGCTGTGTATTTCTTCAGTGGCTCCTATCCTGAATTTAATAAGTTCTATGCCCCGGCAGTTCTTCAGGAATATGTCATGCTTGAAGCACTAAGGCGTGGCATCACAAGATATAACTTGCTGGGTATTGAAGGTGTATTTGATGGTTCAGATGGCGTATTAGGATTCAAGCAGAACTTTAATGGTCATGTGGAAAGAACAGCAGGTTCCTTCTCCTACTACCCCAACCCAATCAAACATAAAACCATCCAAGCTATCAAAAAGCTTTTAGGCAGAAACTAAGGTATTAAAGTGTAAATAAAGTGATGATTTCTCTTGATCATCACTTTTTGCTTTGCTATTTCAAAGAGCAATCTTATAAGAATGAGAGCTTGGCGAAGAAAGTAAAGTACAAGCTTCTAGATTTAGATTGGCTTTGACCTTAGTAGCTGAGGTCCTCAGGCTCTTAATTAGGCTTGCAATAGCAAGAGGTCACGACTTTCACCAACCGCCTAAAAAAGACTTCAGTTTTAAACTGCAGTCTCTTTTTCATTTCTTATTTTACAAAGTCAAGCAATGCTAGGAAGCTTTCTGCTTCAAGTGATGCACCACCTACTAAAGCACCGTCAACATCTGGACAAGCCATGTATGATGCTACGTTTTCAGGTTTAACAGATCCACCATATTGAACACGTACTTTGTCTGCGACAGCTTGACCGAAGTCAGCAGCAACAACATCGCGAACAGCTTTACACATTTTTTGTGCATCTTCTTGAGTAGCTGATTTACCAGTACCAATAGCCCAAATTGGTTCATAAGCAATAACTAATGAAGCAACTTGCTCTTCTGATAAGCCTGAAAGTGCTGCTGATACTTGCGCTCCAACAAACTCTTCTGCTTTGCCTGCTTCATAAGTTTCAAGGCTTTCACCACAACAGATAATTGGAGTCATCTTGTTAGCAAAAATAGCTTTTGCTTTCTTGTTGATGTCTTCATCTGTTTCATGGAAGTATTCACGGCGTTCTGAGTGACCAATAACCACATAGTCAACACCCATTTCATTAAGTACTTTTGGACTTGTTTCACCAGTAAAGGCACCAGAGTTTTCAAAGTAGCAGTTTTGTGCAGCAACTTTAAGATCTGAATCCTTTGCAAACCATAGTAGAGCGTTCAAATCTACTGCAGGTGCTGCAATAGCAGCTTCTACAAGATCAGCTGATGGTAATTTTCCTGAAAGAGCTTCTACAAATGCTTGAGTCTCTTCTGGGTTTTTATTCATCTTCCAGTTACCAGCAATAATTGGTTTACGTGACATATCACTTACCTCTTCTTTTTTTATTTACATCTACTATTTTACCATACAATAGCTTCCATTAAAAGAAATTCAACAGATTTTAAGAATATTTTCACAAAATAATCATAGCTTTCTGAAAGTTGAAAATAATGATACAGAAAAGAGAGCCTCCGAAAAGGCTCTCTACAACTAAGCTTGTCTGACTTGAATTGTTATTCTGGGAACTTAATTAAAATTAAGCTTCGATTTCTGAAACGATACCTGAACCAACAGTACGTCCACCTTCACGGATTGAGAAAGTAGTACCTTGTTCAACGGCGATTGGGTGGATCAACTCAACGTTGATAGTCACGTTATCACCAGGCATAACCATTTCTGTACCTGCTGGAAGTTCGATTGAACCTGTTACGTCAGTTGTACGGAAGTAGAATTGTGGACGGTAGTTGTTGAAGAATGGAGTGTGACGTCCACCTTCATCTTTAGAAAGGATGTATACTTCACCTTTAAATTTAGTATGTGGGTTGATTGAACCTGGTTTAGCAATAACTTGTCCACGTTCGATTTCGTCACGTTGAACACCACGAAGAAGGATACCTACGTTGTCTCCTGCAAGACCTTCGTCAAGTTGTTTACGGAACATTTCAACACCAGTAACAACAGCTTTTTTAGTTTCTTCTTTGATACCAACGATTTCGATTTCGTCGTTAACACGAACTGTACCACGGTCGATACGTCCTGAAGCAACTGTACCACGACCAGTGATTGAGAATACATCTTCGACTGGAAGAAGTAATGGTTTGTCAGTGTCGCGTTCTGGTTCTGGAATATATTCATCAACAGTGTTCATCAAGTCCATGATGATGTCTTCATATTTTTCATCGCCTTCAAGAGCTTTAAGAGCTGAACCTTGGATAACTGGTAGGTCATCACCTGGGAAGTCGTATTCTGAAAGAAGATCACGAATTTCCATTTCAACAAGTTCAAGCAACTCTTCATCATCAACAAGGTCAACTTTGTTCATGAACACGATAAGGTTTTTAACACCTACTTGGCGTGAAAGAAGGATGTGCTCACGAGTTTGTGGCATTGGTCCGTCAGTAGATGCAACTACAAGGATAGCTCCGTCCATTTGAGCGGCACCAGTGATCATGTTTTTAACGTAGTCCGCGTGTCCTGGCGCATCAATATGAGCATAGTGACGTTTTTCAGTTTCGTACTCAACGTGTGCAGTGTTGATTGTGATTCCGCGTTCGCGCTCTTCTGGAGCAGCATCGATAGAAGCATAATCTTTAGGTTGGTTAACTGAAGTAGGTAAGCGACGTGCAAGTACAGTTGTAATTGCAGCTGTCAAAGTAGTTTTACCATGGTCAACGTGTCCAATTGTACCAATGTTAACGTGGGGTTTACTACGATCGTATTTTTCTTTTGCCATTTTGGGAAAAGCCTCCAATAAAATATATTTTATAGATAGACGGTAGGCGTTACAGTCTAACTTTACCTTACTATTGTAGCAAATTCTAAGGAAAATGCAAGTGTTTTATGTTTAAAGCCTTTTCTTTATTTAGTTAGGTGATGATAGGGTTGAATTTGGACTGACTCACCGATATTAGAGGCATAAATCCACTTAGCCTTTAAGAGTTGCTCAAAGTTTTTGGCACGTCCACTGACCACTACTCCTTGGAAGGTCGCTTTTTTAGCAATGGGGTGTTTTGCCAGGTATAATTGCAATTCCTTATTGAAGTCAAAGCCAGTGCTTGTTGTATATTGGAAGTATTTTTCCTTTAGGTTCTTCTTGGCATTTGATCTAAAAAGATCATAACTGTGTTCAAAACTTTGCCAGAGTTTTCTTTTTTGACTACTGCTTTTATCATTATCTGTATCCACAGAAAAACCGATCTGACAAGCTGGACTTAGTTCACTTGTATTATAATTATTTGATTGACCAATCCAATACCATTCTGTGACCAGATTGCTTGGGATCATTTCTTGAATTTCTTTAAAGGTATAAGGCCTATCGAAACTAATGGCCATTTCAAGAACCTGCCCTGCCATCTGACTGGCTAAAGCAATGTCAGAAGTTTTTTTAAAGGTATCCCCCTGATGTATTTTGTATTTGTAATTGAAAAATTGAGGGATTTTCTGATGGCTTACTCTAGTATAAGTGGAATAGCCTTGATCAGCGAATTTATTGCTAATCACGTCTTCAGCCCCTTCTCCAAAAACAGAGTATTGGCGCTGATAGGTTTCATAGGGAACTTCAATGCCATCAATGGTTTTGGTGCGGTGGGAGATAAATTGCCCACTAAAGGGAGAATGCACCTGATAGTAAGCTGAATTGTAATCTACATTTGGATAGGTAATTTGACTAACAGTTGAATAGCTCTCCATTATCCGTCTTCCGTGTTTACTAGTTAATTCCACTAAGCCTCTGACCAGGAGCCCTAATAGGATGATAACACATAAAACACTGATGAGGACTGTCTTCCATAGTCTTTTTCGTCGACTATTTACTGCTATTTTTTCAAAATCACTTGAAGTCTTCATAATGATATCCTTCTTTCTCTAGTTCTTTCTTTAATTTTTGTCTGGCGCGGTACAAATCACTCTTGACCTTATACTGTGAGACATGCAAAACATTTGCAATTTCCTTGATGGAAAAGTCTTGGAAATAATACAAATCTAAGACCCAGCGATGGTGTTTTTTTAATTTCTGAATAGCCTGATAAAGAGGCAGGTAGTCTGGATGATCAAATTCGATTACCCAGTTCGACCTAAAAAAGTCACGTCGTAATATCTCTAAATACTTTTTCTCTCTTCGGTAGCAATCAATGTAATGCCTGACAGCAACACGGTACATCCACGAACGGACTTTCTGAGGTGCTATAACCGTGTCACTTTCCAGCCATTTTACCAATGTTTCTTGGCTAACGTCTCTAGCCACTTCATAAGGAGCACCTGATTTTTGTAAATAGGCTACAATTTCATTTGCATAGGATACTAACTCTTTTTCAAAGTTATTGAGCGTGATTTTCTCCACCTCCCCTCTTAACTATATAACGAATCATATCATGATTTGGTTACAAAAAATCTCCATTTTCAGGAAATTTCACTTCAAATCATTATTTTCCAGAAAAATCTTACTAGAAACAAGGACATTGCTAAAGTTAGTAAAGCTTATAAGAAAGTTTTTCTCCTTGCTGATCCAGCTAAAATAGAATTCCAAAAGAAAGACTGATAAAAAAAGATCGAAGAAAGAGCCCTTTCTTCAATCTTGTTATTGAAATTGCTTAAGATTAATGACATTGCCGCTTTCATCGCGAACTGTCTTACGGTAGGTTAATTCAGCTTCTTTTAAGATGTCTTCTTTTTTCTCATTGGCATCAATGTTTAAGACAAAGCCGATTGCTACTGAGAGAACCAATAGACTATTTCCCCCTTGGGATAGGAATGGGAAGGTAACCCCTGTTGAAGGAATCAAGCCTGAAATACCACCGATATTAACAAAAACCTGCATCAGTATCATCCCACCAACACCTAAGGCCATCATAGAGTTGAAAGGTTTCTTTGCTTTTATACCAACATTCATAATCCTTAGAATGAGGAAAAAGACAAGGGCTAAAATAAGACCTGCTCCAATCAAGCCTAGTTCTTCTATAACAATAGAGAAAACAAAGTCTGTCTGTGCCTCAGGCAAGTAACCTCTTTTTTCAATGGAATTTCCTAGTCCCATACCAAACCAACCACCATTACTCATAGCATAATAAGAATGAGCCAGTTGGTGACCAGAGTCTGTTAGATCGTGGAAGGGATTAAAGAAGGCCCTAAATCTTTTGGCAACATAACCAAACACAGGTATCTTAGCGACGCGATCAACACCAATGATAGAAATGCTCCCTAAAAATAGGGTAGATAAAACAGTGATGGAGACTAGTATAGCTGAAAACCAACGATAGCCTACTCCACTAACTGAAAATAAAAGAATAGCTGTTAAAACAATAATGGCAGCATTTCCCAGATCGGGCTGTGCGGCAACCAGTAGAATCATAATGAGTGAGTAGACGCGCCAATCCTTGAGATCACTAGCCTGCCTTGGCCACCATCTTCTCTTGGTAAGCTCCTGGTAATCATATATAGCTATACCTTCTTGTTTTTTTGAAAAGGTCAGCGCCAAATACCAGACCATCAAAACCTTCAAATACTCAGCTGGCTGAAAGCTTATGGGGCCCAAGACAATCCATCCATGGGCTCCATTTACTTCTTGAGTAAAAAAGCGAGCAACAAGTAAGAGAAAGACCTCTACCAGCATGGCTAGAGTTAAAACCTTCTGGTTGGTCAAAAAGTTCAGTTTCAATTTATAAATAAAGGCTATGGCCAATAAACTAATGACCCAGAAAGTCCCTTGGTTGATAACTGATCTAAATGGATTAAGATGGTACTGAATCAAGGTAGCACTGGTCGTTGAATAGACCATGATTAGGCCTATTACAGAAAGTATTAGATAAGGCAATAATATGGAATAATTAAGCAAATGCCTTTTATCAATTTTCATAGTTTCCCCTGTTTCTGAGATAATCTTTAAGCATTATAACATCTTTCTCAAGCAAAAAAAAGGAAAAAGGAAGCTTGGCTCCCTCCTCCTATTGATTAGCCAGAATTACGTAAACCTGTAGCAATCCCATTGATGGTTGTATGGATTAATCTTTCGTAATCTTCATTATGTTCTTCTTTTCGTAATCGTTTGATTAATTCAATTTGGATATAATTGAGAACGTTGAAATAAGGCAGCCTGAAGGCTAAACTTTGTTTTAATGAGGCATTATCTTCTAATAAATCGCTATGCTTTTGGATAGCTAAAATAATGTTTTTAGTTAATTGCCACTCATCAAGGATGGTATGAAAGACATCTCTAACCTCTTGGCTCTTTGCTAATTGCGCATATTGGAAGGCGATGTTCATATTTGACTTTGATAGAACCATGTCTACATTAGATAAAAGAGAATGGAAGAATGGCCAGCTTTCATACATGTACTGGAGCTGAGCTAGATTACCTTCTGCCTTATCAATGAAGTGTTTAAAAGCAGAGCCTACTCCATACCAACCAGGGAGCATAATCCGATTTTGCGACCATGAAAATACCCAAGGAATAGCCCGTAGTCCCCCTATTTCAGTAATGGTTTTTCTGGCAGCTGGGCGAGATCCAATATTTAAGCTCGAAACTTCCTTAATGGGACTGGCTTCAAAGAAATAGTTGTAAAAATGAGGATTCTCAAAAACTAATTGACGATAAATCAGCTGACTATCTTCAACAATACCATCCATTGTTTGTCTAAAGTGATCAATGTCATCAGGATTTGTTAACATCTTAGAGACCATTCGGTTTAGAGAGGCTGAAATGAGCATCTCAAGGTTATAATAGGCGACATCTCTGTTACCATATTTGTTTTCAATAATTTCACCCTGTTCTGTCAAGCGGATGCGATCCTTAATAGAACCAAAGGGTTGAGATCTGATAGCTTCATAGGATGGACCGCCACCACGACCAACTGTACCACCGCGGCCATGGAAGAAGGTTATTTTAATGCCCTTTTTGTCACCAATAGCAGTCAACTCATTCTGAGCCTTATAGAGTGTCCAGCCTGACGCCAGGTAACCCCCATCCTTATTACTATCTGAATAGCCTAGCATGATTTCTTGATAATTATCTTTTGAGGCAATCCACTTCTTAACAATGTCATAGCTTAGATATTGATCCATGATTTGCTTAGCATTTTCAAGGTCTTCAATTGTTTCAAAAAGTGGAACAATTTGAACTCTAGCCTTTTCCCTATCGACCAGGCCTACTTCTTTTAGGAGAATGGCTAATTCAAACATATCAGACACACTCTCGGTGTGTGAAATAATATGCTGCTTGATAATATCTTCTCCTAGTTGCTCTTTCAGATAGGCTGCCTTTTTAAAAATAGCCAATTCTTTTTGCAGTACTTCAGATTTTTCACAGTTAGATGAGGATAGGGTTCTAGGATCTTCACTTAATTCTTTGAGTAAGAGCTGACATTTTTCCTTTTCACTCAAACTACTGTAATGGTCATTAATGTTTGCTAGCTTTAAAAGTTCAGCAACGCAGGCTTCGTGAACACTAGAATCCTGTCTCATATCGATACTAGCAAGATAGAAGCCAAATATATCCAAGGACTGTAACAAGTCCCTAAAATCACCATCAATCAGTCTGTCATCACCATTATCTATCAAAGAAGCTTTAATAGATAGAAGGTCTTTTTTAAACTCATCAGCTGATTGGTAAGGAGCAATCCCTTCTGTTAACTCCCTCTTATCAGTAGACAGTGTAAGGAGGGTTTGGCTGAGGCGTGTTTTGATATAATGAAAAGCTTTGCGGTAAGGTTCATTTTCCCTGTAAATGGATTGATCCGTGGATAAGCGAGCAAGGTCTTTGACCTCTTCATTAATTGTCGTAAGGGTTGAAGATAAGGAAAAGTTCCGATAGAGGGCCGACAATTTTTCAATATAATAATGGATAATGGTTTGACTCTGAACCTTAGCAGATAAGTCTAGTGTTTCAGCACTGACATAGGGGTTGCCGTCTCTGTCGCCTCCTATCCACATTCCCATGCTAATTGGTTTTGCCTTTTCTAAGGAAAGACCCGCCTTTGAGGCTAATTCTTGAAAGTTGTTACTAAGATCTGTAATGGCTTCAATCAGTGATGATTGATAATATTGCATGACATTTGTGATTTCATTTTTAACCTTAAGTTTTTTCTCACGGATAATATCAGTCTGCATCAAGAGCTCAATATAACGGCCTAGTTCTTCACGCCATTTTCTTTCATTGAGCGTACCTGGTCTTGCATCACGGTAGCTTCTGAGGAGTTTATGGATTTTATTAGTCAGTTCAAGGACAGTCTTTCTTTGAACCTGAGTAGGGTGGGCTGTTAGAACTGGAACAACATTGACATTTTCCAATAATTCCTTGGCATTGTCTTTTTTAGAAACCTCAGCTATAGTGGCTGATAATTTTCCAAGATAGTCAGTGTCTGTATTGTTCTGATAGTTAATGTCATAGGCAAAATCAACATCTTCTGAGATATTTATTAATAAAGGAAGCATGGCAAAATACCGTGAAAATATGACCATTTCATCATCACTTAAGTCTTCGATGAATTTTTCCAAAGAAAAATGGTCTTGTTTTTCAGAAAGTTCAATTAAGCTATTAATTTTTCCAAATGTTTCATGGCCTATCATGCGACAAGTGGTATCATCTAGGAGTTCTTTTAAGATACTAATTTCTTCAGAAATGTTTGCTTGATGATGAGGGGTTTCTAATTTTTTAACTGACAATTTTTCGGCTCCTTCACTAATAACTTTGTATTCATCATAACACTTTTCCTACAAATTGATAGGGGTTTTACAAAAAAAGTCTGTTTTTTATAAAAAAATAAGTTCTTTTATTTAAAAACGGACGTTTTTATTATGCTTGTAGGAATCAGATCTAAATTCTGATATACTATATCTAACCATTCTACTACAAAAGGAGCCAATTATGGATTTAAAAAAACGTTCTGAATTCCCAGAAGCAGAGCTATGGGATCTAACTGCTTTGTATAAGGACAGAGAAGATTTTTTATTAGCTATTGAAAAGTGTCAAGAAGATGTTCGCCTTTTTAAAAAGAACTATGAAAACCAACTGAAGCAAGTAGAAGACTTTGAAAGTGCCTTAGAAGAAATTGAACAAATCTATATTCAGATTAGTCATATTGAAACCTATGCCTTCATGCCTCAAACAACTGATTTTTCTAGTGAAGAATTTGCCCAGATAGCTCAGGCGGGAGATGATTTTATAACAAAAGCAAGTGTACAGCTCAGCTTTTTTGAAACAGCCTTGGCTACTGCCAGTCAGGAGATCTTAGACCAGCTGGAAAAAAACAGTCATTACATAGCACTGATCCGACAAGCCAAGCTTCGCAAAGACCATTTACTTGAGCCAGCTGTTGAGAAGGCTCTGACTAACCTTCGCGAAGTTCTCAATGCTCCTTATGATATCTACACCAAGATGCGGGCGGGAGATTTTGAAATGGACAGCTTCTGCGTGGATGGTAAAGAATATAAGAATAGCTTTGTTAGCTATGAAAATTTCTACCAAAATCATGAAAATGCCCAAATCCGTGAAAAAGCTTTTCGTTCCTTTTCTAAGGGTCTGTCTAAGCATCAAAATGCTGCAGCTGCTGCCTATCTTGCCAAGGTTAAGTCTGAAAAATTAATTGCAGACATGAGAGGCTATAAGTCTGTATTTGATTATCTCCTTGCTGAACAAGAAGTGGATCGTCAAATGTTTGACCGTCAGATTGATCTCATTATGACAGAATTTGGCCCTGTTGCTCAAAAATTCCTAAAACATGTTGCAAAGGTTAATGGTTTAGATAAGATGACCTTCGCAGACTGGAAACTAGATATTGATAATGAACTTAATCCCGAAGTGTCTATTGAGGATGCTTACGATTTAGTAATGAAATCGGTAGAACCTCTAGGAGAACAATACTGTCAGGAAATTGCCCGTTATCAAAAAGAGCGCTGGGTTGATTTTGCAGCCAATGCCAACAAAGATTCTGGTGGCTATGCAGCTGATCCTTACAAGGTTCATCCTTATATTTTAATGAGTTGGACAGGCCGCATGTCAGATGTCTATACTCTGATCCATGAAATTGGACATTCCGGCCAGTTTATCTTTTCAGACAATCATCAAAGTTACTTTAATACTCATATGTCTACCTACTATGTCGAAGCTCCTTCAACCTTCAACGAACTTTTGCTCAGTGACCACTTGGAACAACAATTTGATGATCCCCGTCAAAAACGCTTTGCCCTAGCTCATCGTCTAACAGATACCTATTTCCACAATTTCATCACACATTTGCTGGAAGCAGCCTTCCAAAGAAAAGTTTACACACTTATTGAGCAAGGAGGCACATTTGGTGCCGAACAATTGAACAAGATGATGAAAGAGGTTCTCACTGAATTCTGGGGTGACGCCATTGAAATTGATGACGATGCTGCCCTAACTTGGATGCGTCAAGCACACTACTATATGGGCCTATACAGCTATACTTATTCAGCAGGCCTTGTGATTTCTACTGCTGGATTCCTTAACCTTAAAAATAATCCTACTGGTGCTAGTGATTGGTTAGACTTCCTAAAATCTGGAGGCAGCCGCACACCTTTAGAAACAGCTAAATTGATTGGAGCCGATATTTCAACAGATAAACCACTTCATGATACCATTGCATTCTTAAGTGACACTGTTGACCAAATTATTGATTACTCCAAACAGATCTAAGCATATAAAAAAAGATGACAGTAACTTTATCATCTTAAAATTGAAGAAAAAGGCCCTTGTGGTCTTTTTTTCACTATTTTTCTATGAATACTGAACTTGCTTGTGCTTTCTTATTTCTAGGCACAAGGATAAAAATGTCCACTGGACTTGCTTGTGCTTTCTTATTTCTAGGCACAAGGATAAAAATGTCCACTGGACTTGCTTGTGCTTTCTTATTTCTAGGCACAAGGATAAAAATGTCCACTGGACATTTTTATTTAACTACGTCTTGATAAAATTCGATCTTGTCCCCATTTTTGACTTTTTCTTCATTTGCTGCCTTTGAGGCCAATTTATCATTTATTTTAAAGAGCCAGTATTTCTTTTGAGCTGGTTTTTCTTTATGTCCGTCAATTTCAGTGATATAGCCATTCTTTTCTTTAACCTTATAATTGGCCTTCAAAAGATCCAGGGCGCTGTCACCTTTTTTAAAGCGGACTTTTTCGTCAATGATATTGGTGTCCTCTTTAACAATTAATCTGGCAATTCCTTTACTCTCACTGCTTTCTTTACTGTGATTTGTATTAGGATTTTGACAAGCCACTAGACAAAGTGACAATAGTGATAAAAATAAGGTAATGCTATATTTTTTCATGACTTAACCTCCTAAAAATGGAAAAGAGAATGGGATAAAAGATAAAAGTTGATAAAGCGTGAATTAAAGTGAAGCTGAGACCACTAAGAACATAAGTCCACCAAGGCATACTATAAAGATAAGCAAAGCAGGAATCAATAATAATGCCATAACAAATAGCAGAAAGAGCTGCCAAGCCAGCTTGAACACCTAACCTATAGACCCTTATTTTCTTTGACAGAGGATAAAAGACATAAAGCCAGATAAAAAAGACAATACTAAAGGAAGAAATTTGCCAAAATACCCAAGGTCCAAAGCCTAGAAGAAAAGAACTGATCAGCATACAGATCATCATGACCAAGAGTGATTCATAAAGACCATAAAAAATGGAAATCAGCAAAAAGAATGCCATAATGGGCTGAACATTAGGCAAATTGCTAAAGGCCATTCTTAAGACAAAGGCTAAGGCTGAAAAAATGGCGATCCTTGTTAGTTGTTTAGTAGACATAACATTCCTCTCATTCCTAACCTTTATTATGACAAAAAATAAAGATCTTGACCAGTTTCTTGAACAGAGAGTTTACTCATTCATTTAAGAAAAATGATAAAGAGTTTAGGAAGATTAATAAGCCTCAGTCTTAATATAGGTATAAGCTATATAGTTTCAAGGATTTCATATAAATTCAAACTAAATAATAACTTTTTAAAAAGTTTGGCACTGACTGCTGTCATGCATTTTTGAATTTATCCTAGACTGAAAAACTTAAATTGAAAGATAATATAAGAATCTAAAGGGCTAATTTTGATTTTTTTAATCTTTTAGGGTACAATATCAATAATGAGAAGAAGAATAAAGCCTATTGTAGTGCTAATCTTCTTTATCTTAATTGCTCTTTTATTAATTATTGGGAAAACACATTCAAATAATCTCAAAGAAAAGGAACTTCGTACAGCAAAAGCAAGTGTTCCAATAGTTTCCAGCAGTTCTGATAAAAAGACCTCAAGCACTTCTGACACTGAAGAATTTGTCCTAAATCCTATCATTGATGTCTCTGGTTGGCAACTTCCACGTGAGATTGATTACGACCTCTTATCAAAGAACATTTCTGGCGCTATTGTTCGAGTCTTTGGCGGATCCCAAATTACTTCTCGAAACAATGCAGCCTACAAAACTGGTATTGATAAGTCATTTAAAACACATATTAAAGAATTCCAAAAGCGTAATATCCCTGTTGCGGTCTATAGTTACGCCCTAGGTTCTAGTACAAAAGAAATGAGGGCTGAGGCTAGAGCCTTTTATAAGAGTGCTTCTCCTTACAAGCCTACCTTCTATTGGATTGATGTCGAAGAAGCAACCATGAAAGACATGAATAAGGGTGTACAGGCTTTTAGAGAAGAGCTAGAAAAGCTAGGAGCTGAAAATATTGGCTTATATATCGGAACTTATTTTAGGGATGAACATGAAATCTCAACCAAAGATTTTGATGCCATCTGGATTCCTACCTATGGCAGTGATTCTGGTTACTATGAAGCGGCTCCAAATACTGATTTAGACTATCATTTACACCAATACACCTCCCAAGGCTACCTCCCAGGATTTAACAATCCTCTGGATCTAAACCAAATTGCTGTCAATAAAGACACTAAAAGTACATATGAAAAACTTTTTGGCAAAAGTAAATAAAAAGACAGCTGTGCTCTTTTCAGAATGAAAACAAAGTGATGACTTTTCTTGATCATCACTTTTTTCTTTACTGCTTCTCAAGAAATCTTATGACAAACAAAGTTAGCAGCTGAAAACACTTTTTTTAGCTAGAGACCTGGAGCTTTGACCTTGGTATAAAATCCTAAAGTTACAGCTTTTACTCCCTCCACCTAAGAAAATCAAAAAGCTCTTGTGTTCTTTGAATGCCTTTTCTTGCAATATTGATGATAAGTTAGTATACTCATAGTATCAAATGAAATTTCACAAAGGAGTGCTTACAAAGCTGAGATCGCATCTGCGAAATCCTAAAGACCTGATCTTGTTAGTACAAGCGTAGGGATTGTGACCATGTTAACCATTAGTGAACTTGGGCTCTTTTTGTGAATAAAAAGGAGTTTTTTATATGTCTAAAAATACCAACATCAAGTATTTGGTTGAAGCCGCTATCTTTGCAGCACTAGCCATGATCTTATCTTTCATCCCTGATTTCTTTTCTTGGTTTAGCCCTTCTTATGGTGCTATCCCATTAGTTCTCTTTTGTCTGAGACGGGGATTGAAATATGGGCTCTTATCTGGCTTGATTTGGGGATTACTGCATTTTGCCTTAGGTAAGATTGCTTATCTAAGCTTATCCCAGGTGCTCATTGAGTACATCCTAGCCTTTATATCAATGGGAATTGCTGGTTTATTTTCTAATCAGATGAAGATCCAACTGTCTCATAAAAACAAAAGCACTGCTACTCTTTTTGCTATCATGGCAGCAACTCTTGCTATTGCCCTTAGATATTTTTGGCATTTTATTGCTGGTGTTATTTTCTGGGGCTCTTATGCACCAAGAGGAACCTCTGCAATCGTCTATTCCCTATCTGTGAACGGAACTGCTGCACTACTAACTCTCCTACTTCTTGTGATTGCACTAATCATCCTAGTACCTACCCAAGCACAATTCTTTTCACCAAAAGATTAATTTTCTCATCTACTTAACTGAATATATAAAAAATGGTATAATAATCTAATATGATTCTTATACCATTTTTCTATGAAAACCGTAAGGAAATAAGCCATGTCTAAAAAAGCAAAATTAAAGAAAACATTGGTTGAACAAATCCTTGATAAAGCCAATATCCCCTATCAAAGCCTTGCTATTAATGCTTTAAAAGATGATTTACCAAGTGACATTCAAAAATCAACTATCTATAAAACTCTAGCTCTAAGTGGTGATAAGACAGGTCCAGTCATTGGTATCTTGCCTATTACAGAGCAACTTTCTGAAAAGAAACTAGCAAAGCTTACCCATAATAAAAAAGTGACTATGATTCCCCAAAAAGATTTAAAGAAAACAACGGGGTATGTACATGGCGCTAACAATCCTGTTGGCATTAGACAAAAACATAAGTTTCCAATGTTTTTTGACCAAAGAGCCTTAGAAGACGAAAGTATTATTATTTCAGCTGGTGAGCTGGGGCGATCCATTAACATTAATAGTAGAGCTTTAGCGGATTTTGTCCAGGCAAGTTTTGCTGATATAAAGGAGTAATGATGAAAATTTTAGGAAATCTTATTTGGTTTATTTTTTCAGGCTTATGGGCTTGGGTGTCTTGGTCCCTTGTTGGACTTGTTTTTTGCATAACTATTATTGGCTTTCCAATTGGCTTACAATGCTTTAAAATAGCAAACTTTGGCCTTTTCCCCTTTGGAAAGGATATCGAAATCAGCCAGTCTGGAAGCAGTCTTATCTTAAATATTCTTTGGATCTTGTTCTGTGGTTGGGAACTTGCTGCATTACATTTAACTTCAGCATTATTGCTTTGTTCAACCATCATCGGCATTCCCTTTGCAGTCCAATCTCTTAAATTAGCTAAAATCAGCCTCTTTCCTTTTGGGGCACAATTAAAAATCTTATAGAAAGACATATAGCATGAAATTATATTTTATCAGACATGGTAAGACGCAATGGAATCTGGAAGGTCGCTTTCAGGGTGCCGGCGGAGATTCACCACTTCTTACAGAATCTTACCAGGAAATCAAAGTCTTAGGACAGTCTCTAAGAAACATTACTTTTGATGCTGTTTACTCTAGCGACCTCAAACGTGCTGTTGATACTACCCAATTACTGGTTTCTGAATTAGATCAGGAAGTTGAGGTCATTTATACAGAAGCTCTTCGTGAATGGAATTTGGGCAAACTAGAAGGTGCCAAAATCGCCACCATGAAGGCTATCTACCCTAACCAAATCTCAGCCTTTAGGCATAATTTAGCTCAGTTTCGTCCTGCTCTCTTTGATGCGGAATCCATTTACCAGACCACTTCACGTGTTAAAAATCTCATTCAGTCTTTTGAAAATAAAGACTATAAACATGTTTTACTTGTAGGACATGGTGCTAATTTGACTGCTTCAATCAGAACCCTTTTGGGCTTTGAACCGGCTCACCTAAGAGCTCTGGGAGGACTTGATAATTCGAGTTTAACCGTTCTAGAAACAGATGACTGTGATCATTTTGAATGTTTAATCTGGAATGATAAATCCTACCTAGAAGACAGTATTCATTAAAAATAAGGCAGAAAAGCTAAAAATTTAGATTGACTAAAATTCTCATTTTAGAGTATTTTCTTCAATCTTTTTATTTTTAAACAAGCAAAAACTCCCCAAATCACTGAACAACAGAGCTAGGGGAGTCTGTGAGCCATGATTGGCCTTTGACACTTTTAAGTGTATTTTAAGCGCAAGACTTTTTCTTGCTGCTTGTTTAAGCGTAGTAAAATGACGACTTTATCGATACTCATATTACTTTCTAACAAACGTTCAGCAGCCATCATCAAACCATTGTTCAAACCAATAGCCAAGATAGGGTTTTGATGGTCATTAACATCGAAGATAAATTTATTATCAGGTAGGTCAAAGAGCACTTTTACTGCTCCGAACAATTGTTCAAAGTTATCAATGGCCACATCGTAAACAGGCTTGGTTCCAGCTTTTAAGCTACGTCCCCTATGATTAAACCACATGGAATGCCAACCACCATTGAAGGCTCCCATAATGTCATTATCATAATAATCTCCAACATAGAGTGTGGTTCGTGGATTAAAGTCAAATTGCTCTGCAGCTAAATTAAAGATTTCTTTTTCTGGTTTTTGAAAGCCCGTTGACTGACTGACAATGACCCTTTTAGGATCTATATAGTCATATAAACCAAGTTTTTTGACCTTTTTTAATTGGTGTTCAGTGGGTCCATTGGTAATAATCCCCATAGGCACCCCCTTAGACTTCAAAAAGTCTAAGGTCATTCTCATCTCATCCAGCATGCTAATGTTTTCTAGCTCATTCTCATAAACCTCTTGGAAATGATTTCCAGTAGCCTCATCAATTTCTGGATAACCAAATTCTAAAAGAGTTTCCCGACAACGCCAGAATCTAAAGTACTCCGTTGTCCACTCTCCAGCCATTACCCTTGGAAAACCAATATCTGAATAATGACGAAAACGGATGTAGGCCTTATTCATCATAGACATGTCAAAATCTGGGAAGCATTTTTCCATAGCAATGCGATAGGGCGCTTGTTGGTCATATATAGTATCGTCTATATCAAAAACAATGGCTGTAATCATGATTCTCTTTTCCTTTTTTTAATACCTAGCTATTATACTATTTTTAGATGGCCATTTCAAACCGATCTTTAAACTGTTCAAAAACTCTAATCTTAGCTCTTAAAGAGCGAAAATAAGGTGTACTATCCCTCTATTTATGTTACAATAGGAGGGAAAACTTATTGGAGGAAACCATGTCAAACGAACATATGGAAGAATTAAATGATCAACAGATTGTCCGTCGTGAAAAAATGACGGCTTTGGCTGAACAAGGAATTGATCCTTTTGGTAAGCGTTTTGAACGCACTGCGGATTCAGCCCAATTAAAAGAAAAATATGCTGACAAATCAAAAGAAGAATTACATGAATTAGATGAAACTGCTATTATTGCAGGGCGCCTTATGACCAAACGGGGTAAGGGTAAGGTCGGCTTTGCCCACATTCAAGATCGTGAAGGACAGATCCAAATTTATGTCCGCAAAGATTCCGTAGGTGAAGACAACTATGATATTTTCAAAAAGGCTGATTTAGGTGATTTTCTCGGAGTTGAAGGGGAAGTCATGCGTACTGATATGGGTGAGCTTTCTATTAAGGCTACTAAGCTAACTCACCTTTCAAAAGCACTTCGTCCCCTTCCTGAAAAATTCCATGGGCTAACTGATGTGGAAACCATCTATAGAAAACGTCATTTAGACCTTATCTCTAACAGAGAAAGCTTTGATCGTTTTGTGACCCGTTCTAGAATCATCTCAGAAATTCGTCGTTACCTAGATGGTCTTGATTTCTTGGAAGTTGAAACACCAGTACTTCACAATGAAGCTGGTGGAGCTGCTGCGCGCCCATTTATAACCCATCATAATGCCCAAAACATGGACATGGTTCTACGTATTGCCACTGAATTGCACTTGAAACGTTTGATTGTTGGTGGAATGGAACGTGTTTATGAGATTGGTCGTATCTTCCGAAACGAAGGAATGGATGCAACCCATAATCCTGAATTTACTTCTATTGAGGTTTATCAGGCCTATGCTGATTTCCAGGATATTATGAACCTAACAGAAGGGATTATTCAACATGCTGCTCAGGCAGTTAAAGGAAATGGTCCTGTTTCTTATCAAGGTCACGATATCAAAATTAATGAACCTTTCAAACGTGTTCATATTGTGGATGCTATTAAGGAAATTACTGGGGTTGATTTTTGGCCTCAAATGTCCTTGGATGAAGCCATTGCTCTTGCTAAAGAAAAGCATGTTCCACTGGAAAAACATTTCACAAGTGTTGGTCATATCATCAATGCCTTCTTTGAAGAGTTTGTTGAAGAAACCCTTATTCAACCAACCTTTGTCTATGGTCATCCCGTAGAAGTTTCACCACTGGCTAAGAAAAATGCTGAAGATCAACGATTCACAGACCGCTTTGAGCTCTTTATCATGACTAAAGAATATGCTAATGCCTTCACGGAATTAAATGATCCAATTGATCAGTTGTCCCGCTTTGAAGCGCAGGCTAAAGCCAAAGAACTTGGTGATGATGAAGCAACTGGTATTGACTATGACTATGTCGAAGCTTTAGAATATGGTATGCCGCCAACAGGTGGTCTAGGAATTGGTATCGACAGACTTTGTATGCTCCTTACTGACACAACTACAATCCGTGATGTCCTACTCTTTCCAACTATGAAATAAATATGAAAACAGTGAGCTTTTCTTAGCCACTGTTTTTTCTTTTTCTATGTGAGGTTTTCTGCTAAAAAAGGCCACTTCTCCTGACTTGATAAATCCCTATTTTTGGTTTATAGTGGAATTACTAATTTTTGGAGGCGTTTTCAATAATGACCGATTTATCATTAAAACTATTGGGTAACCCAGCAATCTTTTTAGATAAGGAAGAGATCTACTTCTCTTTTTCTAAGATAAATGCTCTGCTCTACTATCTTATTATTAATGGGACTGTTAATAGAGAAGAAATTGCTGGTATCCTCTGGGAAAACAAAGACAACCAAACTGCCAAAAAGAACCTCAGAAACACCATTTATCAAGTCAATAAAATTTTGGGCAATGATTACATCATTTGCCCTAGTCGTTCTATCTTAACATTAAATACAGACTTGACCATAAGGAGTGATGTCCAGGCCTTTCTTGATAATCCCAATGATAACCTCTCACTCTATGAGGGCGAATTTTTACAAGGATTCTATTTAAAATCAAATGAAAGTTTTGACCTTTGGTTAGAAAAAATGCGCTCACGTTTTGAGCAAATTTATATCAAAAGCTGTTACCAGAAAATTGATCAAATGATTGCGGTAGCTAGTCTTGAAGAAGTTGAGGAAAATATTTTTCGCCTGATAGCCATTGATGAATACGAGGAAAAAAATTACCAGCTCTTAATGAGGCTGTATCAAAAACATCACAGGCCTGGAAAGGTTATTGAGACTTACTATAAATTAGTCAATCTCTTGGATAAGGAATTAGGCATTAGTCCAAGTGAAAAGACGCAGCAGATTTATGATAAAGTGATTGCTACAGATCGCAACGAGAAAAAGATAAAACAGTTCCTGAGAACAACCAATCACTTCTTTGGACGGGTAGCTGAAATCAATGCCCTGGAATCTTATTTTAGTAAAATTCTTAAAAGTAAAAGATCACGCACTATGATGCTGATTGGTGGAACTGGTATTGGTAAAAGAACCGTGACCAGACAGGTACTTGCCAATCAGACAAAGCATTTTCAAATTGTCACATCTGAATGCTTTAGTGAAGATCGCTATTCTCCACTGAGCCCCTGGCATGACATTGTAGATGGCTTAGGTGACCTGGTTGTCCAGCAGCAAATCATGACCCTGAATCAGTGGAAAACCATTCTTGAACACTACTTTCCTGATATTATTGATAGCAGTTTTAGCTATGATAGTATCAACCATAGCCAGGATATCAATCTTCTTTCTAATTTTATCACGGACGTGATCAAGAAAATCGCCTCAAAAAAACCCATTGTTATCCTCATTGAAGATGTCCATTGGATGGATACTAAGAGTATAGATCTCTTACAGTCTACTATCAATCATCTTAGCTCTTATCCTGTTGCCTTTGTGCTAACCAAATACCTGAGTTCAAGTAACCATCTGGACCGTTTTGTCAATCACTTTATCAGCCACAAACAAATTGATTTTATCATATTAAAGCCCTTATCTCGGACAGAAAGCCTGGACTACCTCAGAGACAAATTGGGTCATCTCAGCCTTTCTCCCCAGCTTTTTGACAGGATCTATGAGGTTAGTGAAGGTAATCCCTTTTTATTAACAGAATATACTACTGAGTTATTAGAGGGACAAAAATTTACACCCCTAACACCAGCTATTGAAGCCAAGTTAGCTTTAAAATTTGATTTTGTTGATAGCCATGAAGAAGAACTCCTCAGCTACTTGTCCTGTTTTCGTACAAGGGCTCCTATTTCCATCATTGCCAACTTAATCAACCTTAGCATAGAAGAAACTGTCAGCATTATCGAGCATCTCTGCCGCAAACATATCCTCATTGAAGACTGTATAGAGGATGAAGTGGTCATTGGCTTTAGTCAAAACATACTATCCATTTATACTTATGAGCAGTTATCCCTAGCTAAAAAAAGGATCTTTCACGCTCAGATTGCCCAGAGTATGGAGAAGTCTATCAATCTGTCCCATTATCAATCAGCTCTGCTGGATGAGATTACCTATCACTATAGACTAGCTAAGCAGCCTATCAAATCTTTGGCCTATTTGCTCAATTATCTGGAGGCTAGCCTGCATTTCCAGCATGAACTCTTTCCCATTTACTCTCAGATGATGGCCATTAGCAATCAACCTGATATAGACAGCCACAAGCTCATTCAAAAGCATTTTGAGATGATTAAAGAACAGTTTCAGAGCTTAAAAAATAAGTATGCCGAAACTAAAGAGTTTCGGGAGTTGATGATTCGTTTTCTCTATCTGGAAGGCTGCTATAAAATCAGAATTGGAGACTACCAGCAGGGCATTTCCAATATTCAAAAGGTTATTAAAGCCGCTACAGAATGGCAGCACAAAACCTATCTCTTAGAGGGTTACAGGCAGATTATCCACTATTGTATCCAGGTTGAAAATATACCTGAGATGCAGTATTACACAGAACTCTCCTTGGATGCTTCTGTTCAGGCCAATGACCATGAAGCCATAGCCATTAATCTAAGATTGAATGGTCTTTATTACCTGATGACTGGAAGGATTGATAAGGCTCAAAAATTATTAAAAGAATCCGTCAATTGCTTTAGTTTGACAAATTCCCTTAAGACAAAATATGCCATCCAGATTGCTGCAGCCCTTGATTATCTAGCAGAAATCCAACAGATCCAGGGTAATACAAATGAAGCCATGGCCTATCAAAATAAGGCACTCAGTCTGACAGCCAACCGCATTAATGAACCTTACAGTATTTCCTTCTACATTGGACTTGGGATGTCTTATTTTTACTTGCAGCATTATGAAAAGGCAGAGCATATTTTCATAACCTGTAAAGAAGCCCTTAAATCCTTTAGTTTCCCTTGGAAAGAGGTGCAATTAGAAGTTTATCTGGCACTCATTAAATGTTCCAAAAAGGATTATCAGCTCTTGATTGATGTTATCAGAAAGAAAGAATCCCTCATTGAACGCTATTCCAATCCTCGTGATAAGGGTATGATTTATTTCTTAATGGCTCTGACCAAGACCAGACTACTAAAGAAAGAAATTATCCATGAAGAATTGCAAGAGCTATTACAGAAAGATTTTGCCCACTACTATCATATTGCCAAAGCCAGCTTGAATCCTCACCGTGACTGCCATCAAGTCAAGGAACTTGACGCCTTGGCCAAAGAATTTCTGTAAGTTGAGAGTTTCCTTTCTTTGTAAGCTGACTATATTTCATAAACTTGTTATAAGATACTTTTTCTACATGACAAAGCCACTAGTTCTTTAAAAACTAGTGGCTTATTTTAATGTGCAATCTGCTTTTGAGCCAGAACCTGGGTCAAATAAAAAATAAGGGTAGCAGCCAAATTAGCTGTGTGGTTGTCAATATCATGAGGTGGTGAAACTTCTACAATATCAAAGCCAATCAATTTGCCACTGGCAGCAATATGCTGCAAGATCGGCAAGGCTAATTGAGGATCTAGGCCAAGAGATTGGATGGCACTGACCCCAGGGGCATAGCCTGCGGAGAAACAATCCATATCAATAGTTAGATACAGGTAAGGTCTGTCCCTTAGAAAGTCATCAACTTTCTGGCAAACCTTTTGATTACCAAGACTATGGATATCTTGCCCTGTTAAAAATTGAATGGCTTTTGACTTGGCTACAAAGTCAAATAAAAACAAATTATTACTGTGTTCCTGGATGCCTAGAACCATATAGGGAAAGACTTGATTGGCATTTAGACTATAATCAAACATTTGCCTAAAGCCTGTTCCTGAATTTGGTCCTGTTTGATCATAGGGACGCAAATCAAAGTGGGCATCCATGTTAATAACAGCCAGTTCTTTTTCTGAATCAATGGAATTTTTCAAGCCCAGATAATGCCCAAAGGCTGTTTCATGCCCTCCACCCAGAACTATGGGAATCAGGTTAAGAGCCCTTAGGCGTCTGACAGCTTGAGCCAGGCTCATCTGTAGTTCTTCCAGTGTTCTGTTGGGACCATCAATATCCCCAACATCATAGATCCTAACACTTTGGCCAAAATGCCAGGGCAGCTTGGCTACCTGAGTTCTAATGGCATCAGGGCCTTCTACTGCTCCGACACGACCATGGTTAATATAGACACCCTTATCACTTTTAAAGCCAATGAGGGCAAAATTAACCCCTTCAAATGGGCTTAGATCCTCCTTATTTAAATCCAAAAATTGAATCAGCATTCCCCATTTGGCATTATATAAGTCATCTTCTATGGCCCCTTGATAATAACTATATCTTCTAGGGAAATAGTTTTTTAGCATCCTATCCTTACCTTTCTATATGTGATCACTGAAGTCATTACTATTCCTATCAGACAACTTATTTGTCATCTGCCTTTTCTTTCTTTTCAAGGACTGCTTGACGAACCTGTGAAATAAAATAAAGGGAACCAGTTACCACAAACAAGTCATTTTCCTTGGCCTGATCCAACCTTTGCAACCAAGATTCAAAGTTAGAAACAGTTGGAAATTTTTCAGGATATGCTTCTAATGGCAGAGCTTTAGGAAATGGGAAGCTAGTCACCGTCACATCTCCTACTTCTTCTAGTTTATCTAACATAGCGTTGACAGGTTTTTTCTTTACAGCAGAGAACAAGAGGTGAACTTTTTTAGCAGAAAAGCTGCTCTTTAATAGGTCTACCAAGACTTCTATGCTTTCCATATTGTGAGCACCATCTATCATCAAGTGAGAACCTAAAAATTCTGTACGTCCCACCCATTTAGTCTTTTCTAAACCCTCTTTGATAGTATCCAGACTAAGCTTGGCATATTTTTCTCTTAGCAGAAGACTTGCCATGGTTGCCAGAGCTGCATTAGCCTTTTGGTGTTCTCCTAGCATGGCTAGCTTAATGTCCTTGATTTCAGTATCCTTATATTTAAAATCAAAGCTAGCCAAATTGTGACTAATGAAAAAGTCCTTATCCAATTGGTAACTTGGGCTTCCAGTAAGCTGACAGGTCTCTTTAAAAACTGCCGCCACATCATCACGATCTGTAGCATAAATAAAGGGTTCACCAGCTTTTAAGACGCCAATCTTTTGTTTGGCTATTTCCTTATGGCTATGCCCTAAAAATTCCTGATGGTCTAAGCCAATTGAGGGACATAAAACAGCTAAAGCATGAAAAACATTGGTGGCATCCCATAAACCACCCAGACCAGCTTCAATGATGGCAATATCAACAGGGCGTATCCTTGTAAAATAAAGAAACATCATGACTGTGATAATTTCAAATTCCGTTGCTGGGCTATAAGGCGTTTCCTTTGGAAGGCGTTCAACCACAGGCTTGACCTGCTCAACCAAGTCAATCAGCTCTTTTTCAGCTATCATTTTACCATTGACAGAGATCCGTTCTCTAAACTCAACAATAAAAGGCGAGGTAAAGGTTCCCACCTCATAACCACTCTGACTGAAGATATGTTGAAGGTAAGAGACTGTGGAGCCCTTTCCATTGGTTCCAACAAGATGGATGGCAGCTAAGTCTCTATGAGGATTGCCAAATTGTTTTAATAACCATTCCACCCTCTTTAGACCGGGTTTTTCACCCATTTTCACCTTACTATGAATCCACTTTAATGTTTCTTGATAGTTCAAGATTTCTCCTTTACAAATGACACTTTCTTCTTTTACGGACATATTATAACCAAATAGCTTTTGGACTGTCAAATAGCCTATTAAAAAAAGGAAGAGCCTGAAAGACCGAAGTACTTACAAACTCTTTTTCCTTTTTGCCGCTTCTTGAAATAGCAGAGCTTCTTAAGTTAAGAAAGCATCTCAAGTATTTGAAGGCGGACAATCACATGTTTTTAATATTGAATAGAGAGGTCAACAACCTCTTCCACAGCAGCCAAGAATTCTTTACTTTCAATCACCTCTGAGGCCTTATTCAATTCATCGTAGATTTCAATATCCTTATCAAATTCAATGAATTTAATGGCCTTGCGGATTTGGTCATAAGCCGGTTTAGTACCCTTACCAAGCTGTCCATTTTCAGGTTTTAGATCAAGGGCTTGGCAGGCTGCTAGAATTTCAGTTGCCACAATGCGACGTGAATTCTTCAGGATTTCACTAGCTTTACGCGCTGCAATTGTCCCCATACTTACGAAGTCTTCTTGGTTTTCACAAGATGGAATAGAATCCACACTTGCTGGGTGAGAGAGGACCTTATTTTCAGAAGCTAGGGCTGCGCAGGCATATTGGGTTATCATAAAGCCTGAGTTCAAACCTGGGTGTTTTACTAGGAAGGATGGTAATTTACTTAGGTTGGTATTAACCAGACGTTCAACACGGCGTTCAGAGACATTACCAATTTCTGAAATAGCAATTCCCAGGAAGTCAAAAGGTTGAGCCATTGGTTCACCGTGGAAGTTCCCTCCAGAGATAACATGACCATTTTTACAGATAATTGGGTTATCTGTAACAGAATTGATTTCAATTTCTACCTTTTCCTTAACATAGGCAATAGAGTCCTTGCTTGCCCCGTGAATTTGTGGGATACAACGAAGGGTATAAGGATCTTGTACATGATCTTGGGTTGCTTCTGTTGTATTCTTACTTCCTTCAATTAAGTTACGCATGTTGCGAGCTGTGGCCAATTGGCCACTTTGTGGACGGATAGTATGAAGTTGTTCTTCAAATGGGCTGGTGATACCATTATGAACTTCTAATGACAGAGCCCCAGCAATATCAGATATCTTCAATAACTGGATAGCATCATAGGTTGCTAGTGCACCAATAGCTGTTAGGACAGTTGTTCCATTAATGAGAGCAAGTCCTTCTTTGGCAGCTAGTTCAATAGGTTCAATGCCAGCTTTTTTCAAGGCTTCTTTACCAGTTAGTAGTTCACCCTTGTAATAGGCCTTACCTAAGCCTAGAACAGGAAGAACCATATGAGCTAGAGGTGCCAAGTCACCAGAAGCACCTAGTGAGCCTTTTTCA
Source organism: Streptococcus catagoni (assembly GCF_011421425.1). Lineage (GTDB taxonomy): Bacteria > Bacillota > Bacilli > Lactobacillales > Streptococcaceae > Streptococcus > Streptococcus catagoni. The sequence continues at coordinate 56,797 of NZ_WPCW01000003.1, forward strand.
GGGATATAAGGATGAACGCCATTATTCAAAAGTTCAAGTAATTTTTCAATAGTTGACAAACGTATGCCTGAAAAGCCTTTAACCAATGAATTAATTCTAATTAACATGATGGCACGAACCGCATCTTCTGGTAAGGGGTTACCAAAACCACTAGAGTGGGTTCTAATTAAGTTTTCTTGTAACTGTGTTGTATCTTCAGGTGAAATACTGACATTACATAGGGAGCCAAAACCAGTATTAATCCCATAGACAACACGTTTTTCCTTGACGATATCATCAACGATCTTACGTGATTCTTTGACATCTTCTTTGGCTGCTTCATCAATCTGACATTTGACACCATCACGCGCTACTGCTACAACATCTTCAAGAGTTAAACTTTTTCCATCTAAATTAATCATTTTTGACATATTTACGACCTCCTAAACACCATCATGGTGATCAACCTTACTGACGTGGCCCTTACGTCCATGCATGACGTAATAAATTGTACTTGCGATTGCTACTCCGACTAATCCATAGAAGAGATTCATTGGATTGTCTCCGACAATCATCAATAAACTAATAATAACAGCAACAATAGGAATAACTGGACCAAATGGAACACGGAAGGTAACTTCTGTATTTGGTTCTAATTTACGCATTTTGATAACAGCTAAAGCTGTAGGGATGTATTGGAAGAAACGAAAGACAACACTAAGGGTAGCTAAGGTTTCAAAGGAACCTGTTAACAATAGGACAATAGCAATGGAACTTGCAATAGCAATAGCAACTATTGGAGCACCATTTTTATTTTGCTCTGCAATTTTAGCTGGCAATAAGCCTTCATCTGCAATGGCAGCACCAAAACGAGGTACCATGATAGATTCACCCATGTTCAAGCCAGTGATTGAAATAAGGGCACCAATGGACACCATCCAAGCACCAGCAGGGCCAATCATTTTAACAAAGGCGTCCTGAACTGGAGCATTTGAATTCATAATACTACCACCAAGCATGGCAATGGTTCCACCAATAATCAACATGTAAAGTACAGATACAATGGTAATTGAACTGAGGATAGCACGGGGAACATTTTTTTCAGGCTTTCTCATTTCACCGGCAACAATAGATAGGGTTTCAAATCCAATGAAGCCATAGAAGATGTAAACGGCTGTTTTTGATGCCGCACTAAACAGACTTTGTCCTGATTCTAATTGAACAAATGGTGTAAAGTTTCCAAGTCCATTTTTAAAGAAGAAAATGGCACAAACTGAGAAGGCAACTATTGGAATTAATTTAGCAATGGTTGCTGTAATGGTTAAAATTTTTGATGTTTTCAAACCCGCAACGTTCATCAAGGATAGTAAGATCACTAGGCCAACTGATAAGGGGATATTCCATCCTTCAAAGGAAGGAAAAGTAATGATAAACATCTTAGCAAATCCAGCCGCCATGGCTGCCCAAGCAAATATGGTAACAGCCCAGCCTAAGATGCCCACGTTAAAGCCAATGAAATCTCCAAATGCATGTTTTGAGTATTGGAAAGCTCCGCCATTTTTCCCAAAATAGCCAGAAACTTCTGCAAAACAGACAGCCAGCATAATGGTTAAGATTGCTGTTCCCAACATAACAAGGATAGAAGCAGGTCCTAAGCCTTTATAAATACTCTGTGGTAAAAGAAAGATTCCAGAGCCAATTACAGCATTGATACCGTACAATGTTGCACCGCTTAAAGAAAATTTAGCATCTTCTCTTTCTTTTGCGCTAATTTTTTTTGAATCCATAATATTGCTCCTCCTTAAAGAGCTATAAATCATGCAAACTTAATCCATTTCTGTATGATAACCCTGTCCAAACAGCCAGCATTGATTTTTTTCCATCATGGATCGGTGATAGATGAATCCTTATCTTTGCTGCTTGAGTGTTTTGTTTAACTATAAGTAAATTATTTGCTTGTAAAAATCCGCTATCTTTCCCTTCAATTTGATAATTTAAATCATTTAAAGCATAAATGATCTGGATAGGATTATTGCCACAAATAGGATCGTTATTGCTAGCAATGGCCATTATCTGACCGTCATACTTATTATTATACATCAAATTGAAATCTTTACATTCTCCTACGCTGAAAACTTTTTCATGTCCTTCAAAATAATAGCTTTCAAAAGGCTGTAAGATCTTCACTTCCTTTTTATCAGCATTTTTTAAGCTAATGGAATGATCAAGAGTCATAATCAAACGATGATAACTACTGACATCTGAAAAGACTGTTGTCGGTTCTTCCACACTGGCAGTGGATAAGCGGTAATCAAAATTTTTTTCTTTGTAGCTACTTGAACGAGGAAAAATCAAGAGTTCTCTTGTCTTTCCTCCTGACCAAAGGGACTCCTTAAAATCATTATCAGTCACTATTTTAATGTCTATCATCTTTAACTCAACTTTTTAGAATAGGCCACTGATATTGCCATCATCATCAATATCAATTTTTTCACTGGCTGGAACCTTTGGAAGCCCAGGCATAGTCATGACAGCACCAGTAAGAGCAACAATAAAGCCAGCTCCTGCAGAAACCTTTAAGTTTGAAATTTTAACAGTGAAATCCTTAGGTGCTCCAAGTTTCTTAGCATCATCTGAGAATGAATATTGGGTTTTAGCCATACAGATTGGATAGTTTCCAAATCCTAGTCTTTCTAGTTCCTTCATTTCTCTTTTAGCTGCTGGGGTTAAGCTAATGCCTTTACCTCCATAAACCTTGGTTACAATCTTATTCAGTTTTGTTTCAATGGAATCAGTTTCATCATAGACATAGCTGAAATGGTTTTCTTTTTCAGCTAAGTCTACGACTTTTTCAGCCAGCTCACTGCCACCTGCTCCGCCATTTGCCCAAACGTCAGAGATGACAACTTTAACTCCACGTTTTTCACAGGCATCATAAACAGCCTGTAATTCAGCTTCTGTGTCTAGTGGGAACTTATTAATAGCCACTACCACTGGTAGGCCATAGACTTCTTGGATATTTTCTAAGTGTTTATCTAGGTTTGGTAGGCCATCTATGACAGCCTCTATATTTTCTTCTGCTAGATCTGCTTTCAAGACACCACCATGCATCTTGAGGGCACGGATGGTAGCCACTAAGACAACTGCTGAAGGACGAAGGCCAGACAAGCGGCACTTGATATCAATAAATTTTTCTGCCCCCAAATCAGCTCCAAAGCCTGCTTCTGTCACGGCATAATCGGCGTATTTCAAGGCAAGCTTAGTAGCTAGAACACTGTTACAGCCATGGGCAATATTGGCAAAAGGACCGCCATGAATGATAGCTGGGGTGTGTTCTAAGGTTTGGACAAGGTTAGGATGGATGGCTTCCTTAAGTAGGGCAGCCATTGCACCAGCAGCCTTAAGATCACCTGCCGTTACAGGCTCACCTTGGAAATTATAACCAATGATAATTTTTTCCAGTCTGGCTTTGAGATCGGAGATGGATTCCGACAGACAAAGGATAGCCATAATTTCAGAAGCTACGGTGATATCATAGCCATCTTCACGTGGCACACCGTTGACCTTACCCTGTAGGCCGTCAACGATATGACGTAGTTGTCTATCATTCATATCAACGACACGTTTCCAGGTAATCCGACGAGAATCTATGCCTAAGCTATTTCCATGGTGGATATGATTATCTATCAAGGCAGCTAGGAGGTTGTTGGCAATGCCAATGGCATGGAAGTCTCCAGTGAAGTGTAAATTGATATCTTCCATGGGTACGACCTGTGCGTGGCCACCACCAGCAGCACCACCTTTGACACCAAAGACTGGTCCTAGGGAAGGCTCTCTTAGAGCAATGACTGCTTTTTTACCAATGTGTGATAAAGCATCTACCAAACCTACAGATGTGGTTGTTTTTCCTTCTCCAGCAGGTGTTGGTGAAATGGCAGTCACAAGAATCAGTTTGCCATCTTTGTGATCTTTTAGTTTGGTTAACTGCTTGGCATCTATTTTTGCCTTATACTTACCATAGAGGGTTAGAGCATCTTCTTCAATGCCAATTGATTCTGCCACTTCAGTAATTGGGCTCATCTCAACCGAATTTGCAATTTCTATATCTGATAGCACCATTTTTTCTCCTTTACTTTATAAGAACTTATAAACTTTTGAGTACTTCTTGGTAAATGTCATCAGCTAAACGACTACCTTCATATAATAGGCCTTGTCCATTTTGCTTGTAGTCATTAACGAATTGGCTATCTTTAATGCCTGCAAGATTAATTAAGACATTTAACCAAGCTCCTTGTAAACCTGCCTTTAGATTTAAGGCTGAAACGCCTAAATCACTGGCCGCATTAGTATTGGAATGTCCCACAGCTTCTTGAGTTACCTTAAGAGCTTGGACGATCTTTTCCATCATAGCATAGGGTGATTTGGTCGCTTCTTTTAGAGCCTTTTGCATGGCTTTGCGTCTTGCTGCCTTATCTTCGTCTGTTTCTTTTGGCATATCAAAGACTGCAGAAACCATATTGAAAGCTTCAGTATCCTTGTCAATGGCAGTTAAGAGGTCTGTTTGTAGAGCAGTTGATTCTTGATGAACCTTTGTAATCAATTCTTGATCGTCAGCATATTTCTTTTTTCCCAGGGTTAATTCACAGACCATCTTGGTTAGGGAAATACCATTGGCTGCTGAGAGCGCTGCTGCTGAACCTCCTCCTGGTGCCGGTGCGTCTGAACCTAGAACCTGTGCAAATTCATAGAGATTTAAATCGACTAATTTCATCTGAATCTAGTCCTTTCTAACCCAAAAGATGGTTTTCTAAAATTTGTTTATGGTAATCAAAGTCTTCAACTTGTAGATAGTATTCTGCCACGTCTACCAAGGCTTTGGCTGGGGCAAGTCCAATGATTTCTGAACCAATAATATTAACACCATAGCGGCGTGCCTCAAATTTAATGGTTTCAAAGGTACGGTAAAGAGAACATTTCTCAAAGTTGACCATATTCATTGAAACCTGAGCTATGTTACGGTCTTCAAGCATGAGGCCAATACCCTTACAGTATTTGTAGCCACCTGATGAGCCACGGATAATTTTTGCAATCTTCTTAGCCACTTCGACATTGTCTGTATCAAGGTTAACATTAAAGGCAACTAGGGGCATACGTGCACCTACTGCAGTGATACCAGCTGTTGGGTGGATCTTGCGTTCTCCAAAGTCCGGTGCCCAATCTTCTTCCAAGAGTTTTTCTGGCATGCCTTCAAATTGACCCTTACGAACCTTGGCAAGGTTTTGACGTTCTGGACGACTTGCTGAATCTTCATAAAGGAAAATTGGAATCTGTAGTTCATTGTTAATGCGTTCAGCAACTTTCTTAGAAATCTCAACACATTCTTTGGTATCAATATCTTTGATTGGAACAAAAGGTAAAACGTCTGTTGCCCCCATCCGTGGGTGTTCCCCCTGATGTTTGGTCATATCAATATGTTCACTAGCATATTTTACCAACTGAAAGGCAACTTCTTGAATGTTTACTTCATCCCCGACAAGGGTAAAGACACTACGGTTGTGATTGGCGTCTGATGAATAATCTAAGAGGGTTACACCTGGGACGCTCTTTGCAGTTTTCACCAAGCCTTCAATGACGTCTTGATTACGTCCTTCAGAAAAGTTGGGGATACATTCGACAATTTTTGACATTTTCTTCCTCCTTTGGTCAATGAAATGCATTATATTTTCATATAATCCTACTATTTATTAAGGTTTACTTTTTTGTAAGCAGACCAGGCTAGAGGACTCCGTGGAGTCCTACTAGCTGCTTTTTACTACTTAAATAAATCGGCTACTGCTTCTTTGATGAGGTCTTCATCTGTTAGATATGGGATGGTAATGTGATCTGTACCTTCACGTAATTTGTTATACTCAATGGCTGTTTCAATGGCATTGTCATTACGAGCCCAGTTACGTCTTGCTACACCACCCATGGTATCCCAGGCAATAGCTGACTTGATAATTTCGTCTATTCTTTCACTTCCATCAAGCACCAAGCCAAAGCCACCATTAATGGCCTTACCAATACCAGTACCACCACCATTATGAAGGGCTACAAGGCTCATACCACGAGCTGCATTACCTGCATAACATTGGACAGCCATATCTGCACAGACATTTGAACCATCCTTGATATTTGAGGTTTCACGGAATGGTGAATCAGTACCTGATACGTCATGGTGGTCACGACCAATCATGACAGGACCAATCTTGCCTTGGCGAATGAGTTCGTTAAATTTAAGGGCAATATTAACACGGCCCATGCAGTCTTGATATAAAATACGAGCCTCTGTTCCCACAACTAGTTGATTCTTTTCAGCATCGCGGATCCAATTGTAATTGTCACGATCTTGGTAACGGCGTTCAGGATCAATAGCCTCCATAGCGGCGTGGTCTGTTGCGACCAAGTCCTCATGCTTACCACTCAAGCAGACCCAACGGAAAGGTCCATAACCATAGTCAAAGAGCATTGGACCCATGATATCTTCAACGTAGGAAGGCCAGATAAAGCCGTCCTTATCATCGTAACCATTTCTTGAAATTTCTTTAACCCCTGAGTCAAAGACTGATTTCATAAAGGCATTACCATAGTCAAAGAAATAGGTACCATTGTTTGTTAATGCTTTAATGGCTTTGAAATGACGTTCTAAGGTTTTATCCACTAGTTGGACAAATTTTTCCTTATCCTCAGCTAAGAGACGGGTTCTTTCTTCAAAGCTAATATCTACTGGGCAATAGCCGCCACTGTAGACATTGTGACAGGAGGTTTGGTCTGATAACAAGTCCACATGAATGTTATGGTCATTGACATATTCTAACAAGTCAACGATGTTACCATGGTAAGCAATAGATGTAGATTCTTTCGCTTCCTTAGCTTTTTGAGCTAGGCTAAGAGCTTCTTCTGCAGATTCAGCAACCTGACTAATCCAGCCTTGAGAGTGGCGAGTTTCAATGCGGGATGCATCAACTTCTGCAATAATGGCAACTGCCTTAGCAATTTCAGCAGCCTTCCCTTGTGCTCCACTCATGCCTCCAAGACCTGAAGAAATAAATAATTTACCAGTCAAGTCACCATCATCTGGAACACCTAATTTTAGGCGACCTGCATTGAGCAAGGTATTAAATGTACCATGGACGATACCTTGAGGACCTATGTACATCCAACCACCAGCAGTCATCTGTCCATAGTTGGTAACACCCATTTCTTCAGCAATTTCCCAATCTTTCATGTTGTCATATTCACCAACTAAGAGACCATTGGTAATGATAACACGGGGTGCTTCTGGTTTGGATTTAAAGAGACCTAGGGGATGTCCTGACTCAACTACTAGGGTTTGGTTTTCAGTCATCACTTCTAAGTATTTTTTGATCAAGTTGTACTGCATCCAGTTGGCACAAACTGAACCTGTTTCTCCATAGGTCACCAATTCATAGGGATAAAGGGCAATTTCAAAAGAAAGGTTATTATCGATCATAACTTGCATGGCCTTAGCTGCTGTGCAATTTCCCTTATAATCATCAATGGGTTTGCCATAGATTCTTTCTTTAGGACGCCATCTGTAGCCGTAAATCCGGCCTCGGGTTTTTAATTCTTCAAGAAATTCTGGAATAACTTCTTTGTGGAATTTTTTTGGAATATAACGAAGGGCGTTTTTTAGTGCTGTTTCAGTTTGTTCTTGACTTAAACGAAAACCTCTATCAGGTGCTCGACGGATGCCTTCCTGAAAAACTGTTTTTTCAGGCAAAACATCATCCAGTTTAACAGTCATTGCTGCTGAAATATCAGCTTCACTGTAGTGTGTCATAGAAAGCCTCCTAAATTTTCATCACAAGGATGTTTTATTTTTAAACCTAGTGTAAAAAAGCCCCGTCGATAATCTGTCTAGTTTTCTATTAAATGACCGATTTTTTTAAAATAAAGTAGTTTTTTTATTTTTTGACCAAAATTAGACGTTTTTTTACTAGTATTTAGATGTATTTTATATAATATAGTATAAGGAGAAAAATTATGACGGCTGATTTATTATTGGTTCACTTCAACCAAATATTTTGTCCCAAGGATTTGGGACACCCACTCTATGGTGAGGAAATGAAGAAAGCTGAGATCATTGAAGATGGTTATATAGCCATCAAAGATGGGAAAATCTTAGCAGTCGGTAGTGGCCAACCTGATGCCAAGCTGATGGGACCTCGTACCAAGGTCATCTCCTATGAAGGGAAAATAGCGACCCCAGGTTTAATTGATTGCCATACCCATTTGGTCTACGGGGGCAGTCGTGAGCATGAATTTGCTAAAAAGTTAGCCGGAGTTCCTTATCTTGATATCCTAGCCCAAGGCGGTGGGATCTTAAGTACTGTAAGGGCGACACGCCAAGCTTCTTTTGACAATCTATATGACAAATCTAAAAAACTCTTAGATTATATGCTTCTTCATGGGGTAACCACTGTGGAGGCTAAAAGTGGCTATGGTCTTGATTGGGAAACAGAAAAACGGCAGCTAGAAGTCATCAAAAAATTAGATGCTGATCATCTGGTTGATCTTATTTCTACTTTTATGGCAGCTCACGCTGTCCCTAGTGAATACAAGGGCAAATCTCAGGAATACCTAGACCTGATTATCAATGAGATGCTGCCAAAAGTAAAGGAAGAAAATTTAGCAGAATTTTGTGATATCTTCTGTGAGAAGGGCGTCTTCACCGCAGAAGAGTCCTATGAGCTCTTGTCTAAGGCAAAAGAGCTAGGCTTTAAATTACGGATTCATGCTGATGAGATTGAATCTATTGGTGGTGTTGATGTGGCCGCAGATCTAGGAGCAGTCAGTGCCGAACATCTGATGATGATTACAGATCATGGCATTGAAAGATTAAAAGAGGCCAAGGTTATTGGCAACCTCTTGCCAGCCACAACCTTTAGCCTAATGGAAGATACCTATGCCCCTGCTAAGAAGATGATTGAAGCAGGCATGGCCATTACTCTAGCAACAGATAGTAACCCAGGATCTTGTCCGACAGCCAACCTGCAATTCATTATGCAACTCGGCTGCTTTATGATGAAACTAAGCCCTGTTGAGGTCCTAAATGCAGTGACTATCAATGCTGCCTACTCTGTTCAACGCCAGCAAGAAGTGGGTAGTTTTGACCCAGGAAAAAAGGCTGATATTGCTATCTTTGACGCGGCAAATTGCGACTTCCCCTTCTATTTCTTTGCTACCAACCTCATTGATCAGGTTTACAAATCAGGACGATTGGTCGTTGATCAAGGCCGGATAAAAAACTAAAAAAGGAAGACCAGCCCTAAGATAGGCCAACTTCCTCTAAGATAAGATAACAAAAGCGCCCTCAGTACAGAGAGAGCGCTTTTTGCTTAAAGAGAAAGGAATTAGCTGAGACAAGCATTTATTCTTACTCTTTATCATTGACAATAATTAATCTAGGACTAAAAGTCCTTTTTAAATAGGATATAAACTTAGGAGAATAGAAAGAACTTCTTTATTTATATGGGGGATAAATAGTGAGAAAAGGGGAAAGTTAGATTAGGATGTTATTTTTTTAATAACCCTCATAACCTTCTAATTTCAAATAACAATTATAACTATCTCAAAACCATTTCCATAACCTTGGTCGTAAGCAATTCTTTCATTATTATTCTTTTCTAAGCCTCCACCATGATATTTTTCTCCTGGCTTATCGGCAGGTTCACCCCTATAGCGTTCTCTACTCTTATGAGCAGCTCCATCTGTTTTTCCATCTTTCTTCCCTTGTCTAAACAATTCTTCTGGTGTTCTTGTATGAAATGGTTTGTCAATATCTTCTTCCTCTTCGCCCTCAGTTAGCCCATTTTTATCTTTATCCTTTTTATCTTTTTCTTCTTTTTCTTTTCTGTCTCGTTCCTCTTCGGTTGTATCTCCTCCTGGTTGGTCACCTTGAGGACGCTCATAGTCTGAGGGTTCCCCTAGAATTTCTTCATTCTATGAGTGATCTCCTTGAAGAGACTCGTCATCCTCTTTTATTTCCGGTATGTCTTGTTTTGGACCATTGTCTTCTTTATTTATGTGTTCTCCTGGTGGAACAGGGTCTGTCCCTAGTGGATAGGTTACCTTATTAGGATCTTGACCTAGTGGGTAGGGGCTAGCTCCTGGTGGGTAAGTGATTCCACCTTGTGTTGTTGTATTTGCTGAAACAGAAGTGCCTCCTGCTAGCAACCCAAGCGTTACAGCTCCCATATAGAGTCATTGTTTACCTGATTTCCATGTTCTAAAATGTCCTTTAGAAAGTTTCATGTTTTGTTTTTCCTCCATTCTTGTTGGACCTAACCTTAACTGGTTAAATCGCCAAGAACCACTATATATACAGCCAATACTTTTCTCTAATCTTATTAACCTTTTACTTTAATATGATTGATAAATGTGATTGGCAAAAAAAGTGATAGAATTGAGGTTAAATGAAAATAAGCTTTTATGGTTTTTCAGTTTTTTCCAAACAGTCCTGTCAGAAAGCTTAATAAAGTCTTCTTTCATATACTTTTGTCAGATTTTTTAATTATAGTATCTAACTTTCATAAGTCTTTTAGACAAAAGAGCTTTAACTAAAAAATAGGCCACCAAGGGCCTATCACTTATTTCCTTAAGATAACTCTTCCCAGTAAGCTGGTAACAGTTAGTGACAAGAAGATGGTTAGGCAGATGGCAAGTAGCTGTACAGGCAGTTCTTTAAAGAATATGAGCCCTGTTCCCAAGCTCCCCAAGCAGCCACCAAGGCCATTCATGGCAAAGGAATCAACCACATCATCAATATCTGGCCATTTCCTAGCTACAAAGAGGGATAGCAGATAGGTTAAGAGACTGGCCAAAAAGGTCAGGATTAGCATCTGGTAGCTATTGACGTAGCCAACAGCTGAGGTGCTGGTCACTAGACCAACCACCATGCCATTTAGGAGTTTAGAGGCGGATTTCCTTTTGTAGAGCAGATAATCAGCTAGGGTCCAAGCAATGGCACCAGAGATAATAGCTAAGAGAGTATTTAAGAGAACCTGTCCTGCTGCCTGATTTAGTACTCCTACAGGTCCAGCATTAAAGCCAAACCAGCCGCTGGTCACAAAGATCATACCAATAAAGGTCCACTCGTCTCTTTCTTCTTTATGCTGATGGGGTGTTCCTCCTATATAATAGGCTAAAAGGTAACTGGATAGGCCAGCTGACAGATGGACGACCATGCCACCAGAAAAATCTTTGACGCCCAGCTCATATAAAAAGCCATGAGGATTCCAGATCAGATAAGCCAAGGGACAGTAGACAAATAGGATCCAAAGGCTAACAGTGAGCATTAACTTCTTGGTCTGTACCCGATCAATGATGGAGCCTATTAACATCTGCACAGCATATAGACAAAAGCACAACTGAAAAAGAAATGAGAGTATTTCTTCCAGACTGAGTTCTTTAGGGCTAAAGGACCAGAAGAGATTGTCCTTAAAGCTGATACCATAGCCCCCTATATACCAGATCAGAGAGGTTATCAGGGCAGAATATACAAATTGAAAGATGATATGAGAGCTGAGTTTTTTATCCAAAGCGCCAAAGTAAAAACAGCAGAGGCCAAAGATCATCAGCCACATAAACAGTATGCATAATAATAAAAACAAGGTTAGTCCTTCCTTTACAAAGATTAGTCCATTTGTTACACTAATATAGTTAACTGGTTAAGTATATTACCCTAAAGATTTATAATTGTCAAGGAGGATAAGATGAAACATTATAAACTCATGATTATTGGTGCAGGTGCTTCTGGCATTGGCTTTGGTGTTGCACTAAAGAGATTAAAGATAGATGACTTTTTGATTGTGGAAAAAGGTTTTATTGGCGACAGCTTCTTAAAATGGCCAAAGACGACTCATTTTATCACGCCTTCTTTTACCAGTAATGGCTTTGGCTTTCCCGACTTAAATGCCATTGCTCCTGATACTTCACCAGCTTTTTCTTTTGAGAAAGAGCACCTCAGTGGTAAGGAGTACGCAGAGTATCTGCAAATGGTCGCAGCTCACTATCAATTACCTATTTCTCTTAATACCAAGGTCAGCCAGATCCAAAAGGAAAATGGACGCTTTATCATCACTAGTGATAGGGAAAGCTACTCTTCAGACTATCTGATTATGGCCTGCGGAGAATTTCAGTTGCCCAATAAATCTAACATTGAAGGGGCTGAATTGGCCATGCATTATGGTGAGATTGAAAGCTTCCATGTGAAGTCTGAAGATCCCTTTATTGTCATTGGAGGAAATGAAAGTGGCTGTGATGCACTGACACACCTGGCCTATCTCGGAAATGAGGTCCACCTTTTCACTGATAGATTTGGTGATAAAGAAACAAATCCTGATCCTAGTATTTCTCTCTCGCCCATCACTAAAGAGAGGCTTAAGCATATTAGAGAAAATAAAGCCTACAAGGTTCATATTCATGAAAAGAAAAAAGTCAAAAAAATTGAGAAAGTTAAGGATGCCTATCAGCTTAGTTTTGAAGATGGCAGCTATGCCAAAACCAAGCATAAGCCTATTTTGGCAACAGGCTTTTTAAATAGCAGTCGGCTGATTTCGGGAAGTCCCTTGTTTGACTATGATGCTAATGGTCTACCCCAGGTCACCCCAGATGATGAATCAACCCTTATGGAGAACTGTTTTTTGATTGGACCAAGCTTAAGGCAAGAAGACACGATTTTCTGCTACATTTATAAGTTCCGTCAACGTTTTGTACCCATCATTTGTCACATTGCAGAGCGAGAAAAGATAGCACTTGATCAAGACGAAATTGATTTTTATAAGGCTAATCAGATGTTTCTAGAAGACCTCAGTTGCTGCCAGGTTAATTGTGATTGTTAGAGTTTCCCCTCTATTTTATGTTACAATAGTTAGAGTAAGTAAAATAGGAGACTTATATGAAAAAGGAATATATATCTTATCTATCAGCAGCTATTTTTATCCTTTATGCCTTGTTTAGCCATAAGCTTATTTTCCTGGCCTTTGGTATGATTTTAGTCATCATCGGAATAGCTGACCGTATTAGAAACAAAAAATAAGTCCGCTGAAAAGAACCGCTTATAATGGACAGTATAAAAAAGAAAGTTATACTGTTCTTATAAGGAGGTTCTTTTTCTATGGCTAAAAAAGGAAGTCGGTTTCAACGTTATACATATGAATTTAAACGTCAAGTTGTTGAAGATTATCTGAGTGGGCAAAGTGGAGGTATGCCTGCAGTAGTTAAAAAATATGGGCTAAAATCTACCTATCAGATTAGTGCATGGGTAAAATCAACATCCAAGCCGGTTGAATTTCTTACAAGTCCCTTGATAGCTGACTTTTGTAAGCCTTCATTTGCAAGACTGTATAGGGGACTATAGTGTGCCCCTTCATAGAGTGCTTTTTCTGCGGCCTTGTAGTCATCAGCGGCAGCATCCTTATCCAAGGCATCTACTGACAAAGCTTTCTGATAGGCCTGATCATAGTCAGGGTTAGAAACCTTACCATAGTTGTAGTTGGAATTACTATTAAATAAGCCATAGAAGGGTGAACCTTCTGGGTAATCACCACCCCAGCTCACAAAAGCTATTTCGAAGTTTTGATTGCTGGTGTCTTTCATTGGATAAAATAAACACCCCTTAAGGAATGTTTATTTTTTCAGTTCTTCTACTAAGAGCTTAAACTCTTCATTGGTAAAGGTGATTCCTTTTCCCATCTTGCTATGGTCTGGACTCCAGGTTCTAATGTCCCATTTGGCCTCTGCCCCATTAAAGGAAACTCTGTTCAATTCTTTTGTCCACCCCTTCTCACTTTCAGAAAGGGTGATCAGGTGTTCTTCTATTTTAAAGTTAAATTCTGACATATGCTTGCCTCCTATCTTATTATTCGAAAATAAGAATAATTTTTTTATTTTAACTGTATTTTCTTTAAAATTTATCCCTTTTAGGGTAAAATACTATAAAACTATTGTAACAATTTATAAGGAAAATGGCTATGAAATCACTTTTAAAACTAATAAGGTCATCTCTTTATGACTTTGTAGAGAAAAAACCTCAGCAAAAACAAAATATCTGTCTGAAATCAAACCAAATCATTTCCACTATCATGGATTCTCAAAAAAAGCAGATTCCCGTTCATGTCATTTATCAGGCCAAACATTTTACTGGTGATATTGTCAAATATGACAAGGATAAGGGGCAGGTCTTTTTGAAAAATTTTCAAAAAAACTTAACAGCCATCATTGCCTTATCTGACATTGACAAGGTAAGCCTTGTTCCAAGCACTGTTAAAGACAGTCAACTTAAGCACTAATAAGAATCTCCTGACTTGTGGTCAGGAGAATTTTTTATTATGCTTTTGCTCTGACGGTTTGACTCCTACCATCCTTTTTATAGAGATTAACCAGGCCTTCCTTATTAGCCCTAATCATATCACCAGGCTTGACAGCTTTTGGTAGTTTGATTGTTAATAGGGCCATTGGATTTGGAGCACGGTCAATCTTTTGGCCTTCTGAATCATGCAAATCTTTAACAACTGTTTCAAAATGCCTAAAGCCAGGTCCATAAAATTCAATTTTATCACCTTCTTGGATGACATTGCGTTGACGTATGGTGGCAGTCATGCTGTCCGGGTCAAATGCAAGAACCTCACCAACAAACTTAAATTGTGGTATTTTGCGGCGTGCTCCAAAGAGTTGCTCATTCTCAGTAGGTGTACCATAATAAAAACCTGTAGCCAGCTCACGCTGAGCAACCTTCCAAAGCTCGTCTATTAATTCCTCTTTAATGGCATAGAATTTTTCAGGACTTTCCATATAGGCATCAACTGCGGCCTTGTAGCAGTTGGTCACGGTGGAAACATAATGAATGGACTTCATCCGCCCTTCAATTTTCAAACTGTCTACGCCGTTTTCAATGAGGTCAGGAATATGCTCCAACATACACATATCCACTGAGGACATGGAATACTCCTCTGGAATTTCTCCTTTTAGAGATCGACGCTCAGAACCAAAGGGAAGGTCATAGAGATCATATTTCCATCTGCAAGACTGTGAACAGCCCCCACGGTTGGCATCCCTATGGCTCATGTGGTTTGAAAGGACACAGCGGCCAGAATAAGAAATACACATGGCACCATGAACAAAGGCCTCAATTTCCATTTCTGTACGCTTACGGATTTCAGCTAGTTCAGCCATATTAACTTCACGAGCAAGGACAACCCGGGTTAGTCCCATCTCTTTCCAAAATTCAAAGGTTTCATAATTGGTTGAAGAGGCCTGGGTAGATAAGTGAATTTCCAAGCCTGGAGCTTCTTCTGAACAAATCACGATCAAGGCTGGGTCAGAAATAATAACAGCATCCAGTCCCATGTCTCGTAATTGTCGGAACCACTCTCCTGCTCCAACTTCATTTCCTTCATGCGTTACCATGTTGGCTGCAACATAAACCTTGGCATCTCTTGCATGGGCATAGTCGATACCTTCTTGCAGTTCTTCCATTGAGAAGTTCCCAGCTCGACTACGCAAGCCATAGGCCTGACCGCCTACAAAAACAGCATCTGCGCCATAATCAATGGCAACTTTTAATTTTTCTAGGGTCCCAGCTGGTGATAAAACCTCTGGTCGTTTTTTTATCTTTTCTGTCATTTAAACTATTCCTTAACCTAAAGGGGAGAAGCTACCCCTACTTTTTTACTGAGACTGATCTTTATCCCCTTTAGAGTAACCTAAAGGGGTCATCAGTTCTTATTTGACTGTTGCAGGATCAAATTCATAGAAACCTGTATCTAAACCTCTGGTCTTAGGGTGTAAGTGCTGCAGAGCTAAATCCAGTTCTTCTGCTTTTTCTGCTGTCCATTGCCCCTTTTCCAAGAGCTCTTTTGCCTGAACAAATAAAGAACAGATAGATACAAAAGACTGTCCTGGACAATAGATACCATCCAGCTTCCAGTTCCTAAGTTGGTGATCAAAAAGCTCAGCTAATTTTGGCATCATATCAATATCATTGTTGATGAAGATATGGGTTCCGTGCTTGTCCTGATAGATAGAATAATGGCTGTCAGGATCACCAGGCTCAGCTAGAAAGAGGCCTCTTTCTCTTGTTGTTTCATCTTCAATATGTGTAAAATGATAGTAATTATCTAACAATGGTCTTTTAGAATGGTGGATAACAGAAGCACCATAAACTAAAACCTCTGTTGGGTATTGGCTATTCTCAGCTAAAAGAAAGAGTTCTTCTGATGGGATTTCTCTTGCTAGAACTGTTTCGACTGCCCCTTGTTTTCCCCAGAAGTTAACCTGTCTACTTGAGGTTACAAATACAGAGGTATCATAGATCAGCTTGAAATTATAGCCATCTCTTTTATTAAGATAAAAAAGCCCTGCATCACCAACAACTAGGTAATCCACTTGAATATTCTTTAAAAAGTCCAAATAGGGCTTAATCTGATCCATCATATCTTGATGCATCAAGGCATTACAGGCAATGCTTAATTCTTTTCCTGCTTGATGAACAAGATCTGCAATCTGTCTTAATTCCTCATAAGAAAAATTATGGGGTAGACGTAACCCATAATTCTCTTCTCCAACATATATTCGGTCGACACCAATTGCTAAAAGTTCTTTAACTTGTTCAATACTTTCAGCAGTGGCAGTTATAATTATTTTTTCCATATAAGGTTCATTATAACAAATTTTCACTAAATTGTGAGCATATTTCTTGTCCTGTGGAGCATTTTATGCTTTTTTAAAAAAATTTCAAAAAAGAATGACAAAAAGGTAATTTTATGTTAAAATGACTAAGTATCTCAAGGGAAAGGAGAGGACCATGTCAAATCAGTTGAAAAAGCATCAAGAATTTGAAGAGTCACAGATTGATCAAGAACCCAAATTTCATGATTTTCAAGAAATACACAATCAAAGTGCCAAGTTAGAAGAACTCTTTTTCTTTGCACGTATTGCTATTTTCAGTCTGATCACAGTACTATTTGCTTTTGTCCTTCTCTCCTTAAATTTATCTCCATTATGGGCTTTCTTATTCTCAAGTTTGTTAAGCTTTGGAGTGACTTTTTTCCTATCAAAGACAATAAAAACATTTCTATCATAAAAAGTTCTGGTTTGAACCAGAACTTTTTATTATTTATGCTCTGAATCCAAGGCTTCAGAAGCCAAGTCTACTTTCTCTTCTATTTCTTCAGAGCTGATCTTGCTATCACTAAATTGTTCACTTCGTGCGTCAAGTTTGGTACTTGGATGCACTTCTTTATTATCAAACTGGCTTTGACCTGATTTGAGTTCTGTGTAATCAATAATGATATCATCTTCTGTCAAATTAATATCGACATCAGAATCACTAGTGTCTGAAGCTTCATTTTCGGTGAAGGCTTGGCCTGCCTTTTGGACAAATTGGTTGGCTTTTTCTTTAACTGTTTCAAAAACCTGTTCTGGCGTTAATTCTCCAGTTTCAAACTTATGCTTGTAGTCATAGAAGGTATCCTTGGCAAGGTTACTGTATTCATAACCCTTATCTTTGGCCATTTGGTGGTATTCTTCAGGATTTTCCTTATAGGCTTCATAGGCCTTTTCCACCTTAGCCTTTACTTTTTTACCTTTTTCAGTGTTTAAAAAGTAAGCTGTTGCCACACCAGTTGCAGTACCAATAATTAATGATCTAAAAAAGTTTTTCATGATTTTTCTCCTTTTCTTCCAAATACCTTAGAAGCCACTTTTCCAATTATGGCTGCTTTGCTAGCCTTTGAAACATTACTTGTTGCACTACTTGCACGTTTGCCGAAATGTCTGGCATGAGTATTTAAATCTGACACACTTTCAGATAGATCAGCGATGGCAACAAACAATGGATCAATTGTTGATACCTTACCATTAATGTCTTCAACTAAAACATTTGCTTTAGCCAGAATTTCATTTGTTTGGTAAAGGGTAACATTGACGTCACTGGTTAAGACTGTAATGGTCTTTTTCGTTTCATCAATAGTCTCAGAAACTTTTTTCAAAACAAGAATCAAAAAAATAACCAATGCTACAAATGCCAATGCTATAATAATCAACGCAATACCTACTAAATCCATATAAGCCTCCTTTTTCCTTACCTTTGGTAATAGGGTGTATCCTTTTTTTGTCGTCTAATAATGATAAATGCAAGGCCAAAAACTATCAAAATAAGAGATAGGATCTGGGACACGCGCATTCCATAAAACATGAGGCTGTCTGTCCTCATACCTTCAATAATGAACCTGCCAAAGCCATACCAAATCAGATAAAATGCTGCCACTTCACCATCTTTTAGTAGCCTTGGTTTTCTCCTTAAAATGAGGATCAAAACAAAACCAACGAGGTTCCATACTGACTCATATAAAAAAGTGGGTATCCGATAGGAGCCTTGAATATACATCTGCCTTCGTATAAAGGCTGGTAAATAATCAAGATTGCTGACTGCTCTGCCATAGGCTTCCTGATTAACAAAATTGCCCCACCTTCCAATGGCTTGAGCTACCAAAACGCCTGGCGCTGCAATATCTAAAAAGTGGATGGGGTTGAGGGCTCGATAGTAAGAAAATACAAATAAAACAAGAGCTCCCGTTAAAAGTCCACCATAGATTGCTATGCCACCGTTCCAAACAGCAATGATTTCATCCAGATGTTGGGAATAATAAGACCATTCAAAAAGGACGTAATAGAGTCTGGCGCCCAGAATGGCCAGTGGAAAAGCAATGAGTATAAAGTCAATGATATCATCACTGGTCATATTTTTTCTTGGAGCTTCCTTACAAGCTAAGTAGACTGCCAAGATCAAGCCGGTCATGATACAAAGAGCATACCAACGGACAGCAAAGGGGCCAATTCGAAATGCTACAGAATCAATCATTGGCTTTCCTCGTTTTTACTAATCAATTTTGTCAGACGGTCTTCAAATCTTTTGGTTGCATCAAAGCCCATCTGTTTTGCCCGGTAGTTCATAGCAGCTGCTTCTATGACGACTGAGACATTTCGACCAGTTTTAACGGGGATTCTGATGCGTGGTATTTTAACACCAGCAAAATCCACGTCCTCATTGCCATTACCTAGACGATCAAAAACCTTATCAGCTTCGAAGTTTTCAAGGTAGATAGCCAACTGCACTTGGGAAGAATCTTTTACTGCGCTAGCCCCATATAAAGACATAACATCAATGATACCGACACCTCTAATTTCCAGAAGGTGTCTAAGGATCTCTGCAGGTTCACCCCAAAGTGTTTCTTCATCCTTGGCATAGATGTCAACACGGTCATCTGCCACCAAACGGTGTCCTCTTTTGACCAATTCTAAACCTGTTTCACTTTTACCAATGCCAGAATCTCCCTGGATTAAAACTCCCATGCCATAGATATCCATTAGAACGCCGTGTACACTGGTTCTTTCAGCTAAGGAAGCATCTAAAAAATAAGATATCTCACCAGATAGGCGACTGGTTGAAGCCTTACTACGAAGGAGGGCAATTCCCTCTTCTTTTGCAGCCTTGAGCATCTCTTCTGGTATGGGGAGATCTCTGGAAACAATTACAGCTGGGGTATCATTTTTAAACATTTCTCTTAAAACAGAGTAACGGTTATGCGAGGTCATCTTTGTCAGATAAGACCACTCTTTCATCCCAAACAATTGAATACGCTCTGGTGAGTAGTAATCAAAATAGCCTGTCATTTCTAAGCCTGGACGGGAAATATCTGATGTGGCTATCACTTTGTTGAGTAGATCATCGGTAGCAAAAACAACATCCAATTTGACCTTATCAACTAACTTTTTTACGGTAACAGTCATATATACTCCTTTTTTCTATTATAACATAATTACTTTTCAAACAATATCAATCGCTATCATTATTGTAAGGATTGCCAAAAGAAGAAATCAAGGCAAGATAAAAGGGACTTTTTCTCAGTCCCTTATCATATATGATAAAGCTAGTTTTATAAACTACTCTTAAAGTCAACCTCAATATTTAGCTTTTTCTTATCTTCTGATAGGTATGCTCCTATGACCTCTAATTGACCTCCTCTTGGCAGTAAAAATTCAAGTTCTGACGGAAAATAAGAATAGGGTTCAACAAAGGCTGCATGCGCGCCTCTTTTAACCCTAAGTTTGAGTTCTATAGGGCGATGCGCCATGGCTGCGTCTTTGATAGCTGTAGTACTCATAAAGCTATACTTGCTATAGTGGGTACCAGCTACTATTTCCCTTAGTATCTCTGGATTAAATTGTTTATTGACATAATATTTTTCCAAGTCGGATTGACTTATACCGATGTCTAATAAGAAGTTCTCATAAACGTAACGATAAAGAATAATATTCCAAGGAAGGGTCATTCTGTGAGTGGCTTGATCTAATAGAGCTATTTTCTCTTGCAAGTCCGGAGCTAACTGTTTAATATCTCCTTTGACTCTATCTATTTCTGAATTTATAGGCGTAGCCTGATTGTAAGTATAAGCATACATCATCTTTTTTTCAGCTTCAGTGAAGACAATGTTTTTTGCCCAGCGATTATTAACAATATATTTGGTAATATCACGATCATTAAATTTAAAATAGGATTGTTGCCCCTCAAATACTACCGACTCTGTTTCATCATAGGGACTAGTAGCAAATATACTATTTTGTCCAAAAAATAGGAAGAGTCCACAAAGCAATGTTAGGATTAATTTGTATATTCTTTTATTCATCTATTACTCCTCAAACTATTAATGTTATTTAAAATTTACTCATGGTATATTGAAGAGAGACTCTTTCTTCAATATAGTTTTGATTGTCTGCCAGTAACTTTGTTACTCTAGTTACTTAGAACAATCAATCTGGTTATGGCTTACTTGCTTGGCTAATAACTTTGTCTACATAAAATTTTTTGAGAAATAGTAAGCCAAAAAGTAATGATCCTGAGTAAAGATCATTTCTCCAGATTATAGATATATCAATATTCTCATTTACATTAACATATGATTAATTCTATATTAATATTTTTGAAAAAACAAGACAATCAAAGCATCCAGATTTTTTTCTGGATGCTTTGTTTATACTTCAATAGTTTTGAGGCTATGATGTTTTTAACCCCACCAGCTTTTAAAATTCCACCAACTATCCTGAACACTTTCTTTCAATTGTTGATACCAAGTTTTATTAGCATCTCCCTCAATAGAGTGTTTGAACAAGTCCTCTGCGTACTTTTCATCAAATTGTCGATTCAACTCTTCTTGATGCTTCTGCTCTTCAGCCCGAGCAGTATTACCATCAATATAAACAAGTTGACCGAAATACATATTTCCATAATCTGCAAAAGACAGTGTCACCACATCTCCTTCAGATAAAGGTTTTTCTAGTTGGACGGTGTAACTCCCGCTCCCATCTGCACGATAACCACTAACTACCCAACTTCTTCCCTCACATTTACCATCCAAAGAAAATGAGGATTTAGTACAAACAGTTTTATCTTCTGGTTTCTTAATTTTATTACTAGTACTAGAACTCATTGAAGCATAGACATACTCGTGAGATCCTAAATTCACATTAATAGAACTTGAACCAATGCTAAAAGGAGACACACTCACTACTTCTAAACTTTCTTGACCTTTAGCTTGAAACGGTACCGAAACACTATCGGCCTTTACTGTCGAAAATGACAGAAATGTCATCACAAAAAAACTTAATTTTTTAAAAAATTCCTTAATTTTAATATAACACCTTCAACTTATATAATTAAATAATTAAGCCTATATTAATTTTGTTAAAAAATAAGATAAACAAAACATCCAGAAAGAAATCTGGATGTTTCAGATTATAGACGAACCCTATTTACCTTGACCAATAGGCTAAGAAGCTCTGCAAAGTATCAATAAATTTCCTATTTCTGCGAGCAAGAACGACCTTATTAAGGCTACCTCCGCCGTGCTGAAAGTGTCTAAAATGCTTTTAATATCACCATTTTAGACAGCCGGAACTTTTGAGGCCTTAGGCTCGAAAGTTAGGTATGGAATTCTTTGTTTTTCTTAAACAGTCACTCTCCTGACTGTTTAACTTGTCCGACAGCACCTAAGGAAGATATCAAAAAATGACTTTTCTTCAAACTGAGGCATCCAGAAAGAAATCTGGATGCTTTACTTATAATTCATTCAATAATTTGAGGTTGCTATGCTTTTGGGTTGGTCGTCTGAAAAAATGTCAAAAGAAAAAGCCTTTAGATCATAAAGGTTTTTTCTTATCAACTTCCAATCTTAGCTACTTTTTTAAAAAAAGTCCTGTTCTCTTTTTCAGCTTGTAGAAAGGACTGGAGTTACTGTTACCAGAACCAGCCATCGTCTTCATCATTAACCACTTCAGCATCTTTACGTTTTCTAGGCCCTCTACCATTTTGTTTGGCTAATAAATCTTCCTTATAAGGTAAAAATATAGCCAGTAAAATGTAGAGGAGAAAACCAAAACCACTGAAATATATCAATAGTGCTGCTAATACTCTGGCTACTGCTAAATCCCAACCATACTTGTCTGCCAAACCTGCTACAACGCCTGCAAGAAGACTATTTTTGCGTTGTTTATAAAATTTGCTTTCCATTAACCCACTCCTCCTGTTCTTATACACACAGTATATGCCTTTTTAGCTGAAAATAAATCAGACTTTCGACTGATTTATCTCCTTAATTCTACCCTGACAGAGGCCGCAAAGGTATTTATCTGTATTAATGCGCTGCTGACGGTAAATGTTCTGGTCACACTTGGTACAAACATACCCTATTTTTTTCTTCCTTGTCTTTGAGTTTGGGGCATAACGAAGCCCCTTTACCTGGGTCAGTAAGTCTTTAAAGTCCTTATCTTGGTGACGGTAACCCTTTTTTTCAAAAAATAAATGATAATGGCAGAGCTCATGTCTGACAATTTGTCTAAAAACTTCTATTCCATAGTCTTCATAGATTTTTGGGTTAAAGTCCAGATGCCCATCCTCAGGGAAAAATCTACCACCAGTTGTTCTTAAACGCTTATTCCATTTGGCTTCGTGTTTAAAGGGTCTAGCAAAGTCTAACAGGGAGACCTCTTTAACAAATTCATTGAGCTGCATTGGGTGCTAATAGACTGAGATTGACCTTGTGTCTGTTCAGATCAATTTTTGAAACCCAGACAGTGACCAAATCTCCAACTGATAAGACTTGGCTAGGATGATTGACAAAGGTTTTACTCATTTCTGAAATATGGATGAGGCCATCTTCATGGACGCCGATATCAACAAAGGCACCAAAGTCAACGACATTGCGAACAGTTCCTTCTAGTTTTTGTCCTATCTTTAAATCCTTAAGATCAAGAATATCTTGTCTTAAGATAGGGGTCTGAAATTCTTCACGCAGATCACGTCCAGGTTTTAGAAGATCACTAACAATGTCTTTGAGGGTAGCTAGACCAATGTCAAGAAGAGTTGACATCTTTTGCAGATCCATCTCTTTTAGTTTTTTCTTAGCTTCTTCATCTAATTCTTGAATATTTAAGTGTTTAAATAGTTCTCTGACAGCAGGATAGGATTCTGGGTGAACACCTGTATTATCCAGAATATTGCTAGCATTTGGAATCCTTAAAAAGCCGGCTGCCTGTTCAAAAGCTTTGTTACCTAAGCGTGGCACTTTTTTGATTTCTTCTCTAGACTGGATAGAGCCCTTTTCTTCTCGGTATTTGATAATATTTTCTGAGATTGTTTTATTGAGACCTGAGACATGGGCTAACAATACCGAACTAGCAGTATTGACATTGACACCAACCTGATTAACCACAGTATCAACAACAAAGTCTAGATTGTCTGATAGTTTCTTTTGGCTGACATCATGTTGATATTGACCAACTCCAATGGACTTGGGATCTATTTTAACCAATTCTGCCAAAGGATCTTGTAGGCGCCTAGCTATAGAAATGGCAGAGCGTTTTTCAACAGTTAGATCAGGAAATTCCTTTCTGGCTAATTCTGAGGCAGAATAGACAGAAGCTCCGCTTTCATTGACAATAACATAAGAAGTTTGAGGGAAATCTTTCAAAACTTCTGCTACAAAGGCTTCGCTCTCCCGACTAGCTGTTCCATTACCAATGGCTATAATTTCAATTTGGTAGCTCTTGATCAGTTCAGCTAATTCTTTTTTTGCCTGGGCAATCTTTGACTGGCTGGCAGGAGCAACGGGATAAATCACATGGGTTGCCATTAATTTACCAGTTTGATTCACTACTGCAAGCTTAGCCCCTGTTCTGAAGGCTGGGTCAAATCCTAGTACCATTTTTCCTTTCAAGGGAGAAACCAGTAAGAGGTTACGCAGGTTTTCAGAGAATAGGGTGATGGCTCCGTCTTCGGCTGCTTCAGTCAGTTCTGTACGGATACGGCGTTCCATGGCTGGAACAATTTTTTTCTTTAGGGTTTGATTGACGACTTCTTCAATGTAGGGATTTTTCTCTTTAAAACGAATGCTATAAAAGCGCAGCATCTTATCCAAATTATGTTCAAAAGAAACCTTTAAAATGCCCAATTTTTCTCCACGGTTCAAGGCTAGGGTTCTATAGCCCTGCATTTTTGAGATCTTGTCAGAAAATTCATAGTAGATTTGGAAGACCTTTTTCTCATCGGCTTCTTTATCTTTTACACTTGAGCAGATATGACTGTAGGTCCAGATTTCATTATAAGTCCATGATCTGAGTTTAACATCTTCAGACATGGCTTCAACGAGGATATCAACTGCTCCAGAAAGCGCAGCCGACACTGTTTCAAAGCCTTCTTTTAGATAAGCTTCTGCTTCTTTTTCCAGTTCTTTTGAATTCTGTAGGATTAAACGGGCCAGGGGAAAGAGTCCTGCTTCCCTTGCTATGGTAGCCTTGGTCCTACGTTTTTCTTTATAGGGTAAGTAGAGTTCTTCAACATCGGTCAGTTTTTGGGCTGCTTCAATAGAGGCTTTTAAGTCCTTCGTCAGCTTACCTTGTTCTTCAATCTTAGCCATGACAGCTTCCTTACGTTCTTTTAAATTACGTAAGGATTTTTCAAGGTCAGTGATTGTTTTAATGACGACCTCATCTAGATTACCTGTCACTTCTTTGCGGTAACGTGCTATAAAAGGTATGGTATTACCTTCTGCTGTTAGACTTAGAACATCTTCGACTTGTTTTTTTGAAATGCCCAAGTCACTAGAGATTTTTTCAATTATTATATTTTCCATAGTAACCCTATTATATCACAAATCCCCCTGTAAAATAGTTCTGAATATTTAGTAAAAAATTAAAATAATAGGATTCCTTACAGGGATTTCATAAAGACAGCTATGAAAAAACTCAGTTCTGTTGAGGGCAAAACTGAGTGATTTTTTATAAGAGAGAGTCTGCTAATAGGGTGATTCTTAATTTAATTCTACCAGTTCCCCTGTTTCAAGGTAGACCAGACGTTCACAGATATTTGAAATGTAGTCGGCAAAACGTTCAATATGTCCAATCATTTTGAGGTATTCTGTACCATTACGAATTGAGGTGTCCTGTTCTTTCATCACTGTGATGATTTCTTTTGAAATGGTGTAGTAGAGTTCATCAATGGCTTGGTCCTGGTTGGCAATGGCAAAGGCCTTATCAGCGTCTCTGATAGGGAAAACAAACAATAGATCAGCCATCATTTTCAAGGCCTTTTGTCCAGCATCATGGATTCTTTCTTCAATCATTTCTAGGCTGTCTACTTCTTTTAAGTTGTTGACAGACTTGGCTATTCCTGCCATGTGATCACCCATCCGTTCCAAGTCAGAGCAAGCAGACATGACTGTTAGGACAAAACGTAAGTCGGTTACTTGGGGCTGTTGTAGAGCTAATATTCTGGCACAAGACATTTCAATATCAAGTTGAGTTTTATTGATATGACGATCATCTTTAATAATTTTCAAAGCCATATCCTTGTCTTTGGCTGCTAAAGCTAACAAGGATTTAGAGGCTGCTTCTAAGACAGAATGACTCAGTTCTAAAAATTCTTGTTCTAATTCTTCTAACTCTATTCCAAATTGTAGTCTCATGAAATATCCTTTCTTTAGCCGAAACGTCCAGATATATAATCTTCAGTTCGCTTATCTTGGGGATTGGTAAAGATATCTAAAGTATCTCCAAACTCACAAATTTCACCTGTTAAGAAAAATGCTGTTTTGTCAGAGATACGAGATGCTTGTTGCATGTTGTGGGTAACAATGATGATGGTATAATCTTTTTTAAGTTTTTGAACCAGATCTTCAATTTTCAAGGTAGAAATGGGATCAAGGGCTGAAGTGGGTTCGTCCATTAAAAGAATGTCGGGCTCAACTGCCAGAGCTCTTGCAATACACAGACGTTGTTGCTGGCCACCTGACAAGGACATGGCACTCTTTTTCAAATCATCTTTGACTTCTTCCCAAATAGCAGCGCTTTTTAGGGATTTTTCAACTAGAGCATCCAAGCTGGCCTTATCTTTAATACCGTGCGTCCTTGGTCCATAGGCTACATTATCATAGATGGACATGGCAAAGGGATTAGGCTGCTGAAAAACCATTCCCACACGTTTTCTAAGGCTATTGAGATTCATGTTTTTGCTGTAGATATTCTCATTATCTAATAGGACTTCTCCTTCAATACGACAGCCTGCTACCAAGTCGTTCATCCGATTTAGGGTTTTAAGAAAGGTTGATTTTCCACAACCAGAAGGACCAATCAAGGCTGTGATTTCACCTTGTGGTAAGTCAATTGAAACATTTTTGAGGGCTTTAAAATCCCCATAATATAAGTCTAAATTTTTTACGGAAAAAGTTCCCATTTTTAGGATGCTCCTTTCACAAGTCGACGAGATAAGATACTTGAGATGATGTTGATGATTAAGACTGTGATGATTAAGATCACCCCAGTGGCATAGGCTTCTTTGACATGCAGTCCCTCACTAGATAGCATATACATGTGAAGGGCTAGTGAACGTCCTGATGATAGAAGACTTGTTGGGGTATTGGTAGAGGTTCCTAGGGTGTACATGAGAGCTGCTGTCTCGCCAACAATCCGGCCAATAGCTAAGATGACACCAGCAAGAATCCCTGGCATAGCTACAGGCAGAACAATTTTAAAAATGGTTCGCAGTTTACCAGCTCCAAGGCCAAAGCTGGCCTGACGCATACTGTCATTAACAGATAGTAGGGCTTCTTCAGTGGCTCTGATAATAACTGGCAAAACCATAATGACTGAGGTCAAAATCCCTGATAGGAGGGAATACTGAAAACCACAAAAAATAACAAAGAAGAGCATACCAAAGAGACCAAAAACAATAGATGGTATCCCAGACAAGGTGTCAGAAGCAATGCGCATGGCTTTGACCCAAAGGGAGCCTTTTTTGGCATATTCCACCAGGTAGAAACCTGCAAAAACACCAATAGGTAGGGCTATAAGGAGGGAACCAAAGACTAGGATAACTGTGGAAATAATTGCTGGCATGAAAGACACATTGTCACTGGTATATTTCCAAGAAAAGAGGTCTGGTGTGATGCTTGGCAGACCCTTGACTAAAATAAAGCCGATGATCAAAAACAGGGAGCCAAAGGTTAGGAGAGAAAAAAGGTAAACCAGGGCTTTTAAGATATATTTACTCATGGGCTGATTTTCCTTTCATATAAGCAAAGCAAGCATTAATCATTAAAATGAAGACAAAGAGTACGGCTGAGGTGGCGATCAAGGCTTCTCTGTGCTGACCTGATGCATAGGCCATCTCAAGGACGATGTTTGTTGTCATTGTTCTTGTTCCTTCAAAGATGCCACTTGGGATAATGGGTTGGTTACCTGCTACCAGGATAACGGCCATGGTTTCTCCGATGGCCCGGCCAATTCCTAAGATCATGGCTGAAAAGATGCCTGAGCTTGCTGCTGGTAGGATGACCCTGAAGATTGTTCTTTCATGGCTGGCACCTAGAGCCAAGCTACCAGAATAATAGCTGGCAGGTACTGTTCTGATAGCTGACTCTGTTAAACTAATAATAGTTGGCAAGATCATAATGCCTAAAAGAATAGAGGCTGTTAATACACTCATCCCATTCCCAGAAAAGCTTCTTATCCAAGGTACCAGTAATTGTAAGCCAAAGAAACCATAAACAATTGAGGGAATGGCAGCCATTAAATTGACTGCTGATTTTAAGAAGGCATAGAGTGCTTTTGGACAGTAATAGACCATAAATACTGAGGTAAAGATACCTGTTGGCACACCAATAAGGATGGCTCCAATGGTAATTGATACTGAGCCAAGAATCATTGGTAAGATCCCAAAGCTAGCTGGGGTGTTAGAGGGTGACCAATCCTTGCCCAATAAAAAATTAAAAATGCCATGTTTGGCAATAAATGGAAGTCCATTCATAAAGATAAATATGCAGATGAGGAGTATTGCAACGATTGCCATTGCTGCACTTAGAAAGAATATAACTCTAAAAAAGTCCTCTTTAAAAGCTTGTTTTTTCACTAGCTGACCTTTCTAAACAGATGAAAGTAAGGGAGACCAAGCCTCCCTTACACATTAATTGACTTATTTTACCTTATCCCAGCTTGTTAGTTCTCCAGTAAAGATCTTAGTGATTGTTTTCATGCTAATTTCTTTAGCTTTGTTATCCTTGTTAACAACTACTGCGATACCGTCAAGAGCAATAGCATCGTGTTTTAATTTCTTTCCTTCTTCAGGAGTGAGTTCACGTGATACCATACCAATGTCAGCTGTTTTTTCTTGGGCTGCAGTGATACCTGCTGATGATCCGTTTGAAGTAATATCAATTGTTACGCCTGGGTTTTCTTTTTTATAGGCTTCGGCCAATTTTTCCATCAGGGGTGATACTGAGGTTGAACCAACGACAGAGAGTTTTCCAAACATTTTTTGTGTTGTGTACTCAGAAGTTTCTGTTTTGGCTTGGACAAACTTGTTATCTGTTACAACTTCTTGTCCTTGTTTAGAATGGATGTATTTGATAAAGTCCCTACCAATTTCTGATAGCTTATCAGTGTAGACGATATTGAATGGGCGTTGGAGTGGGTAGTCACCATCTAAAACTGTTTTAGCACTTGCTTCAACACCATCCACCTTTAGTGCTTTGACATTTTTATTAAGAGAGCCAAGAGAGATATAGCCAATGGTATCTGGGTTACCAGATACAGCTGAGATGACACCTTCTGTACTGTTTTGAACCACTGCTGATTTAGAAGTCTTATCTACTTCTTTACCGCTATCTTTTTTCAAAATTCCAGTAATTTCTGTAAATGCTCCTCGAGTTCCGGAACCATTTTCACGTGTGATGACTTCGATTTTGCCACCACTTGAAGATGAACCTGAGGCAGAGCCAGAGGCATTGTTACCACATGCTGCTAGACCAAAACCAGATAAAGTAAGAACTGCTAAAGTAAGCATCTTTTTCATTTTCATAATAATCACCTTTATATATTTTGATAAAAACTCTGTAGTTTTACTACACCAATAGAATAACAAGACTTTGTAAAGATTGATGGGTGATTAGTGTAAAGATTTTGTAAAGATTAAAGGCAAGAAAAAAGTTCTCAGAAGTAAGAAGAAAATCAAAAGAAAGTGATAAAAAACATAGTCAGCTTCTTCTAGATAAGCATAGCAAAAAGGCCCTCCAAAAAAAGAGCATCTTTAACCTAAAGAGAAAAGAATCAGCTGAGACAAGCATTTACTTTTACTCTTTATCATTGACAATAAAATAATTAATAATGGACTAAAGTCCTTTTCAAATAGGATATAAACTTTGGAGAATAGAAGGAACTCCTTTATTTATGTGGGGGATATGGTGAGAGTGGGGGGATTAGGTTCTTTTGCTTGTAAGGTGCGATTCAAATCCTGTGAAA
The DNA here is from genome assembly GCF_011421425.1 of Streptococcus catagoni. GTDB lineage: Bacteria > Bacillota > Bacilli > Lactobacillales > Streptococcaceae > Streptococcus > Streptococcus catagoni. The sequence goes on from NZ_WPCW01000003.1 coordinate 86,686, forward strand.
GTACATCCACATTCTTCTCCAAAGGCATTATCATAGCTTTGGTCATAGACAAATCTTCCTCCACTTTCATCATATTTTTCACCTTTATAACTGTCACCTATAACACTAGTAGGATCCTCACCATTTCTCTCACTATGACTCGCTCCATCTCTTTTTCCATCTTCTTGTCCTTGTCTGAATGGGTCTTTTAAAGATAAGTCTTCTTGGGTAGGTGGTAGGGGAAGTTTTTCTTGATTTTACCCCTCTTCTTCGGCTTCTTGACCGTTCATGTTGTCATCATCGTCGTCTTCATCTTTATCGTCATCACTGTCTTGGTCGCCGTCACCTCCCTCTTCGTCTTCTTCTCCGCCTTTTTTAATATGGTTTTCTTGATTCTCTTTTTTTCTTTTTCGACATCTTCTTTATCTACTTCATCATCTTGAGGGTAGACCCCATCGCCTGGATCATCACCTTGCATACCGTCATTGTCAAAGCCACCAACGTTTGGATCCTCAGATTGAGAACCCTCACCATCTTCTATTTTCTCTTGTTCATCTCTAATAGAGTCATTACTCTCTTTGCCTTCTTTATTTAAGTACTCTGGTCCCGGGGCATATTTGCCGGCTCCTGGTAATATACTCTATTAGGATCCTGGCCTGGTATATAGTGATCAGCACCCAGTGGAAAAGTTGAAGGATCCTGGCCTGATGGATATTGGCGAGCATTCTCTGGATAAGAAGCACCCCCGCTCTGTGTTGCTGTGTTTGCTGAAACAGAAGTGCCTCCTGCTAACAGTCCAAGAGCTGTGACTCCCATATAGAGCCATTGCTTACCTGATTTCCATGTTCTAAATTGTCCTTTACTAACTTTCATTTTTAAACTTTCCTCCATTCTTGATGGATTTAACCAAATATAGTTAAATCGCCAAGAACCACTATATATAGTCAATGCTTTTTTCTCATATAATTAACCTTTTACTTTAATATGATTAACAAATATGATTGGCAAAAAAAGCTTCAGAATTGAGGTTAAATAAAAACAAGCTTTTATAGTTTTTCTGTTTTTTCAAAATAAGGCTATCAGAAAATTTAAGAATAGCTCCAGAAGCAGGACAAAAAAATCTCCCGCTTCGAAGAAGCAGAAGATCTTTTATAAGCAGACAAAAGAGTGAACTTTTCGTTTTAATAGGCCAGAACTTTTAGTCTGAGTTTCTGATCACTAAGTTAATCTAAGAGATTTTCCCTTGTTTTTTCTTCTATTTTTTGAGGGATAGTAAGGGTAAACTGACTGCCCTTTCCAATCTGGCTTTGAACAGATACCTTCCCTCCTAGGATATGACTTAATTCTTTCACAATAGATAAGCCTAGGCCTGTGCCGCCGCTTTGTCTGCTGCGACCCTTGTTGACCCGGTAAAAACGTTCGAAGATACGTTCCAGCTCTAGCTGACTGATGCCAATACCAGTATCTGAAACACTGATCTCTAGCAACTGATCTGTGACATAGGTAGAAATCTCTATCTTACCGCCTTCATCAGTGTACCTAATGGCATTGGACATTAAATTAAGTAAGATTTGTGACAGCAGGTACTTATCAGACTCAATCTGGGTCTCTTCTGCCAGATTATAGTTCAAGTGCAAGTTTTTCTGGCCGAGCTGATGCTTCATGCTGCTTCCAATATAATGCAAAAAATCATTAATAGCAATGTCTGTCTTTTGTAGCTGTGTTTTCTTGACTTTTGACAGGGTTAGCATGTGCTCAACGATATGTTCCAAGCGCAAGCTTTCCTTATAGATAATATCAAGAAACTCATCTCTGAGCTTACTCTCACTTTCAGGCATTCCTTTTATGGTCTCCGCAAAGCCCTTAATGGAGGTCACTGGAGTTCTTAATTCATGGGAGGCATTGGAAATGAAATCCATATTCAGTTTTTCATAGGTGCGAATGGTGGTTAAATCATAGAGTAAGACCAGGACCTGCTCTGTTTGACCATAGTCATTCAGTATGGGAATGGCAGAGGCTTCAAGAATGAGGTCATTGTCGTGGAGCCCTTTTAGTTCTTTTTTAATCAGTTCCTTACTATCAAAGGCCTGTCTGACTAAGGCCTTAACATCCATACGGCTAATGTCAGCCAGGCGGGTGAAGGGTTGCTTGCCCTCTGGAAAATAGTGAGGCAGGGATTTACTGGATAGCATGATGTCCTTTGACTTTGAGACAAGAAACATACCCACGGTCAAATGGGAAATCAAGGCTTCAAGCTTAGTAGACATTTTCTTCAGGTCTTCTTCCTTATCTGAGAGCCCTTTTTGCAGCTGTCTAATGAGCCTGGAAAGCTGCTTTAAATCTTGCTGACTGGAGGAAATAAAAAAGTCAGAGTTTATGGATTCAGCCTCTTGAATGTGTTCAAATCCTTTTTCCCACTTAAAAAGTTCTTTCAGTGGAAAAAAAGAGATAAGAATTAGGCCTAAGGCAAGGATGAGCAGGCTATTTTTTAGGGTTTGAAAGACTAATGAGAGTGATAAAGAAAGTAAGGCAGCAAAGATAAAGAAGGCTAGAAGTTTAAGGTGTTTGCACATCACTGATCTCCTTAAATTTATAACCGTAACCTCGAATTGTCTTAATTAAACGAGGATCTTTAGGATCATCTTCAACTTTTTCCCTTAACTTTCCAATGTGAACATCTACTAGCCTTGTCTCCTGTCCAAAATCATATCCCCAGATCCTCTCTAATAAGCGTTCTCTTGTCAGGGTCATGTTGGGATGTTTGACAAGGTAGAGGAGCAATTCAAACTCTTTAGGTGTTAAGGATAGTAATGCCTGCCCCTTGTAGACTTCATGCCTTTCTGGGTAAATGGTCAGATCACTAATGGCCCAAGATTCTTCTGGCAAGCCTAGGTCATCAGTCCTTTGATCTTCTTTTTCTGTTCTTCTTAGTATGGCCTTGACCCTGGCAATGAGTTCTCTAGGACTGAAGGGTTTTGTCAGGTAGTCGTCTGCTCCTAATTCAAGAGCTAGTACCTTATCAAATTCCTCACCCTTTGCAGAAGCCATCATAATAGGGGTCTTGATCCCTTTGGCTCTGATTCTTTTACAGACTTCAATACCATCTAATTGCGGCAGCATGATGTCCAATAAGATGAAATCATAGTGCTCTGTTTCTGCTAGTTTTAAAGCAAGGCGCCCATTACCAGCCAATTCAGATTGGAAACCTTCTTTTGATAAATGATAATCTAATAGTCTTAAGATATGTTCTTCGTCATCTACTAATAAAACCTTTTTCTTCATTGCTAACTCCTATGGTTCTCATTATAGCACATTTCTCAGAAAACATAATTTCTTCAAAACCTACTATTGAAAGAAAGGATCCGGTAAAGGCAGTGAAAGTCCAGTCAAGAATTTGGCGGCGCAAAAGCTCAAGAATAAGGAGAAAGATTAGCCTCAGTTTGAAGAAAAAGTCATTTTTTGCTACCTTCCTTAGGTGCTGTCGGACAGGTTAAACAGTCAGGGGAGTGACTGTTTAAGAAAACCAAAGAATTCCATCCCTAACTTTAGAGCCTAAGATCTCGAAAATTCCGACTGTCTAAAATATAGATATTAAAGGTATTTTAGACACTTCCAGCACGGCGGAGGTAGCCTTAATAAGCTCGCGGTTGCTTCGCAGAAATAGGAAATTTATTGATAGCCTGCAGAGCTTCTTGGCCTATTAGTATAGGTAAATAGGGTTTGTCTACAATCTGAGATTAGCCTTCTTAGTTCTTAAATAGTTAGTTCAATACTATTTCCTTCAGGATCCAAAATGAGAGCTTCATAGTAGCCATCCCCAGTTGTTCTTGAACCGTGCTGGATAGGGTAGCCCTCTTCTTGCAGATAAGAAGACAAGTGATCAACAGCATCTTTTGAACCCAGTGAGAAGGCCAGATGAGCCAGGTCATAATGGTTATGATCTGGCTCTGTCAAACCTTCTTTGCTCATCAGTTCTAAGCGGGTTCCGCCTTCAAAGGTCAAAAAGTAAGAGGAAAAACCTGTCTTTTTGTTCTCATATAAGTCCGTTTATTGGGTCTTAAAGTAATGGCAGTAAAAGGCTTTCTTGACTTCAAGATCTTTTGCCCGCAAGCCTATATGTTCAATTCTTATTTTCATCTTTATCTATATCTACCTCTTTTTTGATAAGTGTATAAGCCTTTTTGCAGATAATATCTTGTAGAAAAAGAGGATAAGCCGGTACTATGCTCTGCTTTTTAAAAAAGGCTTTCTCTCAAATGACCATAGAAAAAAGAAGGCTGGCTTCTATTTTATCTTTTCATTTCTTGAAAAATGATAGTATAATAGACGTAACCTTAAAAAGAAAGTTGGTAGACTTATGGCTATTACACATAAAAAAAATGATGAACTTGAAAAAATGATGGCTGGACTTGCTAGTATTCCCAGCTTTGATAAGCCTATTAACGTGGATGCTGAAGGTAAGATCCTTACTGAGTTAGACAAGAAAGAAAAGAAAAATGATTAAGATGACTACTTCAACTCTTGATCTAGTCAGACTAAAGGTTCAATCTCATAAGAAGCTCTCAAAAGGAGGGCAGGATTGATGACTTTATTCTCACATCTTCCACCAAGTATGCTTCAATGGTTTGCGATTTTTTTATCTATTATCATTGAAGCTTTACCTTTTGTTTTACTAGGAACCATCTTATCTGGTTGTATTGAGGTTTTTCTGACGCCAGAGAAAGTTCAAAAATACCTCCCTAAGCAGAAATTTCCAAGGATTCTTTTTGGAACCTTTGTTGGCTTTGTTTTTCCTTCCTGTGAATGTGGGATTATTCCTATCATTAACAGGTTTATTGAAAAGAAGGTGCCCAGCTATACTGCTGTACCCTTTCTAGCCACAGCTCCCATTATCAATCCTGTGGTTCTTTTTGCGACTTATTCAGCCTTTGGGAATTCCCTCAGATTTTTATTTTTAAGACTTTTAGGAGCCATTATCGTGGCTATTACTTTAGGTCTTATGCTGGCTTTTTTTGTTGATGAAGACATTTTAAAAGAGACTGCAGAACCTGTGCATCTTCATGATTATTCCAAAGATCCTTGGTACAAAAAGATTTATCTAGCCTTAGCTCATGCCATTGATGAATTTTTTGATACAGGACGTTATTTGGTTTTTGGGTCTCTGATTGCTTCAGCTATGCAGATTTACATTCCAACAAAGGTGCTAACAACTATTGGGCATAATCCCTTGACTGCTATTTTATTAATGATGCTGCTTGCCTTTATCCTATCTCTGTGTAGTGAGGCTGACGCTTTTATCGGGGCTTCTCTTTTATCAACCTTTGGGATAGCACCTGTACTGGCCTTTTTATTGATTGGCCCAATGGTGGACATTAAAAATCTAATGATGATGCTTAGAGCCTTTAAAAAGCCTTTCATCCTTCAATTTATCGGCGTATCTGCCAGCATCATAGCTGTGTATTGTTTAATTGTGGAGGTGGTAAGATGATTCGTTTCTTAGTTTTGGCTGCCTATCTGGAATTGACCATGTATTTGCAACTTTCTGGCAAGCTTGATCAATATATTAATATCAAGTACTCTTACCTAGCCTATATTTCCATGGTTCTTTCCTTTATACTAGCCTTGGTGCAACTTTATACCTGGATGAAAGATATCAAAATCCATAGTCATCTTAAGGGAAAAATGGCAAAGCTGACAAGTCCTTTTATCTTAGTGGTGCCAGTACTGATTGGTCTTCTAGTTCCTACAGTTAGTCTTGACTCCACAACTGTTTCTGCTAAGGGTTACACCTTCCCCTTGGCTGCTGGCAGCTCTCGTTCTGGAGTTAGTGAAGATGGTACAAGTGTTCAATATTTGAAGCCTGATACCAGTCTTTATTTTACCAAGTCAGCCTATCAAAGGGAAATGCAGAATGAACTTAAAAAATACAAGGGAAGTCAAAAACCTCTGACCATCACTTCTGAAAATTATATGGAGATTATGGAGCTGATCTATCTCTATCCTGATGATTTTTCTGACCGTGATATCCAATACACTGGCTTTGTTTACAATGAACCTGGCCATGAGAAGTATCAATTTCTCTTTCGCTTTGGTATCATCCATTGTATAGCCGACTCAGGTGTCTATGGTCTCTTAACTACTGGTACTCAGACCCAGTATAAGAATAATACCTGGTTGACTGTCAAAGGACGACTTCATACAGAATATGACAAGAGTTTGGCTCAAAACCTACCAGTCCTTGAAATTTCTGAAGTACATGAGACTAAAAAACCTGATAATCCTTACGTCTATCGTATTTTTTAAATCTCATTTTTCTTTTGATACTTTTCTTAGCTAGCTCTGAAATCTCCTACTCCTTGCAGTAGAGGATTTTTTTATTCTCTGAAACTGAACAAAATTCGTACAATAGCAAAAACCGCATAAAAACGTTCTTCAAAAAAGGGTTGGCTTTATGCGGTTTTACTATTTTGATTTTGAAAAGTTGGCTCTTTGTGGGAGGTTTTCCCAGAGCTCTTTTAGATTCTGCTTCTTATTTTTTCTACAAAAAGGTAGGCTGCTGGGCAGGTTAGGGTATTTTTAATTGTTAGGTGATTGATTTGGTAAATCTTTTTGCGATCAGTGTGAGGAAATTCCCGACAAGCCTTTGGCCTAACATCATAGATACTACAAAGATTGTCCTCTCCTAAAAAAGGACAGGGCATGCTTTTGAAGACCTTATCATTATCTTCATCAACTTCCAGATACATGTCTTCAAAAGCTGATAATTTCATTCTAAAATGTTTGGAAATGCGTTCGACATCAGCTTCTGTAAAGAGTGGTCCTAAGGTTTTACAACAATTGGCACACTTGGTGCAATCAATTTCGTAAAAGACTTCTCTGTGTACTTCTTGCACTATCTTATCCAAATTTTTAGGAGGTTTTTTCTTGAGAGCTGCTAGGAACTTCCGGTGTTCCGCCTGTTTTTGGGCAGCTAGATCCTTGTAGCGCAGAAGGTCTATTTCTTGATTTGGCATTTCTTACCACTTTCTTGTCTCTTTAAATGATGTTGCCTAAAAGTCCACGCATGAAGTCTGTTGAATCAAATTCACCAATGTCATCCACTTTTTCACCAAAACCAATGAATTTCACGGGAATGTCTAGTTCTTCTCGAATGGCTAGGACCACCCCACCTTTGGCTGTTCCATCAAGTTTAGTTAGGATTAGTCCAGTTAGAGGCATGATTTTTGAGAATTCTTTTGCCTGACTTAAGGCATTTTGTCCAGTTGAGGCATCAAGAGCTAGGAGAGTTTCATGGGGTGCATCTGGGATGACACGTTTGATAATCCGTCCCATTTTCTCAAGCTCTGCCATCAGGTTTTCCTTATTTTGCAGACGTCCTGCTGTGTCAATAAGAAGAATATCAACTCCTTCAGCTACTGCTCTTTCTACACCATCAAAAACCACTGAAGCAGGGTCAGCTTTTTCAGCTCCCATGATCACAGGAACATCCACTCGACGGCCCCACTCTGCAAGCTGAGCAACTGCTCCAGCACGGAAGGTATCAGCCGCAACCAGCATGACCTTTTTGCCTTCTACCTTATAGCGGTAGGCCAATTTCCCAATAGAAGTCGTTTTACCAACTCCATTAACACCTATAAATAGCATAACTGTTAGGCCATCTTGATAATTGATTTTTTCCTTGTAGGTGTCATCTTTCTCATAGATGTCAACAAGTTTTTCAATAATCACGCGCCTGAGGGCTTCTGGTTTTTTAGCATTTTCAAGTTTGGCTTCCTGACGGAGGTCTTCTGTTAAGCGTGTTGCAACTGTCACTCCCACATCAGACAAGATAAGCATTTCTTCTAATTCTTCAAAGAACTCTTCATCCACAGAGCGGAAATTAGCAAAGAAGGAATTTAGGCGGGCTGCAAAACCTGTTCTGGTTTTTTTCAAGCTGCGATCATACTTTTCTTGGTCGCTTTCCTTGGGCTCTTGCTCTACTTCTGCCTGTTCTTGAACTTCTTCTAGGACATTATCCTGATCATTCTCAGATAAACTAGGATTTATGCTATCTTCTTGAATTTCCTCACTTGCCTGAGAATGAGAATAGAAAGAGTCTTCAGCTGCTCTGAACTCACTTTGACTGCTTTCTATGCTGTCTGTGCCTTCAGACTGACTTTCAGCTTCTTTAACAGTAGAGAAAGTTTCTTCATTTATAGCTGTTTGACTACTATCTGTTTGATCTTGATCTAAGGAAGTAGGAAAAGCTTCTGGCTCCGTCTGTGACAGTTCGGTCTGTTCTTTGTCAGTAGCTACTGCTTCTTTGTCTTCTACTTCATTTGTTTCTAAGCTGTGATCAGGATCTTTAGGTTTATTTTCTTCTTTTTTCTTGCCAAATAATCTGTCAAAAAGTCCCATTAGTCTTCTCCATTTAAAATATATTTTTCAATAGCTTCGGCTACACCTGATTGATCATTGGTTAGGCTTGTGACTTTATCTGCAATGTTTTTAGCATCATCAACACCGTTAGCCATGGCAACGCCTAGACCAGCCCATTGGAGCATGGTAAAATCATTGGCTTCATCACCTATGGCCATAACGTTTTTAGCTTCTAAACCAAGATGCTGACATAAAAGTTGTAGACCAAAAGCCTTATGAATGCCTTTAGGCATTAATTCAAAGATAATATCTCGTGATTTAAAGCTTTCAAAATCATTGAAAAGGTCAGGATCTAAAGTTTTTAACTTTCCATCTAAATAATCAGGATCAGTAACCGTTACAACCTTATTAAAGAAAGTGTCTTTTGGTAGGTCTTCTAGCTGCTCTATTTCTATAAATTCTAACATAGGATTGGCCAGATGGTATAGGGATTTGCGGCCATTCTTGCCAGAGATGCTATAAACAATACTGTCACATAAAATATCTGTAGGTAAATCATCAGGTTTTAAAATCTTATGAATGTAGGCAATTTGGTCAAAGCTTAGGCCAGTTTTATCTAGGATCTGGCCTGTATTTCTTTGAACCAGTCCGCCATTGAAGGTAATGGCATAATCTTCATCACTAATCAAGTCCAAATCTTCCAGCAGGGCTTCAATAGCAGCTAGAGGGCGTCCCGTGGTAATAACCACTTTAATTCCCTTTTCTCTAGCAGCAGCTAAGGCTGCTTTATTGGCATCGGTCACGATTTTTTCAGAATTCAAAAGGGTTCCGTCCAAATCTAATGCCAGTATTTTAACATCATTCATTCTCAACTAACCTTTCTAAGTATTCTAAAACAGATTCCTGATTACAATGACCAATAAGCTGGTCAGCTACGGCCTTAATCTCAAGTCTGGCATTTTCTGTAGCAATAGCTGTGCCAGCATAATCAAGCATTTGTAAGTCATTGAAGTTATCACCAAAGGCAATAACCTGATCAGGAGAAATTTGTAATGCTTGGCAAAGGTGGTCCAGTCCAAAGCCTTTATTAACTTCTTCTAAGATAATATCAATGGACTCAAAGCCGGTTGTTACGGCTGTAACATAGGGAATACGCTTATCTAACCAATCACTACCCTCTAAGACAGTTTCGCTTGTAAAGGTAGTTGTCACCTTAAAAATAGAATCATGATCCATCTCATCAAAGCTAGAAATAAGCTTGACTTTTTCATAGTAATGATTCATCTTTTGGACATAGGCTTGGCTTGCTCCTTCTAGGATATAGGCGGCCTTTTGTCCTGAAAATAAAGTTCCAGTCTGTACGTAATAGGGATTAATTAGGATAGTTTGAGCTATTTCACTATACTGTTCCTTAGTCATAAAATCAGCAAAGATAAGCTCTCCCTTGTACTGTACAAGGGAACCATTTTCAGCAATGACTGCAATCTTATCCAAATGCTCTTTAAACAATTCATCAATGGCCAGCAAAGACCGTCCACTGGAAACAGCAAAAACAATACCTTTTTCTTCTAATTTGGGTAAGAGTTTAGCCAGACGCTGTTTATTATAAGTGCCATCTTCTTTAAGAAAAGTCCCGTCCATATCTGTTGCGACTAATTTTATCATTTTCCTCACCTTTCTACTTTTTGCTTTTTTAGGCCAAGAAAGTTAAATTTTTGGAGTCTTTCAATTTTACTGAAACGACTTTTGAAACACCAGATTCCTGCATGGTGATTCCATAAATGCTATCAGCAGCTGCCATGGTCCCTTTTCTGTGAGTGACAACAATGAATTGACTATCCTTGTCAAAACGATTTAAGTAGTCACCAAAACGTTTGACATTTGCTTCATCAAGGGCTGCTTCTACCTCATCCAAAATGACAAAGGGAATGGTCTTGACTCTGATAATGGCAAACAAAAGGGCCAAGGCTGATAAAGCTTTTTCGCCGCCTGACATTAAATTTAAAGATTGTATCTTCTTACCTGGTGGTTGGACAGCTATGTCAACCCCAGCTAACAAAAGATCGCCATCTGTTAATAAGAGATCAGCTGAACCTCCACCAAACATTTGTTTAAAGGTTTCTTTAAAGCTTTCTCTGATGGCTTCAAAGGTCACCTTAAAGCGCGCTTTAACCTCACTATCCATCTGTCCAATAGTATCTAACAATAGGTTTTTAGCCTTAGATAGGTCAGCTTTTTGATGGCTTAGAAAGGCCAATCTTTCAGCTACTTCTTCGTACTGTTCAATAGCATCGCTATTTATTGGACCTAGGGCTTTTATACTTTTTTGGATGGTTTTCAAGTCGTTTTTAGCTAGTTGAATATTTTCCAGAGAATTTGCCATTAGTGCAGCTTCTTCAAAGGTCAGTTGGAAATCTTCTGATAAACTTCTTGCATAAGTAATCAAGAGATCAGAAAGTTGTTCTATTTCTGATTCTAATTTCGTTTGCTTACGGATAAAGTTTTCATTTTTTTCCTGTTCAAGTAGGAGTTTACTTTCAAGTTCTTCAAGTAAGGCCTGGTTGTCTTCACTTTCAAAGCGTAGTTGAACCAGTCTTTGCTCGACTTTTTCTTTAGCTTCTCTAATTTCTCCTTGTTGTTTCTCTAAATCTGGAAGCTTACTAATATCTTCTTCTGACAGTTGATTGTCTATGAGTTCTTGTAATTTAGCGATGTTTTGGCTAGTCTGATTAATGTCAGAGCTCAAGCGGTCGCAATTGGATTTTTCAAATCTTTTTTCACTTAATAAATCACGTTCTTTCAGTCTGAGTTGGGCCAGGTCCTCTGATAGGGAAGCCTTTTTCTCATTGATCAGCTCTTTGTTGTTTTTGATCTCATCAATTTCCTTACTTAGAGCTTCTTTTTTCAATGAAATGGTCTGTAAGTTCTTCTCTAAAGTTTCTTGTTCTTCTCGGTATAGCTGGCTTTCTTCCTCACTTTGATTCTCTTCAATAGCCTTGAGCACTTTTTCAGAATCGTTCAGACTGTCTTGTGTTAGCTGGTAATTAAAACGTGCTTTTTGTTCTTCAAATCTGGCTGTTTCGCCCTTTCTTTTGAGCGTCTCCAATTCTTCTTTGGAGCTCTTCAAATTTTCTTGAAGAGCAGCGACGCTTTTCTCTTTTTCTTTTAAGTGCTTATTTAACTTTTCAATGTCACTTGTAATTTGGTCCAATTCAGGCTTGATAAAGGTTGTGTTGTTCTGCCGGTTGGCACCCCCTGAGAAGGAACCACCTGGTCTTAGTTCAGTACCATCTAAGGTAATGATCCTTACCTTGTACTGTAATTTTTTAGCTGCCTGATTAGCATGGTCTAGACTGTCAAAGATTAAGGTTGTCGTCAGTAAATTTTTAAAAATATTGCCTAATTTTTCTTCATAGGTCACCAAGGATTCGGCCGTCCCTATAAAACCTTGACACTTTTCTGCCAGTTTTTGATGGCTGTCATTGAGTTGTCTTGCCTTAATGGTTGTCAGTGGCAAAAATGTTGCGCGCCCCTGGCGGTTTTTCTTAAGGTATTCAATAGCTCTCTTAGCTGCTGCCTCATTTTCAACAATGATATTTTGGCTGCTTGCACCTAAGGCAATTTCTAGGGCCAGTTGGTACTCTTTTTCAAAACTGAGGTGTTCACTGACAGCTCCTAGAATTCCCCCTATACCTTTGGCATTCTGAAGGACTGAACGCACTCCTGCATAGAACTGACTATGATTTTTCTGAATAGATTCTAAGCTAGCTCGTCTGGCTTCTTTGGCTTTTTTTTGATCCAAGATGTCAAAAAGTTGGCTTTGAGCCTGTTGATAGATGACTTCATCTTCTTGAATTTCTCTTTCAAGGGACTGGTAGCTCTTTAATAAGTCCTGCAACTGAGCCTCTTTAGCTTCAAGCTCAGCACTATTTTGGTCATTTTCAGCCTTTAAGTGGTCGACCTTGATTTTGATTTCTTGATATTCAAGAGCCAGGTCTTCTTTTGCCTGGCTCTCTTTTTCAATGTCTGATAGCAGAGCTGTTAGTTGGTTTGAAAGTTCTGCCTCATTTTGCATGAGACGCACAAAATCTTCACGCAAATGTTCAATCAGTTGGTCTGGATCATCAGAGAACCGTTGCAATTCTTGCTCAGTAGCCTTTGATTTTGCACTGAGATCTACTAGGTCCGCTTCCAGCAATTCTAGGGCAGATTTTTTCTGTTGTAGTTCTTCTTGGTAATGAGAAAGCTGGCTTTGAAGCTCAGCTATTCTCGTATCAGCTTCAAGTTTCTTTTCATTTTTTTGATTGCTTTCAAGCTTTATGAGATCAATCTGTCTTTCTAGGTTTGACAATAATTTTGTTAATTCTAACAGGTCTGCTTGCTTGTGATCAATCTCTGCAGCTATCCTTTGGCGTTTTTGTTTTAACTGTTGATTTTCTTCTTCTAACCTATCCCTAGTAGCATAGTAGTTTTTCAAATCGGCCTCTAGGGCCTCTAGGGCTTCTGCCTTTTGACTTTGAAGATCCTTATTGTGCTTAACATCTTCTACTAGAATATCAATCTGTAATTGTTTTCTTTGGTCATCAAGAAGAAGAAATTCTTTGGCGATCTTGGCCTGTTTCTCAAGTGGTTTTACCTGGGTTTCTAATTCATAGATAATATCTTCTAGGCGATCCAAGTTATCTTGAGTTTGATTAAGCTTACTTTGGGTTTCTTTTTTCCGGGTCTTATATTTCAAGACTCCTGCTGCCTCTTCAAATATGGCTCTTCTTTCTTCGGGTTTGCTGTTGAAGATTTCTTCAACTCTTCCCTGAGAAATAATTGAAAAGGAATCCCGTCCTAAGCCGGTATCCAAAAAGAGTTCATGAATATCACGTAGTCTTACTTTTTTACCATCAATCAGGTAGTCGCTATCTCCATTACGGTAGATGTGTCTTTCCACTCTTATTTCTTTTTGAGCTCCCTTGATAAAACCATCTGAATTATCTAAGGTGATGGCAACTTCAGCAAAGTTTAAGGCATTACGACTTTCTGTCCCAGAAAAGATAATGTCTGGCATTTTTCCACCACGGAGGCTTTTAGCACTGGATTCTCCCAAAGCCCAACGAAGGCTCTCTGTGACATTACTTTTTCCGGACCCATTTGGCCCTACGACTGCAGTTACTCCTTTATCAAACTCAATTTTGGTTTTATCAGCAAAAGATTTAAAGCCCTGCATTTCAATTTTTTTTAAAAACATTTAAACCTCGCTTAACTTTTTGAGTGCATTTTGGGCCGCCTTTTGTTCAGCTAATTTCTTTGACTTCCCTGTCCCTTTGCTAAGGATTTCTTGGTTAGCATAGACTGCAACTTCAAAACGTTTGGCGTGTGCTGGACCGCTTTCATGGATGACTTTATAGTCAATAATAATATCACCATTGGCTTGTAAGACTTCTTGCAAGCTTGTTTTATAATCTTTAACTTTTTCAAAATTGCCTTTTTCAACCTGGGAAATCATAACCTGTTTTAGGAATTGTCGCACAGCGTCAACACCTTTATCTAATAGCAAGGCACCCAAAAAGGCTTCAAAAAGGTCTCCCAAAATAGTATCCCGGTCACGACCTCCTGATTTTTCTTCACCTTTTCCTAGCTTGATATAGGTATCAAATGAGCAAAAGCGTGAGAAACCAGCCAAACTTTCTTCACGAACAATCATTGACCTTAACTTAGATAGATCACCTTCAGGTTTGTCAGGGTATTTGGCAAATAAGTATTCTGAAATAATCAACTGGAGGACAGCGTCTCCTAAAAATTCCAAGCGTTCATTATGTGAAATGTTTAGGAGGCGATGCTCATTTGCATAGGATGTATGGGTAAAGGCCGTTTCCAATAAGTTTTTATCCGCAAATACAATGTTAAAAGACTTCTCAAGTAAAAGATCTAATTTTTCCATGGTTTCTCCTTTTCAATTCCTGTCAACAGGCCTTTTATATTATATCAAAAAAACAGCTAGAAGACTTGTCCTAGCTGATTTTTTATGAGAAATTCATCACTTATATGTCTGAAAGTGGGCAAGCAGTATCTGGTGAGGTGTCTAAAACCTCAAAATCTCTTCCCACTGCTAGATCTGCCATAGACAATTGGTTTTCCATTGTCATGTGGGCTAACTCTTTAATATTGTTTTCTTTACTGAGGTGACCTAGGTAGATCTTTTTGGTTTTGTAGCCCATGCTTCTAATCATAGCACCTGCTCCATCCTCATTAGAAAGGTGTCCTTTGTCAGATAGAATCCTTTGTTTTAAGCTCCAAGGATAGGTTCCTGATCTTAATATTTCAATGTCATGATTTGATTCTATTAAGTAGGCATCTGCATTTTCAATAATACCTGACATGCGATCACTAACATATCCTGTGTCAGTTAACATGACAAATGACTTCTTATCTTTCATAAAGCGATAGAACTGAGGATCTACGGCGTCATGGCTAACTCCAAAGCTCTCAATATCCAAGTCCCCAAAGGTCAGTGTTTTATCACGTTCAAAGATATGCTTTTGACTACTATCAATCTTGCCGATCATCTGACGTTCATCTATTATTTGCCAAGTTTTTTGATTGGCATATATATCTAAATGGTATTTCCTTGCTAGGATACCCACACCCTTAATATGATCAGAATGTTCATGAGTGATTAAGATGGCATCCAAGTCTTCTGGTTTTCGATCTATTTCAGCTAGTAAACTGCTGATTTTCTTTCCTGTTAGCCCCGCATCAACCAATAATTTTTTCTTTGGTGTTTCAATGTAAAAGCTATTTCCTGTTGATCCAGAAGCTAATATACTATATTTAAATCCGTCTTCGTTCATAAATTAATCTATATCGTCCTCCCATCCATCTTCGACATCAGTAACAACATCTCTTTCATAAGGTAAGACGATGGTGAAGGTTGAACCCTTACCATAATCACTTTTTGCCCATATAAAGCCATGATGTTGTTTAACAATTTCTTTAGCAATGGCCAGTCCTAGGCCAGTACCACCTTGCTCTCTACTTCTGGCTTTATCAACACGGTAAAAGCGGTCAAAAATTAAAGGAAGATCTTTTTTAGGGATACCAAGTCCCTGATCCGAAATGGAAATAATTAACTGATTATCCGTTGTCTTCATTTTAACTGTGATTTTACCACCATCGGGTGAATACTTGATGGCATTGTTTAGAATGTTTTCGACCACCTGAGTCATTTTGTCATTATCAATTTCCACCCAGACTGAATTTATAGGATAATCTCTTACAATTTCATAACTTTTACCAGATACTGTGTTCTGATTTCTTACTAGATCAAAACGGTTTAAAATCGAGGTTATAAAAACAGTGAAATTGGTCATTTCCACAGCTAAATTAGTAACCTGATTATCGATTCGAGAAAGATTTAACAAATCAGAGATCATACGCATCATCCGGTTTGTTTCATCTAAAGATACCTTAATAAAGCTTGGAGCGATATCTTCCTTGAGAGCTCCTTCGTCTAGGGCTTCAAGATAGGATTTAACTGAAGTTAAAGGGGTTCTCAACTCATGACTAACATTTGATACAAACAATCTACGTTCGCGCTCTTCTTTTTCTTGTTCAGTGGTGTCGTGCAAGACCAGTACCAGACCCGAAATAAAGCCACTTTCTCTTCTGTTTAAGGCAAAGCGTAAACGTAAGTTGATGAATTCTCCAGTTTCATCACGTCTATTTAGATTAATGATAGGTGTCTTAGAGACTAATTCACGGTAGGTGTATGGCGAGTCACTACCTAGCAGGTCTGTGATATTCATATCCAGAGCCTCTTCACGACTGATGTTTAGCTGTTTTTGTGCTGTTTCATTGATCATCATGATCTGACCGGACCTATTGGTAGCTAAAACGCCATCAGTCATATAGGCTAAGATACTGGCCAGCCTATTTTTTTCTTGGGCCAAATTTTCATGAGTTAGTCGAAAAACATCTGATAGATCATTAAGCTGCTCAGATAACTCAATCAATTCAAAATCCGCACGTCCGCTGATATCGTCTGTATAGCGGCCATTGATGAGGTCTCTGATCTTAAAACTCATCTGTCTGATAATCTTTGCATTACGATAATCTCTAAAGGCTAGATGAATGAAATAGATCGCAACAAAAACGAGTAAGAAGAGTATTGCTAGTTCAAATAATGATAAATTGCCAATAATATTTTTAGTCATGTGATTTCATATAGTAACCAACTCCACGCCTTGTTAAGATATACTCAGGACGGCTTGGTGTGTCTTCAATTTTTTCTCTTAGTCTGCGAACAGTCACATCCACAGTCCTAACATCTCCAAAGTAATCATATCCCCAAACAGTTTCTAGCAGGTGTTCACGGGTCATAACTTGTCCAATATGATTTGCCAAATGGTGGAGTAACTCAAATTCACGGTGAGTCAACTCAACTTCCTTGCCATGTTTCTTAGCTAAAAAAGCTTCTGGTAAAATTTGTAAGTCACCAATTATAATTTCTTGACTACCAGAAGTTGCATTTTCTTCAGCTACTGCTGTTTCGATGGTTTCTGTACGTCGTAAGTGAGCCTTAACCCGCGCTAGCAATTCACGATTTGAAAAGGGCTTTGTCACATAGTCATCGGCACCAATCTCTAGACCAATGACCTTGTCAAATTCACTGTCCTTAGCTGAAAGCATAATAATGGGAATATGGCTTGTTTTACGGATTTCCTTAGCCACTTCCAAGCCATCTAGTTCAGGTAGCATTAAATCTAAAATGACTAAGTCTGGCTTTTCTTCTTCGTATAAGTTTACTGCCTCACGACCATCAAAAGCTGTAACGATATCATAACCTTCTTTAGTAAGATTAAATTTGATGATATCTGAAATGGGCTTTTCATCATCCACAATAAGAATTTTTTTCATTTTTAATACTCCTAAATTTATTGTCTTTTATTTAGCACCACCCGCTTGCAAATAGTCTAGGGTGTTCAAACTTATTGATCTTCCTATGATTATACCAAAATTTGCTCATAATTGACAATTGTAGCTATAAAAGAGGACTTTTCCATCATCTCTCTAAAAATTCTGAAAATATTGACAAAACAGGTTGTTTATGATAAAATAAATCATCCGTTTTCTGTGTCAGAAAACCTAACATAATACTGAAAGAGGAGAACGCTTTGGCCCTAATAGAATTTAAAAATGTTGAAAAATACTATGGTGATTACCACGCTCTAAAAAATATTAATTTATCCATTGAAAACGGTCAGGTTGTTGTTCTCTTAGGTCCATCTGGATCAGGAAAATCTACATTAATCAGAACTATCAATGCTCTTGAAAAAATTGAAACAGGCAGTCTGAAAGTCAACGGTAAGGAGATTGTTAATTCTTCTTCTAAGGCTCTTGTTGCCCTTCGTAAGGAAGTTGGCATGGTCTTCCAGCACTTTAACCTATACCCACACAAAACGGTGTTAGAAAACATTACTCTGGCCCCTATAAAAGTACTGGGACTTTCTAAAAGTGAAGCCGAAGAAATTGCTGAGAAGTACCTAACCTTTGTTAACATGTGGGACAGGAAGGATTCCTATCCTTCTATGCTTTCAGGTGGACAAAAGCAAAGAATAGCTATTGCCCGAGGTCTAGCAATGAGCCCGGAAATTTTGCTTTTTGATGAGCCAACTTCTGCTCTTGACCCTGAGACCATTGGGGATGTTTTAGCTGTCATGCAAAACCTTGCTTCTCAAGGAACCAACATGGTTGTTGTAACCCACGAAATGGGCTTTGCCAGAGAGGTGGCAGACCGGATTATCTTTATGGCTGAAGGGGAAGTCCTAGAAGACACAACAGACGTTGCAGGATTTTTTGATCATCCAAAAGACCCACGCGCTCAGCAATTCTTAAGTAAGATTATTAATCATACCAGTGAAAAAGTCCAAGCTAAGAAAAAAGTTAGATCTTAAGAGTGGGGGCTGTGATATGAAAAGACTACAAAAACTAATCATTCTATGTCTACTCACCCTTTTCTCCCTGGCAAGCTGGAACCTGGTCAGAGCTGAGGAAAATCCTTTACTTTCTAGTCCAGCCATCAAAAAAATTAAAAAGTCTGGTCTTTTAAGAGTGGGCGTCAAACAGGACGTTCCTAATTTTGGCTATTATAGCGCTGATAGCGGCAAATATGAAGGCATGGAAATTGACATTGCCAAGAAAATAGCAAAGTCACTAGGTGTTAAAGCCGATTTTACTGCTGTAACTGCTCAAACTCGGGAAGCCTTACTGGACAACGGTCAATTAGACATCATTATTGCTACTTACACCATCACACCAGAAAGACAGGCAAGTTATTCTTTTTCTAAGCCTTACTATCTTGATGAAGTTGGTTTCCTTGTCAATAAAGATAGCAAGATCTCTACCATTAAAGATTTGAACCATCAAACCATTGGGGTGGCTCAGGGGTCAACGACAAAGGCAGCTATTGAAGAATATGGCAAAGCTCATAAGCTTGATTTTAAATTTGTGCAACTGGGTTCCTACCCAGAGTTAGCTATTTCGCTTTATGCTAAGCGTATTGATGCTTTCTCCGTAGACAAGTCTATTTTAACTGGTTATACCAGCCGAAAAACTAAGATTTTATCAGGCGGTTTTAACCAACAATCTTATGGTATTGCTAGCACAAAAGCTAATAAAGACCTGACACGTTATATCAATGGACTGGTGACAAAATGGTCTAAGAATGGCAGTCTCAAAAAGATCTATGACAAGTTTAACCTCAAACCAGCACAATCTAAAACTAAGAAAGGAGCTTAACCATGAATTTTTTAGCAACTACTAGCCCCTTTGCACTGTCAAGATGGAAAGCTTTCTTTGCTGCTAGTCCGATTTTCCTTGAATCTTTCCTCTATACTTTGGCTATCTCTATCTGTGCACTGATTCTAGCCTTATTACTTGGGCTTGTTTTTGGTGCCATGTCGACAGCAAAGAGATCCTTTTTAAATAAAATAGCTCGTATTTACGTTGAAATTTACCAAAATACACCTCTTTTGGTTCAATTTGTTTTTGTTTATTATGGCCTGGCCATTATGTCTAACGGTCATATCATGATTTCAACCTTTTTAACAGCTGTCTTATGCGTTGGGGTCTACCACGGTGCCTATATTGCTGAGGTGATTAGGTCAGGTATTGAAGCTGTTCCCAAGGGACAAATTGAGGCAGCTCTTTCACAGGGCTTCTCCTATGAGCAAACCATGAGTTTAATTATTCTACCTCAGGCAGTCAGAACTATCTTACCACCTATGACTAACCAAGTGGTCAATCTGATCAAGAACACGTCAATTGTTGCCATTATCTCAGGAGCAGATATTATGTTTACTGCTAAGGCCTGGGCTTATGACACCACCAACTATGTTCCAGCCTTTGCAGGGGCAGCCATTTTATACTTCATCATGTGTTATCCCTTGGCCAACTGGGCTAGGCGCAAAGAAGAAGCTAACAAAAAGACTTATTCTGTATAAAGGGAGGAAAGATCATGTCACAATTATTTACTGCTGCTAACCTTTCTTTTGTTTTACAAGGTCTAGCCTTAACACTTTATATTTCTCTGGTATCTATCATACTATCAACAATCATCGGTACCTTTCTTGCTATCATGCGTAATGGTAAGCACTGGCTTTTAAAAATTCTGGCTAGTATTTATATTGAATTTGTCAGAAATGTGCCCAACTTGCTATGGATATTTATTATCTTTTTAGTTTTCCAGATGAAATCAACTCCTGCTGGTATTACTGCATTTACCGTCTTTACTTCAGCTGCTTTGGCAGAGATTATCCGTGGGGGCTTAAATGGGGTTGACCACGGCCAAACCGAAGCTGGACTAGCTCAGGGAATGTCAGCTACTCAGGTATTCTTGTTAATTGTTTTTCCGCAGGCTATCCGAAAAATGTTGCCAGCTATTATTTCACAATTTGTAACAGTTATTAAGGATACTTCCCTTCTGTATTCTGTCATTGCTATTCAGGAATTATTTGGTAAGAGCCAGATTTTAATGGGGAAATACTTTCAAGCCGACCAGGTTTTTGCTCTCTACGCATTTATCACGGTCATATACTTTGTAATTAATTTTTTAATTTCAAGTTTTTCACGGTCTTTAGCTAAGAAATGGTCACAGGCTAACTAAAAAAACTGTTGTTAAAAACAACAGTTCACATCAAATGCAAACTATCTTATTGGTTAGTTTGTTTTTTTATGTTTAAGCTAACAATTTTTTTAAAATGGATTTAAGTTTCAGATAACGAATCTTCCACCTAAATTTTCTGGCCTGCCTTCTAACATGAGAAAAGCTGCTCCTGCCATTTCGAGCAAAGTAACCCTTAGGGTTAAAATAAGACCAGTCAAAATCAGCCAGCTGCTCTTTTTGGAATCTTTTTTTATGAATAAATTTTGGGGAATGAAAGCCCTTTGTTTGAGAGTTGCGAAAACTGGGATCATGTTGGCTGATGGGAGAGACATCTAAATCCCAATGCCTGTCTCCATCAGTTCCATAATTAAAACTGGCACCATTGACAAGGCCACGTTCTGTTATTTTTTCAGCATCTACTTCATTAAGAAAATTGCCATCGCTATCCAAGATAAACTCTGTATGGAAATGAATGAGTAGCTTGATATTATAAGAGATTTCCTGATCTGGAAAGATGGCTTCTTTATTGTCAAACTTTAATTTATTATGAAGTCTAGCAGATTCTTTTAAAGAATAATCAACTTTTTTCCTTAAAAAGCTGCTTCCTTTTTTTGTCTTTAAAAATTCTGCTAAAGCATAAGCATCTGTCATTTCTTCCCTCTTAAAATGACTTCTGATGTACTGGGCTTGCTGGCTGGAAATGATATAACGAAACTGATGCAGTCTCTTTTCTAAAGGACCTTCTTTTTCCAAGCTTCGCCCTGGAAAGGATTTATCAACTAAGGCTGCCAGTTCTGACCAAAAAGGAGCATCTGGGGATAAATTGGGATCAAAATGGCTTAGAATTGTCTGTGTTTCTTCTAGATCACCACTTAATTCCAAAGGCATGCCAATACTATCTAAGAGGATTTTTAAGACTTGCTTGGGCTCTTTCATGTCCTTTGCACCTTGCCAGAACTGATAAAAAATAGGAGAACCAATACGGTAGTCTATGACCTTTTGATCTTGAAATAGGGCAAGATCATCTTTGGTCCATCCTATCTTAGATAAAAAGGAAAGCCTCTTATAACGGTTGATAATAGGGTTGTTTTCTGACATCTCACTTCTCATTTCTCACTCACCTTTTTTACTATTATAGCCTATATAGCCTAAAAAAGAAAAAGCAAACAACCTCCACTAGGTGGAATTGTTCGCCTTTTTTGTTGATATGAGTTCAAGAGATATTTTATAATGCTTGCTAGATTTTTCTCTTATAAGATTGCTAGGACTAGTTGGTAAAGCAGAGCTCCCACAACACCACCAAGGATTGGGCCGACTACTGGTATCCAAGCGTAAGACCAGTCTGAGTCTCCTTTGTTTGGAATTGGTAAAATAGCATGTATGATACGAGGGCCTAAATCACGAGCTGGGTTAATGGCATAACCTGTTGTCGCACCAAGAGAGAAGCCTACAGCAATAACCACTAAACCAACAATGATTGGACCTAAGCCATCTGCAACCTTGTTAGGTCCGATAGCCATAACCGTAATGACAAGGACAGCAGTTCCTAGGGCTTCACCTAATAGGTTTGACCAGGTGTGGCGGATAGCTGGGCCAGTTGAGAAACAAGCCAAGATAGTGCCAGCATCCTCAGTTTCTTTCCAATGTGGGTAGTAATGCAGGTAAACAAGGATAGCACCTAAGCCTGCTCCAAGGAATTGTGCTAGTAAGTAGATAGGAACTTGTCCCCAAGAAAATGCTCCTGTAGCAGCTAAGGCTATGGTTACTGCAGGATTTAAATGTGCGCCACTCAAAAATCCACTGATGTAGACAGCAATGCTCACTGCTACGCCCCATCCTAAAACAATAGCGATCCAGCCACTGTTTTGTGCCTTAGTTTTGTTCAAAATACAAGCAGAAACAACACCATCACCTAAAAGTACCAAGACCAAGGTACCTAATAATTCACCTATAAAGTTCATGCTAATCTCCTTATTTATTGATTTCCAATTCTTTTAACTGTTGCAAGATGGCTTCCTTATCCGCACCAGCCTGAAGAAGAGCTGCTGCTGTGTAAGCACCTTCAACGATTGGAACAACGTTGAGTATAATTTCTTTGTCAGAAAAATCAGAGACCATTTCAATGTTCATACGTGCTGAACCAAGATCGAAAAAGGCCAAGAGTTCTTCTTTAGGATTTTCTTCAACAATAGCTTGAACTTGGTCAAAGCTAGTTCCGATTCCGCCGTCTTCTGTCCCACCAACATAGGTAATGGCTACATCAGTTGCCACTTCTGAAATCAAATCTACAACCCCTTGAGCAATATTTTTAGAATGCGATACAATGATAATTCCTAAATCTGACATTAGATCACCTCTGCTTCTATCATGGCTTCAAATAAGAGACCTGAAGAAAATGAGCCTGGGTCAATATGACCGACAGAACGTTCTCCTACATAAGAAGCACGTCCTTTTGTAGCTTGGATATCCTTGGTTGCTAGAACCATCTCTTCAAGAGCAGTTTTAGTCAATTTGCCATCTTTAAGGGCTTGGATAACTGGTGTCCAAACATCTACCATGGTTTTTTCGCCAAGTTCTGCCTTGCCTCGTTTTTGAATCATATCAAGGCCTGCTTGCAAGCTATCAGCTAGTGACATCTGATCAACTGACTTGGTGATCCCCATAAAGGCTGAGCCATATAGAGGACCTGAAGCACCACCGACTTTTCCTAATAATTGCATAGCGACTACTTTAAAGACATCAGAGGCATTGTCGAAATCTTTACCTTCTAAGTTTTCCATAACTGCTGACATACCACGGGCCATGTTGCCACCGTGATCACCGTCTCCAATTGGTGTGTCCAACTGACTTAAATAGTCTTTGTTAACTTGGATTTTATCATTAAATAATGTCATCCATTTCATTGCTTGTTCTACTTGCATCTTGTCCTCCTTACCATGCTGGTGTGATAACGTCTGTTTTAAGAGCTTCTACCCAGTGGTCGTCTTCAAGCTTGATTAGGGTCAATGACAAGCCAGCCATATCAATAGAGGTCATGTAATCACCAATTTTCTTGAAGCTAACTCCTACACCTTTTTCAGCCAATAATTTTGCCACATCATTAGCAAAAACATATTGTTCCATTAATGGTGTTGCACCTAGTCCGTTAATCAATAGACCATAGCGATCACCCTCTTTTAGTTCAAAGCTAGCTACTAATTTTTCAACCAATTCTTTAGCTAAGACTGCTGAGGATTGTAATTTTTCTTTTTTATAGCCTGGTTCACCATGAATACCAACTCCATATTCAAATTCATCATCTTCTAAGACAAAGCCTGGTTTGCCAACTTCTGGAACAGTTGCACCAGATAGGGCTAGGCCAATAGTTTTGATATTTGGAACCAATTGATCTGCTAAGGCTTTGATATCTGCTAGAGATTTACCTTCACGCGCAGCATGTCCTAAGATCTTGTGGACAAGGATAGTCCCTGCTACACCACGTCGGCCTTGTGTGTAGAGGCTATTCTCCACAGCAATATCATCATCAACTACGACGCTAGAAACTTCAATACCTTCCATTTCAGCCATTTCTTGGGCCATTTCAAAGTTCATGATGTCGCCTGAATAGTTTTTGATAACCATAAAGACACCTGCGCCTTCATCGGCTGCTTTGATAGCTTCTAAAATTTGGTCAGGTGTTGGTGAAGTGAAAACAGCTCCACAAATGGCTGCCGAAAGCATTCCTTGGCCAACAAATCCAGCATGAGAAGGCTCATGTCCAGATCCACCACCTGAGATGAGGGCAACTTTACCTGATTTTTCAGCTTTACGGACAATAACATCATAGCCATCCAGGCGTTCTACTAAGTCCGAGTGGATAAAAGCGAAACCTTTTAACATATCGTCAACAATGGTTTCAGCTTGGTTCATAATTTTTTTCATTTGGGCTTCCTCCCTAAAACTAAAAATTTTGTTTACGCTTTCAGTTTATCGAAATCTCCTCTTTTTGGTAAGGGACAAAATGTGGAATTTGTCCTTATACTTTCCTCATTATTTTTGATAAAGTATAATAAGATAAAGAGACAAAAATGGGAAGGAGGTCTGATATGACAGCATCTTTGATTACTAAGAAACGGATTGCTAAGGCTTTTAAAAAAGAACTGGACAGCAAGCCTTTCGAAAAAATATCAGTCGTCGATATCATGGATCGTGCTGGTATTCGTAGACAGACATTCTATAATCATTTTGTCGATAAATATGAACTCCTGGATTGGATTTTTGAGACGGAACTGCAAGAGCAGGTTACCAATAATTTGAACTATATTACGGGTTTTCAGCTTCTTGACGAGCTCCTCTTCTACTTCAGCAACAATAAAAACTTTTATGCTCAATTGTTTGCGATTAAAGATCAAAATGATTTTTACACCTACTTCGGTGATTATTGTTTGGTCCTTTTAGAAAAAATTATTTCAGAGCAAGAAACAAAAGCCAATATGAGTTTGGATGCTAACTATCGATCATTTTTAAAAACTTACCATTCCCGAGCTTTGGCTAATATGATTCGGGCCTTTGTGACTTCAGAGGCTGTCAAACCGGAAACCAACCTAATTAAAAAGACAATTCTAGCTAGTATGAAAGGAGGTTAAGTCATGGTTACCATTTTAAATCATAGAAATAAAATGATTGAGCATTACATGAAAGGCATGCTACTGGCGCATCCCCATCTGGCCAAGCTTCCTGATCAACCAATCATTTACAATCGAAACCAGAACCCAGACCTGATCCCCATTCTTTCTGGCGGTGGTTCTGGACATGAACCGGCCCATATCGGTTTTGTGGGCGACGGCATGCTGACGGCAGCTGTTTATGGAGACCTCTTCACGCCTCCAAGTTGGGAACAAATCTTAGAAGCTCTGCGATTCCTTAACAAAGGAAGGGGCGTTTTCGTCATCATTAAAAATTTCGAGGCCGATATCCGCGAATTTAGCAAGGCTATTCATCAAGCTCGAAACGAGGGCATTGCTGTTAAATACATCGTCTCTCATGATGACATTTCGGTCGAGCCTAAGAAGAATTTTCAGATGCGACACAGGGGGCTTGCTGGCACCATTCTTTTGCATAAGATTTTGGGACAAGCTGCGCTTCTGGGGGCAGATTTGGATGAACTGGAGCAAGTCGCCTTTGGGCTTGCTACTGAGATTGCGACCATTGGCTTCGCAACAAAATCAGCGACTATCCCTAATGCCGCCCTACCACTTTTCGACCTGCCAAAAAACGACATCTCTTTTGGAATCGGCATCCACGGTGAAGAAGGCTATCGAACTGTACCATTTTCATCCTCTGAACAACTGGCGGTGGAAATCACTAATAAGTTACAAATGAAATTCCATTGGCAGGAAAAGGATGCCTTCATCCTCCTAGTCAATAATTTAGGGACCACAACGGAATTAGAACAAGGTATCTTCCTCAATGATCTAGGCCAACTCTTAGATTTAGAAGGATTAGATATTGCCTATATTAAAAACGATAAATACATGACCAGCCTAGATATGACCGGCATATCGGTAACCCTAGCCCGCTTGAAAGACCCCATTTGGTTAGACTACCTCAAAGCACCAACCAACGCCTTCGCTTGGTAAAGATAACAAAAGAAGTTAGGAAAATTTCCTAACTTCTTCAGACTGTAGACAAACCCTATTTACCTAGACAAATAAGCTAAGAAGCTCTGCAGGCTATCACTAAATTTCCTGTTTCTGCGAGCAAACGCGAGCGGATTCACGATACCTCCGCCGTGCTGAAAGTGTCTAAAATGCCTTTAATAGCAACATTTTAGACACTCGGAACTTTCGAGACCCTAGGCTCGAAAGTTAGGTATGGAATTATTAAAAGAAGTCGCTACCGTCCGGAAGCACCTAAGGAAGGTATCAAAAAATGACTTTTTCTTCAAACTGAAAGAAGTTAGGAAAATTTCCTAACTTCTTTTTAAGATCCTGCGCTTTCGTAAGCCTCTAGTCCTAAATGCCAAATTTTTAAAGCAAGGACAAAAATCAGAAGGGATATTAGAATGAGGCCTCCGATGTTAAAGAAGAGCCCCTGACCATTTAAAAAATAGGCTGCTGGGTAATAGGCTGTAAAGGCAAAGGGAATGACAAAGCTAAGCACCCAACGTAAGACAGGATTGTAAATAGACATGGGGTATTTGGCAAAATCATTAAACATGTAAAAAATATAAGTGACTGCACCTGATTGCTTGGTCCAAAAGGCAATACTTGCTGTTGCAATCTTTAGTGAGGTGTAAATCAAGGTCGCAAAAGGAATGGTTACAAAAAACAGAAAGATTTTCATCGCTGTCCAATGGACACTTGAGAAGGTTGAGCCTAATAAAAGCAGAGCCACCAACAATTCCCCAAGTGCATCAACCTGAAAGGTTTCAACCAAGACATGAAAGAGGGGATTGAGTGGGCGTGTCAGATACTTATCAAAGTCTCCTCGCCGAACCAAACGTTGGCCAATGGCCCAAAGATTATCAAAGAAAAGATGATCAATACCCTTTGGTATCAAAGAAAAACCATAGATAAAGGCAATTTGTTGAAAGGACCAGCCTTCTAAACTAGGAATATGCTGAAAAATCACCTTTAGAAATAAAAGATTCAAGCCCTGGGTTAAAAAGACACCCAAAACCCCTACGAAAAAATCGACCTTGTATTCCATGATCTGTTTTAAATACTGCTTAATGAAAATGGCGTGCATGCGTCCCATTTTTTTCATATTATCCTCCTTGAATGGTCAAATAGAATTGCACCTTTTTCCAAATCACCTGTGAAAAAAGAAGGATGACAAGTAGCCAAAAGACCTGTAAGCCTATAGCTTCTAGCACTTGCACCATGGACAACTTGCCGATAACAATCATAACAGGAAGATAGATCAAAGATGAAAAAGGAAGGAAACCTAAAATATCTGCAATCACTTTTGGGAAAAATACCAAAGGTATGAGACTGCCCGACATAAAAGAAATCAATGTGTTTTTCAAAAGATTGGAACCCCATAAATTTTTAAAGACAAAGGCAGAGAAACCAAAACAAATATTGAAGTAAAAATTAATCAAAAAAGCCAATAAAAGACTGATTAAATAAGCCAGTAAGGAAGTTAGGGAAAGTAAGGCAGACAAACCACTCATGACCTTATAAACAAATAAAATGATCAAAAAAGGAAGACCCAGTGATAAGAAAATCAGCAACTTACCCCCAATTTCTACAAACAAGTAAGAAGCCGCAAAATGTACGGGTCTTAAGAGACGCATAATAATGGTGCCCTCTTTGACTTCCTCCCCAATCATAAAGGAACTGTCTGACTTAGTTAGTAAGTTGGTAATAAAGCTCATGATGATATAAAGGCTCATATCAGATAGGGTAAAACCTTGAATCAAGCTTTGATCTGAGGAATCAAAGACTGCCTTCCACAGGTAAAAAGCGACAAAAGCTCCCATAAGATCACCCAGCCGATATAAAATGAAATTAAGTCGATAGGTCATCAACTCTTGCATACCAGCTCTCATAAAAGGCTTGTAACGTTTCCAAAAACTTTTCATTACAGCTCCTTTCTATAAAAACGCCGGATGATATCTTCAATATCAACCTCAGCCATTTTTAAATCTCTGACTGAGAAGTCCGCCATGGTTGCCTGGATCAAGTCAGCTGTCTGATAAGAACTAGAATCATACTGTAATTCTAGACTACTATCTTGTCTAACCACCTTGATATGCTCCATCCCCTCAAAACGTGAGCGCTTCTGCTCTTGATTAGGGGCCAAGTCAAAGGATAATTGTTTGATCTTTCCGAAGTTTTCCTTTAGCTGGGCAACTGTTCCGTCAAAAATCTCCTGACCCTTATCAATCATGAAAATCCGACTACAGAGCTGTTCAATATCACTTAGATCATGGGTTGTGAGTAAGATGGTTGTCTGTTCTTCTTGATTGATTTGACGAATGGCTTTACGGATATTATCTTTAACAGAAACATCAAGGCCAATGGTTGGCTCATCTAAGAAGAGAACCTTAGGATTATGAAGCAGAGATGCGGCAATATCAGCCCGCATCCGCTGACCTAAAGACAGAGTTCTAACAGGATCCTTGATAAAGTCGTTTAGATCTAAGACCTCATTTAAAAAGTCCATACGCTTACGAAAATCTTTTTCAGGTACATCATAGATCTCCTTTAAAACCGTATAGGTCTCCTGCAAGGCCAGGTCCCACCATAATTGCGTGCGTTGCCCAAAGACAACACCGATGTCCTTGACATAGTCTTGTCGGTTTTCCTGAGGGATTTTTCCATTAATGCGGCAATAGCCCGATGTTGGTTTTAAGATACCTGTCAACATCTTGATGGTGGTTGATTTGCCTGCGCCATTGGCTCCAATAAAACCTAAAATCTGTCCTTTTGGCACTTCAAAGCTTATATCTTTAACAGCCTGAAAAGTCTCTCTTTGCGGATTGATAAAAGAACGGAGCGCCCCCTTTAAACCAGTCTCCTTGATCGTTTTAACAAAATGCTTTTGCAAATGGGAAACTTCAATCATAGTCATCACTTTTCCTCATGCTTTCTCTTTGATTTATTAAGACTAATAGCCTATTGTTAGGCAATTATAACACGCTTACAATGCTTGAGCGAGCGCTTTCTTAATCTTTTTTTAAGCTTAGTCACAAAATCTAAAAAAACTGGCTCTATAATTTCTGTAGTGGATAAATCCACAAAAGAGATATAGAGTATTTTTTGTTATTGAAATTTTTCACATCAAAAAAGTCCCATATGACCTATAATGAAAAGCGACTAAACCATCATTAGAAAGGTATCATATGGAATAATTTGATTTTATCACAAACACTCTAGGAATTAAAGACCCTAACATCACTATTTCTGACTATTTAGATTGCGGAAGTCATAAAGAAATTATCGCCAAACTTGATTATCAAGCACCCAAATGCCCATATTGCCAAGAATCATGCCATCTCTACATCTACAGTTATCAGAAAGCTCAATGAATTCACTTTTAAAACTGATTTAACAAAACTACCCACTCATATGTCTTGGGATGAATATAGCTTTAAGAAAGGGAAAATAAGCTTTATTGCTCAAAATTTTGACTCCCTTAAAATCATCTCGATTCTTGATGGACGTACACAAGCTACTATTCGCAATCATTTTCTTCGCTTTTCTCGTGAGTTTCGAAATAACGTTAAAGTCATTAAGCGTAATGCTTTTGGATTTCGGAACTTTGAAAACTATAAAACAAGTATTTTGATTGCTTTGAACATCAAAATAGAGAGTACCAATTTGATACTCTCTAGATCTTAGCTTTTCATCTACCCACTACAGTTGACAAAGAGCCAAAAAACTAACCTCTGATGAGACTAAGTCATTCCTGTTATTAACTAAAGTGATTAGGCATCTGGTCTTGATTTACGGGCAATATCAGCTAAGATTGTTTCTACAAATTGCTCAATAGTTTCAGTATGTGTTGCCTTGCTTCCATAGCGACGAACATTGACTGATTTGTCTTCCATTTCCTTATCTCCAACAATTAATTGGTAAGGAATTTTGCTGGTTTGTGAAGCACGGATCTTGTATTGCATTTTCTCATTACGATCGTCAACATCTGCACGGATTCCGTGGTCTTTGAGCACTTTAGCAACTCCCCAAGCATAATCAATGTGGGCTTCATTTGAAATTGGGATCA
This sequence comes from Streptococcus catagoni, assembly GCF_011421425.1. GTDB lineage: Bacteria > Bacillota > Bacilli > Lactobacillales > Streptococcaceae > Streptococcus > Streptococcus catagoni. The sequence continues at coordinate 116,888 of NZ_WPCW01000003.1, forward strand.
CGGTTACTTGATGAGGGGCTAACCAGGTTGGGAAGGCACCTTTGTAAGTTTCAATTAAGATAGCAGTGAAACGTTCCATGGTTGAGATAACACCACGGTGAATCATCACTGGTCGGTGTTCTTCCCCATCAGCACCAATATACTTCAAATCAAACCGTTCTGGTAGTAAGAAGTCTAACTGAATAGTTGACAATGTTTCTTCATTACCAAGAGCTGTTTTAACTTGGATATCAAGTTTAGGACCATAAAAGGCTGCTTCACCTTCAGCTTCAAAGTAGTCAACACCCATTTCATCAAGAGCTGCTTTTAACATGCTTTGAGCATTTTCCCACATCTCATCATTGTCATAATATTTTTCTGTATCCTTAGGATCACGGTATGACAAACGGAAACGATAATCTGTTAAATTAAAGTCCTCATAAACATCGATGATTAATTGCAGTGCACGTTGGAATTCTTCCTGGATTTGCTCTGGTGTGACGAATAGGTGCCCGTCATTAAGAGTCATCTCACGGACACGTTGAAGTCCTGATAGTGCACCTGATTTCTCGTAGCGGTGCATCATCCCAAGCTCAGCAATTCGAATAGGCAACTCACGGTAAGAGTGAACATGGTTTTTATAGACCTGAATATGATGAGGGCAGTTCATTGGACGAAGAACAAATTCTTCTCCATCACCCATATCCATGGTTGGAAACATGTCTTCTTGGTAATGCTCCCAGTGACCAGAAGTTTTATAAAGATCAACTGAGGCTAGTGGTGGGGTATAAACATGTTGGTAACCAGAAGCCAACTCTTTGTCAGTGATATAACGTTCTAGGGTACGACGGATAGTTGCCCCATCTGGTAGCCAGAATGGAAGTCCTTGTCCTACTTCTTGGCTGATCATGAAGAGATCAAGTTCCTTACCAAGTTTTCTGTGATCACGTTCTTTAGCTTCTTCCAAGCGTGTTAGGTAGGCTTTTAAATCTTTTTTATCAAACCAAGCAGTACCATAGACACGTTGCATCATGGCATTGTCACTGTTTCCACGCCAGTAAGCACCTGCCACATTAAGCAAGTGGAAGACTTGAATGCGACCAGTTGATGGCACATGAGGGCCACGACAGAGGTCAACAAACTCACCTTGACGATAAATAGTAAGTCCTGCTGCATCGTCAGCGTGCTCACTGATTAATTCAACTTTGTAAGGATCATCCTTGAAGAGCTCCAAAGCTTCTTCTTTACTAATTTCCTCACGGATACAAGGGTGATTTTCTTTGACGATTTTTTTCATTTCTTCTTCGATACGAGGAAGGTCTTCGTTTGAAATTTGACCTGCTTCATTATCAGTATCGTAGTAAAAACCATCAGCAATAGCTGGTCCAACCCCTAAATGTAGCTCTGGGAAAAGACGCTTAGCGGCTTGAGCAAACAAGTGAGCAGCCGAGTGGCGCAAAACCTCAAAGGCATCCTCATGGTCAGGGGTTACAATCTCAATAGCACCATCTTCTTCAATAGGACGTGTGGTGTCAATCAGTTGCCCATTAAATTTACCTGCTAAGGCTTTTTTAGCCAAAGAATTTGAAATAGATTGGGCTATTTCAAAAGTTGTAATACCAGATTCAAACTCGCGCACTGCACCATCTGGAAATGAAATCTTAATCATATGTCTCTCCTTTTCTTAATAACTGTTAGAATGATATCAAACCTTGAACCCACTAATAGCTTCAAGGATGGACCTAGCCTTGATCAGAAAGCTTACAGCTTGACCAACCAAGTTTATTAGACCTTCCATGAGCAAAGTAGTCTGGCTCTTCTTCCAAGCCTGTCCTCTTTTTTGTAAAAAAAGAGTCTCTACGTCCCAAAGGACGTAAAGACTACGTGGTTCCACCTTAATTTATGCAGGACAAAAAACATGCCGTGCACCTCTAATGGCGATAAGGGAACCACCCTTTTATGTTTGCATAAAATCCATGGAAGGAGTATTACACTAGATATCTTGTGTTCTTTTCACCAACCAACACTCGCTAAGGTCATCATCTAATCTAACATATCTTCCCTTTCATTATAACAAGTTTTCTAAATATTTCAATAGGAAATTGTTAATCTTCTGGGCTTGATTTTTGAAAGGAGAGAAATTTAACTGACAGCCTACTTTGCCTTAATCTAAAAAGTCCTTAATGGCATTAACAAGTTTGATTGGGGCTTTGAAAACCTTGACTGAAGTCTGAGCAGTTGCTTTAGCAGCTCTCTTTGGTAGATAGCTAGCATCTTGAACTAACTTCATGGGTTCTCTTTTTTCAGAAGCGTTCACATAAAGCGATAACTTCTTATACTCTTTTTTATTCTTTAAAATGAGCGTGTCCAAATAGAAAGTGTAGATGGACTGAGCAAAGTGCTGGGATGATATCTCAAAACGTTTTTGATCTAGCAGCTCTTGATTCATTTCTGGGGTCTCTAAGATGGCATCAATAATGGCATCTGCAAGATCTGACTCTTGTTGATAGAGGGTTCCAAACATTTTGTCTGTTATCAAATCATCCAAGTATGGGTTCGATTGTGCAATGATTGGTCGGCCGCTAGCCAAACTTTCTATGTAAGTGAGACCTTGGGTTTCACTTGTTGAAGCACTGACAAAAAAGTCACAAGCCTTATAATAATGACTGACCTTTTCATGGGGAACCATACCTGTAAAAATAACAGAATCTGCTACTCCACTTTCTTCTGCCAGAGTTTTTAAATCCTCTAAGTAGGGACCTGAACCAACAATGACCAGTTTGATCTTCTGATTGACTTCTAAAACATCGGGCATTTGTTTGATGATGGCCTGGATATTTTTTTCAAATGAAATCCGAGAAAGGCTCAATAAGAATGTTTCATCCTCAGCAATGCCTAAGTCTGCTTTTAACTTTGCTATGTCTTGATCAGTGATATCATCTCGAACATATTTCTCTAGGGGAATACCTGTCGAAATAATACGTTTAGGTATTTTCACCTCATAACCTTCTAAGAGGTTTAAAACGATTCTACTAGGGCAAATGACCCCATCCAAGTCCTTGAGGTAGCCTCTTAAAATAGGCTTAACCATGCTTGGGCGGATCAATTTACCATTTGCGATATAACCAACATAATCCTCATACTGGGTGTGGTAGGTATGGACAACTGGGATTCTCAAAGCTTTGCCGACAATTTTCCCCAACAAACCTAAACTAAACTCTGTTTGGGTGTGAATAATGTCTAGATCATACTGCTTTGCTATTTTATAAGAAGATATCAAACCACGATAGACTACCCGACGGTCTGTAAATGAGACAAAGGGTACACTTGGCAAGCGTATGACTGTTGGATCTTCAAATCGTTTGACATTCTTATCTGTTGTGGTAAAGACATAAACTTCATGTCCTTGTTTTTCCAGTTCTTCTTTTAGGGTTCGAATACTGGTTGAGACTCCCGATACCTGGGGAAAATAAGTATCTGTAAATAGACCTATGTGCATCTTATAACTCCATTACTTTTTGATAAGTATCTACTAGCTCCAAAGCTATCTTTTCAATACTGCGACTTTGCGCTACTTTATAACCTGTCTCTACTTTATTACTCTTACCTGAAAAAATTCTCTCTAGGGCTGCTACAAAGCCAGGAACATCACTTGCTAGTTCCGCACTCTCCTGATTGATCCATCCTAAATAGACTGGAATATCTCTAAGAACTATATTTTGACGGCTTGCCAGAGCCTCTAAGACCACAATCCCTTCTGTTTCTTCTCGGCTGGGAAATAAGAAGGCATCAGCGCCTGTCATTGCTCCCTCATAAACACTACCCTTGATATAACCTGGAAAAATAAGGTTTTCAGGATGTTTACCATTGATAATTTTGCGAACTTTTGAAGGAATCAGCCACTTGCTTATTTGTCCAAACCAAATAAATCGGACATCTGGCATGGCCTCTGCGACTTTGACAAAATCATCAATCCCTTTTCGCATGAAGAATAAGCCGGCCCCCATAACGACTTTTTCTTCTTCTTTGATATTAAAATAATGGCGAAAGGCAGCTTCTTTTTCTTTATCTGGGCCATACTGATTCAAATCAATCCCATTTGAAATAGCATAAATGGGTTTTTTGATGCCGTAATGCTCAATCAAAGACTTAGAATAAGGTGTTGGTGTGATAATAGCGTCAGCCTTATTGTAAAAGAGGCAAAGGTACTTTTTAAAGAGTGGAGACAATAGATTGGAAAAAATGAATGAATTTCTAAAGTCTTCTTCTGTTGAGTGGCCATGCATGACCACTTTTTTGCCAGCTTTTTGGGACTTTGTCATTAATCTCCAACTCTTAAATCCGTAGCTGTTGATATGGACTAAATCATAGTCATCATTGGGATCAGTTGTGTATTCCTGTCCCACCAAAGATAGAGCTCGGGCTTGATGCTTAATTGCCCGGCCTATCCCAGATTTGTTTAAATAATTTTCAGCTTCTAAATAAAGTAAGACTTTCATATCTTCTATTATAGACTATTTTTCACGTTTTTTCACTATCTCTAGAAAATATCAGCCTGAAGGCTGATATCCTTAGTATAAGGGGGGATTGAGCTAGGCATTTCTTTCCAAAAAAAATCTGCCTTTATCAGACAGATTTAAAGTTCATTTTGTAGTTCCTCGACGTTTGATACCATGATTCAAAAGAATTTCTTTTTCTTCAAGTTCTTCTTTATTCATGATTTTAGTAAGCATACGCATACTTACTGCACCTAAATCATAGACAGGTTGGCTGATTGAACTTAGGTTTGGACGTGTGTACTCAACGATAGGGGAATCATTGCTTGTAATGATTTCAAAATCTTCTGGAACTTTTTTACCAGCTTCAAAGAGACCATTAAGAAGTCCAGCTGCTAGTTCATCTTCACCAACATAGGCAGCTGTAGCACCAGAATTGATCACACGTTGGGCTAAGTCAAAGCCTTCCTTATAAGAGTAGTTGGCTTCAAAAACAAGTCCTTCTTTGTAATCAAGGGCATTTTTCTTCAAGCCTTCCTTATAACCTGGAAGTCTCACCTTACCATTAATATCATCAATCAGTGGACCAGATACAAAGGCAATTTCTTTGTGGTTTTCAGCTAAAATGTCAATAACATCTACAACTGCAGCCTTGTAATCAATATTAACACTTGGCAACTGATGTTCTAAATCAACTGTACCTGCCAATACTATTGGCGTTCTTGAACGAGAAAACTCAGCGCGAATCTTTTCAGTCAAATGATGACCCATAAAGATAATACCGTCAACTTGTTTAGCAAACAAGGTATTAACGACATTGACCTCTTTATCATCGTCTTCATCACTAGAAGCTAAGACAATATTGTACTTGTACATAGCAGCAATATCATCAATTCCTTTTGCAAGAATAGAAAAATAACTATTTGCAATATTTGGAATAACTACACCAACGGTGGTTGTTTTCTTACTTGCAAGTCCTCTTGCTACAGCATTTGGACGGTAATCCAAACGATCAATGACTTCTAAAACTTTTTTACGAGTATTTTCTTTAACGTTTTTATTTCCATTTACAACACGGCTAACTGTCGCCATTGAAACACCTGCTTCACGCGCGACATCGTAAATCGTAATTGTATCATCTGTGTTCATTACTTATTCTTCCTTTCTATATGAAAATGACGCTTTCAAAAGTATTTTAGCATTAATTGTAACCACTTTCAAGTAATAAAGGGCAGAATTTGAAAACTTTTTCAAAAACTTTTAGAAAGCTTGATTTTTTCTTGTTTTTTTGGAAGAATAGAGAAAGAAAGAAGGTAATTCAATGACAAAATTAGATCAAATAAGGCAATTTTTAGATCATGAAAAAGCAGAATTAGCTATTTTTTCTGATCCCGTAACAGTTAACTACTTAAGTGGATTTTCTTGTGATCCTCATGAACGTCAAATGTTTCTATTTGTCTACCATCAGTCAGATCCGCTTCTTTTTGTGCCTGCTTTAGAGCTGGCAAGGGCTAGTTCTATTGTTGATTTCCCAGTCTTTGCTTATATGGATTCAGAAAATCCATGGGAAAAAATGAAAACTGTCTTACCACACACAGACGTCAAAAAGATTTATGCTGAATTTGATCATCTTAATCTGACAAAATTTCAAGGTTTACAAAGTATCTTTTCAGGACATTTTGAAAACCTAACACCACTTGTTCAGAAAATGAGACTCATCAAATCAGCTGATGAAATTGAAAAAATGTTGGTGGCTGGAGATTTTGCTGATAAGGCTGTAAGAATTGGATTTGATAATATTTCCTTAGCCCATACAGAAACAGATATCATTGCACAAATAGAATTTGGAATGAAAAAGCAAGGCATTAACAAGATGAGCTTTGAAACAATGGTTCTAACTGGTAACAACGCTGCCAATCCTCATGGCATTCCAGGAACCAACCTGATTGAAAACAATGCCCTCCTACTATTTGATTTAGGAGTTGAAACACTGGGCTATACCAGTGACATGACCAGAACTGTAGCTGTCGGTAAGCCTGATCAATTCAAAATTGATATGTACAACTTATGCTTAGAAGCTCAACTAAGTGCGCAGGACTTTATTAAACCAGGAGTCACTGCGGCAGAGGTTGATGCAGCAGCCCGCAATGTTATTGAAAAGGCTGGTTACGGTCAGTATTTCAACCATCGTCTCGGTCATGGTTTAGGAATGGATGTCCATGAATACCCTTCAATCATGGCAGGAAATGATCTGGTTATTGAAGAAGGTATGTGCTTCTCAGTTGAACCAGGCATCTACATCCCAGAAAAAGTTGGAGTCCGCATTGAAGATTGTGGTTACGTGACAAAAAATGGCTTCCAACCCTTTACAAAAACACCAAAAGAACTCCTCTACTTTGAGGGATAAAAAGAGAAGACCAGCCTTACAAACTGGTCTTTTTACTATTTTCTTTCTTGACGAAAGGTAAAACTATGCCAGACCTTTAAGTATTGAAGCAAGATGAGGTTTTCTTCAGCTATATAGACAAGAATATTTTGCCTACCATCTTTTGGACGATCCTTCAGGGCTATCTGAAGTTCTCCTTTGTATTGACCGGCAAGATCATTACCTATACTTACCATACCAGCTTTAATGTCCTTAGTGTTTTTAGGGGCAATAGCATGCGCTTTATAGGTGATTCTCGGTTGGCTGGAGCGTATCATGTAATCAGACCTGCCATTCTTAAAAGAAACACTTGAGCCGACAAAGACATGATTCTTTGGACCTCTGCTGATACTATTCGATCTGAAATTGGCCATGGGCCGACCTGACCATTTGGGCTATCAATAAAGGCAGCTGTTTGCAAATTGTGTCTTTTGTATTGCTGCGCTGTTGCCAGAAAATAGTCAAGAGTCAAGCCTGTATAGGCCTGAGGGTAAAAATTATGTGAGCCTACAAGTTGAGACTTGTTGGGTCCAAAGTCTGTCACCATATCAATATAGTCCTGTCCCCTAGAAATGTTGAGCTCAATTTTGATCCCATAAGGGTTATGTGTGAGTATAGCCTCCTCATAGCCAGTGAAACCTTCATCAAGGCGGAGGGCATCAATTCCCATCTCATGGAAGACTTCTAGTTGGTTATAAGCAATATCAAGAGCTTTGGATTAACGTCCAAGGAGGTTTTGCCCCCTTTTTCATTGCCATATTGAATAATTTCTTTATATGTGGACTTTTTCCTTAAAGATGCAGAAAAAGAGTCTCCCTTTTGTTTTCAATTATGCTTTATGCTATCATTACATTATAAAATGTTAAGAGGTAAGACTATATGGATTCCATTAGAGAAAAAATTAAAGACAGTCTCTATTTCAGAACAGCTGTTCGTGTTTACAATGATCAGAAGATTCCAGATAAGGATGTGGAGCTCTTATTAGATGTTGCTTGGAGAAGTCCTTCATCAGTTGGACTAGAAGGTTGGCGCTTTATTGTTCTAGAAAATGAAGCCATAAAGGCTGAAATTAAAGAAGTTGCTTGGGGCGCTCAGTACCAGTTAGAAACAGCCAGTCATTTTATCTTATTGATGGCTGAAAAAAATGCACGATATGACGGCAAATCAATAAGAGAAAGTCTGATTAGAAGAGGGATTACAGAGGGCGAGCCTATGGATAGCCGGCTAAAAACCTATGAGGCTTTCCAAAAAAACGATATGAAAATGGCTGACAATCCTCGTGCGCTCTTTGATTGGACCTCTAAACAAACCTATATTGCCCTAGGAAGCATGATGACCAGTGCAGCCCTAATGGGAATTGACTCCTGCCCAATTGAAGGTTTTGACTACCAAAAAGTGGATATGATTTTAGCCAAACATGGGATTATTGATCCGGAAAAAGAAGGCATTGCTAGTATCTTATCACTAGGCTATCGCCTGCGTGACCCTAAACATGTCCAGACGCGTAAGCCACGTGAAGAAGTTATTTCTGTCATTAAATAAAAGGAGAATCATATGAAGTCACTACATACCTGTATCCGTGTTAAAGATTTGGAAAAATCCATTGCTTTCTACACAGAGGCTTTCCCCTTCAAAGAAAAGCGTCGTAAAGATTTTCCAGATGACCGCTTTACCCTAGTTTATCTAGCTTTAGAAGATGACAGCTACGAACTAGAGTTAACCTACAACTATGGGCATGAGGCCTATGACCTAGGAAATGGTTATGGACACATAGCTCTTGGTACAAAAGATTTTGAGAAAAGACATGAAAATCATAAAAAAGCAGGCTATTCTGTGACGGACATCAAAGGTCTGTCAGATCAGTCTACCCAATTTTACTTTATTGAGGATCCAGACGGCTATAAGATTGAAGTTATTGACCTAAACAAGTAAAAAACAGATTGTCTTGCAGCTGTTTTGAAGATAAAAAAGTGATGACCTCTCTTGCTCATCATTTTTTAGTTTACTAGATTGGCTCTAGTGTCAGGGAGAGTTTGATCCCTAGATCTCTACTCCCACTAAGAAAAGTATTGCAAGAAAATGCTCATAAAGAATTAAGAACAAACTATCATAACTGTTAGTTTGTTTTTTCTTGGCCTGTAAAATAATAGTATGTAAGTAAAAAAAATAACTTAGCTATGGCTTAGTGACACCTACATTTCCATAATTTTTTCAAAAAAGAAAAACTGCTTACATTACTATAATTAATGACTTTAGCTAGCTTTTTCTAGGCTTTTCGTACGTTTTAAGGGGCAATAGAAACTTCTTTTGATCAACCTGCTAGTAAAAGTCACTTTGCAAATTCTGAAAACCAATGTTATAAACTTCATAATATTTAAAAAAAGGAGTCTATCATGGAATGGATTAAATTAATCGGTATCGTGATTATTGTTTTAGGTTTTATCCTAAAATTTGATACAATCGCTACCGTAGTTGTTGCAGGACTTGTTACTGCCCTGGTTTCTGGGATTTCATTTACTGATTTTCTGGAAATTTTAGGAAAAGAATTTACTAACCAGCGTTTGCTGACCATTTTCTTTATCACTTTACCCCTAATCGGTTTATCTGAAACCTATGGTTTAAAGCATCGCGCTACCCAACTGATTGAGAAAGTACGTGCTTTAACAGTGGGACGCTTCTTCACTCTTTACATCATTATTCGTGAATTTGCTGGTCTCTTCTCCATTAGACTTGGTGGACATCCTCAGTTCGTTCGTCCTTTAATTCAACCAATGGGAGAAGCTGCTTCAACTGCTAAAGTTGGAGAAGAATTGTCTGATAAAGAAAAAGATGATATCAAAGCAATGGCTGCCGCTAACGAAAACTTCGGTAACTTCTTTGCCCAAAATACCTTTGTAGGTGCAGGTGGTGTCTTAGCTTATGTTCTTGGAATGGTTATCTTTACCATGATTATGGAAAATGCCTTTGCTGCCTTTACGGTTATTACTGCAGGTATCTGTGTGCCTTTTGTCTTTGCTTTAGGAGCTGATCCAATTGTGGCTAGTGCTTGAGCTATAACTGCTGGTTTTTGTGGAACCCTATTAATGTCAATGGCAGCTAACTTCAATTCCTTGCCGGTTGCCCTAATGGAAATCAAAGATCCTAATGCTGTTATTAAAAAACAAGCTCCAATTGCCTTTGTTTTAATCATTATTCATATTGCCTTAATGTATTTACTCGCTTCAAATAAGTTTTTTGATATCTTAAGATGGTAGAGATAATCTCCTAAGACACTTGAAAGGATAAGAAAGATGAAAATTTTAGTAACAGGCTTTGATCCCTTTGGTGATGAAGCCATTAATCCTGCACTTGAATCCATCAGAAAATTACCAAAAAGCACCACGGTGCGCAAGTCAAATGCGTAGAAGTACCAACAGTTTTCCAAAAATCTGCTGATGTGCTCCAAGCTTATATGGAAGACTTTCAGCCAGATGTTGTCCTCTGTAGTGGACAAGCTGGTGGGCGAACAGGCTTGACGCCAGAACGTGTCGCTATCAACCAGGATGATGCTCGTATTCCTGATAATGATGGAAACCAACCGATTGATACCCCTATCCGTGAAAATGGGAAAGCAGCTTATTTTTCAACCTTACCAATCAAAGCTATGGTTGATGCTATTCAAAAAGCTGGCCTACCAACTTCAGTATCAAATACAGCTGGAACCTTTGTTTGCAACCACTTGATGTATCAAGCTCTTTATTTGGTAGACAAATACCTACCAAATGCCAAGGCTGGCTTTATGCATATTCCTTTTATGATGGAACAGGCTGTTGACAAACCAAATACAGCAGCTATGAACCTAGACGATATCACAAGATGTATCAAGGCTGCCATTGATGCCATTGTTGATTTCAATGATCGCTCCGATTTAAAAGCAGTCGGTGGAGCAACCCACTAAAGATAGTCAATAAAAAGCCCAGAGATAGATTAAAGTCTCCGGGGTTTTTATTTTGCTATTTTCTTAAGTGGTAGAAAGTCAGCAACCTAAGAAAAGTATAAAAAATAAAGGAAATCTCCTCCATTTCTTCTAACTATTCTTAATGATCTTCTAGCACTACTTCTAAGAGCATGGAATACAATTTCCCTGAAAGGAAAAATGCTGATCAGACAGATGGGCAATACCATTTAAGACATTAATATCTGGGTAGTGCTCCTTGTTAAGATCTAATTGATCTAGCAGGGGAGTCACATCATAGGTCGCTAGAATCTGTCCACTATGGGGTAAGATCTTAACTATGATGTTGGTCTGCCAAATATTAGCATAGAGATAACCGTCCGCGTATTCTAACTCATTAAGCATAAAGATAGGGACGCCGTCCACTGCTACTAAAATGGTCTCCAAGAGTGTGAAATCCTTTGGATCACCTCTTTGCAAGAAAGCATTGCCATTAGTCATCCAAAGGCAATCTTCTTGCTCATCATAGGCCAAGCCCCAACCATCACCCTCATAAGCATAACTTCCCAAACAGTCAAAACTCTTGAGGTCATATTTAATTGTTTATCACTTGCTACTTCTAGTCCCTGCGTGTATAAGTCTCTGTCATAGGAATAGGTATGTACCAAACTTACCTGTCCTTTTTTGATCATGTCGTCAACTCACCTCGCATTGTATTGTTTGATTTGTTTTTTAATATCACGATCTTGCTCCCGACGCTTGATAGTTTCACGCTTGTCATAATCGTGTTTTCCTTTTGCTAAGCCAATAAGAACCTTAGCAAAGCCATCTTTTAAATAAACCTTTAAGGGAACAAGGGTCATACCAGTCCCTTTTAGTTCATTGGCCAGTCTTTGAATTTCACGTTTCTTTAATAATAATTTACGTGTTCGCTCTGGATTAGAATTCCATATATTTCCTTGTTCAAATGGTGCAATATGGACATTGACCAGCCACGCTTCACCATTTTTAATCTGTGCAAAACCATCTTTTAATTGGATGCGAGCAGCTCTGACACTTTTTATTTCAGTCCCAGTCAGTACTATTCCAGCTTCAATGGTTTCGACGATATGATAGTCATGTCTAGCCTTTTTATTTTGCGCAAGAAGATTACCTTCGCCCTTAGCCATTATGAACTCCTTCTACCTTTTTTCTTTTTTGCAGCAGCCTTATAAAAAGGCTTTTTAGCAGACTTTTGCTTTGTTTTTGTCTGAGCAGATTGTTTTGATTTAGCCCCTTTACTGTTCTTAGAGCTGCGATTTCTTTTCTTGTCCTTAGAATTAGTCTTTGCCAGCTTTTCAACGATATCAAAATCACTAGCCAAGTATTCAAAATCAATTTCGCCAGTCTCTTTATCAGTTTTTGCTAGTTTGACATGTATAGGCTGACCAACCTTGAAGACTTTTCCTGATTTTTCTCCCTGCAAGGTCATAGTGCGCTCATTATAGTTATAGTACTCGGGCAGATTGGTGATATGTATGAGGCCTTCAATAGTGTTTGGCAACTCAACAAAGATTCCAAACTTGACAATGCTAGAGACAATGCCATCAAACTCTTCACCAACATATTCTTCCATGTATTCAGCCTTCTTCATAGCTTCAACAATCCGTTCTGCGTCAACAGCACGGCGCTCTAAGCGAGATGACGAAGAGGCTAATTCAGGGATGACCTGTGCAAAGTGTTCTTTTTTTTCTTGACTGACATGGCTGTATTCACGAATCATCCGGTGAACCAGCAAGTCAGGATAACGTCTGATTGGACTAGTAAAATGTGTATAATATTCTGCGGCTAATCCGTAATGCCCATGATTGGTTTCAGAATAACGAGCTTGTTGCATGGAACGAAGTAACATCATATTTAAAACTTCTGCTCCAGGTTGCCCCTCTACCTTAGCCATAAAATTTTGAAGAGCCTCTTGGGAAATTTTATTGGCCGTTCCTTGGATCTGAATCCCAAAGACACTAGCATAATCAATAAACTTTTGTAGCTTTTCAGACTTTGGTTCTTCATGAACACGGTATATAAAAGATAGCTCAGCCTTTGCAAAATGTTCTGCCACACATTCATTTGCAGCTAACATAAACGATTCGATCATCCGCTCTGCTATTCCGCGACTGCGGACAAGAATATCGACAGGCATACCCTTATCATTAACAATGATCTTAGCTTCTTGTGTATCAAAATTTAAGGCACCACGTCTCAGACGCATCTTTTCTAAAATCTTGTGAAGTTTAACCATATCTTGAACAGAATCCAGGATAGCTGGGTATTTTTCGATGGTTTCTTCCTCACCTGCAATCATTTCATTAACAGCACTATAGGTCATTCTGTAAGTAGTGTTAATAACTGACTGACAAATTTGATAGTTAAGCACCTGACCTTTTGAGTCAATTTCCATGATAGCGGATTGTGTTAAGCGATCAAGATTAGGATTTAAGGAACAAATGCCATTAGACAGACGCTCAGGAAGCATAGGCACAACACGGTCTGTAACATAAACCGATGTCCCACGAGCTGCAGCTTCGCGGTCCAAGGCAGAGCCCTCAGTAACATAGTAGGATACGTCAGCAATATGCACACCTAGCTCGTAGTTGCCATTGTCAAGAACTTTGATATGAATGGCGTCATCTAGATCTTTTGCATCAGCTCCATCAATTGTGAAAATAACTTCTTTTCTTAGGTCAATTCGTCCTACCAGATCCTTTTGGCTAGGTAGATCAGCAACTGCATTTGCCTGAGCAATAACATCTTCTGGAAATTCTGAGACAATATCCATGGACTCAAGAACTTCTAGCACGTCAATACCAACGTCACCTTGGTGGCCAACTATATCACGGACATTACCTACAAAATAATCATGCCCCCTAGTTGGGTATTTTTCAATATCAACCTTGATAATCTCAGTCCCATCTAAAAGAACGGGCTCTTTTTTAATGTATATTTTCTGTTGAATTTTTTGATTTTTTGACTTAATGTAACCTGCATACTTAGGTTTGTCATCATCAAGAATAAACTTTCCAACAACTGTTTTCAAAGAACGCTCTACAATACCGACAACTTTTGCTTCGGCTGCTGTACCTTTTAACTTGTCAGCTGGTTTTTTGATCTTAACTTCAACGGTATCACCATCAATGGCGTAAGCAACATCATTACGACCAATAAACATATCCTCTTCATTGTCATCAATAAAGAGGAAACCAAAACCAGCCTTATTAGCTCTAAAAATCCCTTGAATGGTAATCTCTTTTTTTTGTTCTTTGTGCTTTCGCAAAGAAATGCTTCCATCATTTGAAAAACGTAGGAGTCTTTTACTCTCCATTTTCGAAATTTCTTTGATTAAAAGTGGAAACCTTTCAGCCCCTGCCATATCTAAAGCTGCCGCAATCTGATTGACATCCGATTTGCCATGCTCTTTTAGATAATTAATAATATTTTCTCTCATAAAACCTTTTTCTATTTCTGTTCCTCAAGTGGTTTCTAGTTCATTAATAAAAAAATGAGCTAGACTAACTCTGTCAAGCTCACTCTCTATTTACTTGATAAAACAGCAAGCACAAGTGCAATAACTAGCCAGAAAAATACTAGAACTGCTGTAAAACGTTGCATAAATGCTTCAAAACCGCGTGCTTTGGTTCGTTCAAACAAAGCTTCTGAACCACTGCTATCAAACACATTACTGCTTGGGTTTTTCTGTGGTTGCATAAAGATTGCAATGACCAGTAAAACCGATAAAACAAGCAATATTGTTAGTAGTAAGTTGTACATGTTATTTCCTCCACTATAGTCTCAAACATTTTATCATAATTACTATTAAGATTCAACATGTAGAGTGACTTTTCTCTCCTTAGGGCAATATTTAAGAACCTTTATTTTCTCAGGATGGTTACTTTTATTTTTACTACTTAAATAGTTTTTACTACCACACTCACTACACTTTAAATTAATTTTTACTCTCACGCCATATCCTTAACTGTCGTTATTTTGTAACTAAACTCTCCCTTTTTAATGAGAACCTTTTTCCATCAGAAATCACAAGAAGTCAAAAGCTTGCCTCAGTATGGGTAGCTGAACCAAGCTCTTATCACGTTTTCTCAATTTAGGCTTCTATCAGAGCTCTAGGGATACGTTAGTCTTACTTGCTAAAAATACCTTTCATCATTATAACACATTTCAAGGCAAAGGATAAAAGACAATTTTAAAGAAGACTTATCTTTTACGCAGAGAACCCAAAATCCCTCTGACAAGCTCTCTACCAATTGTTCTGACTGTGCTACTAATAAAAGCATCTGTTGCCTTTTCAAGGACTGTTTTAGGAGGACATCCTACAGGTCTTGAGGACTGTTTCTGTATTTTTGCCTGTTCTTTTGCTTCTTTTTCTTTTTGCTTAGCTTCTGCTTGAGATCTTGCAATCTCTTCTTCTCCCATGACTTTTTGAGCCAACTTTTCATAGGCAGACTCACGATCTATGCTTTGCCCATATTTACTAGCAAATGGAGAAGAAGCCACCAGACTCTTTATTTCTTGTTCAGACATTAAGTCAAAGCTACTTTTTGGTGGCATGATGAAGGCTCTTTCAACCACTGATGGCTGGCCCTGTTCATTTAATAAGGAGATTAAGGCCTCTCCTACTTCAAGCTCCGTAATCACTCTGGCAACATCTAGGTTTGGATTTTGTCGGAAGGTATCAGCAGCAACACGGACTGCCTTTTGTTCTTTAGGTCGCAAAGCATGTTGGATACGATTGCCCAACTGAGCCAGGACTGGTTCAGGAAGATCCAAGGGATTTTGTGTTACAAAAAAGATCCCTACCCCCTTTGAACGGATAAGCCGAACTATTTGTTCTACTTTTTCAACAAAAACCTTTGGTGCATCCTTAAAAAGTAAATGGGCTTCATCAAAGAAAAAGACCATTTTCGGTTTGTCTAGATCACCAACCTCAGGCAGGTTCTCATAGAGTTCTGAAAGCATCCACAGTAAAAAAGTAGCATATAAAGTTGGGGAATGAAAGAGTTTTGTCGCAGACAAAAGGTTGATTGCTCCTTGACCACTAGCGACATCAATTTGAATAAAATCAGCAACATCTAAGGCTGGTTCACCAAAGAACAGTTCAGCTCCTTCTTGCTCTAAGCTTAGTAAGGACCTCTGGATAGCCCCAATAGACTGCTTAGCAATATTACCATATTGGCCTGAATATTCCGAAGAATGATCCGCAACTTCTATTAAGATCGCCTGCAAATCCTTGAGATCAATGAGCAGCCAACCATTTTCATCGGCGATTTTAAAGACAATAGTGAGAACTCCAGTTTGCGTGTCATTTAAGTCTAACAAACGAGCCAACATCAAAGGTCCCATCTCAGAAATAGTTGTGCGAAGAGCCTGACCTTGCTTTGCAAAGACATCCCACAATCTGATTGGAAAGGCCTGCGGTTTATAATCACTAATAGCCAATTTCTCAAGACGAGCCTTTAATTTTTCTGAAACCTGACCAGCCTTTGCAAGGTTACTGAGGTCTCCTTTAATATCAGCTAAAAAAACTGGAATACCAGATAAACTTAACTGCTCTGCTAATACCTTTAAAGTAACTGTCTTACCAGTACCTGTTGCGCCAGCAATTAGCCCATGGCGGTTTAACATACCTAATGGCATGTCAATCGTTTTTTCTCCTTTTGCAATTCTTATTGTTTCCATCAAAATTTCCTCATCTCTTATCACAGCTGCTAGATCTAAAAAGTAGCTACTCATAGGGTTTCTCTCATTAGACCAATTATAGCATAAGATACTGATTCCAGCCCTTTTCTTTTACTCAGCGACATAAAGTAAAGACAAGTCTTCCAAAGGGCACAAGGCTCTTTTTCAAATTGTTTTTAGGATCTAGCTTGAGCCTGCTCTTTTTGCAGTTTCTCTAATTCTTTTTCAAGCTGCCTCTCTAATGCGTCAAGGCTACCATTATTGTCAAAAATAAGCTGAGCATAGGCTCTCTTTTCATCAAGTGTCATTTGCTTTTGAAGTCGCTCAGAGGCTTCTTTTTCACTATAGTGATTGCGCTTCATCAGACGTTCAAGCTGTATTTTTCTATCAACATAGACCAGCCAAACCTGATCAAACCAACTCTGATAATTCAATTCAATTAAAAGAGGAATATCCATAAAAAAAACAGGATATTTCTTCTCAAAAGCCTTCTTTCTGGCCAGCAATTCCTCATAGATGATCTGATTTTGAATATGAGAAGACAGAGCCATTTTTTCCTCACTGGAAAAAATCATCTGAGATAATTTAGGGCGATCAATCTCCCCATCCTCTCTTAAAATTTCAGAGCCAAAAAAGTTAAGAAGAGTCTCATATAATTTACCACTCTTAGCCTGCAAAGAATGAACCACTTGATCAGCATCAATAACAGCAAAACCTGCCTCTTTAATCTTTTTCACTAGGGTCGACTTACCCGAAGCAATACCACCAGTAATTCCTATTATCTTACTCATAATCTTTGGCACTTGGGACAAAAATGTGTCCCCCTCCCTGCAACTTTTATTTTTTGAATAGGCTGACCACACCTAGGACAAGGCTTATCTGTCTGACCATAGACCCTTAGAAAATCTTGCATAGTCCCATTCATCCCCAAAGTATTCTGATAGGTTCTAATAGTGGACCCACCCTTTTCAATGGCCAAAGCTAAAATAGCGATGACCTCTTCATGAATCCTTTTAATTTCTGCCTTCTTGAGAGAATCACCACTTCTCATAGGATGAACCCGAGCAGCCCACAAAACCTCATCCACATAGATATTGCCAAGACCAGCTACTAAAGTCTGATCCAAAAGCCACGGTTTTATTAATTTTTTGGAGAATAGCAGAGCTCTCTCAAATGCCTTTAACTTAAAAGCTTCTTTTGTCGGTTCAGGCCCCATTTTTCGTTTGCTAAAAAATTCTGGTTCCTGCTCCTTAGCCAGTAAATCAAAGGTCCCAAACTTACGAACATCCTGATAAACTAAGGTTGAACCATCAGTAAATAGGAAGAAAAAGTGAAAATGCTTATTTTCAGGGACAGCACCAGGAAATAAAAGATACTTCCCTTCCATCCTCAGGTGGGAAATCATTGTAAAATCATCAAGATCAAAGAGCAGATACTTGCCACGCCTCCTAACATGGTGGATAGACTGCCCTGGTAAACCTAGCTTAAAAAGCTCATTATCAGTTTTAACCATCTTAGGTACATTGACTTGCACCGACTGGATCCTCTTACCCAAAACGAGTCTTTCAAGACCCTGACGAACAGTTTCAACTTCTGGTAATTCTGGCATATAACACTTCCACTTCACACACTGACTTCATAAAAAGCCACCGGCACATATTCCTTTCCCTGCAAAATCAAAGAGAAAATAACCCTTCCACAAATGTAGTAAGCAAATTTCTCACATATAACCCTATTATATCATGATTCCCAAATTACTTGTCTGACAGAAATCAAAGAAAGCAGTCCAAAAGGAACTACTCTTTATTTAAAGGGTATTAATAAGAATTCACCGTAGAGATTATAGGTTTTATTGTGAAAAGCAACTAAACCCTCATTAGAAAGCATCAGATGGAACAAGAAATAGTATGACAACCTTTCTCAAGGGATAAAGCTCTATAAAACAAGGACGACAAATCACAATTGAAAAAGACATCAATCTTCTCGATATCTTAAAATGTCTTATTTTCATCATGAAATGGGTTCTCATTAATTTTCAAAGGAATTATGATTTAAGATTAGCATAGGCTGATTTTAACACTGAGCTATTGTCATGTTCCAACTCATCTTTCACTAGAAGGCTGTTAGACTTCCACTTCCCATTAATGACCCAATTTAAAATCATCTGCAAAATATTCCTCTAACATAAGGCGGTGTTTGGCTGACACACTCTCCAAATTTTTAATTTCCTCACGAGAGAAAAACTGTAACTTGAGCGTTTCTTCATTGTTAAAATCACTGATAGCTACTGCCGCCTCTGCTTTAAGCTCATAAAGAAAAACAACTGTCTGAACCTGGTCTCCATTAGGATAAGTCTCATTAAAATTGGTGTAAGCATTAAGTAAGCGAGTGGCTTCAACCTCAATCCCTGTCTCCTCCAAAAACTCACGCTTGCAAGCCTCTAAAGAGCTTTCACCAAGTTCCATAGTGCCACCTGGTATTGCCCAGGTTTTTTTATCAGCACGTAATTGCAGTAGGATACGCCCTTGCTTATCTGTCAAAATTCCACCTGCAAAGTTTAGGATAATCTTATCATGTCCCACTTTTGATCGGATGTATGAAATATAGTCTTCTGGCATATTTACTCTCCTTAAAGCTAAAAAGCTGAGGACAAACTCAGCTTTACAATTTCAATTAAGCTTAGAAAAGCTACAACTGTTTATTTTCGGGCTCGGGTTAAAAACATTCCCCGAATGTTGCCTCGCTTTTTGTTTTCTAGGTTCGGGTTAAAAACATCCACTGGATGTTTTTAATACTCTTTTTGGTTATAACCAAAGTCAGCCAGGTCTAGTTTTTTGTCGCGCCAATTTTTCTTGACTTTGACCCATGTTTCTAGATAGACTTTATCACCTAACATGATTTCGATGTCTCGGCGTGCCATTTTTCCAATTTTCTTAAGCATTGCCCCTTGTTTTCCGATGATAATGCCTTTTTGGCTATCACGTTCAACCATAATAGTAGCACGGATATGTACTTTATCGGTTTCCTCATCACGTTTCATAGATTCTATCACGACTGCAACTGAGTGTGGGATTTCCTGCTGTGTTAAGTGCAACACTTTTTCGCGAATCATCTCTGACACAAGGAAACGTTCTGGATGATCAGTAATTTGGTCTTCTGGGAAATATTGGAAACCTTCTTCAAGATTTTCCTTCAAAATTTCCATCAATGGGTTAACATTATTCCCTTGAAGTGCAGATATAGGAACAATTTCTTTAAAGTCCATTTGACTTCTGAAATCGTCTATTTGTTCTAATAGTTGGTCAGGGTGTACCTTGTCAATTTTATTGATAACAAGAATTACCGGGATTTTAGCAGCCTTAAGGCGCTCGATAATCATATCATCACCCTTACCTCGGTTTTCGTCTGCTGGCACCATAAAAATAACGGTTTCCACTTCACGAAGAGTACTATAGGCAGATTCAACCATAAAATCACCTAAAGCGGTTTTAGGTTTATGGATACCTGGGGTATCAATGAAAACAATTTGTTCTCTTTCAGTCGTGTAAATCCCCATTATCTTGTTACGGGTTGTTTGTGCCTTATCACTCATAATGGCAATTTTTTGTCCCATCACATAGTTTAAAAAGGTTGATTTTCCAACATTTGGACGTCCTAAAATGGCTACAAAACCTGATTTAAATGTCATACTTACTCCATCTTCCTATTTTGCAAAAAAAATTCCTAAAATTTTTGGTATAAAGATAACTAGCCCTGTTAAGACAGCATAGCCTGATATCACTAAGACTGCTCCAGCAGCCATGTCTTTTGCCTTCTTGGCTAGCATCGAAAAGTGATAATCACTAGCCAAGTCAACAACATTCTCAATTGCCGAGTTTACAATTTCCAAGGTAATGACTAAAAAGATGGCTAGCATTAAAAATAACCATTCTATTCTTGAAATTCTAAAAATTAAGCCCGCAATTGAAACTAATAGGGCCGAGAAAAGATGACTTTTTAAGTTTCTTTCCTCACTAATAGCAGTCAAAATACCCGTTAAAGCAAATTCTAAACTGGCAATGACTGTCCTATTTTTCCATTTTTTTTGTGAATTATTGTCGTGTAAGGCCATAAGCAGTCAAAATCTCTTCCTGTAGTGTGAACATTTCTTTTTCTTCTTCTGGCGTATAATGGTCATAGCCATTAATATGTAAAAAACCGTGAACAGCTAGAAATCCCATCTCTCTTTCAAAAGAATGTCCATACTCCTCAGCCTGTTCTTTTGCTTTATCAATTGAAATGAATAATTCGCCGATGTAGGCATCAAATTCTTCAAGCATTTCTGCTAAATCTGGATCATCATCAAAGGCATCTTGGTCAACAAATACCGGACTTTCAGCTTTATACTCTAATGAGATAACATCTGTTGGACGATCTGTATCACGATATTCTAAATTTAATTCGTGACTGCGTTCATTGGTCACAAAAGTGACTGACATTTCTTTTTGGTCTTTTCCAGTTTTGGTTGCTGCAAAGTCAAGCAAATCTTTTGTTTGCTTCATAATCTCTTGAGAAACTTGGCCAGTTTCATCAATCATCTCAATATACATATCTTTGATATCAAGGATTTCTATTACTTTCATATAAATATGAACAAAAAAATCCTTACCCTTTCAATAGCTTTTGATTCTACTAATTATATTATTATATCATAGAAGCCACTTTTTTTGTGTCCTCTCCACCAGTTCAACTAATTAAAACGATTTCAAAGACTGTTTTTCCTAGTTTTTCAGAATTTTTACCACACGTTTTTGTAATGTCGGAATAACCTGTTCTTCAAACCAAGGATTCTTCTTCATCCAAATTTGATTACGTGGTGATGGGTGAACCAATGGAAAATAGTTTGGAAGGTAATCCTCATAGGAACGGACTGTTTCTGTCAGTGTTTTCTTGCATTTTTTTCCAAGGTAATGTTTTTGAGCGTACTGCCCAACTAAAATAATCAATTCCACATTTGACATGGTTTTTAGGATTTTGTCATGCCACTTATCTGCGAAGCCATTCCGTGGAGGAAGATCGCCCGACTTGCCTTTCCCTGGGTAGTAAAAGTCCATTGGGATAATCCCAAAGAGACCGGAGTTGTAAAAGGTATCATTATCAACATCTAACCACTCACGAAGGCGAATACCACTACGGTCATTCCAGTATATCTTCGTTTCTTGAGCAATAATTCCCGGGGCCTGTCCGACAATTACAATTTTGGCTGGCTTCGGTGCTGCATAAAGTGGCTCAATCCCCTTGTCAGTATAGACTTTATTCTCCACATCAGCCATTATTTCATTAAAAATCTGATCCATAAGCACTCCTATCTCTATTTTTTAATGCCCAAGTCTAAATTTCTTTCTAAAAAATTCATCAATAATAAGTTTATGCTGCTCATTTACAATTTGAATTTAAGATCTGTCATCATAAGAGTAGAAAGATAACTCTAATGTCTCCTCATTCTGAAAATTATCTATCTCAACTAATCCCATTGTATTAACTTCATAGATGAAACCAATTGTTTGAGCTATATCTCCGTTGGGATATGTCTCTTTAAAGTTGGTATAAATATTTAATAATTTTTGTGGACAAACAATGATACCTGTTTCTTCAAAAAATTCTCTAATCAAAGTTTCTGTTGAAGATTCTCCTAATTCTATACAACCGCCAACTAATCCCCAAGTTCCTCTATCTGCTCTTCTTTGCAAAAGAATTTCATTTCTTTCATTTTGCATAAGGCAAAAATACCTTTTCGTGTCCAACTTTCGATCGAATATAACTAATATAATCTTGCATAACATTTCCTTTCATAAAAAGCTCTTCAATCGAAGAGCTTATATTTTATCATTTTCAATTTCTTGTCCTATTACTTCATATGAGGTAAGACCGGACTTCTTCTCATTTTTTTCTTCTTTTTTTGGTGAATCGCTAGTGCGATCAGTCTCATATGCTTTTATTATGTCGGCAACTACTGGATGGCGAACGACATCTTTAGCTGTGAAATAAACAAAGTCAATGGCTTTAATCTGTCCTAGTTTATTACTTGCATCAATCAAACCTGATTTGACATTACGAGGTAAATCTATCTGACTGATGTCGCCATTAACAATCATTTTAGAGTTAAATCCAAGACGCGTTAAGAACATTTTCATTTGCATGATTGTTGTGTTTTGGGCTTCATCAAGAATAACAAAAGCGTCATCCAAGGTACGACCACGCATGTAAGCTAAAGGTGCAATTTCTATCGTTTCTCTTTCCATCAACCGTGTTGTTTGTTCTTTACCAAGAATTTGGTAAAGGGCATCATAAACTGGCCTGAGATAAGGATCAACTTTTTCTTTCAAATCTCCTGGTAAAAAACCTAAGCTTTCACCTGCTTCAACGGCAGGTCTCGTCAAGATAATACGTTTTACCTGTCCACGTTTAAGTGCCATCACAGCAAGTGTTACAGCCAAGAAAGTTTTCCCTGTTCCAGCTGGACCAATCCCAAAAACAACATCATGTTTTTTAATACTATCCACATAGACCTTTTGACCTAAGGTTTTAACTCGGATAGGCTTGCCGTAATTGTCTTTAATAATTTCTTCTTCATAGAGGGCAACAAATTTATCAATGGTCCCATTTTCAGCCATTGACAAAGCCGTGACAACATCGGAAGTATTAACAATCATGCCACGACCAACAAGAACCAAAAGTGCTTGAATCGTCAACTGAGCTAAGGCTAACTTAGCTTGATTATCCGCGACAATTTGAACCCGTTCTGTTCTAGCATGAATAATCAGATCTAAATGATTTTCAATTAACTTAAGATGACGCTCATTTGAACCAAATAAGGCAAATAAATCATCCGGACGATTAAGGGTAATTTCAGTAGAATATTCTTGCAAATTAGACTTCCTTTTCTTCAATTGTGTAACTTTATTATAACAGAAAAGAATCAAAGACTGATAGGAAAAAGCTATCAAATAATAGATTTTTAATTTTTACAGTTATTATAATAAATGAGATTGTTATTGCATTTTTTATGAAAACGTTGACAAAGTTAGAAAACTCTGATAAAGTATATACTTGTCGAGACACAATTACATTATACGGTCGTATCAAATAATAAATCCTTTTGGAGAATAATTAATGAACGAAAACTATGAAAAAGTTAACCCAGAGAAATTTTCTCGCTTCTTAAAACGACAAAAAACAGTCTTTTTTATTGCCTTTTTTGGTTATGTCTGTGCTTACTTAGTTCGCAATAATTTTAAATTAATGTCTAACTCAATAATGATGACAAATGGTTGGGATAAAGCACAAATCGCTACATTACTCTCTTGCCTTACTATCTCATATGGTTTAGCAAAGTTTTATATGGGGGCTCTAGGAGACAGAGTTAGCTTGCGTAAACTATTTGCAACCAGCTTAGGAGCTAGTGCACTAATCTGCATTTTAATTGGTTTTTTCCATACTTCTATGCTAACTTTAGGTATTTTACTTGTTCTTTGCGGTGTTGTTCAAGGTGCCTTAGCTCCTGCTTCACAAGCAATGATTGCTAATTACTTTCCCAATAAAACACGAGGAGGAGCAATTGCTGGTTGGAATATTTCTCAAAATGCAGGTTCTGCATTATTGCCACTATTGATTGCTTCTTTGACCAGTATGGGATTAGTCCTCCCTGATAGTGGGAATATCCTACTAGCTTTTCTGATACCTGGACTATTTGTTCTCTGGTTTGCATTAATCTGTTGGAAATTTGGTGGTGATAATCCAGAAACTGAAGGCTTAGACTCACTTCGCACTATGTACGGTGAAGGAGGAGAATCTAATATTGCTTCTGAGGAGGAAAAGCATAATTATAACTATTGGCAATTAATCTGGAAATATGTTTTCTGTAACCCATCACTCCTCCTAGTCGCTGCAGTTAACGTTGCACTTTACTTTGTCCGTTTTGGTATCGAAGACTGGATGCCAATTTATCTTACTGAAGTAGCAAACCTACCAGAAGCAAAAATTCATTTTGCAATTTCCATTTTAGAATGGGTTGCTATTCCAGGTTCTTTAGTATTTGCTTGGCTAGCCGTCAAATACCCAAATAAAATGGCTAAAATAGGAGCTATTGGTTTATTTATTATGGCAGGAGTTGTATTTGTTTATGAATATATCACTGCAACTGGTGCACCAAATTATCTATTTCTATTAATTATCTCAGGTATTCTAGGATCATTAATCTATGGACCACAATTGATAGTAAATATCTTGACAATTAATTTTGTTCCTCTTAATGTAGCTGGTACTGCTATTGGTTTTGTTGGGGTCACAGCTTACTTAATTGGCAACATGGGAGCCAACTGGTTAATGCCTATCTTTGCCGATAATTTCGGATGGTTCTGGTCATATGTTATTGTTGCAGTCCTTTCTGCTTTTTCAGCAATCGGCTATCTTGTTTTAGCCAAACGTGAAGAAGAACTCATTAAAGAATAATATATACCCACCAAAAAAAGTATTATTGAAAAATCAATAATACTTTTTTCTTTTATATCAAATGTGCTTCTTTTAATAATTCTTCGACGAAGGTATCTTGGATTTTTTTGCGTCCTATTTTTCCAATTAAGCCTGGAATTGGTAAGTCTTCCACTGATTTTTTATCATTGAGATAGTAAACCGCTTTTAGGAGCTCACGAATATCATAAGCAGAGTTAAAGACTTCAGGAATTCCCCGTTCAACACCTAGTAGGCTATAAACAGCCTCCATAGCTGTTCTGATAGAATATTCTGTTGTAAAGACGGTATCACGAGTTGGTGATTCAGCAAAGTTACCAATAAAGGCTAAGTTTACTGAGCCATCAGGGATAACCTTTGGCCTATCACCCATGATACGTGGCATAAAGTAACTTGTAATGTAAGGCATGTAAACAGGAACAGTATTAATAGAATCTTGTTCTGCTAGTTTTTTAATTTTTTCTTCTGGTACCCCTAAATGATACAACCATTCTTCAGTGATCTCTTGACCTGTACATTCCTCAATTTTCTTGTGAATGTAGTTTCCTTCTTTATTTGAATACAAACCATAAAGCCATACAATGGTTTCATTATCTTTTTGATCTTTAAAGTGTGGTTGTCTATGAACAGCAAAGCTCATCATCCAGTTGGAATCAACCACAGTCACGATTCCACCTGTATTTATTTTTTCATCATGTATATCACGATGAGTCAAACGTTCAATGTAAGGTTCAATTGCAGGGTTTTTAATGGTAGCTGTTGCAGAAATAAACCAACTTTCTGCAGGTAAATCCTTATAGAAAACCTTAGGATGCCCAAATTCATCTGATTGGGCTGCTAGGTTTTCCCATAAATTCCATGAGCCACCCAAGTCTTTATTAGCCTTAGCCACAGTATGATGGTCACCATAAGTGCTACTTTCAGTGATTGAACCATTGGTTACAAAGACCAAATCATTTTCACTTAGCTCAATTGTTTTAGCCTGTCCAGATACATTAAGCAGAAGACTTTTAGCAACTTTCTTACCAGCTTTAAAATCAACTTTAACATTGGAAACCTTGGTGTCTAGTTGTATATCCACCCCATGAGTTTCTAAGAATGCCAAAATGGGTTTAGTCATTGATTCATATTGATTATATTTATTGAATTTCAAGGAAGTAAAATCTGGTAGTCCGCCAATATGATGGATAAATCTCAGAGCATAACGGCGCATTTCAATGGCAGAATGCCATTTTTCAAAGGCAAACATGGTAGCCCAGTAAGCCCAGAAGTTACTTTCAAAGAATTCCTCTGAAAAGACATCTTCAATGGTCTTTCTACCTAGGGATTCTTCTGTTTGCATCACCAGTTTAACCAGTTCATTTGAGTGAGAACCTAAAGTAAATTGTCCATCATCATCTACACGGTTACCTCTTTTGTGAATCAAGCGACAGTTTGAAGAGTTGGGATCGTCCTTGTCCAACCAGTAGAACTCATCTAAGTAAGAGGCATCTGGAATTTCTAATGATGGAATAGACCGATACATATCCCACATACATTCGAAATGGTTTTCCATCTCACGGCCACCGCGAGTTACAAAACCTAGCTGAGGATTATTAGCACCATCTAGCGAACCACCAGACAAGGAAAGTTCTTCTAAAATATGAATATTTTCACCAGACATCTGCCCATCTCTGATTAGAAAAACTGCAGTAGCTAAACCGGCTAAACCAGCGCCTACGATATAAGCTGATTTGTTTTCCACTCCTTTGGGCTTTCTTGGTCTAGCAAAAGCTTCAAAGTTACCATTAGTGTAATACATATGATATCCTCCTTAATGTTGTAAAGGGTATTTTTCTTCTTAACTGTTATTTTACACCCTCAATTTCTCTTGTCTATTAAAAAAGCTCATAATTTGTCCTATTTGGACACAGTCGACCATAATGTCTAATAGCAGTCTTATGACAGAAAAAAAGAGAGGATCTCGTCCTGCTATGGAACGAGATCCTCTCTTCAACTAATATGAGCTCTATGAATTTCCTATAAAGTTATGAAATAGACAAGGGGACTTTCTTAATGGTTCAAAAAGTCTTCCCAGATACGGTCAAAATCCCCTAAATTAAAGGAAAAGACAGCCTGGTCCTCCAGATAACGACTGATAAGCTCAAAATCATCACTATGTTTTGGAAAAGTAGAATCCTCAAAGGCCAAGTCGGATAGGATGGCAACTGGTTTATTTGACTTGGGATTACGCTCAGTCATTAACCATGTATAAAATGATTTTCTCACTAATTTTTCTCCCTCATCACTAGGTATTCCAAATTTTCTTAAGAAAATCATGTCTTAATTGACTACTTAAGGCATAACGCTCTGGATTACTTTTATAAAAGCCCTGATGATAATCTTCTGCTGGATAAAAAGCCTTTGCTTCTTCTATACTGGTTACAATTGGCTTGTCAAAAATTCCAGATTGCATCAATTTTTCTTTTGAAGCCTGGGCAATCTCTTTTTGTTGCTGATTATAATAGAAGATCACTGGACGATAGCTTTCGCCTCGATCCTGAAATTGACCAAAGGCATCTGTGGGATCAGTCAGTGTCCAATAAAGTTCCACAAGTTCCTGATAAGAAACCTTAGAAGCATCATAAATGATTTCCACCGCTTCAGTATGACCTGTTGTTTGAGAGCATACCTGTTCATAAGTTGGATTTTCTAGGTGACCACCAGTATAACCACTTCTGACAGATAAAATGCCATCTTTTTCCTCAAAAGGTTCAACCATACACCAAAAACAACCACCAGCAAATAGGGCTCTTTCTAGATTTTCTTTCATGATTTTCTCCCAATTCTATTTTCTTCGTTACATTGTAGCAAAAAACCTTGCCAGTCGCAAAGTTTTTACTTAGATTAATTCAGTACCACTAGGATCCTGTTTAATTTTTTTAGCTTTCATTAAACCGCCCAAAGCCTTTTTAAATTGACCCTTGGAAATACCAAAGGTGGCTTTGATATCCTCCGGTGAAGACTTATCGTTCAAGGTCATGAAACCTCCGTTTGATTCCAGATAAGTCAGGATCATCTGAGCATCATTTTCTAACATCTCAAAAGATCGTGGTTTCAAGGAGAGATTCAAGGTTCTATCAACCTCCCTAAAGCCAATAACACGTGTATCTAAAACCTGTCCCAACCTTGGTTCACTATAACGTTCACTTGGATGAATGTAGCCAAGCATATTGTTCTTAGGCAAATATACAAAGGTTCCGGACATTTTTAGACGGTAGACAATGGCCTGCCAATTTTGATTTTGCATATTATCATAAGCAGGATCAGCCATCTTTTGGAAAACTTCAGCTTCGGCAGGAATCCCCCACATGCGGTCCTTATGGTCAACACTTAGCTTAATGTATAAGCGATCACCCTTTTTAGGCCACAATTCTTTTAGCTCTGGAAGCAAATCTAAGGAGACGACTATTTCCTTGTCTGGGAGTCCTGTATCAACGAAAACTCCTAGATCTCGGCGAACATCTGTCACTTCTCCCCAACCAAAAGTTTCCTTTGTGGACTTGATTTCCTTGGTGGTCATACGTAGTTTTTGTTTGTAATCCAAGTAAACAAAACCTGTTACCATCTGGCCAATTTCATGACTGCCCTCTTCTTTTGCCAGAGCAAAAATATAGCCATCTTTTTGAACAAAATAGGACTTGTCATTTTCTTCTCTAATTAAACCTGTAATTGTAGTTGCTAATAATTCGTTCATAACATTTATTTCTTTCTTTAAAAAAGCAGACAACTGTCAAAAACAAACGCTTCTGAAATAATTGTCTAGCTCCTTTACTTATTTCTTAAAATTTTTCTAGATAGAATAAAGAATAAAGCGACTGATTAAACTTCTAAGAGTTCTTTTTCTTTATTAGCAGTCATAGCATCAATATGTTTGATGGCATCATCTGTAGCTTTTTGGATATCTTTTTCTAAAGTTTTTAATTGGTCTTCAGAAATTTCTTTATCCTTTTCTTGTTTTTTAGCTTCATCCATAGCATCACGACGAATGTTACGGATAGCCACTTTTTGGTTTTCACCAACCTTTTTCACTTCTTTGGCAAGGTCTTTACGTGTTTCTTCTGTCAAGGCTGGAATTACCAAACGAATAACAGAACCGTCATTTGCTGGTGTAATTCCCAAGTCAGAAGCATTAATAGCACGTTCAATTTCTCTGATTGAAGACTTGTCAAAAGGAGAGATCAATAAGACACGAGCTTCTGGAACTGTGATAGAGGCCAACTGATTTAGTGGAGTAGGTGCTCCATAGTATTCCACTTGAATACGGTCTAAGAGACTTGCATTAGCACGTCCAGCACGAATGCTAGCATACTCACGTGATAGAGATTGGAAAGATTGTTCAAAACGTTTATTTGCTTTTTCAATAATAGCATTTGCCATAATTTCTTAACTCCTTAAAATTTTACTCTTCTGATGTCTTATTGGAAACAGTTGTACCTATATGTTCCCCAAAGACAACACGTTTAATATTACCTGACTCATTCATATTAAATACGACTAAGTCAATGTCATTATCCATCGATAGGGTTGATGCTGTAGCATCCATGATCTTCAAACCACGTTTGATAACTTCGCCATGGGTCAACTCATCAAATTTCACAGCATTAGCATCTTTTTTGGGATCTGCATTGTAAACCCCATCCACACCATTTTTCGCCATCAAAATAGCATCAGCCTCTATTTCAGCTGCTCTCAATGCTGCTGTTGTATCCGTTGAAAAATAAGGAGAGCCAATTCCAGCTCCAAAAACAACAATACGTCCTTTTTCTAAATGTCTGAGCGCTCGCCCACGAATATAAGGTTCTGCTACATTTTGCATTGGAATTGCGGTCTGAACTCGGGTATCAACGCCATAATGTTGAAGACTATCAGCCATTACTAAAGCATTCATCACCGTTCCTAGCATCCCTGTATAGTCAGCTTGGACACGATCCATCCCCGCTTCTGCAGCAGGCTCACCACGCCAAAGGTTACCACCACCAATAACCAGTGCTATCTCCACACCAGACTGATGAACTTCAGCAATCTCCTTGGCAATAGTTTGAACAGTAGGAATGTCTATTCCAACTCCCTTATTTCCTGCTAATGCCTCACCAGACAATTTAATTAAAATACGTTGATATTTTGGTTCCAATATACTTATCTCCTTATTTTGTCTTTACTATTCTACCACAAATGCTCGGATATTAACAGTTCAATACAAGCTGCACATTAGAATTATTTTACTATGAAAAATTGCAGAGCTCTTTTCCCAGTGATGACTTAAAAGCTCAAAAATAGCACAGTCTAAAAGCTTTGCCATGGCCTGAGGGCTCCGATCCACTCAGTCAGGTCAAGAAAAATAATCCCCTCTTTAAAATGTATCTTCTAGCTTATCTTCCCAGCTTCATCAAAAAAAGCTATCCGAAGATAGCTTTAATCTATTACATTGTTGATGGGTCAACTTTGATACCAACACCTTGAGTAGATGTGATAGCAACGTTAGTCATATAAGTACCTTTAGCTGTTGATGGTTTAGCTTTAACCATAACTTCGTTGAAAGCTTTGAAGTTTTCAACTAATTTATCAGCGTCAAATGATACTTTACCAATGATAGCTTGTACGTTACCTGCTTTGTCAGCACGATAAGTGATTTTACCACCTTTAGACTCTTCAACTGCCTTAGCAACATCCATAGTTACTGTACCAGTTTTAGGGTTTGGCATTAAGTTACGAGGTCCAAGGACACGTCCAAGACGACCTACGATAGCCATCATGTCTGGTGTTGCAATAACAACATCAAAATCAAGCCATCCACCATTGATTTTAGCAACTAAATCATCTTCACCAACGAAGTCTGCTCCAGCAGCTTTTGCTTCTTCAGCTTTAGCACCACGCGCAAAAACAAGTACACGTTGTGTTTTACCAGTTCCGTTTGGCAATACCATTGCGCCACGGATTTGTTGGTCAGCTTTACGAACGTCAATGTTTAAGTTGTAAGCAACTTCTACTGATGCATCAAATTTTGCAAAGTTTGTTTCTTTTACTAATGCTACAGCTTCTTCTACGCTGTAAGCTTTTGTACTATCTACTTTTTCAAGTGCAGCACGCATTTGTTTGCTTTTTTTAGCCATTTTTATCTTCTCCTTGTAATGTGGTCATATCGATTTGATTTAAAATCTCCCACGTCACTCATCAAATCATGATGAAGTCGTGCGGGTAATAAGGTTTTCCTACTGATTAGTCAGTAACAGTGAATCCCATAGAACGAGCAGTACCTTCAATCATACGCATTGCAGACTCAAGGTTTGCAGCGTTTAAATCTGGCATTTTAGTTTCAGCAATTTCTTGTACTTGTGCACGAGTAACCGTTGCAACTTTAGTTTTGTTAGGTGTTCCTGAACCTTTTTCAACACCTGCAGCTTTTTTCAAAAGAACAGCAGCTGGTGGAGTTTTAGTAATGAAATCAAATGATTTATCTTCATAAACTGAGATAACAACTGGGATGATCATGCCAGCTTGATCAGCTGTACGAGCATTAAATTCTTTAGTGAATCCCATGATGTTGATACCTGCTTGACCAAGAGCTGGTCCAACTGGTGGAGCTGGTGTAGCTTTACCAGCAGGGATTTGAAGTTTTACAAGTTTTTCGACTTTTTTAGCCATTTTTAAATCCTCCTGTTGTGGTTTTGGCGGTAATTAAAAATTTTTACCTCCCACAGGTACGCAATTAGCATACTCTACCATTATACCTATTTTATAAATAAAATCAAGCACTTTTGTAAAAAAGATTGACCAGTAACCTATGGCTACCAGTCAATCAATAGTTTTCTAAAACTTAGTCACTTTATACAAGGAAAAATCCTAATAACGTAGACGAGCACTAATCATTAGTCCTTGGCTGACTTGGTCTTCATTTAGGATATAAACCTTCCCTGAAGCCTTGAGTAGGGCTAAGACGATCTCTTTAAGAGCCTTTTCGATTTTAGCACTTTCTGTATTTGCTTTAGTAATCTGATACTCATCTTGCATATTTTTGACAATTAGTAGCTCTTCTATCCTGTTTTCAAGTGCCAAGGTTTTAATTTCCTCTATATTGTCATCAACACGGAACTCAGGACTTGTTTCTTTAAAACGGTTAATCAGTGCACCTAGACGTTTTTCTTTTAGCTCTGCGATAAAATCTTGTCCCTGCTTAGCAATTTCTTCGTCTTTGACTTTAGCAGCTGATAGGGCAATGCCTTCTTCCAGAAGAGGATTATACTTACTGATAGCTCGATAAGCTGCCTGATTTTCTTTTAGTGCATAAAGAATTAGTGAGGTTTCACAATCCTGTCCAAGATAAGTCATTAAATAATTGTCTACATATCGGAAAAAATTGTCTCTATCAATTTCTTTTTCACTGCTTGTTTCGTTATGACCATGGAAACCATGTTGACCATCACCGCCTTGTCCTGAAAAGCTACCATAACTTAATTCGCCACCATTTTTCTCTTCACCAAGAGCCTCTGTCAGATGGATAGGCCACTCGCCATCCCTAATTTCTTTGAAGCGATCCATGCCCAGCTCAAAAATCCGAGCCCTGTCTTGATCTAAGACCAAGAGATGGTAATCATTAGCAAATTGGAAATGTTCAATAAGTGGCTTCAAATAAGGTTCTGGACCAAACATAATAGTGTTGACTACAGCTGTGTCAATATGATAATAGTAGCTTTCTTTTTCTGTGATATAAATGATAAGGCTTGATGTACCAGTTAGGAGCAAACGAGCATCTTTTCGTACAGAACTAATTTGCTCTTCCCAGCCGGAGCCTTTGTCTTTTGTGGATTGTCTAGCTTCTTTTAAATTATTTTCTAAAAGTAAAACATCTTTTTCAGAGTATGCCGATAAGTCGTCTAAATCAATGGCTATCGTAATATAGTCTTGATCATCAACAAGTAATTCTGGATGGGGAAATGTATTCAACTGTTGCATAATAGTCTCCTTTTCGTCATCTTGTTATATCATAAAGATATCATAAAAAAAGCGAGAAAGCCACTATAAAACTCAAGTGACCACACTATAATTATTTTGCAAAGTCAGAAATATAATGGAACCTTTCAAAAAATTTAACCAATTTAGACTATTAAGTTTACAAGCTCCCCTTTTCAAGCTAAAATAGTCTTATGAATACATATAAATTAATAGCTGCAGCTTTTATCCTATTAACTCCTATCTTTTCACATATTCTTGTGTCAACCTTTAAGCTAGGACGCTATGGTATTAAATTTCCCGACTTAGCCTTTATCCTCTTTGCCATTGAAATCATACTGGTTTCTGGTAAATTCTTTACACATAATCTTTTACCCTACTATCTTATTGCTTTGTCGATCCTAGCTATCATCATTACTTTAATGCTAGTTATTAAAATTCAGCATTTTAACTATAGCAGGTTTGCCAAGTTATTCTGGCGAGTTGGTTTTTTATTAACCTTTTTAGCCTACCTCCTACTGGTTATTTTTATCTTTATAAAATACTAAAAAAACGATGATTCTAATCATCGTTTTTTTAATTATTCTGTAAAACCTTCCTTGGCTTGGTACCTTCTGCTGGTCCAATGACTCCTGCTTCTTCCAGTTCTTCCATCAATCTGGTAGCTCTATTAAATCCAACAGATAAGCGTCTTTGGATCATTGAGGCAGAAGCTTTCTGAGTTTCTAAGACAAGCATTTTAGCATCCTCAAAAAGTGGATCACCTTCATATGAATTGCCGGAATCATTAGCTCCGCTATCATTTTCACTAACCTCTCCTGGATCAAAGGACTCATCATAGTCTGCCTCAGCTTGGTCCTTGATAAAGCCAACGATTCTTTCAACATCATCATCAGATATGAAGGAACCTTGCAAACGTACAGGATGATTTTCATCAATTGGTTTAAAGAGCATGTCGCCTCGACCAAGTAACTTATCAGCACCATTTTCATCTAAAATTGTTCGACTATCTGTACCTGAAGATACTGCAAAAGCAATTCTAGAAGGTACATTTGCTTTGATAAGACCAGATATGACATCAACCGAAGGCCTTTGTGTTGCAAGGATCATATGGATACCGGCAGCACGCGCCTTTTGTCCCAGCCTAATAATGGCATCTTCGACTTCCTTACTAGCTACCATCATCAGGTCAGCTAGCTCATCAACGATAACCACAATTAAAGGCAGAGGAATTTGTTTTTGTTCAGACTTACTATTATAGTCTTCAACCTTGGCATTATAGCCGGCTATATTTCTGACACCTACCTTGCTGAAAAGTTCATAACGGTTTTCCATCTCGTCAACAACCTTTTGGAGAGCCTTGCTAGCCTTCCTTGGATTGGTAACAACAGGTATGAGGAGGTGGGGAATATCATTATAAACAGATAATTCTACCATCTTGGGGTCAACCATTAGAAACTTAACCTGATCGGGACGAGCCTTCATCAAAATACTTGAAATAATTCCATTGACAGCAACAGATTTACCAGATCCCGTTGAACCCGCTACAAGTAGATGGGGCATCCTTGTCAGATCAAAACTTCTGGCCATACCATTGACGGCCTTTCCTAAAGGAACCTCTAGCAGTTTTTCTTCTGACGTCTTTGATTGTTCCCAAAGTTCCCTGAAAGAAACCGTTGCAATCTCAGAATTAGGTACTTCAATACCGACCAAGGATTTTCCTGGAATAGGAGCTTCTATTCGGACATCTTTTGCTGCCAAGGCCAAGGCCAGATCATCAGCTAGATTAGAAATCCGATTGACACGGACACCTACTGCTGGTTTAATTTCATATTTGGTAACAGAAGGTCCAATTTCTGCCCGTTCTACTTTGACATCTATCCCAAAACTCTTGAAAGTCTCTTCCAAAACCTTGATATTTTTACGAACCAAGTTTTTCTCTTTAGACTGGTTCTTAGGCTTGTCTGGTGCGAAAAGATCAATAGTCGGTAACTTATATAAGAGGTTGGTTTTTGGTGTGAAATCAACCATTACAGGCTCATCATACTCTTCTTCTCTGCCTTCTTCTGACTCTTTGATCCCCTCCTTTTCCAGATAAGGTGATTCAAATTGGTTATTCTCAAGTTCATCCAAAGGAAAATCTGCAGAGCTCATATCCGAATGAGACTCATAAGAAACAATCTCTGCTTCTGCAGGAGTTTGGTTGATTAGGTTCTGAGCATTCTCATCAAAAATTTCACCCGTTTGAGGATCTACAGTTAAGGAAGTCTCACTGTCTTCTAAGCGAGCTTCTTTCTCCATTTTTTCTTGCTGAGCAATGGCTTTTGCTTCTTCACGTTTTAAATAAGCAGCCTCTCTCATTTGATGGCCTTTCTCATGGAGCTTCTGGGCAGCTTTTTTGAAAAAATAGGCCAGATCATAGATATCCCCCGGTGTCATCAAGAAGATCCCTAAGCAAATGAGTAGTCCACCAATAAAAAAAGATCCAATATTGGAAAATAAGAACGCTATTGGTTTATAAAGAAGTGCTCCCAGCATACCTCCGCCAACAAAGGACTGAACCCTAAATCCTAAGAGATCTCCTATAAGTAACCTAGCTGATTGACTCAGTACCTCTTTGTGTTGAAAATTTGGCAAGGCAAAAAGATAAGCGTGCCACTCTACTAAAAGTCCTAAGAATAAAGTAACGAAGCCAGCTATTAAGCCTTCAATTTTGCGCAGCCATTTAAAAAAGAAAAGGTAAATCATTACTGCAAAAATAAAAAGATATGCCAAGCTGCCAACCATAAATCGGATGACATTATATGCAGTGATTCCAAATATTCCCAATCTGATTGCTGCAAAGATCAAGACGAAAGCTGTCAGAATGGAAAAAATCATTCTTTTAATAGCGCGTTGTTTCTCAATGTCTGCTTTTGTTTGGCGCCTTTTTTTAGCACCCTTTTTTTGTCGATTTCTATTAGCCATGTTTTTATTATACCATTTTTTAGCAATTATTAAATATGCTTACCATTGTCCGAACTTTGTGATAAAATAAAGGAAAATCAAAACGAGGTGCGCTCATGAAAAAATGTTTAACCTTTGGACTCATTATCATTAGCCTATTAAGTCTCAGCGCTTGCGAATCACTTAATCGGGCTATCAAAGGTGATAAGTATATAGACGAAAAAATAGCAAAAGAAGAAAATGCAGTAGCTTCAAAAGCATATGAAAAAGAGATAAAAGAGGCCTTGGCAGCAGATAAAAAGGCTTTTCCACAACTTGATAAAGAAGTCAAAAGCAATCAGGCTCAAGTCATGCTAAAAACAAGCCTTGGCAATATCACCATTAAACTTTTCCCTAAATTAGCACCCCTAGCTGTTGAAAACTTTTTAACCCATGCCAAGGAAGGTTATTATAATAATGTCAGCTTCCACCGGGTTATTTCAGAATTTATGATCCAAAGTGGCGATCCTACAGGCCAGGGAACAGGCGGGGACTCTATCTGGAAAGGCAAGGATAAGAGTAAAGACTCTGGCAATGGTTTTGCCAACGAAATCAGCCCTTATCTTTACAATCTTCGTGGAGCTCTTGCAATGGCTAATGCTGGGGCAGACACCAATGGCAGCCAATTTTTCATCAATCAAAATACTAACAATCAAGGGAAAAACCTTACTGAAGCCAACTATCCTAAGCCTATCATAGAAGCTTATAAAAAAGGTGGAAATCCAAGCTTAGATGGAAAATACACTGTATTTGGCCAGGTCATTGAAGGTATGGATATTGTTGATAAGATTGCAAGTGTAGCCGTCAATGAAAATGATAAACCTAAAGAAAATATTCTTATCCAATCTATTGAAATCCAAAAAGATTATTCCTTTAAAAAGTAATCTAAACTGTAACTAAATAATCAAAAAAACTTTTCCAATATCGGAAAAGTTTTTTCTTGTCTTGTCGAAGCGTGTTCAGCTTTTAGTCAGTTTTCTTTTTCTTTGAGTTGACAGAAAATAGTAAACCAGATATGAAAAGCATGAGAGCTGCTATAATACCGCTTCTTTCTTTTGAATTTGTTTGTGGTAAGCTTGCTTGTTGAGGAACTTCTTGTGCAAGGGTAGAAAGTGATGGTTTTTGCTCAGTCTGATTTAGAAGAGATTTAACAACTTCTTTGTCATGACTTGTTTTCTCCTCATTAGGAGAAGGCATCTCTTTCTTATCTTCTATCTCTGGATCTTGTTGACCTTCTTCATTTTCATGATCAATAGAATCTGGATTTACTTTTGGAGCTTTGAGTAACTCTTCTAATGTTATTGAACTGTAATTTCCTGATCTATCTTCACTTACAAGGAACAATTTATCAAGTTCATCAAAAGAAATTGTGGATGTTACTTCAGTAAGCTCATTTTCATAACTCTCTGGGATTTCAAAGACACCCTCTGCTGTCTGTTCAAAGACAGTGAAACTTGGTGCTTCTTTAGTTCCAAAGTTATAGTAGAGACGGTGACGGTAACTGTCACCTTCATTTGGGAAACTTACTGTTAATTTTCTAGTCTCTACATCTAAGCTAGCAGATAAAGGTAAGGCTGGTTTTGTCAAATCAACCTTGATCTTAAAGTCTGTAAACTGCTCCTTAGCATTTTGACTAAGAGGACGATAAGAAACACGATAGATGTAATTTCCTTCTGGAACGGTTTGACCATTTTGATCTTTTCCATACCAAGTTGTCTGCTCCAACAACCCTTCTTTTAGCTCATTTGTATTGTATTGTTTGTGGGCATAGGCTGTTAATTCACTTTGCCAAATAGGATTCTCTAAATCTCCCTCTTTAAAGACATAGGCCTTGATATCTTTAACATTTCGTAAGAATGCCCCTTTAAAGGTAACCTCGTCCATGTTTTTATCACCATTAGGAGAAATACTTAAATAAGCTTGTCCATCAACAAAGTAGAAGGAACGTACCAAACTTCCATCACCTTTGGCATAGCTTCCTAAGAAGTCTCTGCTGCCAGCGTCTTCTTCTAATTCAGCTTCAAATCCAGGGCTCTTACTTCCTTCAATGATTGACCATGGAGTAAAGTGAGTGAATAGACCTGTAACATTATTTTCTTTGATTTCTTTAATTTGGTTAACTTCGAAATCTTCCGTTCTTTGTCCATTACTTGGTTGATAATAGAAGGTACCATCTAAACTTTGGTAAATTGGTGTTTCAAGAGCTTGCAAGTCAGCAAATTGACCTCTAAAGCCAATGAAAGGTATTGAAGCACGGCCTGATTGATCACCTTTTTCTTTAAAATGAACAAATCCATCAACAAAGAAGCCATTCTTCATCTGGTCAAGAAGTTCTTTAGAGAAGCTGCTAATATCAGCTTTGATCTCTACCCATTTTTCTTCTTTTGCCCCAAGTGTAATTGTTTGCTCTGCTGTTTGTAAAAGTAATTTTGATTGTAGTTGGAACTTCCCATCTTTAACTTCATCTCTCAAGAGACTTGCATGGTAGTTAAAGACTTTAGGACTCTTACTTAAGTTATGAACCTTAACCTTGATAACAAACTGATCTTCTATATTAGATAGGTTTACCTTAGCTTCATCGCCTGTACCAGTCAGATAAATCTCAGTGTCAAGAGCTCTCTTAGCATTAACTGCCCCTGCTCCTTGTTGTCTT
This sequence comes from Streptococcus catagoni, assembly GCF_011421425.1. Lineage (GTDB taxonomy): Bacteria > Bacillota > Bacilli > Lactobacillales > Streptococcaceae > Streptococcus > Streptococcus catagoni. The sequence continues at coordinate 155,584 of NZ_WPCW01000003.1, forward strand.
GGAGAGTAATAAGTTCCAGTATTAGGATTAAGAAGAGGATCAGCTGAGCTCATTAACAATTTTTTGGTTAGACTTAAAAGTTTATCTGCTGACAAATCAGGATATTTTTCTTGGATAGCTTTTTTAACTAAACTGATGATCCCTGTCACGTGTGGTGTTGCCATACTTGTACCTGACATGGTTGAGTAGTCATCAGCAGGACTTACAGAAGAAATCTCATAGCCAGGAGCAGCTATATCTGGTTTAAAATTACCATCAGCTGTCAAGCCCCAAGTTGAAAATCCAGTCATTTGAGCTCCACCAGGAACAGCAAAGACTTTTTGTTTTTGAGTAAAAGTAGCTTTCAAACCTACCAGTGATTTCAAGCTATCAAAATCTTCTCGGCTGATAAAGCCTAATGGGAAGTTCCCTTGATAGTTAAGAGGTAAAAGAGGTTTCTTATAGTCTTCATTATAAATGAGAAGACCAGCAGCCCCCTTCTTCTCAGCAAGAGAAGCAGTTTTTTGAGAAGAGCTTACTGTAGCATAATCTACTAGAACAACTTTTCCTTTTAAATCATTTTCATCAAGTTCCTCTAATGATGTTTCAGTAAGTACAAGGTCAAAGCTTGCATCTTTAGGGAAGGCACTTGTTATTCGAGTTGCAATTTCTTGGTTCCCCTTGTCTGATTGAATACTAATAACTTCGCTTATTGCAGAAGGGCTAACATATGCTGCTACAGTTAAAACATGATCTGTTGAAGCTGGTGTTCCAATTAAACCATAATCAGGATGTTGAGCTAGTGGCTTACGTGCTGAACCACCCATTGCACCATCATTGCCGGCAGCCACAATAATAGCCACCCCTTTATTTTTAGCATCATTCAGAGCCTTTAAAATAGCTTCATTGAGTTCTTGACTAGCTTCGGCAGTATTACCTAAACTGATATTGATAGCACTTGCTCCCATGGCCAAAGCGTCTTCAATAGCTAGGGCATATAGTTCTTGCATTTTGCTAGGATTCTTTGGTGTTCTTACCTTTAAGAACATGATTTGAGCATCAGGTGCTACACCCTGCATTAAATAAGAATTTTTATCTGACTTATGAAGACTTGCAGCTGCAATACCAGCAACATGTGTTCCGTGTTCTAAATCTTTTCTTTCTACGCCAGAGGTATCAAGACCATTATTATAATCATGGAAGAAAACCAGCTTGTGGTTAATCCATTTACCACGACTGATATTTTGTTTTTTCTTTTCTTCTTCTAGAGTTACTTCGTCTTTAAAACGATCTTTATCATCTTGTTCTTTTGAGAAAACAGGATGTTTTTCATCGATTCCACCGTCAATAATGGCAATCAACTGTCCACTGCCTTTACCAACTTTCTCCCATAAGTCTTTAATATGAGAAGGGTCAACCTGATCAATTAAAAGTCCTTTGGCCTTAACTTCCTCTTCTGTCAGAAGTCTTTTGGGATTAGTAGGAGCTGCTGCTTCCTCTTCATCCCCAAAATCGCCAAGTGAATCATCACCAAAGTCTGGTACTTCTAAAGACCCATCAACTCTTCCATCAACACCACCCTCAAGATCAAAGTCCAAGTCTTTTTCTCCAAAATCTTCTTCTGAAGAATTAAGTTTTGATGACTCAGTCCCTTGTGCCTGTGAATCAACACTATTAGTTGCTGGCTGTGTAGCGTCAACAAGCTGAAGTTGATTATTGTCAGTTTCCACTTGTTCTTCTGCAGATACGGCACCAGCCTGAGCTAGAAGTATGCTAGTTGTTGCTAAGGTTAAAGCAATTATGATTTTTTTCTTTGAGTGATGCTTATTATTCACTGTTATTATTTTCCTCCCGAAAGGTTTCAATTATTTTTAGAAACTAGTTTTATCATAAATAAAAAGGTCAGAATATAAAAATCTATTTTTTAAACTCAACTTCAAGATGTGACTAACCTTGTCAGGAGGCTAAAATCTTTTTGACACTTGCTATAAAGATTAAAAAGCATCAAAAAAGTGAAGAAAATTTCATTTTCCTTCACTCCATATGTCTAGGGCTGAACCTTATTTTTTAAAACTTTTTTGAAAAAACATTGTTTAGGCGACAAGAAAAAACTAATAGCAAAGATCAAGGAAGCTGTTAAAACAATGCTTGAACCAGCTGCAATATTAAATGTATAACCCACATAGAGGCCTAAAATTGAAGTGATTGCCCCTAAAGCTGAGGATATCACTAACATTGTCTTTAAGCTATTAGCATACAAATAGGCTGTAGCAGCAGGTGTTATCAGCATGGCTACTATCAAGATGGTTCCCACACTCTGCATGGCAGTGACTGCCACTAAGGTTAAGAGTATCATCAATAAGTAATGATAAAAGGCCACATTGATTCCCATTGATTTTGCTAAGACAGGATCAAAAGAAGTTAGTAGCAACTCTTTAAAAAATAAGATAATTAAAGAGAAAACGACAATGGAAACTACTATGGTTACCCACTTATCACTGTCTTGAACAGCCAAGATATTACCAAACAAAATATGAAAGAGGTCTGTGGAACTATTAGCTATCCCTATCAATATGACCCCAAGAGCAAGGAAGGAACTAAAAGTGATCCCAATAGCAGTGTCCCCCTTAATAACACTATTTTCCTTAATAAAGGTAATTAAAGCAGAGGCCAGCAGCCCAAAAATAATGGCCCCGACAAAGAAGTTAAGGCCTAAAATAAAGGATAAGGCAACACCAGGTAAAACAGCGTGAGAAATAGCATCTCCCATTAAAGACATTGATCTTAAAATGATGAAACAACCTACTGCTCCCGAAACTAAACCAATGACTATGGCAGTTATCAATGCATTTTGCAAAAAGTGATAAGTCATTAGCCCTTCTATAAATTTATAAAACATTCTTAGTTTTCCTTTCTGACAATCAGGTCTTTACCATAAGTTTCTGTTAAATTGTCCACAGTGAATACTTCTTCCACAGGTCCATAGGCTTTTAATTCCCTATTTAACAAAATAAGCTGATCAAAGTATTGACTGACTTTACTCAGATCATGGTGCACAACTAAGATTATCTTACCTGCTTTTTTCAATTCTTTTAGTAAATCAACAATAATACTTTCACTAACGGAGTCAATACCCACAAAAGGCTCATCTAAGAAGATATAGTCTGTCTCTTGAATCAGACATCTGGCAACCAGCATCCTTTGAAATTGACCGCCAGATAAAGATTTAATAGGTCTATTAGCAAAATCTTCCAAGCCAACCTCTTTTAGATAAAAATGAACCTTCTCATATTCTTTTTTTCCAACCCTGCGAAAAAGTCCTAGTTTGGTATAGGTACCTAAGGATACACATTCCTTAACTGTGATTGGAAAATTATAGTCAATCAGACTCCTTTGTTCAACATAGGCAACCAGATTTCCCAGGTTCTTACTTTTTTTATGACCAATATTGACACTCCCCTGATGGTCAACCAGGTTTAAGAGTGCCTTCATAAGGGTCGACTTGCCGGCTCCGTTTGGTCCAACAATTCCTATAATTCCAGGCTCTTTAAGTGTTAAAGAGCAATTGTCTAAAGCTAAATAGTTATTATCATATGCAACTGATAAATTTTTAACACTTATCATCTTTTCCTCCTGAAAATAAAACAAAGCACAAGTCCACTAAGAGATACTGTGCTTTATCTTATATTATTTTGCCAAGCCTTCTGAAATTTTATCTAAATTCCATTTCATCATAGCATAGTAGCTATCCCCATCTTTACCTTTTTTGGCAATTGAATCTGTAAAGATTTCAGAGTAGATTGGAATACCACTATCTTTTGAAACAGATTTCATTGGACGGTTATCAACACTTGACTCAACAAATAGAGCTGACGGTTTTTTAACTTTTAATTTCTTAATTAAAGCTGTAATTTGGTCTGGTGTTCCTTCTTCTTCAGTATTGATTTCCCAAATGTAAGCAGATGGAACTTTATAAGCTTTTGAAAAGTATTTGAAGCAGCCTTCACTTGTTACAATAAGTTTTTTGTTTTCAGGAATCTTATCAAATTTTGATTTTGCTTCCTTGTCTAATTTCTCTAGTTTTGCAACATAAGTATCTAAATTTTCTTGATAAAATTTCTTATTTTTTGGATCTTTAGCCATTAACTGCTTAGCAATATTTTTAGAATAAATAACACCGTTTTCTAAATTAAGCCAAGCATGAGGATCTTCTTTTCCTTTTTCACTTTGACCTTCTAGGTAGATGACATCTATACCATCACTAACAGCGAAGTAGTCTTTGTTCTTTTCTTTTTTAGCATTTTTAACTAGTTTGGTAAACCAAGCTTGGCCACCATCTTCTAGGTTAATACCATTGTAAAGTATCAAATCGGCAGAACTTGTTTTTTCAACATCCTCTGGTAGAGGTTCATACTCGTGGGGATCCTGTCCAATTGGCACAATGCTATGTAAATTAATTTTATCTTTAGCGATATTTTTAGTCATATCAGCGATAATAGAGTTGGTAACAACGACATTAAGTTTCTCTTTTTTAGCATTTTTTGCCCCACCGGTACTACATCCTACAAGTAAGAGGAGGGATAAAAATGCAGTGAAAATAAGACTTAACTTCTTATTCATGTGCTTCTCCTTAATATAAGTTATATTATTAATTAAGTGTATTTAATTATAATATTAATATATATTACTATATATCTTTTGTCAAGATTTTTTTCCAGAATTTTGTTATAATAATCGTTACAAATAAGAGAAAGGCCTAATGAGATGACGCCTAATAAAGAAGATTACTTAAAATGTATTTATGAACTGGGGGAAGAAGACATTAAAATGTCTAACAAAATGATTGCTGAAAGGATGCAGGTTTCTGCTCCAGCTGTTTCAGAAATGATTAAAAAAATGATTTCCCAAGAATGGATTGTTAAGGACCCGACCAAAGGATATTTATTGACAGAAAAGGGCCAGAACCTTGTGGCTAACTTGTACAGAAAACACCGCTTAATAGAAGTCTTTCTTATCAATAAATTGGGTTACAGTACAGAAGAAATCCACCAGGAAGCCGAAGTTCTTGAGCATACTGTTTCAAATACTTTCATTGATCGTTTAGATGAAACCTTAGGTTTTCCGACTTTTTGTCCTCATGGAGGAACCATTCCAAGGAAAGACCAACCCCTAGATGAAATTAACACCTTACGCCTAAAACAAGTCAGTGAACTTGGACAATATGAACTCAGTCGCGTTCATGATCAATTCCATCTTTTGAAGTATTTAGAAAGTCATAACCTCAGTATTGGTACAGTCTTTACCTTGGAACAAATTGATTCCTATGCTCAGACCTTTACCATTTCTTATGCTGATAAAAACTTGGTCATCCCTGTTAACATTGCTAAAGAACTATTTGTTAGCAAAAAATAGAGCTCTTGCGACTTAAAAGGGGCCTACCTGACCTTTTAGCCACTATTTTTCCTGATTGCATATAAAAACTCCCCTAAAAGCCGATCTTGGCCCCTTAGGGGAGTTTCTTTTTATCCTAAATCTAGAAAAAAGAGCCTATAAGGCTCTTAGAAAAAGTTGGAGCTTATAAGCATCCTCTTTTCTTTACCTTCTCAGGAAATAGCTGAGCAGATAAGTGTTATGCTAATTTTTTGAGAAAAGCCATTAGAGTTTTAGCTGATTTCTTACCAGCTTCTATGATGAACTGATCAAAGGTAATATTAGCATCATGAGCTGCTGTATCACTCATGGCACGTACCACAATAAAGGGTTTTCTAGCTGCAAAGGAAGCTTGGGCAATGGCTGCCCCTTCCATTTCAACAGCCAAAACCTGAGGAAAGTGGCCTTTGATAGCATTTATTTTATCTTGACCAGCAATAAAGCTATCCCCAGTTGCTACTAAGCCTATTTTGCTATTTGTAGCTTCTTCATCCAAGACCTGTCTAAAGATCTTAACAAAATTGGGATCACTCTCATAAAAGAGCGGCCGCATAGGCATTTGTCCAAAGTCATAGCCGAAGGCCGTCAAATCCACGTCATGGTAGACTAAACTATCAGCCACCACAACATCTCCAATGGATAAATCTGCTGCCACAGCTCCTGCAGAGCCCGTGTTAATGACTGCATCAACTTTAAAGTTGTCCACAAGTATAGCTACAGTCATAGCAGACATAACCTTACCCACTCCTGACTGGACTAATACCAAATCATGTTTACCATATTTTCCACAATAGTAAGTGTTTGAAAGAACTTGCTTTTGTTCACTGATCTCCATATTTTGAACAAGGGTGCGTAGCTCTTCTTCCATTGCGGCAATAATGCCAATTTTCATTTTATTTCCTTTTCTATCTAAAGGTTAAATACTGCATAGACCAGTAAGGCAATTAAGATAATCAAGGCGATCAGTAGTAAATTTAGTTTTGACTGGAACTGATCACGCTTAGCATTTTCAATGCGTCGACTTTTATAGATTCTCTCCTGATTGGAATCATCAGAGTCACCAGAGAAGGTCACAACTTTTGTATCAAAATCTTCTACATAAAAGTCGTCTTCGATCTTCTCGCCTCTGTTTGCTCTTTCAATGATGTCATCAGTTAACAAGGATTTACCCATTACTGTTCACCTCCAACTCTTAAGGCAAAATAATCAAGGGCAATAATCGTTTTCGCATCAACTATTTTCCCTTCTTTAACCAATTCCATACATTCCTGATAAGTCAGTTCATAAACTTCTAGAACTTCATCATCATCCTGTGGACGTGGATTCTCTACTTTTTCAACGGTTTTTGCTAAATACAGTTTTATCTTTTCATTAGAGAAGCCAAGGGCTGTATAGAACTCGTGAATCAATTCTAAATCACCTTTATAGCCTGTTTCTTCTTCAAGCTCACGCGCTGCCGCTTCTTTTTCTGATCCCTCTTCACCAGCTTCTAATTTGCCAGCAGGAATTTCGTAGGAAGTAGCATCAATAGCTTTACGAAATTGTTTGACAATTAAAATCTTATTGTCCGCTGTGATTGCTAGAACAGCAACTGCTCCAGGATGCCTTACTAACTCTCTTTTTGCCTGACCTAGACCATTGGGAAGCTGGACATCTTCAACAAGAACATCAATAATAGCGCCCTTATAGATTTCCCGGCGTTTTAATGTTTTTTCTTCAAAGTTCATCTGGCTTCCTCCTTATTATGGCCTATCTTTATTTCTTTAACTGACTAGGATGGTGAGGAAGGCGTTTAGCATAACCTTCTTTGACCACCTGACGGCTTCTACCAATAGCTATGCTATCAGCGGAGACATCTTTTGAAATAGTTGATCCTGCTGCTGTTAGAGCCGCTTTCCCAATTTTAACTGGGGCAATAATGGTTGAATTACTTCCAATAAAGGCATTGTCACCAATAATGGTTTTGTATTTGTTTTGTCCATCATAATTAACTGTAATGGTACCAGCTCCAACATTAACACATGAACCAATTTCTGCATTGCCAATATAGGTCAAATGTCCAGCCTTTGTTTTTTCTCCAATGCTTGATCCTTTGACTTCGACAAAGTTTCCAATGTGAACATCTTTTTCTAGGTTTGAACCTGGACGGATATGAGCGTAAGGACCAATGGTAACACCGTCTGCCACTTTAGAATCAACTATAGTTGAGCTGGTAATACAGACAGATTGACCAATTTCTGAATTGCTGATGCAAGTGCCATTGGTTAGCACTGTTCCCGAACCAATTTTGCTCTGCCCTTTTAAAGATACATTAGCTTCAATAAGAACATTGGGTTCAATGACAACATCTCTTTCAATATAAGTTGAGTGAGGATTTTGAAAGCTCACGCCATTGATCATATGTTCTTTGTTAATGCGGTCTCTCATCACTTCTTCAGCTGTAGACAAGGCCAGACGATCATTTACCCCTAAGCTTTCGTTGAAGTCTTTGAGAATATATGCCCCGACTTTTTCTTTATTTTCTCTGAAAATAGAAATGACATCAGTCAGGTAGTATTCCCCTTGGGCATTATTGGTATTTATGCTTTTAAGTGCTTCAAATAAGCGTTTGTTATCAAAGAGATAAGTTCCTGTATTGATTTCCTTAACTTCTTGCTCAAAGGCGTTGGCATCTTTTTGTTCCACAATTTTAAGAACTTCATCATCATTGTTACGGATGACACGACCATAGCCAAAAGGATTTTCTGCCTTAGCTGTTAATATGGTTGCAACATTTTTATGATTAACATGAAAATCAATAAGGTTTTTCAAACTCTCACCAGTAATCAAAGGCGTATCACCAGCAATGACAAGTGTGTTCCCTTCAAGTCCTGATAAAGCTTCTTCAGTCATCATTACGGCATGACCGGTACCTAACTGCTCTGTTTGGAGGGCAAAATCTGATTTATTTTCTAAAACTTCTTTTACTAATTCTGCCTTATGACCAATAACGGTTACATTTTTTTCTGGATTGATGGCAGAGACACTTCTGAAAACATGCTCTAACATCGTTAAACCAGCTACCTTGTGCAGCACTTTTGGAAGGTCCGATTTCATGCGAGTACCTTTACCCGCTGCTAGTATGATTGCATAATTTGTCATATACTTTCCTTTATTATTAATGAATATTACTTCATTATAGCATAAAATCTCTGCCTTTGCAGAAAAAACGAGATTGAAAGGCCAATCTCATTCAGTTATACCAAGCTTTCAGCAGCTTTCTCTAAGACTTGCATAACAGCCAAACTATGTTGAAGAGCTTGATCAACTTTTTTAACATCTTTTTGATTAATAATTTCCTGGAAAGCTTTAAACTCTGCTACCATACGGTGCTCTGACTGATTTAGATTAAGGACTAGAGGCTCTTGTCCCCTTACTGCTACTTGGACTTGTGGAAGGGTATTTGTTGCTCCAAGAACAGCTATGGAGCCTTGATTTCCCTGAATAGTTGATCTAATATCAGCCTCACAATCTTTAGCTCCAATGCAGACTACTTTAAACTCTTCATAATCAAGTAAGAGGACGCCTGAAGTATCAACTCCTCTTTCCATGTTTGCCATATAGCTGACATCCTTTGGCTGACCAAATAAGCCTACAACCAAGTGAATGTTGTATATATTTAAATCTCTTAAAGCACCGCCACCCTTACTGGCGTCAAAGGCTGGGGCAATCTGACCTTCCTTAAAGGCATCATAGCGTGAGGAATACTGAGAGTAATTACATTCAACTATTTTGACCTGACCAATTTGCTTAAGATTTTCTTTGATAAAATGAAAATTCTCCAAGTATTGGTTGGTAATAGCTTCAAGCAAAATAAGGTCTTTTTCCTTTGAGATCCTTACCAGCTCTTCTAGCTCAGATAGGCGTAAGGTAAAGGGTTTTTCACAAATAACATGTTTTCCTGCAAGCAGACCTTGCTTAGCCATTTGATAATGAAGATGGTTAGGGCTGGCAATATAAAGAGTATCAATTTCTGGATAGGATAAAAGCTCTTCAAATTGACTAAATGCTTTTTCTATAGCAAACTGCTCTACTAAGGCCTGGGCCTTTCCAATACTTCTAGGTGTTGAAAGAATAGCTTTCAAGTCTATCCCATCTATTTCTGATAATACAGGTAAGACATCTTCAACAATTTTACCTGTTCCAACAATGGCTAATTTCATAGTATCTCCTTTTATTATCTTGTGTTTGTATATCTACTATCATGCAAAATACTTCTTACTGACTCTTGATTTTTGCCAGGCTATTTCAAGGTCCAACCACCGTCAATCTTGATAATTTCTCCCTGTAAAGCCTGAGCCTTCCCAGAAGCCAGAAAGGCTGTCAATTCAGCAACTTCTTCTGGGACAATCCATCTGCCAATAGGTGTTTCTTGGGCCACCCACTTAGCTAAGCCACCAGGTTCAAAATCACTGGCAGTCATTGCTGTTTTAACAGCACCTGGGGCAATTCCAAAAACCTGAATTCCATCTGCTGCGTAATCCAGTGCCAACTGTTTAGTGAATCCAGCTAAAGCGTGCTTGCTGCTGGTATAGGCAGCACCGCCACCACCGGCTACAAAACTAGCAATAGAACACATATTGATGATGATACCCGATTTTTGGGCTTGCATTTTTTTAAGATAAAAACGGATGATCTTAACCACTGCAAAAAAATTCGTTTCAAAAACTTGGGCAAAATCATAAGGGTCACTTTCCAGTAGAGGCTTATAAGAATCGAGAATCCCTGCAGTATTACAGATGATATCAATCTGAGGAAGGAATTCAAATAATGCCTGCAAATCAGTTCTGACATCTAAGTGCAAAAAAGAAAAATCACCCTCTAATTGTGGGGACTCAGAGAGGTCAACCCCGTAAACCTCATAACCCTTATCTAATAGCAATTGGGCTTGGGCCTTCCCAATTCCTGAGGAAACCCCTGTAACCAGAACCTTCTTAGTCATCCACTTCAACCCAATCTGTCGCTAAAATATCACATACTGTTGGTGACCACATTGAAAAACCTTCGCCATCACCAGAAACATTAATGAGAAAATAAGGGGTCACATCTAAGGCCTGGCCATTTTGCTCAATACGATCAAACAATTGAACATAGTTCTCAGCTCCACCCCAACCTTGTCGGACATATTTTCTCTTCTTTTTCAAACCTGGTAAAATCTCTTCAAATGTCATATTTTTCTCCTTTTGTTTCTTTTTAATATTATAGCATCAATATCCCAATGTGTTAGCTTTTTTAGTTTAATGACAGTATAGATTAAAAGACACCCCTAGACAAGGTGTCTTTTGTTTTGATACTTTTCCTAGGTGGTGGAAAAGCAAAAAGCTATTAAAAGTGTGTGATCAGGCTGTTACCTGTTCTAAAAAGTTCCTTCTAGGCTTCCGCTTGAAAACGAGTGAGGTCAAAGGCCTGCCCCTTTTGTTTATCTGGTAGAATCAATGCCACTAGTAAACCTAATAGTGTTGGCATGAACCAGCCCATTGAGATGGCATGAAAAGGCAGATAAGCCACCAATTGATTTAAGATATCAAGCTTAAGAAGACTAGCTAGCACTTCCAAAAATGAAACGAGGGTGACCAAAGCAATGGTCACAGACATTCCTCTTTTGGACAAGGGTAGAAACTTGTTGAGCAAGATAATAATAACCATGACAATAACGATAGGATAAAGCAGAGTGAGAACTGGTAGGGAGAACTTAATCACAGCATTAAGTCCAAGATTAGCCACTAAAAAGCCCACAAAAGAGAATACCGCCGCAAACAATTGGTAGTTGCCAAAGGTAAAATGCTTATCAAAAAATTCGGAAACAGAGACAATTAAGCCAACAGTAGTCGTAAAACAGGTCAAAACAACCATGAAACTTAGGAAAAGACGACCAAAGGAGCCAAATAACTGATAAGAAGCATGGGCTAAGATATAGGCTCCCTTATTAATATTGGGATCAGCCAGAACCTCTGAAGGAATGGCAAATTTATTACCTAAAAAGGCCAAACCAGTGTATAAAATGCCAAAGGCTAAGCTGGTAACAATACCGACCACCCAAATTGTCGATAGGTATTCTTTTTTACTCTTAAAACCAAATTGTTTTAAGGTTTCACTGGCTACCAAACAAAAGGCCACAGCAGCTAGGGCATCTAAGGTATTATAACCAGCTAGGATACCTTTTCCCAAAGCACCAGTCAGATAAGTCGCACTAGTTTCTGAGCTAGGAGCGGCTCCAAACTTTACTGCTCCTGCAACAACCAAAGAAAGAATCAAGATAGCAAAAAGAGGGGTTAGAATCTTGCCAACACTGGTCATAATATTATTAGGTCTAAAGGCCAGCAAAAAGGCGGCCAAAAAGTAAAGGGCTGTAAAAATGAAAAGAGCAAGTGAACTCTGTCCCACTAGAGGGCTTAGGCCGACTTCAAAGGAAACAGTTGCAGTCCTTGGAATAGCAAACAAGGGGCCAATGGTTAGATATAGAACAACCAAAAAGCTCAAGGAAAACCAAGGGCTAAACTTGCTATCCATCTCTTCTTTATAGCCTCCATTAGTCAGGGTTCCGACCAAGAGGGTGACAACAGCTAAGCCAACACCTGATAGGCAAAATCCTATAATAGCAGGCCAAAATTGACTGCCAGATTCAGCACCTAGAGCAGGGGGGAAAATCAGATTTCCAGCTCCAAAAAATATTCCAAACAACAATAAACCTGTCAAAAATCCTTTTTTAACCATTTACGAGTATTATGTAAGCTCTTTGCTTACACCTTTCTATTGAAATTTATCCTCTACAATCTGAACTTTCTAATACTAAAACTCAAGTTTTCAAGGAATTGTTTTCTATTATATCAAAAATTGAAGAATAATCTATATTTTTTCGGAATTTTCTAACAATTAACCACCCATAATAAGAACCAAGCCTATCTAAGCTTGGTTTAATTTTTAGATTACTACTTCTCAGCAAATTTTCTCAGCTACCTACAGAGACAAGAACAAAGGAAGTGAAAAAGTAGCCTAGTTCTTCTTGTCACTCTGATAGGAAGCCTTCAAGAGGGCTAAAATAACCAGGGGAAAAAGAGTCTGCTTGGGATAGGCAATGTAGTAAGGAACCCAGTAGTGCGCAAATTTCTCCTTGTATTTTCTTAGGCCATTAAAGGAATAAATCTGAGAGCCATAGCGGTAGAGTAAATGTCCCAACTTTTCAGTGAAAAAACTGAAACGGTATTGACCAACTTTGGATAGGGGACTCATTCCTATATTAAAGCTAGAGATACCTCTTTCTTTGGCATAGGTAATGATCTGAATAAAAAGAACATCCATAACACCCTTGGGAGCTTCCTTAGAGTAGCGCATTAAGTCAACAGACAAGGAATCCTCAGACTTGGAGTATTCCAAGCTGGCAAAGGCCACTACCTCTCCGTCTACGTTTGATAAGGTGGCCATATCAGCATGTGACAGGTAGGCTGGATCAAAATTACCCAGAGAAAAGCTCATTTCCTGCCGGCCATTTAACCAATCCTTTGAGACTTTTGACAATTCCTCTAGGAAGGCCTGGTTATAAGGAGGTGAGACTACTTGAAATTGGAAACCAGCTTTTGTGACCTGATTAGTGACAGACCTTAAATTCTGCCTTTTCTTCCCTGATAGAGTAAAATTCTCAGGGCTGACCATTCCTTCTTCTCCTAGTTTGATAAAGTCAAAGCCATAATCATGAATGGATAAAACCTGGGACTCTGAGATTTCATAAAAAACTGGATGAAAGTTATAAGTGTCAGCTTCTGTCATAAAGGCAGATAGGGCCTGATCAAAGTAAGTTTGATCCCCAATAAAATCTCCCATGACCAAGAGCTTATCTCCAATTGGCTTAAATTGCAGAGCCATCATATCTTGTCCATCCTTTTGGAAATACCAAATCCGTTTATCTCCTAAAAAGGCAAGATTACTGTAATGATGATCCCCTTTTTCAAGAACAGCCAGATAGCGTTGTTGATCAAAGACTTGACCGATATAGTGACGCCTTTTCTTTAGGGAAATCATAAAAATAAGAAGGGAGAGGATCATGACTAAGAGGCCTAACAAGCCCATAAACCACCAATGCAGAGAAGGCACAGAAAAATGCTCTGCCACGGGCACCCGCACCGGATGATTCCTACCAACTAAATTCCTGTAGCCCAAAAGAAAATAAGAAATAATCAGGAAAAGCCAGATCAAGCCATCCAATAAACCATCTTCAGCAGTGATAATCAATTGCTGACGATACAAAAGAGACCGACTAAAGCAAAGAAAGGCGATTAACAAGCTTAATAAGAGGGAGGGAAAGACACTGCTGTAAAAAAAGAGGGTATAAATAAAGGACAGTAACAGAAAAATCAGGGTTGGGAAAAATGCCTTCTGATAACGGTTACCAATTGCCCTGCCACATATTAACAAGGAAAAGCCCAGCATTAGACTTGGCACCTGTCTAATCAGAACCACTCCAGTAAAACCATAAAGCTTATCCCTAATGATTGGCAGATTAATAATACTGTCATGACTGGTCACCATCAAAACCAGGGTTATTCCAGACAAATAAAACAAAAAAATCATCAAATAGAAGAAACCATTAACTATGATATCCTTTAACAATTGATTCTGTTTTTCCTTAAAAAATGTGAGTACTTTCAAGCAATCCCCTCTTTTCTAATGATCATTGACTTTTCTAGTTAACATAAAAATCATTAAAGAAACCTTAAAAACCAGTAAAAAGAGTAAAAGCATCTAACTTTTACTCTCTCCTTTCCTAACCAATGATAGAACCATTTGGTACAGACGGATCAACCGTTAATACAGATAGCTTGCCATCAAACTCTGCTGATAAAATCATGCCTTGGCTGACATATTTTTTCATCATCTTACGTGGCTTGAGATTAGCGACGATCTGTAATTTCTTACCGACTAATTCTTGTTCCTTAGGATAGAACTTAGCAATGCCTGATAAGATTTGACGATCTTCTCCGTCACCAGCATCTAGTCTGAAGCGCAGCAATTTATCAGAACCTTCGACTCTAGAAACTTCCTTAACTTCGGCTACACGGATTTCCACGGCATCAAAGGTCTCAAACTTAATCTCTTCTTTTTCAGATTTTAGTTCCACTTCTTCTGGTATCCACTCTTTTTCTTTTGGAGAATTAGCAGAGCCAGCTTCCATTTCTTGCTTGATAAAGACAATTTCTTCTTCCATATCTAAGCGTGGGAAGATCGGTTGCCCTTTAGCAATGACTTGGCTCTTTTCAGGTAGAGTAGCAAGTCTTAGATTTTCTAAATCAAAATCTGTCGATAAACCAAGCTGCGTCATAATAGCATTTGACGTTTCCATCATGAATGGTTGAATGAGATGAGCCACCACGCGCAAGCTAGCTGCCAAATGCGCCATGACAGAAGCTAATTGCTCCTTATCACCGTCTTCTTTTGCAAGCATCCATGGAGCTGTTTCATCGATGTATTTGTTGGCGCGTGAAATGATTGACCAGACTGCATCAAGAGCGCGTGGGTAATCAACAGCTTCCATTTGTTTGTGGTAGTCAGCGATTTTTTCATCAACCAAGTTGGCTAAATCAGCATCATATTCAGTGACATTTTCAACATAAGTTGGGATCTGACCAGCAAAGTACTTGTTAATCATAGCAATGGTACGGTTAAGGAGATTTCCTAGGTCGTTGGCAAGTTCATAATTGATGCGACCGACATAATCTTCTGGTGTAAAGGTACCATCTGAACCCACTGGCAGACTTCTCATCAAATAGTAACGTAAAGGATCTAGTCCGTAGCGTTCTACTAACATCTCAGGATAAACCACATTACCTTTTGATTTGGACATCTTGCCATCTTTCATGACAAACCAACCATGGGCAATTAGACGTTCTGGCATTTTCATGTCTAACATCATCAAGAGAATTGGCCAGTAGATGGAGTGGAAACGAAGGATGTCTTTACCAACCATGTGAAAGACCGTGCCATTCCAGAATTTATCAAAATTAGCATGGTCTTCTTGACCATAGCCAAGTGCTGTCGCATAGTTAAGAAGAGCATCAATCCAAACATAAACAACGTGTTTAGGATTTGAAGGGACTGGTACTCCCCAGGTAAAGGTTGTCCGAGAAACTGCTAAATCTTCCAAGCCTGGTTCAATGAAGTTTTTAAGCATTTCGTTCATACGACCATCTGGTTGAATGAATTCTGGGTGTTCATTAAAGAAGGCAACAAGCTTGTCAGCATATTTACTGAGGCGAAGGAAATATGACTCTTCTGAAACCCATTCTACCTCATGCCCTGATGGTGCAATACCACCTGTAACATTGCCTGCTTCATCTCGGAAAACCTCTTCTAATTGGCTTTCTGTGAAAAATTCTTCATCAGACAAGGAATACCAGCCAGAATATTCACCAAGATAAATGTCATCTTGGGCAAGCAATCTTTCAAAAATATCAGCAACCACTTTTTCATGGTAGGCATCTGTGGTACGAATGAATTTATCATAAGAAATATCAAGTAAAGACCATAATTCTTTCACATCTCTAGCCATACCATCAACATAAGCTTGTGGTGAAACACCTGCTTCTTCTGCCTTAGTCTGAATTTTTTGGCCATGTTCATCTAAGCCAGTTAAGTAGAAGACCTCATGGTTCATCATGCGTTTATAGCGGGCTAAAACATCACAGGCAATGGTGGTGTAAGCTGAACCAATATGAAGCTTGCCAGATGGGTAATAAATGGGCGTTGTAATGTAAAATGGTTTTTTCTCAGTCATTTTAATTCCTTTCAAGGCTAATGAAACCTTATTGCATTTTCTATTATCTCTATAATACTTTATTATAGCATATTAGGCTTTTCAAAGAAACCGGTCTAACTTAAGAGCAGAGCCTAAAAAAGTGAAAATCAAAATGATTTTCACTTAAGTTGAAGACAAAGTCATTTTTTGATACCTTCCTTAGATGCTGTCGGACGGTAGGTTAAACAGTCAGAGAAGTGACTGTTTAAGAAAACCAAAGAATTCCATGCCTAAAATTTGTTCTCATAAGTTCTCTCTGACAAATAGAGTCCTAAGGGGTTGCCGGTGAAGTCTTAGTAGAGTTTTTTATTTCCACATTTAAGAGATAGTTGCTATCTCCCAGGTTGGCTGTGAAGTGATCACCAATCTTAAGGAATGGCAAGAGGTCACTACTATCCTTACTTGCTTTAATCTTGTATATCTTATCCTCTGAAGAGATGTAGTAAACAGTGGTACCAGAAATGATCTGACTAGCTACTTGATCCACCTGACCAGTAATTTTTTTCACCTTTTTAGGCGAGGGACTTAAGGACGACAAACCACTGGTATCACGATCTGTAAACTGTGAAATGAGGGCACCGATATCATTATTGACAGTAACCTGTTGGTAATCCTCTGCATCCACTAGGGCGTAGGACTTGATCAAACTAGCTCCATCTTTTAAAGAAATCAAATAGAAGGCTTTCTCATTGAGCTTAACTAGGGTCGGAGCAGTGGCTGAGTAGCCCTTCTCTTGAACCTCTCCTTCTGCCGACTTCATTGCAGAGGTTTCTGTGGCAGAAGCCAATTTGTAATTGGTAATTTCTCTGGTTCTCATATTAACCAGGATAAAACCAAGGTTTGAGGAATCAGCCGTCGCAGAGGTAATCCCTGTATAGAGGTAAATATCTGAACCAATAGCAATATAGTTATAACTCTTGGTAGTCTTTTTGACACCACTTTGACTAAAGACAGTATTCCAGTAGCCTTTTTGATAGGTATAGTGGTCATTGACTCTGTCTAATACATTTTCCGCAGAATAGACGCGATCAACCCACTTAGGAATATCCTTCAAGGCATAATACTTAGACTCACCTGTCACAGCATCTAATAAGATAGCTCCTGTGGGATCCGGAGAAGATAGGCCAAACTTTGGTTTATAGATCGTTGCTACATAGTAAGGATTGCCTTGATCATCAACCTCAAAGGAAGGATCTGAGAAAATCGTGAAAGGATGTGAGAAACGTAGATGCCTCATGGTATCTCTAAACATATATTCTGAATCAGAATATTTCATGGCCTTTTTTAATTTTACTAATTCTGCCTTACCTGTTGTCTGATTGACTTTGACATAGTAATTGATCCCTTCTTGACGATTGGTCAACCACTTCCAGAAATTTTTATATTCCAGAGGTGAAACACGATAGGGCTGTTTACCAATGGTGATCTGTCTGTAGTCATTTGATATGCCAAATTGGGAAACCTTGTCAATAGTTCCTAGATAAGTATCACCAATCTTTTCAGCTGATTCCCTATCTAAGAGGGCCAAGGTCGAAATGTTGGTTTCAGGGAAGTCCTCTTTGAAATCCTTATCTTTGACCTGAATAACATTAGCATAGCTTTTTGCCCTAAAGATTTTACTATTTACAAGAGATAATAGAGCAAGAACCATGGCAATGGTCAGTATGGTCATGAGAATCCATTTAAGACTTCTTACAAAGGGCTTAAAGAAAGCTGTCACATCTTTGGCATTATGCCTTGTTTTTAGCTGGGCTTTTCCTGAAAAAAGACTTAAAAAGCCATCTGATATACTATTTAGGGAAATGTTGATTGCTAAAATAACCAGTAAAAAGATGAAAAAGATCCAGAAGTCCCCACCAAAGATATTTAATGGCGGTAGATTTATCCAATAATATACGAAGACAACGATAAACGATAGAGTACTAAGTGCAAGTGACAATGTTTTTTTCATTTTTCCCTCTCTTTTTCCTTACTATATTAAGTTCCTTTCTTATCATTATAGCATATTATTGCAGCTGTGCTAGCCTTTAGAAGTACCTCTTAGCCTGATTCCATGGCAAATAGTGGCTTTTTAGGAAAAGAAAAAATCACCTTGTCCATTCGCCATTGAATGAACAAGATGATTTTAAAAAGTGAGACTGACGCTATTAATCTGCCTTAGTTCCTTTTTTTGCGGACCAAACCTAGGATACGGGCACAGGCTAGTAGAACAAAAGCTAAAACAAATGGTAAATTCTTTTCTCCCGTCATTGGAAGTTTGTCAGACGCCATTGTCTGACCTTCTTTTTTACCTTCAGTAATTGAGACTAAGTCAGTTCCCTGGCCGCTAGCATCATTTTTCTGCGGCTCTTGAGAATTGCTGTCTTTGTCTTCTTTTATCAGTTTGAAATGCAATTGGCTTACGGTATCTTCATCGGCCTTAAACTCAAAGGTACCTTCTAACTGATAAGTATCTGGTAAGAGCGCTCTCACCACATATTTTCCTGCAGGAACTTGTCTGCTATAAGCATTTGGACGGTAAACAGATGGACTTAAAATAAGTTTTTCACCGTTTTCAGCTTCT
Source organism: Streptococcus catagoni (assembly GCF_011421425.1). Taxonomy (GTDB): domain Bacteria; phylum Bacillota; class Bacilli; order Lactobacillales; family Streptococcaceae; genus Streptococcus; species Streptococcus catagoni. Next base: position 174,381 of record NZ_WPCW01000003.1, read on the forward strand.
AGCATGAGCTGTCCACCCTCTGGTAAGAGCTGATCTAAGATAACTGTTACCAGAGCTTTTCTAACTTTTTTGACTGTAACCGCCACTTCTTGGAAGCTTTCTTCCTCACTAATAGTGAACTGGTACTTGTTTGGTCCCACTAGCTCAGCTTTATTAGGATCTATTGAGACTAGAACTAAGTTGTAGCTACCAAAAGGAAGTGAGAAACTATTCTCTAACTCTTCATAGTTTCTAACCTCAACCAACTCATCTGATTGGTTGTAAATGAGGTAGGTCGCATGAACATCTGCTACTTCACTTTGGTCTTCTTCGAGGAATTTCAGCTGAGTAATACCATGGCCTTCTTTGACAGTTTTCATGTTTAATAAGCTGTGGTAGGCAACATTTCCAGCCTTATCTTCAACCATGTAGTAGTAATCAATATCATAGACATTAGCAACTTTTGGAATAATGTAGCTTCCATCTGCTTCACGCATTATAGAAACCTTATTATCTCTTAAGAAGACAAAGTTATTTTGATCACTATCTATTGAATATTTCCTACCGTTTTCATCTTTTTTCAGATAGAAGACTTCTTCACGAAGGATGCCTGTTTGGCTCTTATCAATAGCTGGTCTTGGTCTAAAGCGTTCTGTGCTATCTTCTTCATTTTTGAAAAAAAGTCCTGGACTGATAACTGGTTTTTGGCTAGCCAGTCTAACTTCAAATTGTTTATCTTGGAGCCTGCCCTGCTCATCCTGATAACTAATTTGATAGATGTAGATACCGTCTTTGACCGCCTTTCCAGTCATGTCTTTTCCACGCCAAGCTGTACTTTCAAATGATCCAGCATCAGCTTTTTCAACCAGTTTCCAGATGACTTCTTCTGCTTGGCCAGAACCTTTTTTATAAACTACTACTTTTAAGTCTTTATAGGTTTTACCTGCAATGCCCTTGAAGGCAATGAAATCTCTATTCCAGTCGCCATTTGGAGAAATGACGATTTGTTTTTCATTAACCTTAATGAGCTTTGTTCTTGGTTGACTCTTGAAGGCTACAGATGGATCTATCTGGCTGGTTACTAAGCCTGAGTCAGATTCAAGCATATCTAGCTTATCATGGATGGTTGATTTCTTCTGATAGTTACCATCTTTTAAGGTAAACTTGATCAGACCACCATGAGCATTTTCAAGCTCTGCACCAATATTGGCAAGAGCAATATTTCCGGCAAAGTCCTCAACCATATAATAGAAGTGTTTTAAGTCAGCCTTATCTGTTGGTAGGATGAAGCTACCATTTTCAGTGCGTTCAACAAAGACTTTATTATCTGTTATAGAGACAAATTTATAAGTATCGTTAGAGATTATATTAAATAACTTCTGATTCTTATTAGCTGTCAGATAAAATACTCTATCTCTTAAGATTCCAGATAAACCTTTATCTTTCAGAATTAGTGGTTTGAAGACCTTGCTTGATGGATCATAGGTCGCTTCAGTCATCAGAGGTTTTTCTCTATCAAGGATGACCTCAAAGACCATCTCTTGTTTTTTGCCTCCAGCTACATCAGAATAATAGGAAACCACATATTGGTATTTGCCATCTGGTAAAGGCTCTCCTACTTGATTTTCCCCGTTCCAGCCAGTGGTCAACAAGGTTGTTGATTTAGGGAAACGAACATCAGAATAGTAGTTTTTATCACCCTTGTGAGGTTGGCTCTGCCATAGAAGCTTAGAATGTTTGTGATCATCTGCTGAATAGACAGACCCTCTTAGGTCGCGATACTTACGTAGAAAGACTCCTGTAAAGGCTGCAAAGTCTTGGTTCTGGTCTCCATTAGGTGAGATAGCAAGAACTGGTAAACCTTTTTCATTTTTACCTAGGATGAATTTGCCATCTTTATTTTTAAAGGTACCCAGTGTTTGCAGGATTTCCGTTGCAGGGTTAGGACTAGCAACATTGATTTCTGAGCCAATAGTTACTAAGCCAGTATAGCCTTTTCCGACAGGTATTTCATCTTTCACACCAGTATCGAGGGTGTAGAAACCTTTTTTCCCTTTAGCTAGAAGGCCATAGATGGATTCTTCCACAACTGCTAAGTTCTCAAACTCTCCTTTATAAGAAACAAAAGGAATATTAATCTGATCCTTAGTGCCATCTGAAGCATTGACAAATGAAACAAAACCTTCTAAGAAATAACCATTTGGCATTTCTTTTGAAAGCAACTGATCAAAGCTAGAAACATCTAAGGTGATGGTGATGGTCGCTTCACTCTTAGCCTTAATGTGAACTTCTTTACCTTCATAGGTCTTCAAGGCTTTAGGTTTGAGACTAAAGCGTCCTTTTTCCACTAAATCTGTGATCAAATCTGTATGATACTTAAGGGTCTTATCCTGATCTGAGATGTTGTGGATCGTCATAGTAAGTGTTAACTTGTCTTTGACATTTCCAACTGATAAACTGCTATAACCATCTTTACCAGTGATATAAAGACCGCTGCTCATAGCTTTTTCTAGATTTAGAAGACCTGCTCCTTGTTGCCTTGGTGAAATCATAGCCTTGGTTTCAGGATGTACTTGGATGGAAGCATTGCTCATCATCAAGCTCTTAACGAGATCTTGAATACGATCCTTAGAAATATCCTTATGATTTTCTTCTATATATTGTTTAATCAGTAAAGAGGCACCAGCAATCTGTGGTGAAGCCATACTTGTTCCCGTCTGACTACCATAGTGATCATCATTATAGGTAGAATAAATATCTCCCCCTGGTGCTGTGATATCTGGCTTCAAATAACCATCAGAAGTCAAGCCCCAACTTGAATATTGATTCATCAGTTTTGCTAGTTGGCTTGGAGCTTTTTTCAATTGTGATTCAAAAACAAGACGTCCACTGCCATTTCCATTGAGTTCAGACATGGCCTTACCAAGCTCATAAGAAATAAAGGCTGATGGAATTTTCTTAGCTTCGAAATTAATATCCATTAACTTGTTAGCTTGGCCAGCAATATGATTGAAAATCAAGACTGCGCTGGCCCCCTTATTCTTAAGGGCAATAATCATATCACTATAGACTACACCACTATCTCTTCTTAAGAGAGCAACCTTGCCACTTATATCTATTGTTTCTAAGTAATCAGGCTTAAGACTTTCAACATAAGTAAACTCTAATTCTTTATCATAAGATAATACTTCCTTAATGGTATCATTACCATTAGCCTGTGTATAAATGCCTCTGCCATGATTTAAATCTGCCCGTCCAGCTAAGCCCTCAACAAAGAGGAGACGGTCAATTACTGTAGGGTTATTAACAGCAGCCACTGAGATAGCAGATCTAGCTGTTGAAGGGTCTCCTACCATACCATAATCAGGATTACTTGCTAAAGGACGTTCATGACTAGCTCCATAGACACTTTCATTTCCTGCCGCAATAGCCACGGCGACCCCTTCTTGACGTGCTTTTTCTATGGCATCTTTAAGGCCCTTATTGAGATAGTTAAGAGAACCATTTGAAGAACCAATACTGATATTAATAGCATCAGCACCTAGTGCTACAGCATCTTCGATAGCCTTAACATAGAGGGCTTCATTTGTTTCGCCAATATCACTGGTAAAGATGCGCATGAATAAAACCTGCGCTTCAGGTGCGACCCCTAAAAAACGTTCTCCAGTAGGAGATGCTTTAAGAGGATTTGCTGTCGCAATCCCAGTTACGTGCATCCCATGAGATTCATGTTTATCATCACTGCCCCAAGTAAAGTCAATGATATCTCCCCAGTCTTCACTATCAAAATCGGTATCAAAGGTAATGACTTTTTTAGTCGGAGCTTCATCTCCTAATTCTTCATTTTTCCTACCTACACTCTTTTTCCGTTTTAGACTTTGCGGCGCTGCGCCAGATTGGCTTAGCATTTCCAACTCTTCTTCTAAACTAAGAGCCATAGAGCCTTCTTTAACATGATCATCATTGGCAACATAGTTATGTGCGAAGATAACCTTGTCGCTCAGCCATTTACCATAAGGGATCTTAGCTTTGTCTTTTTGACTATTAAAAGTGTTTTCGTCTTTGAATTTTGCTTTAGTGATATCACTGATACGCATAGCTTCGTGCTTGGCGTCGATACCAGTATCAATGATGGCAATAACCTTACCTTGACCCTTATAGCCTTTTTTCCAGACCTCTCTGACCTTCATCATGTCATGACTATCAGTGTTTTCAGGGGCTAGCTCTGTTTCTTTTGGATCTTTTTCAGTTTGTTTTGGTGCCGCTTCTGTATCTTTCTCTAGTAAAGCTAGCAGTTGGGCCAAATTTTCATCCACTTCCTCTTTAGCTTCAGCCTTGACTGGCTCTTGAGTGATAGGACTTGCCTCTATAACTGCCTTTTCTGGCTCTGCAAGAGATCCGCCTGCTGCTTGATTATCCATAGTTTTCTCTGCAGCTTCTCCTGCTTGTGAGACCTGCTGAGTTTCAGCGACTTGATCAGCTTGAACCACTCCTGCTGCTCCAGTCAAAAATGCACACCCGACTAAAACAGACAAGGTTCCAACTTTATATTTTCGTAAAGAAAAACGTTCTTTCTTTTCCATAACTTCCCTTCTATGTCACCTCATTTATCTTTAATTGTTATTTAATCACATAAGTATCAAAGAGACAATAGCCTAGAGGATACCAGGCCTTCATCTTTTTAAACCGTATTTAAAAGAACGCAATTATATTAATATAAAATTAAGTTTAAATTAATAAAATTAAAATACAGAAAAATTCTCCTATCCTTGAAGAGAAAATCTTAAACTCGCTTACTTGCTTAATTTTTGGTAAAATGAAGACAACTTATGATTAGAAAGAGACCAACTTATGAAATTAATCTCATGGAATATCGACTCCCTTAATGCCGCCTTAACTGGAGAATCACCCCGTGCACTGCTTTCACGTGCTGTACTGGATACCCTTGTAAGCCATGATCCCGACATTATCGCCATACAAGAGACAAAATTATCAGCCAATGGTCCCACAAAAAAACACCTGGAATTGATTATGAGCTATTTCCCAGACTATCATCATGTCTGGCGTTCTTCTGTTGAGCCAGCTCGCAAAAGTTATGCAGGTACCCTATTTCTCTATAAAAAGAGCTTAAATCCCCTTGTGAGCTTCCCTGAAATTGGAGCTCCTACGACCATGGATGCAGAAGGTCGCATCATTACCCTAGAATTTGATGATTTCTTTGTTACTCAGGTCTACACGCCTAATGCAGGTGATGGCCTCAAACGCCTGGAAGACCGCCAAAGTTGGGATATCAAATACGCTGATTACTTAAGTCAACTGGATGCTCAAAAGCCTGTTATTGCTACTGGGGACTATAATGTTGCCCATAAAGAAATTGACCTGGCACACCCTTCCAGCAACCGTCATTCAGCTGGCTTCACCGACGAAGAACGTGCCGGCTTTACTAATCTCTTAGAAAGAGGCTTCACCGACACCTTCCGTTACATTCACGGAGATATTCCTAATGTCTATTCCTGGTGGGCACAAAGAAGCAAAACAAGTAAGATCAATAACAGTGGTTGGAGAATTGATTATTGGCTAACCTCAAATCGCATTGCTGATAAGGTTAAAAAGTCTGAGATGATCAATTCCGGTGAACGTCAGGATCACACCCCTATCCTTTTAGAAATTGATTTGTAAGACATTCCTCTGAGATTGAAGAAAGGCTTTTTCTTCAGTCTTTTTTGATGCTTTTTCTAACAATTTCTAGTTAGCTAAGTGCTCAGAAATCTTATAAAAGACAAATGGTCCTTGGACCTGACAGGCTGAGAAATGTAGCAAAGAAAAAAATCAAGCTAATTGAGACATATCTTTTGTCCATTTAATAAAGTAGAGCTATAATAACTTAACAAGAAACTATCATAAATGGAGAGAGACTATGATTTCTAAAACAACAACCATGCTCTATGTTTCAGATCCCAAGGCTGCCATGGCCTTTTGGACAGAAAAAATGGGCTTTATCCTAATTGAAACACAAGAACACTCAGATGCCACTTCTTATGAAATTGCTCCTTCAAGAGCTTCAAACAGTAAGTTTTGCATCCATGACAAAAACTGGGTGGCTAAGCATAATCCAGGGATGAATACTGGATTTCCCTCACTTCTTTTTGAAACAGAAGATCTAAAAGCCGAGTATGAGAAACTCAGTGCAGCAGGTGTCTCTACTAACCCTATCGTGGACTTCCAAGGGATGACCCATTTTACCTTTTCAGATATGGAAGGTAACTACATGGCCATCAAAGAAGTCAAGAGCTAAAGAATCAAGGAGAAAATGATGATCACTGCAATTAATGTCTATTTAATCACTAATGGAAATGGCAAAGAAGCTATAGAATTTTACAAGGATGTTTTCAATGCTGAAGTCACTAGTCTAACCTACTGGAAAGATGGTGTGCCAGACTGTCCTAAGGAACGTGAAGATCTGGTGATGAACGCACAGTTCGACATCAATGGCATTCGCCTGCAGCTATCAGATGAAAACCCAGACTTTAACTATAGGGCCGGTGGTAATATGTCTGCCGCTATCATTGTAGATAGTGTCGAAGCAGCCAAAGAACTCTATGGGAAACTAAAAGTTGACGCCCAAAAAATCCTTATGGAATTAGACCAAACCTTTTGGAGCCCAGCCTATGCCAATCTTATCGACAAATACGGTGTTATGTGGCAAATTAATACCGAACTAGCCCAATAAAAACAAGACAGATATTTCAAACAAGCAAAAGCGCCCTCAACAAAGGAGAGTGCTTTTTAAGTTAAAGAGAAAACAATAAGGTGAGACAAGCCTTTACTTTTACTCTTTATCATTGACAATAAAATAATTAATAATGGACTAAAGTCCTTTTCAAATAGGATATAAACTTTGGAGAATAGAAGGAACTCCTGATAAGAGAATATCTCTATTAGGTATAAATAGTGAGAAAGGAGTTAGAATTAGCTATAGTAGTGTTCAAAACCTGCCAAACTGCATTCACAATTATTATAAAAACTAGTTGCGTAGCCATAATCATAGGCATTTTTTTCTTCACTCTCTTCATCTAAACGGTCACTGCCATAATTACTTCCTGGTTCTTCAGCGTCTTCACCTTGACCATAATGGAATTCTCTACGAAAAATTCCATCTGCTCTTCCATCTTTTTGCCCTTGATTAAATAAAGCTTGCAGTCTTTCATTTTGAGCTGCCTCTTCTTTTCTGCTTTCTTCTACTTTTTCCTCTTGTTCTTTTCTTTCTTGTTCCTCTTCTGTTGACTCTCCCCCTGCTTGATCACCTTGAAGGCCATCAATGTCTAGCCGTTCACCTTAAAGAAGATCCTCACTATTTGGATCATCATTTTGAGGGACATCAGGGTCAGGATGAATATCTGGAAGTTCTTCATCTAAATGCCCCTTATTGTGATCTTCCTTTTCACTTGGAAAGTTTTCCCCTGGTGCATAGTGGTCTGCCCCTGGTGGATATTGGCGAGCATTCTCTGGATAAGAAGCACCCCCGCTCTGTGTTGCTGTGTTTGCTGAAACAGAAGTGCCTCCTGCTAACAGTCCAAGAGCTGTGACTCCCATATAGAGCCATTGCTTACCTGATTTCCATGTTCTAAATCGTCCTTTACTAACTTTCATTTTTAAACTTTCCTCCATTCTTGATCGATTTAACCCTAACTGGTTAAATTGCCAAGAATCACTATATATAGTCAATGCTTTTTTCTCATATAATTAACCTTTTTCTTTAATATGATTAACAAATATGATTGGCAAAAAAATCTTCAGAATTGAGGTTAAATGAAAACAAGCTTTTATAGATTTTCATTTTTTCAAAATATGATTATCAGAAAACTTAAGAAACTCCTTGAGAAAATCTTCCTTTAACAAAGTGACAAGTGACCATGATTTTATCTCGAAAGAGGGTCACTTTTGAATTTTATGGTCATAAATGTTACAATTAATGTAAGCAATTATGGACAGGGAGGAAGAAAATGAAGTATAAAAAAATAAATTATAAAAAAATCGAGAAACAAGCCTTAGGGGTCTCGACCGGGGTGAATTTTGTCAATGCCAGCGCAGGGATCTTTGTTTATATTATTACTGGACTTAATGCACTCCTACTAGATAGTGTTTTCTCAGTCATTGGTTTTATCTCCTCAATTGCCGCCGTGTATATTGCTAAGAATAGTCACAAGAAAACAGAGACTTATCCCAATGGTATGTATTTCCTAGAGCCTTTGTTTGGTGTTTTAAAATCAATCGCTACCATCATGCTCCTAGTTATCGCCCTACTAGAAAGTAGTGCTGTAGCCTATGCCTACTTTGTTTATGGAGAAGGTGATCCCCTCATCACAGGTCCCGTCCTTCCTTATACCTTGATTACAGGTTTTCTATGCTTTGCTTTGGCATTTTACAATCGCTATAAGAATAAAAGCATCCATAATATGAGTACCATGCTAAAGGCAGAAAGCAAGGCCAATCTCATTGATGGGATTATTTCCATAGGAATTGGGATAACCGTCTTAATCCTAAGCTTTATCAATATCAATGGACAGTTAGGATTTTTACACTATACCGCCGACTTCTTTATCACTGTCATTCTGGTTTTACTTTCTATTAAGGAGCCTGTTGATATTCTCATCCATTCCTTCAAAGAATTTGCCAATTCGACAGTGCAAAACCAGGCCATTAGTGAAAAAGTCATGGAGGTCTTTCGGGAAAATCTCCATGACTATAAGGATGATCTTGATATTAATATTCATAAACAAGGAATGCATATTAATGTTAGGGTCTTCATCATCAACATTGAAGATATTGAGACTATTGAAGAGCTGGCAAAAGAAAAGGCTAACCTGCTCAACCAGCTTCGTAAAAGCTTTGAACAAATTAGCTTGGAATTTACTTTTTAGAGCCTAGGCTCTTGATCTTAGGATACAGAATTTGTTACAATAGCTGTGAAATTTCCTTACAGGGGGGCTTATGAAAAGGATAGGCTATAGTTCTCTAATTGCTCTTGTGTTAGTTTTGTCTCGTTTCATTTGGTTTCAATTGAGATATGCACAGTTTTACTATGATATATGGGGAACTCTGCTTTTAGGAGCCATTATTTTTATCTCGGCAGTGCTTTTTTTGAGAAAGCGACAGTAGGTTCTCAACTGATAAACAAAGTCCTTAGAAATAGATTTTCTAAGGGCTTCTTTAGTTCTCTAGAGGTATAATGAAAGTGTTCAATAATGACTGGAAGTCAAGTCATAGACTTCTCTTTTATTTATGACTTGATGAAAGATAGTTATTGTCCTGATAATGGGCTTACTTTAGCTTGCTTAATTTAAAAAACACCTCCCTAAGCTAGAAATTGAAAGTAAAAGAAAAGACAAACCGTATTTTAAGACGGTTTGTCTTTGATTGGTCATCTCTTAATAATAAAGTATGGAGTTACGGAATCAGTTTTTTATCACTACAGATAATAAGCAGAAAGACTGCAAAAAATGCTTTTATCGAGCCAATAATAAATTGTCCCTTAAAAAAATTATTTATAGCAAATAACAATATAATAATACAACATACTATTAAAAATGTTTGTTTTATTTTCTTATTATTCATATTTATTTAGTCTTTAAAGAGATCCTTGTAGGGCTTTCTCGCTCCAATCTGTAAGACCTGTCCGTCTTTTACAAGGATTGGTCTTTTGGCCAGCATGCCATCTTCTGATAAGAGTGAAGCGGCCTGATCGATGCTTAGGTCATCAATTTTATTTTTGAGGCCTAGTTGGCGGTAGCTGTTGCCACTAGTGTTGAAAAAATTCTTCATGCTAAATGAGGATTCTGTCATCCACTTTTTGAAAAGCTCTGCTTGAGGAGGATTTTCTTTAATATCTATGGACTTAAAGTCATCTACCAAAGTTTTTAGTTCTGCTTTAGCTCTTTGACAGGTTGAGCATTTAGGATATTCGTAAAAAATAATCATTTCTTCTCCTTTTTTCCTCTCTTACTTTCATGATTTAATAACCAGATTTTCCGATCAATCCCTGCGGCGTAGCCGGTCAAGGCACCATTGCTGGCAAGGACGCGGTGGCAGGGGATAAAGATGCTGAGGGGATTTTTACCCACTGCTCCACCCACTGCCTGAGCGGATTTACAATTGATGTCACGGGCAATACGGCCATAGGTCTGGGTACCGCCTTCAGGGATAAGTTGCAAGTGTGACCAGACCTTTTCTTGAAAAGGGCTGCCACTACTTTGTAAAAAAGTGGCCTGTTCTGGATGTTCTCCGGCAAAATAAGCATCTAGCCACTCTATAGCTAGGTCTAAGATGGGGTGCCCTTGCAAGAGGAGTTCTTCTTCTAGACAAGCTAAGGAAGCTTCAAAAAATTTTTGATTGACAAACCAAGAGCCAATCAGTGCATCTTGATTAGCTACTAAGGATAGGTCACCAATAGGCGACTTGTAGATGGTTTTGTAGAGGGGCATGGTTTTCCTCCTTGCACTCAGTAAAATCAGTATAAAGTAAAGTCAGCTTGAAAGCAAATCAGAAGGGATCTAGCCTGTAGTTCAGAATCATCTCTGTCCTAAAGTCCATAGCGGCTGTCTTCATCTATTTCTTGGTAAGTAGCTTGTTCTGCTTCTGACTTTATCTTCTGATAGGCTAGTCTCACTCCTGTTAGGGGAACTTTCCCACAGTAGCTAAAGCCTAATTTGTCCAGTAGGTGTTGCATGGCCAGATTTTTTTCATGGGTATCAGAGCGAAAATCTTTCTGATCAAAGCCTTCAATCAAGCCTTGTAAGAAGGTCTGAGCTATGGCTTGACCTTGTCTATCTTTTGAAACAGCTACCCGATGAAAGGTCAGGTAGTCCTTCTGGTCATTTAACCATTTGCCTTCATAAATCTGATTATAGGCACTTTCATTGCCATAGATAGCAGCCGCATAGGCAACCACCTCTCCTTCTCTATGAGGGCCACATAGCCATGACCATTCATAATATCATCAGTAATAAGGGCTTGATCAGGGTAGGCATCCTGCCACTGGTCACTGCCATAGCTTGCAATGATTTTCTTGGCATCCTCTATGATGGTCATGATTTGTGACACTTCATTGGGAAAGGCTAGTCTTATTTTCATGACTGATCGTTCCTCACATTCTTAATTCTTATTTTTCACTTCAGCTTTTTTTCGTATAATAATCCAAATTATAGCATAAGTTTCAAAAATTTTAAAAATATTTTAGGCTCTGCTGATTCCCAAAAACATGTTATAATAAAGAATAAAAAAGGAGATATGACATGTTAATAAAAGAATTCTGTGCTGAGAATTTAACCCATCTGGGGCAGTTAAAAGCTAAAGAAGTTCATCGTGTGGAGCTGTGTGACAACCTTGCTGTCGGAGGCACAACACCTTCCTACGGTGTCATTAAAGAAGCCTGCACCCTGCTTCATGAAAAGTCCATTTCTGTTGCTACCATGATTAGGCCAAGAGGTGGGGATTTCACCTATAATGATTTGGAATTAAGGGCCATGGAAGAAGATATGCTCAAAGCCATCGAAGCTGGTTCTGACGCACTGGTTCTTGGGATCTTGACTAAGGATGCTCTGCTTGATACTGAGGCTATAGAGCAGCTACTACCAGCAAGTCAAGGCTTGCCACTTGTTTTCCATATGGCCTTTGACCAGATTGATAAAGATAAACAGATCGAAGCTATGGAACAATTGATTTCCTATGGCTTTGAGAGGATACTGATCCATGGTTCTAAGGATAATCAGTCTATCTATAATAATATCAACCATATCAAGAAATTGATTGAAGCTTCAAAGAATCGGATTGAAATTATGATTGGCGGGGGAGTTACTGCCGAAAATGCTGAAGAACTAAGCCAACTAACTGGTATCAAGATTGTTCACGGTACAAAGATAATCTAAAAAGTGCTAGAATCATATCCTGGCCTTTTACTTTTTACATAGGAAAAAACAGTCTTACAGCTTACTAAGTGTCAATTCTAATCTTTTTTACAGTAATTTGATATAATAAATATAACGATATCAGAAATCCAAAGGATAACAGAATTTCATTTTAACAGAAACAGTAGAATAATGACAAAAAGGAATAAGTCTCACTAGTAATATTTCACAATTCTACTAAAGAGAGCTTATTCTTTTTTATTGTAGTCATTTTATTGGTGATACTCATTCCTAGCTACTGGGTATTCAGATCTGTCACTGTTAAAAAATGATGATGATAGAAAGGAACTTAAAGATGAAGATATTACGTTTTTTTATTGGTATCAATATTATGGCAATTGGAGTTGCCCTGTCTAAATTATCACAATTAGGAACCTCACCTATTGCAGCAATTCCAAATGTTTTATCTGAAATTTTAAAGCAATCAATTGGCTTATACACCATATTATTTATGGTACTTTTGGTTATTATACAAATAATAATCCTAGGAATTCATCTCCATTGGTCGGATTTATTTAAACTGCTTATTCAAATCATACCTGGAGCTTTATTTGGCTTTTTCATCAACTTTTATGTCAATCTCCTAGAAGTATTAACTCATTTTAATAGTTATATTTTCCAATTAACAATATTACTAATTAGCATCATTATTCTTGCCATTGGCGTTGTCATTGAAGTGAGAGCAGACTTTATTTTAATGCCGGGTGAGGGCTTACCTCAATCCATAGCCAAGCATTTTAACCTGTCCTTTCCCAAAGTCAAACTTTGGTCTGATTTTACAATGGTCTTTGTAGCACTAGTGATATCTTTTTTATTGTCCCAACCATTTTTAGGCATACGTGAAGGAACTTTACTGGCTACCTTACTTACAGGACCCTGTGTCTCTCTGATAACCTATTATCTTGAAAAGATGAAAACAAGTCATTAATACAGTTACAAATTCTTATTTATGTTTTTACTGGGAACTTCTTCTCGCAAAGTGAGGAAATGATAGGCCAAAGATATGATCTTTACCTGACTTCTTCCTCTAATAACAAAAAAAGAGAAGAAAAAAGTTTTTTCTTCCATTCTGTTGCTAGGATCATATCCTGGCTTTTTATTTTTAAGAAATGACTAGAGGTCATGATAGCTATTGTAGAGGTCTTGTCTATTGATTTGTAGAGACTTTGCTACTTTTTTGATGGCATGATTTGGTTTTAGACCCGCTTCAATTTCAGCTGTAACCATTTCTAGGGGATCCCTAACTTCTAATTCAGCTTTTACTTGGTCTTCTTCTCCGGCTCCTTCGACAATAATCAGGCATTCGCCCTTGAGTGGATTTTCATTGATATAGGCCATGATCTCACTGATCGAGCCTCTTTGGTACTCTTCATAGACCTTAGTTAATTCCCTCACCAAAACAAGGGAACGTTCTCCATAAACCTCATGCATATTTTTCAAGGTATCAGAAACCCTATAGGGAGATTCATAAAAAATTTGTGTTTCAGGATAGGCTTTTTTACTTTCAAAAAAGGCTTTTTGTTGGCCTGATTTTCTGGGTAAAAAACCAAAGAAAAGATGGGGCTGCGGAGCTAGTCCACTGGCAATCAGCGCTGTGATCCCTGCAGAAGCCCCTGGAAGGGAAACCACCTTGATGCCTTGAGCAATAGCCTCCTTGACCAAGTCATGACCAGGATCAGAAATAGAGGGCATGCCAGCATCTGAAACCTGGGCAATTGACTGACCTGAGAGGAGTTTTTCAATTAATTGGGGTATCTTCTCAAAGGCATTATGCTCATGAAAGGAGATCTGCTTGGTCTTAATATCAAAATGTTTTAAAAGTAGACCAGTATTTCTGGTGTCTTCAGCACAGATGAGATCAACTTCTGCTAGCAGGATGACTGCTCGATAGGTCATATCCTGTAAATTGCCAATGGGTGTTGGAACCAAGTAGAGGATTCCGCTATCTTTTGGATCTTTAAAGCTTTTTTGAACTTGCATCTTAGGACTTTCTATCTAATAGTTCTCTGCAAAACATACATTCTTCGTCATTCTCACGGCGTTGCCCATAAAAGAAGTTGCAAATGTGGAAGCCTTCCTCGTAGATTCCTTCTAGATGGTTCTTCCCTTGTTTGCTGGTAGACTTAGCAAGAGTTTCATGTTCTATTTGACTCAATCTTTCTCGAAGTTTGGTATTTTCAATCCGTAATACCGCATTTTCCTCAACAAGTCCTTGGACTTGTTTTTTCATGGCTTCAATATCTGCTAAAGTAACCATGAGGTTTTGAGAAAAACCATCAAAGGCATCAAATAGCTCTCTTTTATTTACCAATTATAACCTCCTCTAAATCATATGTCATCACTGTTTCCTTGTCATCAAATTTGAGTTTCAAGGTTTCTGTGAAGATATCTATGGAAACAACCTTAGCTTCTCCATCACTTGTTTTTACTGTACTACCATAATCAGGGAACTTCTTCTTACTTTCCACGTAAAAAGCATCCTCGTACTGTAAGCAACATAAGAGCCGTCCACAGTTTCCTAAATTTTTGATGGAATTTAATGACAAACTTTGGTTTTTTAACATTTTTATGGACAGGGTAGGAAATTCTCCTAAAAAGGTCGAACAACACAGAGGCCTGCCACAGGGGCCTATGCCACCATAAACTTTGGCTTCTTGCCGGCTGTTGAGTTGCCTCAGTTCAATTCTTGTTTTAAAAAAAGAAGCTAATTCTTTTAGGAGCTGTCTAAAATCCACTCTTTCCTCGGCAGTAAAGGTAATTAAAACAAAATTCCGCTCCAAGGGAAAGCTAATGTCAATCACCTTCATCCCCAATTGATAGGAGGCGATCATTTCTTTTACTGTAGGCTTAGAATCTTGAGCCAGCTGAGCATTATTAGCATAAGCTTTAAGATCCATAGTATTAGCCTGTCTTAAAATATAAGGCATATTATCAGGCAACTGTGCTTCTTTAAATGCCTTCAGTGGCTGACAGACCTGTCCCAGAAAAGACCCTTTACTGTCTTTAACCACTACCCATGTTAGTAAGGGAAAATCTTCCTTACTAACAACATATTTAACCGTTTTTGATTGACAAAACCTTACTCCAATTGTGCTTGTCATGATATCACCATATATTCTAAACTATTCTGAAAGTTGACATTACTACGCCACATTCGTCTTGCTAGATACACTTTTTCAAGATAAGCTAGGGCTTTTTGATTGGTATAATCTTCTGAAAGAAGGAGGGTTAGTAGCTGTAGGACCATATCCTGCTCTTTTTTGTCAGCAACTTGTAGACTGAGGCGACTAACTTCCAAGTAAGCCTGTTTCTTATCCTTCAGTAAAATAGACACAAATTTCTGACAAAGTCGTATGCATTCTAGCATTTTGGTATTTGCTGCTAACTCTTCTAGTTCTCTAGGGCTCTTAGCCAGCTTTGCCAATAAATCTGCCTGCTTTTTTAAAAGCCCAAGCTCCTGAGCCTGTGTAGAAAGTTGTTTTTCATTCTTTGGAAAATGAAATAATTGTGCACGACTTTTTATGGTTGGTAAGACTAGGCTATCATCATTAGTTAGTAAAAAGATATAGGATGAGCTTTGAGGCTCTTCAATGAATTTCAAGATACTGTTGGCTGCGTTAACATGCATCTTTTCGCAGTCTTTGATGATAAAAACTTGGTGCTCACTTTCATAGCCCGTCTGTGAAAAGTTCTTCATCATTTCTTTAACAGTTTCTGTTTTAATCACTTGTCCATTAGGCTCTATGATCTTTAAATCAGAAAATTCATTTTGGTCAATCAGTTGGCAGATGCGGCATTGACCACAGGGTAAATGGTCACTTTTATCCTGGCAGAAAATAGCTTTTGCTAGGTACAAGGCCATTTCATAGTTGGCATAGTCTCCTGAGAAAAGATAAGCATGATTGAGCCGATTTTTTTGTAAAACCTGCTTAAAGGATTGAAAGGCTTGTGGTACCTGTTCCTCTATATTCATTTCAATCACTCCTTCTTAAGCTTCAAGCTGCTGTAAAATAACCTCTTTGGTGTCAGCGATGACTTTTTCTAAGGGCTGTGCAGCATTAATGGTTACAATCCTGTCCTTGTTTTCTTCTGCTAACTCCAAATAGCCCTGTCTGACCTTTTGGTGCATGTCTAACTTTTCCAGGTCTAATCGATTGACTTCACGCTCTTTATTTTGCTCAATTCTTGCCAGACCAATCTCTGATGGCACATCAAAGTAAAGGGTCAAAGTCGGTTCCATTCCATCTGTTGCGTAGTGGTTTAACCACTTGATAGCTTCCTTGTCAAGGCCTCTTCCTGATCCCTGATAGGCTACTGAACTATCTGTGAAACGGTCTATTAAGACAATTTTTCCTTCTTTAACTGCTGGCAGGACCTTTTCAACCAAATGTTGGCGTCTGGCAGCTATGTAGAGCAAGAGCTCTGTTTTCTTATCCATTGCTGTATTTTCAACATCTAAGATAATCTCTCTAATGCTTTCAGCTATGGCAACACCCCCAGGCTCTCTGGTGCTTAAAAGAGGTTGATTAAATTCTTTTTCCATAAAGGGAATGATTTCTTCTAAGACACTGGTTTTTCCAGCTCCATCAGGCCCTTCAAATGTGATGATTATACCTTTTGACATCTTCTATCCTTTTTCATTGATTACCCTATTTTACCAAAATTTAAGAGAAAAAGACACTGCCAATTAAAAGCAGCGTCTCCAAATTTAGACAAAGTGATGTGCTTCTCTGATCTTCGATTTTACCTTTTTAGTAACAAAAGCAATGGGGCTTTAAGAAAGAGTAAGTAAAAACTTGAAGACAAACTAAGTTTTCTTCAAGTTGGAATTTCCTATAGACTTTAGAGAGTTTCTTCTGGACGTTGCAAATTGCCAACAAATTTATGGTCAATTTCATCAAATTTAGAAACTTTGACTTCTCTGACAAATCTTAGTTTGCTAATTTCTTTAATCTTTTCTGAGGCATCTTCTTTGTTGACATAGAGGAGAAGATACCTTGATCTTTTAGAATGGTAATAGAGGTCTCCATACTTGTAAACTTTTCTAGCATCACGGTTATAGTAGAGGTAGACAAGTAGACCTATTCTTTTTTGTTTTTCAAACATCACATATCCTTTTCTTTAATATTTTGATAGATCCCTATTGAAGGCCGCTCTCTTTTAGGAGCTAAAGGTAAGCCACTATCCACAAATATGGATGAGGATACAGTTTTTGCAAGTTTTTGGGCAATCTTAGCCAGGTGTTTTTGAAAATCAACCTCTGCATATCTGAATTCCACAGTTAGAGGATTAAGATCTAGCTGCCTTTTTTTAAATAAGAGAGCTCTTTTAAGATCCTTTGTTTCTGGATGAAAGTCCGCATAACGACTGGCCTCTTCATAGCGATCCTTAAGATCTTTAAAGTCTGCTAGCTGCTTTTGCAAGGCCTGGTCGCTTTCAAAGATCTTTTTCAGACGGCAGCAATTTTTATATTCAGGGGTTTTTAGTAGGTTTGCAACTAATGTATCTATGGCATCTTCAATTTCTAAGAGCTCTTCATTGATAATTAACATAAGTTGATTATACCACAAATTAGCCTTGTCAAAAACTGAAGGTCTTTTAAAAGTATTTGAGATTTTTACAATGAAATGAGGGGCTAGTCTTCTTCTCCTGTAACATAGAGAAAGGCTAAAGATCTTCAGCCCTAGCCTTCCTCTCTCTCCATATCCAAGCATTTCGGTTATTGTTTGGATATAGGTTTATTATACCATTTATATAAGTCTTTAACCCTAAAAAGTTAGTTTTTTCTGGTATTTATCTCTTAAAGTTTGTTACTTCGTCTGTTTTTAAGCTATTGTTTTCTGATGTGATAGGCTTTCCTTAGATGAGACAATGTCCTGCCTTCTTTTCTCACTTATTCAACAGTTTTTTATCTTCATAACTTAAGTTCATACAAAAAACCCTTTCACTGGATAGTCCAGTGAAAGGAGTACATATCATTTTTGTCTAACTTATGGGGCGCTTTTCATTGCAAGGCTATTTTAACTTTATTTTAACTTGTTATTTTCCATAATTTCATCAATGAAGCCATAGGCTAATGTTTCTTTAGCGTCCATCCAGTAGTCACGTTCAGCATCCTTATGGATTTGTTTGATTGTTTTACCAGAATTGTCAGCTAAGATTTTTTCTAAACGTTTACGTGTTTTCAAGAGTTGTTCAGCAACAATGGCCATATCAGACTGCTGTGTTCCGTTACCAGCTCCTCCCATCGGTTGATGGATCAGGTATTCTGCATTAGGAAGCATGAAACGTTTCCCTTTTGCTCCTGAAGAAGCAATAATGGTTCCCATTGAAGCAGCCATACCCATAACAATAGTTTGCACATCTGATTTAATAAAGTTCATGGTATCAACAATAGCTAGACCAGCTGAAACAGAACCTCCAGGTGTGTTCACATATAAATAAATGTCTTTTGTATTATCCTGAGCATCTAGGAATAAGAGCTGAGCAATAACTGAATTTGCCATATTATCTTCTACAGGACCTGTAAGCATGATAATACGATCTTTTAAAAGGCGTGAGTAAATGTCATAAGAGCGTTCACCACGACTTGTTTGTTCAATAACAACAGGGATCATATAATTCTCCAATCTAAGTGAAACGGTTGGTTTCAATCTACCCTACCGTTTCTTTTTAATGATTGACCCTATTATAATCTATTGGTCAAATAAGGTCAAATATTAAACTTCTTCAAACTTTTTAATG
This sequence comes from Streptococcus catagoni, assembly GCF_011421425.1. Lineage (GTDB taxonomy): Bacteria > Bacillota > Bacilli > Lactobacillales > Streptococcaceae > Streptococcus > Streptococcus catagoni. The sequence continues at coordinate 193,067 of NZ_WPCW01000003.1, forward strand.
ATTTTTGATACTTTTTCTTGCCGCTGGACTTACTTCGCTTTCCTATTTCTTGGCTCAGGATAAAACAGTCCACTGGACTGTTTTATTTAGTTCCAAATAGGCGATCACCAGCGTCACCAAGGCCCGGGACGATATAGCCGTGTTCATTAAGTTTTTCATCTAGGGCTGCAGTATAGATATCAACATCTGGATGTGCATCTTGAAGTTTTTTAACACCTTCTGGAGCTGCTACCAAGCAGACAAATTTAATATTGGCTGCACCACGTTTCTTCAAGGAATCCACAGCTAAAATAGCAGAGCCCCCAGTAGCTAACATTGGGTCAACCACAAAGATTTGACGTTGGTCAATGTCTTCAGGAAGTTTTACTAAGTATTCAACAGGTTCCAAGGTTTCTTCATCACGGTACATACCAATATGGCCAACTTTGGCTGCAGGAACCAAGCTTAAAAAGCCATCTACCATCCCAATTCCAGCCCGTAAAATAGGAACAATAGCTAATTTTTTCCCAGCTAATTGTTTTTGAATTGTTTTAGACACTGGTGTTTGAATTTCTACGTCTTCTAAGGGAAGATCACGAGATACTTCATAACCCATTAACATGGCAATTTCATTGACTAATTCCCGGAAATTCTTTGTTGAGGTATCTTCACGACGTAAAATTGATAATTTGTGCTGGATAAGTGGATGCGAAATAACTTGAAATTTTCCCATGTCGATTTACTTCCTTCTTCTTTTTTTCACTTTCACTATTATAGCAAAATTCAATGTATTTTGCAGAAGAATTTTTTAAAAAGTCAGGTTAAAAAAACAAAAAAGAAAATCTGATCAGCAATCAGACTTTCCATAACTTAAGCTCTGCCATTTATCATGGTAATTTCAATTTTTGACGTAAGCGTTGGGCTTTGCCATGGCCAATGATCCGATCAAGTTGATGGGTAGCTAGGGTCAGATAGGCATAGAACATGAAGCCTATGAATCCAATGATAGCCAAGTATAAGAGACTTGCTAGGCGTCCGTCTGGGACAAGGACAAAACCTAATAAATAATTAGCTAATGCTACGACAATCCCCATAAGGCTTGTCAAGATTAAAAGAAGTAAGGCTTGTCTGAATAATAGCTGGCGGTTAAAACGGGTAATCTTATGCAAACGGCGAAACATGAGGACAATTGGGACTAATAAACCAAATGTCGTCGCTAAAAGTGGGCCATAGGAATGGAAAAGATAGATCGATGGTACCTGTAGAGCCAGCTTAACAATGACACCGAGGGAAAAATAGTAGACTGCTCTCTTATTTTCAAATAAAGCTTGTAGCATGGGAGCCAAAAGAGAATAGAAGGCCAAAAGAATAACTTGCAATAAGACAACTCTGAATAAATCAATGGCTAGGCCTTCAGAAATCCCATAAAAGACAGTGTAAAGTGGTTTTGCTAAGATGATAGCTCCTGTTAAGGCTGGCAATAAAAACATGACTAACATCAATATGTTATTGATAATCAGTTTGGCAGCTGCCTTCATGTCTTTTTTGACATAATTTTCAGTCAAGAGGGCTATCCCCACACCACCAATGGAACCAGCCACAGCAATCAGGATCATGGTGATTTTTGCAGGATTGGCATTAAAATAGCCAAATAAAACCATTAGTTGTGACTTGCTATATTGGGTAAAAATCAACATGGTATTGCTAAAGGTCCACTGGTCAATTAATTGAAAGGCCTGAATGGCACTGCCTGTGATGATAAAAGGAATGGACTCTTTTAAGGTTTCTAGTAATAAACCCTTGGCATCTATTGGCACTTCTAGCTTAGGCTTTGTAAATATAACTTGTAACAAGCCTTGTTTGCCCAAGAAGTAAATGAGGACTGCCATGCTGGCAAGCATTCCAATAAAGGTTGCAAAGGTTGACTGGGTAACAGCTTCAACATAGTTACCAGAGCCTATCTTCATAATGAAAAAAGTAGCCAGAAGCATCCAAATCACACGGATAATCTGCTCTGCAATTTGACTTAAAGCAAAGGGTTTTAAGTTGTTGTAACCTTGGAAAATACCACGAATCACACTCATAACAGGGAAGCCCAAAACGGCTAAGGAAAGGCTGTGCATTACTGGTATGAGCTCTTTGTCACTACCAGAAAGGGTAGCAAAAAGAGGTGAGGTAAGATACATGATCAAACCAAAGACCAAGCCAAGACCAACCATAAGCTTAAGGGTTGTTCTAATGAGCTGGTAACTATGTTCTTTTTGGTTCATGGAATTATACTTGGCTACCTGTTTGGCAATAGCCACATTAAGCCCAGTTGTTGATATTAGTAAAAAATAGGCATAGACATTGTAGCCCATGTTAAAGAGGGCATTAGCCTGTGTGGCATGCTCTCCCATCCACATAAACCAGGGAATGACATAAATAGCCCCGAGAAGACGACTGATAAAGTTACTAGCTGTTGACCAGACCGTCCCTTGGAGCATGAGTTCTTCTTGTGTTAATTCATTTCTATTCTTTACCATGTCTATTCTTTCTTTCTTGTATTAGGTATATTATAAACTTTTGCAACTTACTTGTAAATCTAGAATTTTAGAGATAAAATAAGGAGTATGATAACTATTGAAAAAACAATTGAACTGTTAAAAGAAGACCATAACTTTAGAGAAGTGATAGCTGATGGGAACTATCACTACTACTATTCAGGTCTCAGTTTTGAAAAACTAAGTTATGATAGTCGTAAAACCGACTCTCAGACCCTCTTTTTTGCAAAAGGACGAGATTTTAAAGTTGACTATCTCAAAGATGCTGTCACCAATGGTCTCAAGGCTTATATTTCTGAGGTAGACTATGAGATTGGCATACCTGCTATTTTGGTGTCCAATATCAAACATGCTATGAGCCTCATTGCTATGGCCTTTTATAACAATCCTCAAGACAAGTTGAAACTACTTGCCTTTACTGGTACCAAGGGTAAAACAACAGCTGCTTATTTTGCCTACCATATTCTTAAAGAGTCCCATAAGCCAGCTATGTTATCCACCATGAACACCACTCTTGATGGTAAAACTTTCTTTAAATCCCAGCTAACCACCCCAGAAAGCTTAGACTTGTTCAAAATGATGGCTGACTGCGTAGCCAATGGCATGACCCATCTGATTATGGAAGTATCAAGCCAGGCCTATCTAGTTGGACGTGTGTATGGCTTACAATTTGATGTTGGTGTTTTCTTAAATATTAGTCCAGACCACATTGGTCCCATTGAACACCCTTCTTTTGAAGATTACTTCTATCATAAACGCCTTTTAATGCACAATAGCAGAGCTGTTATTGTTAATAGTGGTATGGATCACTTTGACATTCTCTCCCAAGAAGTTGCTGATCAGGATCATGACTTTTATGGTAAGCATTCAGACAATGCTATAACAGACAGTCAAGCCTTCTCCTTCACTGTGAAAGGGAAAATCGCTGCTTCCTATGATATCAACTTAATTGGACGCTTTAACCAAGAAAATGCTATTGCTGCTGGGCTTGCTTGTTTAAGACTAAGTGCAAGTTTAGAAGACATCAAAAAAGGAATTGCCAAAACAAGTGTTCCTGGTCGCATGGAAGTCCTGACACATCCAAGTGGTGCCAAGGTCTTTGTTGACTACGCTCATAATGGTGACAGCCTAGAGAAATTAGTGTCTGTGGTTGAGGAACATCAAAAAGGACAGATCAGTCTCATCATAGGTTCTACTGGTAACAAAGGTGAAAGTAGACGGGCTGATTTTGGTCAGGTTATCAACAAGCACCCTCATTTAAAAGTGATCCTGACCGCCGATGATCCTAATTATGAAAATCCAGAGCTGATTTCACAAGAAATTGCTAGCCATGTTGACCGATCTGTGACCATTATAGTTGACCGTGAAGAGGCCATCAAAGAAGGCTTGAAAAATTGTCAAGCTACTGGGGACGCTCTGATCATTGCTGGAAAAGGTGCCGATGCTTACCAGATTGTCAAAGGTCAAAAAATGGACTATGCAGGTGACAAGGCTATTGCCCAAAAATATGTGAATCAAGCTTAAAATACTGGCTTATTTATAACCATTATTGCTACTCTTTTTAATGATTCTAAATTAGAAAAAAATTTCAAAAAAATAATAATTTCTATCTAAAAAGGCTGTCTCAAGCCTTTTTTCTATGCTATAATGAGAGGGCTTTGACAAAGTAAATTAGGAAAAGGAGGTCATCATGTCAACCATTAGTGCAGATCATATCGGAGTTACTTACGGCAAAGAAAGTATCATTAATGACTTGTCTCTTGAACTTCATCGTCATAAGATAACGACAATCATTGGTGCTAATGGTTGTGGAAAATCAACTTTGCTCAAGGCTCTCACCAGAATTATTCCCATTTCAAAAGGAAGTATTTTAATAGATGGACATGCTATTTCAAGTATGCCAACTAAAGCCATTGCTAAAAAAATGGCACTACTTCCTCAGGTTCAAGAAGTTACAGATGGCATTAGTGTCTACCAATTAGTTTCTTATGGGCGGTATCCTCATCAGCGGCAATTAGGCCGATTAACTGAAAAGGATAAAGAAATCATTGAATGGGCTTTGCAGGTCACACATACTAGCAGCCTTTCAAAGCATGCTGTCGATTCTCTTTCTGGTGGACAACGACAACGTGTTTGGATTGCTATGGCCCTAGCTCAAGACACCGATACCATCTTTCTTGATGAACCTACAACTTATCTTGATATGAATCACCAATTGGAAATTTTGCAATTGCTAAGTGAGCTCAATAAGACTTCTCAAAAAACAATTGTCATGGTGCTTCATGATTTAAACCTCTCTTCTCGTTTTTCAGATCGTCTGATTGCCATGAAAGAGGGGTGCATTACTTATGAAGGATCTGTTAAGGAAGTTATGACAGCTGATATGATTAAGGAAACCTTTAACATTGATGCCCAGTTGATTGAAGATCCTATCCATAAGTGCCCTATTATTTTAAGCTACCAACTCATATAAATTTATTCTAGGAGAATAGAATTCATGAAAAAGTTATTTTTACTCTTGACCTTGTTGGTCACTGGTTTTTCATTAGTAGCCTGCACAGGTTCTCAGTCAAATCAGACTGAAAAGCAGGGCGCTATTTCTAAAATGCCAAAAATCAGTGGCTTCACTTATAAAGGCAAGATCCCTGAAAAGCCAAAACGCATTGTTTCACTAGCTTCTACCTACACAGGCTATTTGGCAAAGCTTGATTTGCCTATCGTTGGAATGACCACCTATGACCAGAAAAATCCTATTTTGAAAGATTATGTTAAAGGTGCCAAGGTTGTTGCAGCAACTGATTTAGAAGCTATCACAGCTCTTAAGCCAGACCTTATTGTTGTTGGCTCAAACGAAGAAAATATTAAACAACTAGCTGAAATTGCTCCCTTAATTTCTGTTGAATATCGTAAACATGACTACCTGCAAGTCTTTTCTGACTTTGGAAAGGTCTTTAATCAGACTAAGAAAACAGACCAATGGTTAGATAAATGGGACAAAGATACAAAGGCCTTTGCAAAAGAAGTCAAAGCCGTAACTGGTGATAAGGCTACTTTCACTATTGTCGGACTTTATGAAAAGGAAATTTACCTCTTTGGTAAAGACTGGGGACGTGGAGGCGAGATTATTCACCAAGCCTTCAACTATGACGCACCTGAAAAGGTCAAAAAGGAAGTATTTCCTAAGGGTTACCTATCTATCTCACAAGAAGTCTTACCAGACTATTTAGGAGACTATGTGGTCATTGCTGCAGAAGACAATAAAACCGGCTCTGCCTTATATGAAAGTGCTCTATGGAAAAACATAGAAGCTGTTAAAAAGAACCATATCATCAAGGTCAATGCCAACACCTTCTACTTTACTGATCCTATCTCACTTGAGTATGAGCTAAAGACTCTGAGAAAAGAAATTTTAGCAAGTGCTAAAGTATCCTAAGAGGTTACTTTTATATGAAAAATAGAGATTTTTCTCTAAGACATAGCAATAAGCCAAATAATCTTTGGCTTCTTTTTTTAATCATAGCTATCTTGTTTGTCATTGGCCTTTATCTGAGCTTACGTTTTGGAGCTTGGCATTTTTCAAAAGAGGCTCTTTATCAGATTTTGATTGAAAAAACAGGGACTCCCCGTCAGGAATCCATTTTACTTTCCATTCGTCTGCCACGTATCATAGCCACCATCTTAGTGGGGGCTGCTTTGGCTGTTTCAGGGATGCTCATGCAAGCCATTACACGTAACCCCATTGCTGATCCAGGTCTACTAGGGATCAACACGGGAGCTGCCTTGGCTTTGGCGGTGTCTTATACCTTCTTAAAACACCTTCATTACAGTCAGATTATTCTAGTCTGTCTACTTGGTTCAGCATTAGCCTCTTTGATTGTCTTTTCCCTTTCCTATCAACCCGGAAAAGGTTACCAGCAACTAAGGCTGGTTTTAGCCGGAGCTGTGGTCTCTACTTTTTTATCAGCTATAGGCCAGGCTATCATTAACTATTTCCATTTAGCCAACTCCATTATAGGCTGGCAGGCCGGAGGTTTTATTGGTGTCAACTGGAAGATGCTATCCATTATTGCACCTATCATTCTTTTAGGTCTTGTGCTGACACAGTTCTTAAGCTATCAATTGACCATCTTAAGCTTAGATGAAACAAGGGCACAATCCCTGGGGCAAAACACTAGGTTAATGAACTTTATCTTTTTAGCTATTGTTTTACTGCTTTCATCAGCTTCTGTGGCCATAGCTGGTAATATTGCCTTTGTCGGTTTAATCATTCCCCATCTTATCAAAAGCTTTGCTGCTGGTAATTACAAGCTCAACACCCCTATGACAGCACTTGCTGGGGCTACGTTTATGATGTGGGTTGACTTACTTTGTCGGACACTTAACCCACCCTATGAAACACCAATCACAGCAGTGATTAGTTTTCTTGGTCTTCCAGTATTTCTCTGGTTGGCCAAAAAAGGAGGCCAGCTATGACATTAAAAAGGAGAGTCTTTTTATTACCCATCCTTTTGCTCATAGTAGTCTGTGCTTTTATTATTTCTTTGTCCATTGGGGACTCTAGCTTTTCCATCCAGCAGATCTTTAACTTATTACTTGGAAAAACCTCTCCTGATATGATACTCATTATTACCAAAATTCGTCTGCCAAGAATTTTGGCGTCCCTATTTGGCGGAGCCTCTCTTGCTCTTGCAGGTAGATTACTACAAACTCTAACCAAAAATCCTTTGGCAGATTCTGGGATTTTGGGAATTAATGCTGGCGCTGGTCTAGTCATTGCTATCATGGTATCATTTGCTAATCTGGAAAATCCTGATACTATTCATTACTTGCCTTTTTTAGCTATGTTAGGGTCTTTTACCAGTACTTTTCTGGTTTATCACTTGTCCCTGGGTAGAAATAGACAAATCAACCCCTTTACTCTGATTATTATTGGTGTTGGTTTTTCTACCATGCTATCTAGTTTCATGATTGCCCTAGTGGGAAATATCAATCGCTACAAGGTTGATTACATTGTTAATTGGCTTAGTGGACGGATCAGTGGGGATGACTGGACCAGCCTTGAGATTCTGACGCCTCTGATGCTTATCTTATGGGTCATTGTTTTTTCCAAGGCTTATCAGCTAAATATCCTCTCTCTTTCTGAAGAAAGTGCGATCAGTCTAGGCTTGAATGTGAAGAGAGAACGGCTGCTTTGTTTGGTTCTTGCCACCTCTCTAGCTGCACTCAGTGTTAGTTTGGTAGGCAATATCACTTTTATTGGCTTGATTTCTGGTCACTTGGGGCAAAGACTACTTGGTGATGATCATCGCTTGAATCTACCAGCCAGTCTTCTCATCGGAATGATTCTCTTATTAGTCTCTGATACTATATGCCGAGTCTTTCTTGTGGGAGCCAATATCTCTACTGGCATCATTATTTCATTGATTGGAGCACCTTATTTCTTATATTTAATGTTTCGATCCCATTAAAAAAAGTTAGAAGAAAAAGTCATTTTTTGATATCTTCCTTAGGTGCTGTCGGACAGGTTAAACAGTCAGGGGAATGACTGTTTAAGAAAACCAAAGAATTCCATACCTAACTTTCGAGCCTAAGGTCTGGCAAGTTCCCAGTGTCTAAAATATTGATATTAAGGGTATTTTAGATACTTTCACCACGGCGGATATATCTTTAATAAGCTCGCTTGCGCTCTCAGAAATAAGAAATTTATTGATACTCTGCAGAGCTTCCTAGCCTATTTGTCTAAGTAAATAGGGTTTGTCTACAGTCTGAAGTTAGAAGAACAGGATCTTCTAACTTTTTTAGTAGCTTCTTAAAATTAGAGCTTCTTTATCCAAGGAACAGGTCAGTTGGTATTTGTTTTCGTCTACTTCTTTGATATAGCCTAAGATTTCAAGGGCCCGACAAAAGATGTCTGGTCTTTTTTGCATGACAAGGTCTTTTCGGCAGAATTTAATTAAAAAGTTGCTCAGATATTTTAGAGCATAGTCTGGGTTAACATCTCCCAATATCTGAAAAAGGGGAAGTTGTTCAGAAGATACTTGCTCTCCTTTTTGCAGTTTATAGAAATAATTAGAGAGGGTCAGACGGTTCCTGGCAAAATCAGTTTCTTCTAAAATAAGAAGATCATTGGTATTGTTGGTTAATCTGCTTTCAAATCTTTTATTTAAAAATGTCTGATAGAGATCTGAATCTATGTCTATAAAAACCATTTGGTCAAATACCAATTGAGACATATCTGTCAGTAGTGGAATATTCAATTGATAGCGTTTATCTTTTCTCAGAATATAGCCTGCTTGAATATAATCTTCTAAGCACCGATCCAAGTTTTTTTCCTGAGGGAAAGCCTTTTTAATTTGTCTCAAAATAGGGCGGTCATTTTGATCAAGGTAGTTAATGAGTTCTTGAAAAAACCTTTGTTTAGTAAGCTTGTTAGGATTATATATTTTTATCATAGCCCTATTATAACAAAAAGAAGAGCCTAATGCTCTTCACATAATGTAGACAAAGGACTTCTTTTCTTTTAAATGAAAGACCATATCAGATTAAAAAAACTGGAAAAAAGCTTCCAGTTTTACAGATATTCTTTTTTAATGACAAAGAAGCTGCCCCGTATTTCTCCAGCAAGTTTGGAACGTTGACGTGCAAATTTGAATTTCCCTTCAAATTCCTTTGGAATTTCAATCCCATTTGACAATTTAAAGCCTAGGGCACGTTTGCCACCTTCAGCTAAAGTATAGAGAACATTGACTGCTAAGCCATTGTCATAATAAATATGTGACCACAAAATGCCATCAACTTCAAATTGAGAGACACAAAGTGCTTTATAGGGAAAGACCATATCACGTTCTTCAAGTACCTTTTCAATAAAGGGTGGGATTTCTGGCTTCTCCTCTGGAGTAAAGACCTCATATCTGATTTTATACTTATTCCAGAAGTAGCGAGCTTCATTTGCTCTTAAACCAGCTAGAACGTCCTTAACTGGACTTTCTTCTAATAAAGTGCTTTCAACTTCTTTAAAATTAACAACATAGGACATTAGGCACCAAAACTCTCTGTTAATTGAGGAACCACTTGTTTTTTACGAGAAACTGCCCCTGCTAAGAAAGCATGATTGTTTTCAAGGGTAAATTTAAAGGCTGCTTCAACCTTATCCATGTTTGCTCCAATAGCTAGGATTTCAGAGTTGGAATTAACAATATCAGTAATCATTAAAACAAAATCAGAATAGCCTTCTTTAGCAATAGCGCTTTTAATAGCTGCTTCAATAGCGTCTTGACGTTCTAACACTTCTGCTATATCCACTGTGTTAACTTGTGCAACACGGACAGCATTACCATTTAATTCAAAGGTTTTAGCATCGATGTCAATGAGATCTTCTTCTGTTTTACTAGCAAGGTTGGTACCTGCTTTAAGAAGAGCCATTCCATATTCTTCCAAGTTAACATCTGCAAGCTCAGCCAATTCTTTTGCAACTTGGTGGTCAGTGACATGTGTTGTTGGGGATTTTAATAAGAGGGTATCTGAGATGAGACCAGACAATAACATTCCTGCAATGTCCTTAGGAACTTGGAGGTTATTTTCTTTGAACATCCGATAAACAATTGATGAAGCTGATCCCACTGGCTCAACACGCATAAATAATGGGTTGGCAGTTTCAAAATTAGCCACACGGTGATGGTCCACAACTCCATAGATGGTCACTTCACTAATATCAGAAATTGATTGTTGAAATTCGTTATGGTCTGTCAAAATAACTGTATCAGCTCCTTGAGACTTAGCCGATTCAACAAAAGGCGGAGCTTTAACAGCAAAATAATCCAAGGCAAAACGTGTTTCTTCATTAGGCTCACCAAGAGCTACAGCTTTCGCTTCTAAGCCGTAGGCATGATTTGCCAAGTAGGCAAATGCATATGATGATGCAATGGCATCAGTGTCAGGATTTTGATGACCAAAAACTAAAATATTAGACATTACTATACCTCATTCTCTTTATAGTTTCTATTTTAGCAGAAAAAGACCTTAAAATCAAAGCTTCTTGACTACTTTTAGGCAGAGTAAAAGGATTAGAATGTTCTTCTAGCCCTCTTGATTATGATTGGTGAATACGGTTCATATAGTCTGTATATGTCTCTGTTTTCATGATATTCTTTGCATTTTGAACCCGTTCTTTTGTGGGCGGTTTAACCCCTTCTAGTTGATAAGGAATACCCAGCTCACGCCATTTGAACTCACCCATGGTATGGTAGGGCAGGATTTCAAACTTATCCACATTTTTTAGCTTGGCTACAAATTCTCCCAGTCTTTCCAAATGTTCGTCAATATCTGTCAGTCCAGGAACCAAAACATGTCTAATCCATACTGGAATTCCCTTGTCAGATAAGTACTGGGCAAAAAGTAAAATATTTTTATTGGATTGCTTGGTAACGATCTTATGTTGCTCTGCATCAATTTCTTTCAAGTCTAAGAGGATCAAGTCAGTGACCGCTAAAAGCTTGTCCAGCTTTTTGTGATAGTCTTCAGTAGGTCTATAGGTGAAGCCACAAGTATCAAGTGTTGTATGAATCCTCAATTTTTTGGCCTCAATAAAGAGGGCTGTGATAAAGTCAATTTGGAGCATGGCTTCGCCACCAGAGACTGTTATTCCTCCTTTTTTCCCCCAAAAGTGTTTATACTGAAGAGCTTCTTTCAAGACGTCATTGACTGTTCGCACTTTGGAATTGTTGGTTTCCATTTCCCAAGTATCTGGGTTATGACAGTACTGGCATCTCATTTTACAGCCTTGCATAAATATAATAAACCGGATCCCAGGACCATCAACAGAACCAAAGCTTTCTGTAGAGTGAATCATGCCTGTAACTTGTCCATAATCTATCTCTGCCATGTAGTCTCCTTTACCCCATACTTTGCAAACGTTTTTCTATTAACATTATAACATTTTTCACAAAAAAGACTAGGATCGGACCTAGTCTTCGTTAATTATCTGTTCTATATTAGTAATGATTAACTTGAGTTTTGTGATCCGTCCATCTTTTACCTTATCATTAACAAGGACTAAGTGTTTATTCTGACTATCACAGGCAAAGCTTTCTTTTTCTTCTTGATTAGGGATAGAACCAATACCCGTTATATAAAAACCAGCTATTGTATCTACGTCGTCACTGCTTAGCTCGGTATCAAAATACTCATTAAAATCATTTAATGTCATGGTTCCAGCTACAATATAGGTATTTTCACCAATCTCATGAACAAACTGCTCAGCCTTATCTGATTCATCATCAATCTCACCGACAATTTCTTCAAGTAGATCTTCTAAGGTTACCAAACCTGCTACTCCACCATACTCATCCAAGAGGATGGCCATTTGGTTTTGAGTAATACGTAATTGCCTTAAGAGATCATCAACATAGATGGTCTCAGGTACAAATAGGGGCTCTTGTAAAATGTGTCTCATGTTAACATGGTCAAAGCCATTTTTAAAGCCTGCTTCTAAAAGCCGCTTGGTATGAACCAGTCCTATGACCTTATCTTTGTCATCATCATAAACTGGAATACGAGAGAAACTATGACTGAGAATGTCTTTAATATTCTCAGTGGTATCATCATTAATATCAATCATGAAGGCGTCGGTTCTAGGAACCATAACCTCACGCGCCATCAATTCATCCAGTGAAAAGATACCTTGCAGCATCTCGATTTCTTCTGCTGCTAAAGTCGCCTCACTATTGGTTAGCATGTATTCAATCTCATCACGGGTCATTTGTTCATCAGCATCATCAAAGGTCATCGGTGTGATACGACTTAAAAGGTTTGTAGAAGCTGAAAGCAACCATACAAAGGGACTAACTAGCTTTCCTAGGGCCATGATGATGGGAGCCGATATAGTAGCCAAACGATCTTTTAAATTCATGGCAATGCGTTTAGGATACAATTCCCCTAAAACGATAGAGACATAGGTTAAAAAAATCAAGGATATAATGCTACCAGCTGTCTGAGCAGTTGCTGAGCCTCCCATCCAACCTGAGATGACTTTTCCTAAGGAAGCAGATAAACTAGCCCCAGATAAAAGGCTAATAAAGGTTATACCAACTTGAATTGTTGACAGAAAATGATTTGGTTGTTGCAAGACGGTTAGCAGTCGCAGGTACTTTTTATCACCTTCTGCAGCCTTTTGCTCCACACGGGAACGATTCAAGGACACCAAGGCCATCTCGCTGGCAGAAAAAAATGCATTGAGCATTGTTAAAATAATCAGCAATAAAAATTGAGATAATAAGGGCTGACTCACGGGGTCTTCCATTAATTTGTTACTCCTAAAATTATATAGTAGCCTAATTATAACATATTTCAATAAAGTTTCTATTAAATTTACTTTAAAGTCTATTTTTTAGACTCTGAATTCATTTGAAAAAGAAGAGGCTATGACCGACCATTTCTCTAAGTGGATGATCTAGGTCACAAAGCTGATCAACAAGCTCCCTTTGATGAGAAATAAACATCCCCCTATATCTTATTTGATGGGTGCAATGCCTAAATAAGCAGCTTGCAGAAGCTAGACAATTTAAGGAAGTCTCTTCATCACTTTTTAGCTCTCAAAACTTAGATCTGGCATTCTTAAAACATCAAGCTTATAGGCTGTCTCTAAGAATGCTTTTCAATCATGATAAGAAAAGGCGGTGTATTGACTTGATTGATAGCCTTGTAGGTCATTACAGTTACTTCTTTTTGGTCTAGTTGGCTAAGATAGTCCATCAAGGCATCTTTTTCTTTTTGACCACCTTGGTGCCCATAGTAAACCATAATGGCAATGCGGCCACCCTTGCTCAGTCTGGCAAGGACCTTTTCTAAGGCTTCTATGGTGGTATGAGGTTTGGTAATAATACTTTTATCAGCAGAGGGAAGATAGCCCAGATTGAAGATGGCAGCATCAACCTTATCCACATAGTGGTCAAGGTTCTCATGTCCATCTAAAATCAGTTGTACATTTTTATAGGCCTTGTCTTCAATTTTCTTCCTAGTAATTTCTAAGGCCTCTTTTTGAATATCAAAGGCAAAGAGCTGCTTAACAAGGGGAGCAAAGTAGAGTGTGTCATTTCCTTTTCCCATTGTTCCATCAACTAGTATGCTATCCTTTGTCACTATCTCCGACAGGAAATCATGGGATAGGTCAATTGGTCTTTTCATTTTTTCTCCTTTTTAAGTGGCTAGATCACGTCTTCGATATACTAAAGAAGCTAATAGATAAGAAAGAAGACTGACTAGACAAGCTATTAGTAAAAGTAGCCAATCTAAATCTTCTCCAGCAAAGCGATCAGTGGCATTAGCATAGTAAAAGGGTGTCAAGTATTTTAAAAAGCTAACATCTTCTATTAAGCGACAGATAATATCCATAAAATAGGCCAGAAGAACCATTCCCACCCCCAGACCAACCTGTTTTTTCCTGCTAAAAGAGGAAATTAAGAAAGCCAGACTAGCTATTTCTACCTGCATTAGAAAAACCAAGGCATGGTATTGATAAAATGCCTCGTAATCAAAATTCATAGAAACTTTTATAAGTCCCACATACTCTATACCTATGGCAATAAGATTGAAGACAAATAGGCTTAAGAGCAGGCTTAAAAATTTATGTCTTAATACCTTTTGCCGACTATAGGGTAAGGTAAAGAGAAATTCTGCGGTGTGACCTTCTTCTTCCTTTGAAATTATAGTGACACCCAATAAGGCTGCAAAAATCGCCGCTCCCAGAGAATAGATCAGGGCTATCTCAGCAGAGTAATAGCCACTTAAACTGGCTATAGAGACTTTGTCCATGCCCAAAGCCTTAGAAATGCCACCCATATCCTGATATAAGTGTGCTATTTCTTTAATGCTATCTGCCAGATTCTGATAAAGTAAGATACATAAGGCACTACTTAGGCCTACAGCAATAGCCCAAATAAGGAGACTTTTCCTAGCTTCTTGATATTCATGTCTAATGATCATTTTTTATCCTCCTCATAGTAGTGCATAAAGAGGTCCTCTAAGCTTGGTTCCTCAATCAGGAGATCATCAGGTTGCAAGGCTGTCAGATCTTCTAATAATTGACTGATCCGTCCTTCAAAGGAAAAGCTTGTAGTCTGACCATTCTTCCAAGTGCTTACCATTTTCTTCTGACTGTGCATGAAATTTTCGACGCTATCAACAGCCAATAATTTCCCCTTTTTTAGAATACCCACACGGTCACAGTAGGCCTTAACCTCTGACAAAACATGGGAGGATAAGAAGATAGTTTTCCCCTTTGCCTTGGCTTCAAGTAATAGTTTAAAAAAACGTTCCTGCATGAGAGGATCTAAGCCAGAAGTTGGCTCATCCAATATTAATAAGTCAGGCTGATGCTGCAAGGCACAAACAATGCTAACTTTTTTGCGGTTCCCTAAGGACAGGTCTTGGATCTTTTTTGAAGGGGAAGCTCTAGGAGTTGGCAGAGCCGCTCTGCTTCTTGCTGACAATCTATTTGGTGAGATTTGGTCGCAAAACGGATGACTTCTTTGACTGTCATCCTTGGATAAAACATAGCCTCAGAAGGCATATAACCAATATGTTCCAAGGCGTCTACTAACTTATCATATTGACCATTAAAGAGACTGATTTTCCCCTTTTTAAAAGTGATCAGGCCTAAAAGACAGCGAATGGTTGTTGACTTACCTGCTCCATTTAAGCCTAGAAAACCAAATATTTCTCCTTTTTTGACAGTTAGGCTTAGATTATCCAAGGCGACTTGCTTGCCATAAATCTTAGTCAGACTATCAATAGTGATAATTGATGCAGTCATTTTTCTCTCCTAATTTGTCTGCCTATTCCACTAAACGACAGCCCTGAAAGCTTTGCCGTCTTTCCATTTCTTTATCAATGGCATTGAGCACTTCCCACTTATTTAAACTCCACATGGGACCAATCAGCATTTCTCTGGGAGCATCTCCAGTAATGCGGTGAATGATAATACGTTTGGGAATGATTTCTAATTGATCACAGATAATGGAAACATATTCTTCTTGGCTTAAGAGCTGTAGTCGCCCTTCATGGTAATCTCTTTGCATCCTTGTCTTGGTCATTAAGTGTAATAAATGCAATTTAATGCCTTGGATATCATTATCCGTGACACAGCGACGCACATTTTCAAGCATCATAGCATGAGTTTCACCTGGAAGTCCATTGATAAGGTGAGCAACAATTTCTATTTTGGGATACTGGCGCAAACGTTTAACGGTTTCTTTGTATAAATCATAGGAATGAGCCCGATTGATCAATTGTGATGTTTTTTCATAGGTTGTTTGCAAGCCTAATTCAACTGTGACATGCATTCTCTCAGACAGTTCTGCAAGATATTCTATGACATCATCAGGCAGGCAATCAGGCCTTGTTCCGATATTAATGCCGACAACACCTGGTTCATTGATAGCTTGTTCATAACGTTCTTTAATCACTTGCAGACTGGCATGAGTATTGGTGAAATTTTGGAAATAGACCAAGTATTTTTTAACCTCTGGCCATTTTCGGTGCATAAAGTCAATTTCTTTGTAGAACTGCTCCTTGATCGGAGCATCTGGGGCAACAATGGCATCACCAGATCCGGAAACTGTACAAAAGGTACAGCCACCATGGGCAACTGTTCCATCACGATTTGGACAGTCAAAGCCAGCATCAATAGGAATCTTAAAAATCTTTTGACCAAATAAATGACGATAATAATCATTTAGGGTTTGATAACGTTTTTTCATATTCTTATTTTAGCACAAATTAAAAACAAAAAGACAACTCTTTCGAGTTGTACAGATGATGAATATTAGTAAAGCTACTTTTGTTTGGACTGAAAACGCCATTCAAATCGTTTATTGTAATAATAAGGATAGAAAAAGTTTAAAATCCCAAATCCTAAAATGAAGCCAGCTAAGACATCACTTGGGAAATGCACGCCTAGATAAATACGTGACAAACCTATTAAAAAGATAAGGACAACAATGCCTATCTGACAAAGAATCTTCCAAAACTTATTTTTAATGCGGTCACGCAGGACAATCAGAAGCGTTCCGTAGATAATCATCGATCCCATGGCATGCCCACTAGGAAAAGAATAGCCCATAGCATAAACAATATGTTCCAAGCTCGGTCTAGTCCGTTGGTATATAAACTTAAAGACCATGACTAAAATTCCAGCAAGAGAACCATTGATAAGGATTAAGAAGGACTCAGCTTTCCATTTCAAACTATAAAAAAGCAGGGCTGAGCAGATAACAACAATTACTTGAGTTAATACATTTCCAAAAACTGTTATGAATTTAAAGAAGGCCGTGACATTAGCTGGCAAAGACCCTCTAACAAAGGTTTGAATACCATTATCAAATTCACGTAATGATTCTGGGTAAAACTGTACCGTATATCCAATCATCACAAAAAATAATAAGGCAAAAGATGATCTAAGCAAGTAACTCTGTTTATCTTTCATACTGATTCCTGTACCTTTCTAAGAGTGGTTGACAAGCAATATACAAAAAATAGAAAGAAATAGCAAATATTATTCCCTCTATAAGATTGAAGGGTAAAATCATAGACACTAAGTATTTTGAAATACCAATATAAGCTTTAATATCAAAATTTGCAAATTTCCCATACAAAGGGATGGCATAGCAATAATTCAAGAAAAGCATGCTTGCTGTTAAGACAATACTAGCAATGATTGAAGCACCAATATACTGCTTTCCTGTCCTTTTTTGGTTCCAAATGAAGGCAAAGACCGTGACAAATAGTCCCAAAGCTATGACATTCATGGGTAAGCCAACAAAATCGTTGACCCCACTATTGTTTAGGATCAATTTTAGCAGTGTTCGTACCATTAAAATAAGGTAGGCACTCTTTAAATCCAACAAAACCAAACCCAATAAAACAGGGATAATTGAAAACTCAATCTTTAGGAAATTAGCTCCTGGAATGATTGAAAAACTAAAAAACATCAATAAAAATGATATTGCAGAAAGTACTGCAACCATAACTAAGCGATGTGTTTTTGACATAAAAAATTCCTCCAATTTTTTTCAAATTGAAAGAAGTGCCGTTGCATTTGAGTATCAAAAAGGTACTCAAAAAAACCCGGTCTTCTCCCATCCAGACTTTACTGTCGGTTGTGGATTCACACCACATCAGCTTGCGCTCGCGGACTTCTGATAACTCAGTCACCGCCGGTCGGGAATTACACCCTGCCCTGAAGACACCTATAGGATAGCAAATTTACTCCTACATATCAAGTTCTTTGATTAAATAAAAAAAGCAAAGATAGAAATCTTGCTTCACTTTAATTTATCATGTTCATAGGTGTGGCTTAGTTCCAAGCCCTGAAAGGACTGCTGCTTCAAGGCTTCATAAACAATCATACAAACCGTGTTAGACAGGTTTAAACTACGGACATGTTGATCATTCATAGGTATCCTAAGAGCCTTATCAGCTTCTTGTCTCATAAATATTTCAGGTAGGCCCTTATCTTCTCTTCCAAAAAGGAAATAATGTTCTAAGCCATCATTATAATTCTCCTCAGAATAGACTTTTTCAGCAAATTTACTAATCACATGGAGTTTTCCTGAACAACTTTCAAGGAAATCCTCTAAGCTATCATAGAAATAAAGTTCCAGTTTATCCCAGTAGTCCAAGCCAGCTCGCTTCATCTTCCGATCATCAATAGGAAAGCCCATAGGCCTAATAATATGTAAGGGAGCATTGGTTGCAGCACAGGTTCTTGCTATGTTGCCAGTATTTTGTGGGATCTGTGGCTGAAAGAGAACCACGTGGTTTCTTCCATTGGCTGGGCTCAAGTTTGTTTCTACCATATCACTTATCACTTTTTACTTTCTTTATCAGGTCATCAAAAAACCACACTGCCCGGAGTCAAGCTCAGCAAACAATGTGGTTGGCGGTGATTCGCTAACTTAAATCATAACAGGTTTGATTTAAACCAACGAATTCTTATTTGCTATTATAGCACTTTGTGCCTCTTTGTCAATGATTTTAAGGAAAAAAACTGATAAACTAACTATTTTTTTGACGTTTTAGGGTAAATTTGTCAGGAACTGGATCATCTCCCCCCTCTACAAAGGGATGACACCTTAAAATCCGGGCAATTCCCATCAGGACACCTTTGGCACCATGTTTTTCAATGGCAGTAATCATATAAGCCGAACAAGTGGGCCGATAGCGGCAAGTGGGCGGAAAAAGAGGGGAAATAAACTTTTGATACCACAAGACGGGGGCAATTAATATCTTTTTAATCATTTATTTGTGTTTGCTGCATTATGCAACTGACTAACTTCTTTCTTTGATAATCGGCGGGCTTCTCCAGGTCTTAGGCCTGTCAAATCAAGAGTTCCAAACTGTGTTCTGGATAATTTATCCACCAGCAAGCCAACTGCTTCAAACATCTTCTTAACCTGGTGATTACGTCCTTCATGGATTGTTAACTCAACAATGGATCTGTTTTTATCAGCTTCAACACGGATAATGTTATAACGGGCTGGTTTGGTCTTTTTACCATCAATCAGGATCCCTCTGGTTAAGGGGCGCAGATTTTCCTTGGTAGCAATCCCTTTGACACGCGCCAGGTAAACCTTATCAATTTCATTTCGAGGGTGAATCATTTTATCTGTGAAATCACCATCATTGGTTAGGATCAATAATCCCGATGTATCCCAGTCTAAACGTCCCACAGGATAAATACGTTCTTTTACTTGTGGTAAACAGTCTATGACTGTCTTTCTTCCCTTGTCATCTGAAACACTAGAAATAACGCCTCTTGGTTTATTAAGCAGGTAGTAGACCTTCTCTTCGTTGTAGATGGGACTCCCTTCAACTTCTACACGGTCTCCTGATTTAACTGTTGTGGCTAAGTCAGAAATCACCTGTCCATTCAAGGTTACAAGTCCTGCTCTAATCAATTCTTCCGCCTTACGTCTACTGGCAACACCTGCATGGGCAATGTATTTATTAATTCTCATATTTTCTCTTTTCTTTTTTTAAGGTCTTAGAAGACTAATCATTATTCTGGAATAATTCTGATTCTTCATTATCTATTTCCACTTCAGAGACATCTATTAAATCGTCTAAATGATTGATCCCCATAAAATCCAGAAAATAATCACTTGTCACATAGAGATTTGGTCGTCCAATCACTTCTTTTTTACCAGCTTCCTTGATCAACTCAAAAGCAAGCAGTTTACTGAGGGCTCCACTGGAATTAACTCCTCTGATGTCATCAATTTCCACCCTAGTTATGGGCTGTTTATAGGCCACTATAGACAATACCTCAAGGCTAGCGCGTGATAAACTCTGATTGATGGGAGTCTTGGCAAAGCTCCTTAGAAGTTCTGCATGGGAATCTTTTGTCACTAATTTATAGGTCTGAGACGACTCTAATAAAAAGAGGGCCGAGTCCGGATCATTCTTGTATTTTTCTGCTAATTTTTCAAGCTGTTGTTGCAAGGCTGTTGGGCTTAAACTGATTAAAGTAGCCAACTGTCTTAAACTTAGACCCTCTTCGCCTGCTACAAAAAGCAAAGCTTCAACTTTAGATAAATAAGACATTAAGCTCCCTTTCTTAGAATAATATCACCAAAATTAGTTTCTTGTTCAACAATAATTTCTTGGATCTTAATCAATTCTAGACTTGCTAAAAATAGGGTAATGACCTCATTAATACTGGTACAATCTTTAAAGACTGTTTTTAACCTAATATAGCTAGCAACTTGTAGTTTTTCTTCTAGAAATTGCATCATATCCTCGATCCTAAAGTCTTCTCTTTCAATAACAGTATGGCTGTTTTTAAATTCTTCTTGTTTAAGAGTAATTATCTTTGAAAAAGCCAGAAAGAGATCTGTAACGGTCTTATCCTCAGCCAAAACAGAATCTTCATAGACTAATTCTAGCTTAGGTTTTGAAAAGTACTGTGCACGTTTGTCATGTTGTTTGGCCAATTCTTGACTCAAGGCTTTAAATTGACTATATTCTTCAATTTTACTAAGTAAATCCTGTTCAGGATCAATGTCATCATCCTGGGCTTCAACCATTTTAGGCAGTAGTCTTCTACTCTTAATTAACATCAATTGGCTAGCCATGAGCATGTATTCACCAGCCACTTCCAACTTCATGCTATGCAAGGTTTCTATGTAGGACAAATATTGTTCAATAACTTCTACAATAGGAACCTCGTAAATATCCACTTGGTATTTAGAGACCAGATGCAAAAGTAAATCTAGCGGGCCCTCAAAATCTTTTAATTTTATATCCATTAGGTTCTATAATACTTCTCTAGTGTAATAGGGCTTTTTAAGCCTAATTCTTGACTTAACTGAATCATCGTTTTTCCAGCATTAACTTCTTTTAAAATAAATTGTTCACGCAGCTTTTGTGCTGAATAGTCGGCAAGCCCAATTTCAGTAAAATAAGCTTTCAAGTGATTAAAAAACCATTGTCTGGAATAGGGGTGACCTTCTTTGTCAAAAAGGTAAAGCTGCTTTTCATTAACAGTCTTATCTAAAAATGATACCAAAACTTTGGACAGGCGTAAGATGCGAACTGTCTGCTGAGATTCTACCTTTAAAATATGAAAAGTAGGATCATAATCACTGGTTTTTAATCTGGCAATTTCATTAGGTAATAGACCTAACTCACTTATCAATAAGGCTATGAGCTGTCCCACTTGATTTTGACTACCCGTATGAAAAATTGAAGGATCTAAAGGTTCACTTTTTCTTTTTTTAGCATGGCCAAGCCTAATTTTTTCATCCAATTGATAATAATCCTGACAATAGCGCCTCTGATATAAAAATAAGAGAAACTGATTAACAGTAGAATACTTTCGCTTCCTTGCTGAAGGGCTTAGGGAAGCCAGACTTTTTTTATATAAAGTAAGCTTTTCCTGACTCAAACTATTTTCAATCACATGAAGAAACTGCCGCAAATCATAAGTATATGATTTTTTTGTACTCTCTGATACACTTTTTTCTTCTAAAAATAAGGCTATGTACTCAATCATCTTTTTATTATTGTATAATCATCTGTAAAGTCGTGCAATAAACTATTGACGGCCTTTAAAATTGACTTTCTAGTAATAATGCCCATAAATTGTTGCTGGTCATCTACAACAGGTAAAAAGGGAAATTCCACAAGTTTATGCATGATCACTGTCAGGCTAGCTGTCTGCAACAAGGACTCGATTTTCGTATTGACAATTTCACCAATGTCGGTCTGCGTCATCTCCCAATCCGTTAATTGGTGTTTTCCTTGATAATTCAAAATATCAGAAATACTAATGGTTCCCTTATAGATCTTATCTTTTGTAATAACAGGAACCCTAGAATAACCGTTGTTAACAAGAAGCAACATGACGTGGTCAGCCTTATGTGTATCTATAAAAATAGCTAAATTATCAGCCGGTATAAGGTAGCTATCCAAATGTTGTAGTATAAATGTTTCGAATTCTTTTGCAATCATCGCTTAAATTCCTCAGAGAGTTCTGAATAAATCTGATGCTGACGGTCAAAGTAATCCAATTTAACAGTCTGATCAGAAAGTAATAGTCGAGCATACAATTTTTCATTGATCTCTCCTCTAGGTTGTGAAACACTTCCTGGACTCATAAAAATTGTTTTTCCAGCTTTCCATGCTGCTGGACGGTGCAAATGACCATATAGACAAATATCTGCATTAGTTTCCTGGGCAAAGTAATCCAATTTATCCCAAGTGAAATTAATATGTTGTAAATGTCCATGGGTTTGGGCAATCATAAAATCACCTACTTTTGTAAGGAGCTTATCAGGATAACCATTATCATAGTCGCAATTCCCAGAAACAACTCTAATACCTTCCCAAATAGGATCTGAACTTTTCAATTCAGAATCACCATTGTGAAAAATAGCATCAACCTTTCCAAGATAGCGATCCTTGATGGCTTGAACGATTTCTCGATCGCCATGTGAGTCACTCATGACAATTATTGTTTTGCTAACCATGACGGAAGCACCTCCACTAATTTTTTAACAGCCTGTCCTCTGTGTGAAAGCTTATTTTTTTCTTCAGCTGATAACTCAGCCGCATGACGTCCTGTTTCTCCAACTATAAATAAAGGATCATAGCCAAAGCCATTTTGTCCTTTGGCTTGCGTCGCTATATAACCAGCCCATTCTGCTTCAACCACTAAACTTTCTCTCTTTGGAGCAGCTAAGACTAAGGTTGTATGAAACTGCGCTGAACGGTCCTTTTGTTCAAAGACCATGGCCAATTCATGCAGCAGCTTGGCATTGTTTTTAGCATCCGTGGCTTCTGGAGCTGAAAAACGTGCTGACCAAACTCCAGGTAAGCCACCCAGAGCATCCACCTTTAGGCCGGAATCATCTGCTAAGACCATCTTACCTGTCAGTTGGCAGATGGTTTCTGCTTTCAATCGAGCATTTTCTTCAAAAGTCATGCCGGTTTCTTCTACCTCAGGTAATTCAGGATGGGCATTTAAGTCTTCTACCTTATATCCTAAGGCACCAAAAATATGAGTAAATTCTTTGGTTTTACCCTTATTATGGGTTGCAATTAAAATGGTCTCTTGTGTTTGGACTTTTTGCCCTGCCATAAAATCATCCAAGGCAATCCCTTTTTCAGGAATAATAACTAATAGTAAAGTCTCATTTTCAACTATTAAGACGGCCTTTTCATGTCTGATGGCTTTGAGTTTTCTGCCTGTCTCTTGATTAATCATATCCAAAACAAAACTTATCAAGAGGTAGTCAGATTTTCTATTGATAACCGTTACAGCATAACCCAAACTCTCCCAATCACATTTTTCGATGTCATTGCAATTAAGAGATGACAATTGTTGGTTGAGGCAGCTTAGGCTCTCATCAATGAGACCACCAAGTGTTTCAAGGCTGTTATAGCCGTTCCACCTGCCAATAAACCAGTTGTCTTCATCTTTATATTCGTAAATTTTTTCACTCATAAATCTACATGCTCCACATTTATTTTTTTGTCTAACCAATTATTGGCTATAATCTGAAAACTTTCACTTGCTGCTGTTGTGTAAAAACTGTGGTTAGCAATAGCATCATGCCTACTTGAATTGATTTGAAAATAATTCAGTAAGACTGACACATCCCGAATGCACTCAGCTCCGCTATCAATTAAGGTCACAGACGATCCCATAACATTCTGAATAATGGGACGTAAAAGAGGATAGTGGGTACAGCCTAAAACTAAGGTGTCCACCTTACCAACTAAGGGAGATAGGGTCTGGTAGACAATTTTTTTGGCCACACTTGATTGTATTTCATTGGATTCCACTATGGGAACAAATTTAGGACAAGCTAAGCTAATCACATCCACTTGAGGTGCTAGTAGTTGGATCTTTTGTCGGTAAATGTCCGAGGACACTGTCATCGGTGTTCCAATAACTCCCACCTTACCATTTTGAGTTATTTTGATCGCTGCGCTAGCACCAGGTAAGATAACTCCTAAAACTGGGATGGATAAAGCCTCTTTCACTTCTTCCCAGACAACAGCTGTTGCAGTATTACAAGCAAAAACAATCATTTTTACATCTTTTGTTAGTAGAAAATTGACGAGTTGCCAAGTGTATTCTCTAATTTGTTGGGCAGGTCTTGGTCCATAAGGAGCACGGGCAGAATCTCCTATGTATACTATATTTTCATAAGGTAGTTGGCGCATCAGTTCTCTTACAACTGTTAAACCACCTACTCCGGAATCCAAAAAACCTATTGGCCTATTATCCATAGCGTTTTTCCTCATTAACGTATATAAAAACCCAGTTGGTAAGAGCCAACTGAGTTTTTCTTTGAACTCTGAACAGTTGACAAATCTAATCGAAAATATAAAAGTTACCCACTTTTAATCTCAATGACTGTTCACTTTTTACACATGCAGCTACTGCATGCATTCCTATTTCCTTTATTTTTTACCTTTGCTTGCTGCAAGCTTAGATTGTTTGACAATATTACGGTAAGTTTGTTGGATTTTTGCTTCGCTAGGTTTTTGACCCATTTGACTCATCATCTCACGAATAGCTTCAGGTGTTAAACGCGGATGCTCACCAATTTCTTTTTCAATCTGTTTACGAGCAATAAAAACACCACCAAAAAGTCCTCCGATAAGGGAAAGAATGACTAATAAAATCCAAATAGCTGTAGACATATTTATATATTTTCTCCTAGTTTTTTATTCTTCTTATTATAGCAAAAATAGCCTCACTTTACAAACTGCAACTTATTCATTTTCCTTTGATTCTACTTTTTCCATACTTTTCTTAGATACCAAGTCAAATCTATCTCTAAAGAGTCACTTGCTTGTCCAGACAGCAAAAAAGGGCCAGAGCCCTTTAATCTTTTTTAATCATTGCTACCAAAAATTCTAAGCAGACTAATGAACAAGTTAATAAAATCAAGGTATAAGGATAAAGCCATGGCAATAGCCCAACCGTCAGCAACCTGACCATTCCTTGATTGGTAGACGTTTTTTATCATTTGATTATCAGAAGCAATCAAAGCTGAGAAAATTAAGACAGAAACAATGCTAATCACATAACTCATTATGCCACTACCAATAAAGAGATTGACAAGACTAGCAATGATTATTCCGATCAGCGCAGCAAACATTGCCTTACGAAGACCACTTAAATCTCTCTTTGTCCTTGCACCAATGAGAGACATGGCAAAAAAGACGGCGGCTGAAGAGACAAAGGCTTGTATAACTGTGGTTCTAGCATAGGCTGCGATGATAAAGCTCAAAGTAAAACCATTTAAAGCTGAATAAACTAAAAATAAAGGTAAGGCAGCTGGGGTGTTTTTTCTGGCTGCGCCACTAGCAACAAAGACTAGCACCAATTCAATAATGATAGCTCCGAAGTAGACCCAAGGTCTTCCTGATATGATAGCAATTAAATTTTCTCTGAATGGATAAAGCATGAGGTATGAGACAAAAGCTGAGAGTCCCACTCCCATTCCAACTAAGCTATATATTTTAGCAAAAAATTGGTTTAATCCTGAATCTGTCTGAGTGTAAATTACATTTTCGTTCATTATTTCTCCTTCTCTAACGGTTATGACTGTTTAATGTTTTTCTCTTAAAGAAACGTCGGTTGGCCCAGCGCTTGCGCATGGGGGTAGCGGCTTCTTTGATGGCCCAATACTTGTCAACCATTGTGACAATATAACTTTCTTTATAGCGTGGGAATGCCACTGTTGCCCCCCACATATGCTTCAAAATGATATCTTCTTCTTTTTTATTGAGTGTTGTTAACTTTCTGGCATTTCGCACTGCAATGCGAGGGTGTACCCAGGCATGGCTTCTATTAAACTTTGTCACACGCCAGTCATAGTAAAAGAAGTCGTGTAATAAGCCACCACGCGCTGTACTGCTTGCATCCCAGCCAAAACGCTTAGCCATTTTATAGCTAGTGTAAGCAACATTTATAGAATGTTCTAGTCTATTAGAATGATGGTGCTGTACAATGTTTCCTAATTTTTGAAATCTTGGATGATCAATAAGTTCACCAACAAGTTCCATGAAGTCTTGATCTTCTTTATATTTCATATAGAATCACCTCGTAGACCTATTATACCATATTAGCTTAAATCAAACTGAAAATAAGGATTCCTGCCGCAACGGCTACATTCAAACTTTCGGCTTGGCCAGGCATTGCAATATGGATAAAATCAGAGGCAAGATGGGTCATTTGTTCACTAATCCCTTGGCCTTCATTGCCCATGACGAGAACAAATTTTTCTAAATGTGCAAAGCTATGGTAATTTTTTGACTCTGCTGATAGGGTCGAGGCTAGGATAGGAAAGGAGAATTCTTTAAGCCTTTCACAATAGTCATAAACATCTGTCCTTATGATCGGGATATGAAAATGGCTCCCCTGCATGGAACGCAAGGTTTTCTGGTTGTAAATATCCGCACATTTTTCAGATAAAATAACGGCATCCATATTGGCAGCATCTGCCGTTCTAATAATGGTTCCTAAATTGCCCGGATCTTGGATATCTTCAAGAAGTAAGATTTTCTCCATAGGCTTAGGATTAATGGTCTGACTTGGCATTTCAACTTCAGCAATTATTCCCTGAGGGGTGGGAGAGTCTGTTAATTCCTTGAGAACTTCCGGGGTTACTAGGATGACGGGTCCAAGGTCATTAAGGCGATCAGCAAGTTCTTCTAGGACAAAGATATGAACAAAGGTCTGCTTTGCATTTAGGGCTTCTTGAAAAAGATGCCAGCCTTCAATTAAGTAAGACTCTTTACGATATTTTTTTCTCAGTAATTTTTTAGTGTTCTTGATTAAGGGGTTTGATTTTGAACTTATTATCATAGCTTTATTATACCACAAGTCTAGGGGCACTTGATAGCTTAAATAGCTATGTTTCTCCTTCTTTTTCTCCCTAAAAAACTTATGCTATAATGAAACTATAAAAGGAGGGAGAAGCTATGGAAAAAGTTCGCTTAGTTGTTTCCGGAAGAGTTCAAGGCGTTGGCTTTCGCTATTCAACCTATGCTTTAGCAATGAAAATTGGTGGCCTCTATGGTAGAGTTTGGAACAATGATGACGGCACAGTTGAGATCCTGGCACAGTCAGCTGATGCCAAGAAACTGAATCTTTTCATTCAAGAAATCCGAAAAGGTCCATCCAGATGGGCAAAGGTCTCATCTGTGGATATTTCAGAGGGGCACTTTGATGATTACCATGATTTTAAAATGGCTAATTAAAAATCCGTCTATAGAACTATTGTTAAATTCTTAAAAAAAAAGTAAAATAGACTGGTATATTAAATTTTAAAGGATAAAAACATTGAAAATTAAATTAAATCGTATTCTCTTCTCGGGGCTGGCCTTATCCCTTCTCTTTACTCTAACAGGATGTGTTGGACGTGATGCACACGGAAATCCTAAAGGTATGATTTGGGATTATCTTGGAAAACCCATGTCTTATTTTATTGATTATTTCGCCAACCATGTTGGTCTAGGCTTTGGGATTGCCATTATCATTGTGACTATTATTGTCCGCACCCTAATCCTACCATTGGGACTTTATCAATCATGGAAAGCAAGCTATCAATCTGAAAAGATGGCTTATTTAAAACCTATTTTTGAACCTATCAATAAACGTATCAAAAATGCTTCTACCCAAGAAGAAAAGATGGCTGCCCAAACTGAATTAATGGCTGCTCAACGTGAAAATGGGATTAATATGCTGGGAGGCATGGGATGTCTGCCATTACTTATTCAAATGCCTTTCTTCTCAGCCATGTATTTTGCGGCGCAGTATACCAAGGGGATTTCAACTAGTCAATTTATGGGAATTGACTTAGGAAGCAGAAGCCTTCTCTTGACCGGTATCATAACAGTGCTTTATCTGCTACAATCTTGGTTGTCAATGCAAGCTGTTGCAGAAGAGCAAAAGGCTCAGATGAAAACAATGATGTACACCATGCCCGTTATGATGGCATTCATGACTCTAAGCTTGCCAGCAGGAGTTGGACTTTATTGGCTAGTCGGCGGTTTCTTTAGTATTATTCAACAGTTGATTACCACTTATATTCTAAAACCAAAACTACGCGCACAAATTGAAGAAGAATATAAAAATAATCCACCCAAAGCTTACCAATCAAAAAATCCTCGTAAGGACGTAACAGCTAGTAAGCCACAAGCTAACAAAGCTATTATCGCTAATAAAACCAAAACAAACCGTAATGCAGGAAAACAACGTAATCGTAAGTAAAAATGTAAATTAAAAATTCCTCAGCTTTCATTAGCTGAGGAATTTTTTGATGCAAATAAAAAGGGCTGACTCTCTCAGCCACCTTCTTATTTTGTTTTTTCAACCTTAACAATTTCAACCTCATAGGTTGCTGCTGGTGATTCAATGGTTGCTTTATCACCTTTTCTTTTACCAATAAGGGCTTGGGCTATAGGACTTTCATTAGAAATTTTCCCAGAGAAGACATCTGCTCCAGCAGCACCTACAATATGGTAAGTGTCTTTGTCACTTGTTCCAACTTCTTGAACGACAACCGTTTTTCCAATAGCAACTTCATCTTTAGCAACGGCGTCACTATCAATAATTTCAGCGTAGCGAAGTTTTGTTTCTAGGGTAGAAATTTGTCCTTCTACAAAGGCTTGCTCATCTTTAGCAGCATCGTATTCTGAGTTTTCAGATAGATCCCCATAAGATCTCGCAATTTTAATACGTTCAACGATTTCAGGACGACGAACTAATTTTAAGTCCTCTAATTCCTGTTCTAATTGGTGTTTTTCAGTTTCTGTCATAGGATAAGTTTTTTCAGCCATTATTTTTTCTCTTTTCATTTTTTTGATTTCAGAAATACAAACATGGTGCTAAGGCACCATGTTTGTTCTACTCAATTTGATTATTAACATATTTTTGGACATTTGCTGAATGTTCTTCATAGGTTTTAGCATAGTGAACTTCACCGCTGTGAACATTGGCAACGAAATATAGATAATCAGTATTTGCTGGTTTTACAGTTGCATCTATAGCAGATACTCCCGGACTGTCAACAGGTCCAGGCATAAGACCAGTATGGGTATATATATTATAAGGAGATTTGATTGTCGTATCAATCCCTGCATCCTCAGCTAAGGTCGTCTTGTCTCCAAGTTTATCCATTGCATAAAGGATAGCGATGTTAGATTGTAGTGCCATACCATTATTCAGACGGTTATAAAAGACACTAGCAATATCACGCCTATCTTCATCAGTAGAACCTTCTTTTTCAACTAGGGAAGCTAGGGTTAGAACTTCATTAACTGTTTTTCCGCTGGCATTAATCTTATCATAGTAAGGAGCCAGGGTCGCATCTGTTGTTGCAAGCATTTCATCAACAACATCTTTTATAGAAGATTCTTTGTAGTAATTATAGGTAGCTGGGAATAAGTAGCCCTCAAGCTGATATTTAGCTTCTGACTTTTTAGGTATGCTTGATAAAAGACGTGGATACTTTTTGACCATTTCCTTGATAAAGGCGTCATCTTCTATTGTATCTAAGAATTCTTTTGACTTAAATGGCGTCTTATCTTTACTTGATTTTGTATTAGCATTATCTTGAACAGCTTTTGCTATTTGTCTAATAGTGTAACCTTCAGGGATTAATATCTTGCCTAAAACTGGTTTTGTAGGCTGGGCAGTTCCCCCTCTTTGTAAGGTTTTAGCAATTTCTTCCAAGGACATGCTCTTTTGCAAGTTATAATAACCACTTTGGAAATTAGTATAGTTTTTAAATTTTGTATAAAAATTAAAAACGGTACTGCTCTTTATAAGGCCCTTTTCTTCAAGTACCTGTCCAATGATTTTATTACCAGAACCTGCTGGTATTTCCACTTGTACAAATCGATCATCTTTTTGATTTACTGGATTAATGGCACGATAGACAAACAATGTTCCTATCAGAGCAACTAAAAGTAAGATTAACAAAAGAGATGAGATCAGTATTGTCGAAATTTTCTTTGCCATTCGGTCTGCCCTTTGTCGTTTCAAGTGATTATTTCGCACGAAGTCCCTTTGTAAAGTTGCTGTTTTGGGCTGGTCACTAGCATTTTGACCCTGGTCTTCCTTATTAGAAGCTTGTTCTTCTTTTTTCCTTTGGCTTATAGTCATTTCTTCTGTCTCTGACTCAGTCAAGTTGATAGGGGTAAAGGCAATGGTCTTCGAATAATCAATGTCATCTTGCTTACTTGTCCATTCAGAGACAAAAGGCTTGCTGTCACTGTTAGGATCTGTTGAGGTTTCGCTAAAAGCGCTTTTTTTATCAGCTTTTTCAGGTCTGCCTGATTTTCTAGGATTTAAAGGGGAATAGGAGTTTGAGATTTCTTGCTGATACTCTTTATAAAGTTGAACAGTCTTTTGAGCAGCTTCTCTAGCTTCTATCTGCTTTAGACGTAATTCTTCTTCCTTTAAATCTTGTCGAAGAAGCTCTTCCTCTTTTTCTTTTCGAATGTGATTAGCTCTTTCCAACTCAGCCAAAATTTGCTCTTTAAAACTTAATTTTTGCTGAGCCTTTCGCTCATCATCTCTAAAATCGGTCAAGGTGATTCCTCCTAAACATAATCAAACGCAATTATAACTTAAAAAGGTGATAAAAGCAATAATCTGGTCGATTTGTTACTCATATGTAATAAAATTACATTTTTTGCTCCTTTTCTGGATTTTTCCATAGCATATCATACCAGACAGCCCCTCCATGCTTGGATGTAGACAATCCGAGATTAGTAAAATTATTCATTTCATAGTAAGGTATCAAATAATCATGGCAGGTTAGGACAATGCCCAAGCGTCCTTGGCAAATAGCCAAATCCTTCATAGCTGCTATCAGTGCTGTTCCCAGCCCTTGTTTATGGAAGTCTTTATGGACAGACAAGCTGGTAATTGCTATATAGCCAGATTCTTTTTGATTGGGCGAAATACTGTGAAAGAGACTATCTTCTAGAAGGGGCTGGTCAACTACTGGACCCTCTATATAGGCTACAACTTTCTCATCTATGCAAGCAACTAAAAAGGTGTCTGCAATAAGTCTGGTTCTTTCTTCAATAGCTTCAGCTGTCGCTGCCTCCCCATCCACAAAATTATCTTTTTCAATACGATAAATATCTTCCCAATCTTTTTGTTGAACATTTCTAATTAACATAGGATAACCCCCTTACGACGAGAAAACCTGCCTAAGGCAGGAAATTTACTATTGATTATTTTTTGTTAAGTTAGCTAAGAGTTCTTCAAAGGAACGTTCGTACAATTGAATGTCTCCTGCTCCCATAAAGACATAGACTGCGTCTTCATGGTCTAATAAAGGGGACACATTTTCCACTGTAATCACTTTTGAAGATTTTATAATTTTTTCTTTCAGGTCTTCAACTTTTACATCACCGTGGTCAACCTCTCTGGCTGAGCCATAGATCTGAGCCAGATAGACACTGTCAGCCTCGTTCAAGGCCTGTGCAAACTCATCCAGCAGAGCGATTGTTCTTGTAAAAGTATGTGGTTGGAAAATAGCTACAATTTCTTTACTTGGGTACTTTTGCCTAGCAGCGTCAATTGTGGCCATAATCTCTGTTGGGTGATGAGCAAAATCGTCAATGATGATGGTCTCGTTGATAATTTTTTCAGTGAAGCGACGTTTTACTCCTGCAAAGGTCTTCATATGTTCAGCTACAAGCTTCATATCAATACCGGCTGTATATAAATTGGCAATGACTGCGGTAGCATTTAGAATATTGTGGCGGCCATATGCCGGAACATGAAAAGAACCAATGATTTGGCCTTCATGTTTGACATTGAAATCAGAGCCGTTTATGGTTCTGGTGATGTCGGCTGCAATAAAATCATTTCCTTCTTCAAAACCATAGTAATAAATAGGAGCATTGGCTTTAATTTGTCTCAGCTTAGGGTCCTCTCCGTAGACAAACAAGGCCTTTTTAACTTGTTTTGCATACTCATTAAAGGCGTTAAAGACATCTTCTAATCCAGTGAAATAATCAGGGTGGTCAAAGTCAATATTTGTAATGATAGAATACTCAGGATGGTAGGGCATGAAATGACGTTCATACTCGTCAGATTCAAATACAAAGTATTGGGCATTTGCCGATCCTCTTCCTGTACCATCACCAATCAGGTAAGAAGTATCTGTGATGTTCTTCATAACATGGGAAAGTAAACCAGTTGTTGAGGTTTTCCCATGTGCACCAGCCACACCAAAACTGGTGAACTGTTTCATAAAATCACCTAAAAATTCATGATAGCGTTTAAAAGGAATCTTATTTTGAATAGCAAAAGCAAGTTCTTCATTATTATCTTCACGAAAGGCATTTCCTGCAATGATTTCCATTCCTTCAGAAATATTATCTGGACTGAATGCTTTAACTTCAATGCCGGCTTGCTCTAAACCTCTTTGTGTAAAGTAATATTTTTCGACATCGCTTCCTTGAACCTTATGTCCCATTTGGTGCAACATAAGTGCCAAGGCACTCATTCCAGATCCTTTAATTCCAATAAAATGATAGGTTTTTGACATTTTGACTCCTTTTTAACCCAAATCTTGTTCTTTATGTTAATTTTGTTCCTCAAGTCTTGTTAAATTCAACTCTTGAGCAATTGTTTTTTCTCTTTGCACTCGTGTTTCTTTATTATTGTATATTTGACTGCGTTTAAGAAATTCGTAGCTATTTTTTTGATTTTTGTCTGCTGCTGCCTGCTTTGGTTCCTTATAATGTTTAGGAAGTTCCGCTAAGATATAAGCATCCTGATGCAGTTTTTCTGTCAAGCGACTCCATTTATTGTCCCTCTTAGGGATCTTAGAGATCTCCTTCTTAGGTTCTTTAATCGTTTGACAACTTGGCTTTCGATAAGTGGGCTTGGTAGAAAAAGACATTTCCTTGGCAATATGAGCTTGTCGTTTAGCCTTTAGGTCTTCTCGTGCTCGCTTGCGTGCCTCTTCAGCATAGCTACGCCCTTCGTCCTCTGCTGCTAGATGATTAGAAGGATTTTGGTTGTGAGATGTACTTTGGTCTTCCAATGCAATAGCAGTATAATCTTTGTCTTGATAAAAACCATGAATATTAGATATTAAATCTTCATTTTCATACAAGTACATTTTCCTTGGTAAGTCAATGATTGGCTCGTTGTCGGCAACCAGAGGAAATTGATGTTTAGTCATATGATTTCTTACCTTTCCTTCTTATAGCATTCCCTATTATAAACTAAATACTCCTATTTTTCAAAGTATTCTTAGTAGAATAAGCCAGTTTTCCAAAGAAAACTGACTTTTTAATTATTCAAACCCAAAATTTCTTTGATTTCTTCAACAGACATGCTTGAATGGCTTTCATTACCATCTAAGACGGTTGTCACCAAGTGGCGTTTAGATTCTTGCAGTTCTAGAATTTTCTCTTCAATGGTACCACGTGTGATCAGTCGGTAAACTTCGACATTTTCTTTCTGACCAAGCCTGTGTGCACGGCTAATGGCTTGCATTTCTACAGCAGGATTCCACCAAAGATCAATAAGAACCACTGTGTCAGCACCTGTTAGGTTCAAACCAACACCACCTGCCTTTAGAGAGATCAAAAAAGCATCCTTAGATCCGTTGTTAAAGGCTCTAGTCATCTCTTGGCGTTCATTGGCTGGTGTAGAACCTGTGATTTTATAAGTACTTAGCCCCAGTTTTTCAAGTTCTTGGCCAGCAATATCTAGCATGCCGCGAAATTGAGAAAAGATTAGTGCCCTGTGGCCATTTTCTTTTATCTGTAACAAGAGAGTCTTAAGGCTGTCTAACTTTCCACTATTTCCATTGTAGTCCATGAAGAGACTAGGGGTATCACAAATCTGCCTTAGGCGTGTAATACCTGATAGGATTTCAATTTTTTGACGATTAATATCAGCATCAGAAGCATTCATTACTTTGTCTTGCATTTGACGCAGTTGGGCCAGATATATGGCCTTTTGATTATCTGTCATCTCATTGGAGTAATTCATTTCAATCAAGTCTGGTAGCTCTGGCAAGACATCTTCTTTCCTTCTTCTCATGACAAAGGGCCTAATATAAAGAGCTACTTTTTTGGCGTCAAGTTTCAAAAATTCTTTTTTAGAAGGCAAGAGCCCTGGCAAAACTAATTGAAAGATGGACCAAATTTCAAGTAACTTATTCTCAATTGGTGTCCCTGACAGGGCAAAACAGTTTTTGGCATTAAAAGATCGTAAGTTTTGTGAGATTTTTGTCTGCGAGTTTTTAACAACCTGTGCTTCATCTAATATCAGGTAATCATACTGGTATTTCATATAGCTATCACTGTCTTGTCTGAAGGATGAATAACTGGTGATGGTGACTTGGTGCCCTTCTTCAATCAATTGATCCCTAACTTGTTTTAAACCGTAGGAAACCACGGTGTCAATCTGTGGCGCAAAGCGTTCAAACTCATCAGACCAATTGTATAATAGGCTGGAGGGTGATAATATTAGCACTTTAGAATCTTTTTTAAGCTTACTGGTGAGAAAGGCAATGGTTTGGAGGGTCTTTCCTAGTCCCATATCATCAGCTAGCACCCCACCAAAGCCATATTTGTCAAGCATTGACATCCACTTAAGACCATGGTATTGGTAATCTCTAATTTTGGCATTGATTGCCAAAGGAGGCAAGAGAAAATTCTCAGGATGATTCAGGTCAGAGACCAGTTGTTCTAGTTCTTTTGAAAAGTGAACCTTATCCATATTTGAAAACAGATGAGAAAGTTGCAGAGTAGCTACTCCATCCAGCTGTAAATGCCCTTGACTAGTCTGCTTAGCCCTTAAATGTTGAAGGGTCTGGCTGATTTTTTGCGTTTCATCATCAAAAAGAACAAGCTTTCCCTTTTTACTCACAAAATAAGGTTCATTATCAAACAAGGCCTTTAAAGCATCATCAATATCATTTTCAAAAACCTTGGAAAAATCAAAAGAAATATCTAAAAGGTTGCCATTTTTTCGAATATCTATATGAGGGGCTTCTGAAAATTTTAAGGCTTCCACTTCTTCTGAAAGAACCACCTTCCCTAAGCTTTCAAAATAAGGAATGGCTTTGGTGAAAAATTCATAGATATCATGGGGATCAGAAATGATCTTAGAGCTTTTAAAATGAGGGGTAAAGCCGTAGTAAGACAGAGCTCGGTAGATCTTTTCTTCTTTTTTAAAGTGGCTAGCAAAGGGCAGATGATCTAGAGTAGACTTGTCAGTAACCTGGACAGAACCATAATCAAATAGTAATTGCAGGCTTATATTTTCTTGGTTTTTTAACTCAAAGAAAAAACTGACCTCAAAATCTCTAATGTGAAAACTCTTAGGCGCACTGACCTGACCTATTTCTTGAAAATCCAAGAGACTAGCTGCCAGTTTAGCCTGATCATCTAAATCGAAATGAATATGCTTTTCCAAATCTGCTGCTATTGGAAGGCTTCTAATAGCAGTCACTAATTTCTGTTGTTTCAAGTTCAGATGGTAAAAGGTATCACGGTAGAGGAGGAATTCATTGTTGAAAAGAAATTGCAGAGCTTTTTCTTTGATATGCAACTCTATGAACTTGCGATGAACTTCAACTATGAATTGAAAGAGCTTGTCCTCTTTTTCAATAGGCTTTACAAATACCCTTGAAAAGCTTTGATTATAACCTTCAAATAAAAAGTCTGAGAGATCAGTTAAAAGGTGGATGCCCTCTTCAAAGAAACCAACTGGCAAGGTCAAATGCCGATTATGGTTAGGAAAAATAAAATCATGATCCACCTTGTCTGTATCTGGTGATAGGCGCCACAAAAAACGTATCAATTCTTGGCTGGCTTGATCAAAAAGCAATAAGGACAATTGCTCATAATAGTTCTTACCAATTTGATAATAGCCTTCTTTTTTAACTACATTAATAAAACCTCTGATATCACGGATGATATAGGATCTGTCATCAGGCAGACGTTTGATTTTCAAGGTCCACCAAAAATCAGAAGAAAAAGGACTTCTAGCACCTGATGCTGATAATTGATAGAGAGTCCTGTCATCTTCATTGACCTTTAGCGTATCAAGAAAGAGGCTTCCAAAGGAAGTCATTTTTTCTGTTTCTTTATTCTTTTCTTTTTGATGTGAAAAAATGTCAGCAATTTCTTTTCCTTCTGGATCATTTTTCAAAAAATGTTCTAGGGCTGCTATATGTTGACAGTAATGTTTGGTCTTAAAAAAATCGCACTGACAGTTTATCTGTTCGTCACTGCTACCATAGCTTATTTTTTGGGAAGCGACTTCTGCTTCAATGACTGTTTCCTTTTTGTCTATGATAGCTACTAATCCTTCATTATAAAGTTCAATTCCTTGATTTCGAATACGTCCTGGAATTAATCTGGCCATATGTCTCCCACCTTTTTGCTTATCTCATAATTATAGCAAAAATCCAATAAGTTTTCTCTCAAAAATCTGTTTTTTAAAAACATTTCCGATAGTTCATTTTTGTTCATTAAAAAACTGAAAATGAACAGTATTTTCAGTTTCAGAATTTATCATGAAATTTTCCAGATTAAAAGAGGCCTTCTCCTTTTAGCCATAGGTCATCAGCTTAATAGAACTCCTATACCCAGCTATCAGAATGGTATGAAATTCCAAAAAAGGGGTAAAAAAATTGAAGAAAAGAATCTTTTCTTCAATCGGATTTATTAGAAAAGCTAATGCCTTTTATCTATTTTCTCTTACGAGCAATCAAATGGATTGGTGTGCCTTCAAATACAAAGGCTGATCGTATTTGGTTCTCTAAGAAACGTAGATATGAGAAGTGCATCAACTCTTCTTCATTAACAAATACAATAAAAGTTGGAGGCTTGACAGATACCTGCGTTGCGTAAAAAATCTTAAGCCTCTTACCCTTGTCGGTTGGCGTTGGATTAATAGCAATGGCATCCATAATAACATCATTTAAGACCGCAGAAGGAATACGACGGTTTTGACTATCACTTATGCGCTTAATCAGTTCTGGTATCTTATTCAGTCTTTGCTTTGTCAGTGCGGAAACAAAGATAATAGGGGCATAGGAAAGAAATTGGAACTGATCTCTGATATCTGCTTCCCACTTAGCCACTGTGTGATTATCCTTAATAAGAGTATCCCACTTATTAACAACAATAACCATTCCCTTACCTGCTTCATGAGCAAAGCCAGCAATGCGTTTATCATACTCTCTGATGCCTTCTTCTGCATTGATAACTAGTAAGACAACATCAGAACGGTCAATAGCTCTCATGGCACGCATAACAGAATACTTTTCAGTATTTTCATAAACCTTACCAGATTTACGCATACCTGCAGTATCAATCATAGTATATTCTTGTCCGTCTGCGTCTGTAAAATTAGTATCAATGGCATCCCGTGTTGTCCCAGCTACTGGGCTAGCAATAACACGTTCTTCGCCTAAAATAGCATTAATCAGACTTGACTTACCAACATTGGGGCGTCCAATTAAACTGAAACGAATAAGATTCTCATTTTCTTCAATCTCTTCCACTGGTAGTTTTTCAACTATGGCATCAAGGACATCCCCTGTTCCGATACCATGGACAGAAGATACTGGAAGAGGCTCTCCTAGTCCCAGTGCGTAAAAATCATAAATATCATTACGCATTTCTGGATTATCCACCTTATTAACAGCTAAGATCACTGGCTTTTCTGTCCTATAAAGCATCCTTGCCACATATTCATCTGCATCTGTAATACCTTCCTTGCCTGAAACGACAAAGACAATAACATCTGCTTCATCCATAGCAATCTGAGCCTGATGCTTAATTTGCTCCATAAAGGGAGCATC
This sequence comes from Streptococcus catagoni, assembly GCF_011421425.1. GTDB lineage: Bacteria > Bacillota > Bacilli > Lactobacillales > Streptococcaceae > Streptococcus > Streptococcus catagoni. The sequence continues at coordinate 230,970 of NZ_WPCW01000003.1, forward strand.
AACATCATCAATCCCACCTGTATCAATCAGTGAAAATTTTCTGTTCAGCCATTCTCCAGCTGTATAAATACGATCACGTGTAACACCTGCCACGTCCTCTACGATGGAAATGCGCTCTCCTGCAATTCGGTTAAATAGTGTAGACTTTCCAACATTAGGGCGTCCAACAATAGCAACTGTAGGTAAAACCATGATTCTCCTTTTTTGTGGGTATCTCTTGTCAGATACTCTTCTTAATTAATAGCATTAGCGACGATTAGAACCTTCTAAATGAAATTCTTTAGCCAGGTAGCGCACGCGCTCCATAACACGTTTGGCCTGCCAAGTTTCGTCATTTCCCTTAATATTTGCCCATTTCTTCTCCAAGTCTGCAAAACTATAGTTTGAAGTGAAGAATGTGGGTAGGTCTTCAAGCATCCGATATTGTAGGATGACTTGTAAAACTTCATCTCGAACCCAGGAAGTGGCCTGTTCAGCCCCGATATCATCTAATATTAATACGGGAACACTTTTAACAGCATCAATTTCTTCCTTGACCGAGCCAGTAGAAATAGCATTTTTAACATCGATCGTAAAGGTCGGAAAATGAAGGAGAGTTGTTGACACTCCTTTTTTCTCTGACAATTCTCTGGCCATTGCAGCCATAATGTAAGATTTGCCAATTCCCATATCTCCATAAAGATAGAGTCCCTTTTGTTCTGCTGTAGGATATTGTTCAACAAAATCCAAGATTTCAGACAGAGCCTTCATTCTACTTGAACTATCAATATCAAAATCAGTCATACGTATATGACGATAAGATTTAGGCAGGTTGACCAGGTTAATACGATCTGAAATTTCAGCCTTTTTCTTAGCATCAATTAATTCCTGTGTTTCCAGATAGGAAACGTCAGCATAACCCTCATTCATCACTAAAATTGGGGCATAGCCTTTGGCACTATAAGTAGTATCTTGTGAATGGTATTTTTGTCTTTCAAGTAAGAACTGATTAAATTTTGACAGACTCAGATTGATTTGATCCTCAGTCAGATGATGGTCAGAGATAAACTGTTTTACTTCTTGATCTAATAAGATTTTTTCAATAAGCTGATCAGACTTGGTACGGTTTATTTGACCAAGTTTTTGCATTGCGTCACCAATTTTCTCCATTTAACCACCACCTTTTTTTAAGTTATTAAGCCTTTTTAGGGCTTCTTTTTTAAAGTTGTCAAGTTCTGCCTGTTCCTCACTTGAGGTGTTTTCTTTATAATCGGGATTACTCCAAGCTGGAACATTTGATTTTTTAGAACTCTTTTTAGTTTTCTCATATCCTTTACCTTCAGTAAAAGATCGCATCTTCAAGACAGCGTCTTCGGCCTTATTAATCTTTTGATAAGAAAAATCATTGGCAATTTTTAAAAGGTAATTTTTTTGTAAGTTGGCAGACTGGGTTTTATTGAAGGTATATAAAACCATGACATTGATAACTTCATCTAAAAAATTCATCTTGGCTAAAGAAACTAACAATTCCTTCTCATCCTTGGTAATTGTAGCACGACGGGTCTTCTTTACTTTCTCCAAGAAGCCTAGGGCTGAGGTTACTTTTGCTTCTCTAATAATGATTAGTTCGTCCTTAGTAAAATCCTCTTTCCCATCTTTTGGGCTTGCACCGGCTTGTTTTTTAGCCAGTATCCGTCCAGGGACTATCTTATAGTTAACAGCAGTTTCCTTGGCTAAGAGGTAAAGATCATACCAATTCATTGAAAAACGTTCCATAAGATTATAAAGAGATATAACATCTTCTTGTTCGTTTTCAAATTGTAGACCATCTCTATTCATCAGATTTTGAAAGCTATCCAAATCAAAATGAAGGGAGTCTTCTGGCCTTTTTTGTACTTCTATTTTCATGCCAAAGACATCTGAAAATTGTTTAGAAATATTTCGAGCCTGACTGGGAATTTTAATTTCCATTGCAGACAGAGCCAAATCACCGATTTTTTGTTCCAGTAGTCTACGATAGACTGGGTTGGCCAAAAAAGTTTGGCCAGTCAAGGCAGGACGAATCTGGATCAGATAGCTATCTGGGGTTTGAAACAATTCCAGTAAATCAATTGCTGTTAGGATCACAAAGGCCTCTTCTAAGCTTTTCATGCCAAATTGAAGGTGATTTAATATTTCAGAAAATTTGTGGCTTCTGCTTCCTTGATCAGCAAAGCTAATAAGGTACTGATAAAGTGCTAAGGCGTCCTGACCAATAATTGGAAAATAAAGTTGAATGAGACTGTCAGCATCATAAAGAACTTTGTTATGCTTGACATAGTAAAATTCATCAATCGGTTTCATCATTCACGTTTCTCTTCTTTTTTCCACGAACTCGATTTGTAATTTGCTGAAGCAATTCTTCTATCTCATCAACGTCCTTAAAGCTCTTATAGACACTGGCAAATCTGACATAGGTAATTTCATCAAGCTCTGCTAATTCTTCCATTACTAAATTCCCGATAGCTGTGCTGGCTACTTCATTTTCATAGTCTGCACGAACTTTTTGCTCAATCCGGGAAATCAAATTCTCAATATCCGTACTAGAGACAGGCCTTTTTTGAGCACTTTGAACAACGCCATTTAAGATTTTATCTCTAGAAAACTGCTCTCTGGTACCATCTTTTTTTATTACTAATAATGGGAGTTCCTCAAGACGTTCAAATGTCGTAAATCTTGTATGACATTTTTCGCATTCCCTACGCCGTCTAATAGTATTTCCATCTTCTGCTTGTCTACTATCAACAACACTTGATTTATTATAATTACATTTTGGACAACGCACGCAAACACCCCAATTCTATCAAATTAATCTAATATCTTATTCTAACATAAATTTACTGAGAAAAAAAGAATATTCATCCCGCTTTAAAACTGTAAAATAGGCTATTTCCACTGCAAAGTAGAGACTAAAAAACCAGATAGAAAAGGCTATTTCTATCTGGTTTTACTTTTATTCATTTACGAGAGGGATATAGAGAATAAAGGTGGATCCTTCATTAACTTGACTCTTAACTTCCATGGAAAGGTCGTAACCCTCGATAATTTGTTGGAGAATTGACAAGCCGATACCTAGGCCAGACTGAGTAGTGGTGCGGTTTCGTGATTTGTCTGTTCTGTAGAACCGTTCAAATATATGCTCGATATCCTCCTGAGAGATTCCTTCACCACGGTCACTCACTTTTAAGACTGCCTGATTGCCCACAACATCAAGGTCAACGGAAATCAACTTGACATCGCGCGAATACTTGACCGCATTATCAATTAAAATCATCAGGGCCTGTTCAAAGTGATTCTTATAGACTTTAGCCTTGGTCTTTGTCTCTCGTGTGGACCATTCAAAGGTGAAATCTTCTTTTAGCACCTTAAAGTTACCAATAACAGTCTCAATAGAGCATTCTAAGACGGTAACATCATTTTGATGACCTTCAAAACTTCCTTGAACACGAATCATGTCCAACATATCATTGATCATGATGGCCATACGATCTGCCTCATGGGCTGTAGCAGACAGACTTTCTTCTAAAATCTCACTATCATTCTTACCCCATCTTTGAAGAAGTCCAATATGACCCTTGATAATAGCCACAGGCGTTCGCAGTTCATGACTAACATCACTGATAAAACGTGATTGCAAGGACGTATAGGTTTCCACCTTATCTAGCATGGTATCAAAGATAGAAGAGAGCTCTTCAATCTCATCTCCCGAAGTGATTTGTGAGCGCAAGGTCAAATTATTGGGATTTTCTGAAATTTCACGCATGACATCATGGAGGTTCCTCAGAGGAGCCAGGAATTGTCTGGTTGAAAAATAGATAATCAAATAAGCTAGACATGTGCCAAAGAGTTCAACAAAGAGTAACCAGAGTAAGAGACGTGCCCTAATAACATAGTAGTCTTCTAAATCCTGATAGATTTGTACATAGCCTATAAGTTTTCCTGTCGTTTCAGAATAAACTTTTTTTGTAATTGAAAGGCCTCTATATTGATTCTCAAGTCGGTCATCATAGACATATCCAATGGGGCCTTCCAAATCTAAAGAAAATTCTTCTTCATCTGTGGTAAAAATCATCTTTTTATTGAGGCCATAAATGTAGATATCTTGATGTGCATCCAAAATATTAGTTAGGTCTCGACGACTGCGAATGATTTTGGATCCCGTTGATGAGTCTACTTTCAAATTACTCTTATCATTCTTATAAAGAGCTTCGGCAAGATTGTCTAATGAAAAATTAGAGTTCACCTCTGAAAGACGAACTCTAACTACATTCACAGTTTGTGTGACAGCTTGCTTTTCTTTTTTTAATAAGAAATAATTAGTTGAATAATAAGCAATTAAGGTAAAGGCAGAAAAAATACAGAAAAAGAGTACAAAGAACAAATTAGATAAACGTTTTGGCAGTGATCTTCTAAATTGTTTGTGATTCTGATTTTTTACTTGCATCTTATTTCTCGCGAATAACATATCCCATACCACGAACGGTTTGAATATATGACTCTCTTCCAGGCATATCAATCTTACCACGTAAATAACGGATATAAACGTCTACTACATTGGTTTCAACAGCTTCATCATATTTCCAAACATTTGACAACAATTCTTCACGCGTCATGACACGGTTCATATTGGTCATCAAGATATTTAATAGGTCGTATTCACGTTTAGTCAATGAAATTTCTTCATCACCACGATTAACAGATCTATTTTGTGGATTTAAGACGAGATCACGGTAGATTCCTTGATTAGGTGTCTTTTTCTCGGTCTCTATATCCTGACGACGAAAAATGGCACGGATACGCGCTAATAGTTCTTCAATTGCAAAAGGCTTCACGATGTAGTCATCTGCTCCACGGTCAAGGCCAGCCACCACATCCATAATAGAATCTCTTGCTGTCATCATCATAATATAAGTTGTTTTTTCAGTTTGGAGACGTCTTGTCACTTCAAAACCATCCATTTCTGGAAGCATTAAGTCAAGCAAGATCAAGTCGAAATCCTTTTCTAAGGCTGTCTCTAAACCTTCACGACCATTTACTTCAACAGTTACTTCATAACCTTCATGTTGTAGCTCAAGAGAAACAAATCTAGCAAGATTTTTTTCATCTTCTACAATTAAAATTTTCTTTGTCATATAAACCATTCCTTATCTTTTTGAAATACAGTTTCAAAACCTTGTGTCAATTGACAGTTTGTTAATCTCTTAATTTAGAAAGAATTGTGATTACTCAGTTAAATTTTATAAATATTATAAAATTGACTGAGTTGATACTGTATAGAGTATATCAGAGTCCAAGAATTTTTTCAATTAAAAATTACAATTTTCTTAAATAGTCAGTTTTATTCATCTAGTAGATCTTGAAGACCGGCAAATGGATTGTTTTCTTTTTGTTTTTCTTCTTTTTTTGCCTGATATTGTTCTTCTGTCATGACTTCCCAATCATTTCCCTTTGGTAATTCTGCAGAAGCTTTTTCTTCTTCAGTAAGAACCTGTAAGGGAATTGAGAGCAGGATATTATCAATCACACTTTCTTCTAGGTCAATATAGTCATCTGTCAGAACAAGGAGAACTTGATCCTCAACAAGGTCAGCCTTTGTGGCTAGTTGAGATTCTTCGATGAAGACTTCTAAGACTTCTTGGCTTTTTTGACTTTCAACTGCTGCCATCGAACGACTAGAAGGTAAGGTAATCACATAATTTAATTTATAATCCAAAATAAATAAACCAGAATCAAAAACAACAGATCCTTCCACATTCACTGCTTGAAGATCAATAATCTCTGGATTCCTTATTTTGATTTTTTCTGTAAGGTCTAATCTTTGCTGAAAATGCAGTCCTTCCAGTTGTTTCTTTTTTATTTCCGAAATAGATATCATATATTCTCCTAATAAAATTCTAATTTATTTTTACTATTATTTTTTTATTTTGTCAACTGTTTTATTAATGGTAAAGCCCTTGATATCAGTCTTAAAGGTTGTTTTCTAAAGAGAAATTCCCCTGGCCTTTAGCATAAATCAATCCTGTTTAAGAATGATAAAAAGAAGAGCTTAAGAAACTCTTAAACTCTTACATATGGCGAAGTCGCTTGATTCTTTCTGCAATTGGGGGATGGGTACTAAAAAGGGAAGAAACTTTTTCTTTTGCTCGAGGCTCGTTGATATATAAAGCTGCGCTCGCATCATCTACGGGTGCCTGCATAGGCTGTGAATGATCTAATTTTTCCAGAGCCCTTATCATACCTTCTGGATTTCTAGTGAGCTCTACCGAACTAGCATCGGCTAAGAATTCTCTTTGTCTTGAGATGGCTAATTGTATAAGAGAAGCCACAAGGGGCGCTAGTACTAAGGATAGTAGGGAAAACAGTAAAAGAACAATTCCTAAACCATTACTATCACGATTATTGCTACGATTTCTATTTCCACCACCAAACCACAACATCCTAGTGCCGATACTTGAGATCAGGGTAATGGCACTGGCCAGAGCAACTGCAATGGTTGAAATACGGATATCATAGTTTCGAATATGACTGACTTCGTGACCAATAACTCCTTCAAGTTCTTCTCTATTCATCAAGGCTAGTAAACCACTTGTTGCTGCTACTGCTGCATTTTGTGGGCTCGAACCCGTAGCAAAAGCATTTAATGAAGGATCCTCAATAATGTAAACCTTAGGCATGGGAATTTGTGCAACCATTGCCATATCTTCTACAATATGAAAAAACTCTGGGGCGTCTTCAACACTTATCTGCTTGGCGTTATTCATTCCCATCACAACAGAGGTGGATTGAAAAATCATGGTAGCAGCATAAATGACACCGATGATCAAGGCAAGTGCAATCCCTAGCTGATAGCTTTCAGTCAATAAGTAACCTGCTGCTGCTCCAATACAAGCTAAGAGAAGAAAAAATACAAAAATCAACAGAATGGTTTTACGTTTGTTTTGAGAAATTTGTTGATAAAGCATTTGACCTCCGTGGTTCAGATATAATTACTTAAAAGTTGAAATCAACTTTAGGCACAGCCTTTTCATCTTCTGGTGTTTGAAGAAATTCACTTGCTTTGAAGCCAAATAAAGTGGCAACAATATTGCTTGGAAATGTCTCTAACTTAGTATTGTAGTTAGCTGTAGTTGTATTAAAGAGTTGACGTGAATAAGAAATCTTATTTTCTGTATTAGTCAATTCATCCTGAAGCTTTAAGAAATTACTATTGGCTTTTAGTTCAGGATAATTCTCAGCAACTGCAATCAGACTGGCCATTTGCTTACTCAATTCATTAGAAGCTTCCATGGTCGCAGCTGGTGTCACAGCATGAACCACTTGGGAACGTAGCTCTGCAATTTTTTCAAAGGTTTTTTCCTCATAGCTGGCATAACCTTTGACTGTTTCAATTAAATTGGGAATTAAATCATTACGACGCTTTAATTGAACATCTATTTGACTCCATGCCTCTTTAGTGTGCATACGACTTCTAACAAGACCATTATAACTAGTCATTAACCATAAAGCTAAGAGGACTATGACAATTAAAATAACTACAAATAGGGACATCTGACTTCTCCTTTAACCTTTTGTTTTAATTATAGCAATTTTTACAGTATAAGCAAATCTCAACAGTTATTTAAATCAACTTTTACAGACATGTTTTTATTATCCTTTTTATGTTAAAATATAGAAAAATCAAAAGTTGAGGAAAGAGATGACACCGGAAGAATTTTACCTAGCCCTAGAAAAGTCAAAAATCAGATTAACTAACAAACAAAAAAAACAATTTGAAAGGTATTTTGACCTTCTTATTGAATGGAATGAAAAAATTAACCTGACTGCTATCACTGATAAAAATGAGGTCTATCTCAAACACTTTTATGATTCTATTGCACCGCTTTTACAAGGCTATATTCCTAATGAAAAATTAGCACTGCTAGATATTGGTGCTGGGGCAGGCTTCCCAAGTATTCCTATGAAAATTATCTTCCCCTACTTACAGGTTACCATCATTGATTCACTTAGAAAGAGAATTACATTTTTAAATCTGCTTGCTGAAGAACTTGAACTTGAAGGCCTTGCTTTTTACCATGGTCGTGCTGAAGACTTCGGACATGATAAGCATTTCCGGGCACAGTTTGATATTGTCACAGCAAGGGCAGTGGCTAGGCTGCAAGTCTTAGCAGAATTGACCATTCCCTTCTTAAAAAACAAGGGTAAGGTGATCGCCCTTAAATCTCAAGCCATCGAGCAAGAAATTGAAGAGGCTAGTAAGGCTCTTGCCCTACTATTTTCTCAGGTTATTGAAAATCACCACTATCATTTGCCAAATGGAGATGAGCGTTTTATCACAATCGTTGAAAAGAAAAAAGAGACCCCAAATAAATATCCAAGAAAGGCTGGTCTTCCTAACAAAAAACCTTTATAATAAATGATACAGAAAATGAGAAAGCTATGTTTACTTAGCTTTTTTTTATGATATTTGTTAACATAGAATGAACTAATGATGGAGGAAATATGAAACATTCTTTTCTAAGATCTTGGTCTGTGACTCGGCAATTAACATTAAGCTTTGCTATTGTTATTTTTATAGGAAGTATTTTACTTTCTATGCCCTTCTCACATTACCAAAATGGTCCAGATACTGTTTATTTTGATCATCTTTTTAATGTTGTTTCAATGGTGTGTGTTACTGGCTTGTCCGTAATCCCTATCTCAGAAGCATATAATGGCTTTGGCCAGACTATTGCCATTATCTTAATGCAAATCGGGGGACTAGGCTTGGTTACTTTAATTGCTATTAGTACCTACGCCCTGAGAAGAAAAATCAACCTTGCAGGACATACCCTGCTGCAATCAGCATTGAACAGAGATAACAGTACCAATCTTAAAGACTATCTCTTTTTTGCCTATAAAGTCACCTTTGTCTTGGAATTTATAGCCTTCTTTTTGATCGCCACAGATTTTGTTCCTAGATTTGGTATCAAACATGGACTTTTTAACAGTCTGTTCTTGGCTGTCTCTGCTTTTTGTAATGCTGGTTTTGACAATTTGGGTTCTAACAGCTTGAAAAATTTTATTGTAAACCCGACCATTAATTTTGCTATTTCCTTTCTCATCATCGCCGGAGGAATCGGCTTTGCCGTCTGGAATGATATCGTAGACAACATTAGGCGCTATTTCATAGACAAACCTAGAGCTCATGGTCTGCTTTTTAGAAAGTTTTCCAATCAAACCCGCTTGGTGCTTCAGACAACTGGTATTATTTTACTATTAGGTACTCTGATTACTTGGTTTATTGAAAAAGATAATCCCAAAACCATCGCTAACTATAATATCTTCCATCAATTTATGATCAGTTTTTTCCAAACGGTCACTATGCGTACTGCTGGTTTTGCTACCATTTCATATAATGATACCCTTGCTCCAACTAATTTCCTTTATATGATTCAAATGATTATCGGCGGAGCTCCTGGAGGAACTGCTGGTGGTGTCAAAGTAACCACTGCAGCCATTATATTCCTCTTATTTAAATCTGAATTATCTGGTCAATCAGAGGTAACCTTTCACCACCGCATTATTGCCAGCAAGACAATCAAGCAAACAATGTCTGTTATGATCTTCTTCTTTACTGTTTTATTTACAGGTTATATCCTCCTTCTAGGAGTTGAACCTAACTTAGATCCACTTGCCTTACTCTTTGAAGCTATTTCTGCTATTGATACAGTTGGTGTCAGCATGGATTTAACCCCACAACTTTCCAGTGCTGGACGTTTTATTATCATGTTGTTAATGTTCATTGGTCGGGTGGGTCCTGTAACCTTCCTTCTCAGTTTGATAGAAAAAAAAGAAAAAACAATTCACTACGCTACTACAAATATTTTAGTCGGATAAGGAGTTATCATGTTAAAAAGAAAAACCGTTGGTGTTTTAGGTCTAGGAATTTTCGGCCGTACTGTTGCAAGACAGCTCAGTCAATTTGACCAAGACGTCATTGCTATAGACTACAGAGAAAATCATGTCAATGAAATTGGTGATCTTGTTTCAAAAGCAGCCGTTGGCGACATGACTGATAGAGATTTTCTACTGGCAGTTGGTATTGACCAATGTGATACTGTAGTCATTGCAACTGGTAATAACTTAGAATCATCAGTTCTGGCTATTATGCATTGTAAAAAATTGGGAGTTCCCATTATTATTGCCAAGGCTAAAAACAAAATTCATGAGGAAGTGCTTTATGGTATTGGGGCTACCAATGTTATCTCACCAGAAAGAGATTCTGGAAAAAGAGTGGCTTCAAATATTCTCAAACATCACATTGAAAGTATCATTTACCTTGAACATGGGATCTCAATGATTAATTTTCGAATTCCAAAAACTTGGGAAGGTAAAACCTTGTCAGAATTAGATGTCCGTCAAAAATATGAATTAAACATTATCGGAACTCGTCAAGAGAAGGAAAACAGCCTTAATCCTAATGTTAACCCCTTTGAACCTTTACCAGCTGAAACAATCATCGTAGCTATTGCCAATGACCATACCTTTGAAAAATTTGACTATCTAGGTTATTTAAAATAAACAGAATTAGTCAAAATAAGAAAAACCGCTTTAAATCAAGTTCTTCTGAAGATGATTTAAAGCGGTTTTTTAGATAGTCACTTATAAAAAAGTTAAGGATAGGAACTCTTAAACTTTTTTTCTTAGCCAAAAAGCGTCTTGGGCTATTGCTGTAAAATAAACATCTGTAGAAGAGTTTAAGGCTGTCTCACAGGAGTCTTGGATAACTCCAACTATAAAACCAATCCCAACAACTTGCATGGCTAAGTCGTTAGATATGCCAAACAAGCTACAAGCCAAAGGTACTAATAAGAGTGAGCCTCCTGCAACACCAGAAGCTCCGCAAGCTGAAATAGCAGACACTAGACTAAGAAGCAAGGCTGTCCAAAAGTCTACACTAATGCCAAAGGTGTTGGCAGCGGCCAAGGTTAACATATTAATAGTTATGGCAGCACCTGACATGTTTATTGTCGAACCCAGTGGGATAGAAACCAAGTAGGTTTCTTCTGCCAGCCCTAGTTTTTGACAAAGTTTGAGATTAACTGGGATATTTGCTGCTGAGCTCCTAGTAAAGAAGGCTGTTAAACCAGATTCCTTTAAGCAGGTTAAAACCAGTGGATAGGGATTCTTGTGCATGACAAGCCAACCGATCAAGGGATTCACAAGGAGTGCCACTATCCCCATAGTCGATACTAAGACAATAATCAATAGAGCATAATCTGATAAAACACTGATTCCCTTGCTAGAGATGGTCTGATAAACCAAACCCATGATTCCAAATGGCGCTAGGTTGATAATCCAAATAACAACTTGCGAGGTAATGCTAGAAACAGTTTTGATAAATGTTTTTATTTCTTGAGAAGATCTTTGAATAGCTAGTCCAAAAATAATAGCCCAGAATAAAATACCCAAATAATTTGCTGAAGATAGGGCGTGGACAGGATTATCTACTAATTTCAGCAATAGGTTGTTAAAGACCTGTCCTATTCCTTGAGGAGGTTTAATATCACTTGCTTTAACAGCACTAAGCTTCAAACTTATAGGGAAGATAAAGTTAATCAGCACTGCAATCAAGGCAGAGCTAAAAGTCGCAAAAAGATACAAGGCTATGATCAAGGAAAGATTTGTTTTTTGACCTTTAACCTTGTGTGAAATAGCCTGAGCAACTAAGAAGAAAACCAAAAGTGGTGCAATGGCTTTAAGTGCTCCTACAAATAATTCTCCTAGAAGGCTAATAAAGCTTGCACCAGGAAAACAGAGTCCTAAAGTGATACCAAGTGCTAAGCCGATGATAATCTTTTTGATAAGTGGAGTTCTCACCCACATGATTTTTATTTTTGTCATTTTGCTATCCTTTAAAAAACGAAGTGAATTTAATCATAATATAATTAATTAGATCCGTCAATTGTCTTTTTTGAATAATAATTCTTTATTGACGACCTTGAAAAACTTCGTTATAATATCATTTGTTCTGTTTGTAAATTTCTCGATTAAAAATACAGAATATTCATTAAATACAGAAATGGAAATCCCCCCACAATGCAAAGTAAAACGAACTATCTTGTCATTGGTTTTATGTTATTTGCCCTCTTTTTTGGAGCAGCAAATCTTATTTATCCAGCCTATATCGGTGTTTACTCTGGCAAACACCTAGCATTTTCTATTTTGGGTTTTTGCCTGACAGGAGTTTCCCTGCCTTTTTTTGGTGTTCTAGCAGTATCTAAATCTGGAGCTAGTGATGTTCGTACTATCGCAAGCCCTGTATCAAAAGGCTATGCCACACTTTTTGCTGTCCTTTTATACCTATCCATTGGACCCTTCTTTGCTATTCCAAGAACCGGAGCTACTTCCTTTGCCATTGGTATTTCACCAATATTGGGGGATCAACTAGGCAGCAAATTATTATATGGACTTATTTTTTTCGGCCTTTCTTTCCTTTTAGCAGTCAAACCCAGTCGACTTGCTGAAAACATTGGAAAGTACCTAACACCAGCCCTTATTCTAGTTATTAGTATCGTCATTGTGTTTTCCTTTATCCATCCTGTTGGTGATTACGGTCAAACCCATAATGCAGGGCCAGGAATTAATAATGCCTTTAAAGACTATCCCTTTATGGCAGGTTTAATTCAAGGATATGGAACCATGGATGCCTTGGCCTCTCTTGTCTTTTCAATTATTGTCATTGATGCCAGCAAACAATTTGGCGCAAAAAATCATAAAGATATTACAAAGATGACCTTCATTTCTGGCTTGATTGCTATCAGCCTCTTGGCTCTTATTTATATTTTTATCGGTCGGATTGGCGCTACTTCTCAAAACTTATTCCCATTTTCTCAGGGCTTTTTCAGAATTCAGGGTAATCCTATAAATGGCGGTCACATCCTTAGCCATGCATCACACTTCTACCTTGGATCCCTTGGACAAGCTTCTCTGGCCATGATCATTTTTTTAGCCTGTTTAACAACTTCTACCGGATTAATTTCTTCAAGTGCCGAATTTTTTCATAACTTGCTGCCTCAATTCTCCCGTAACTTCTGGGCAGGCCTGTTCACCCTAGTTTCTGCTAGCTTTTACTTGGGTGGTCTTAATTTTATTATTAAATGGTCAGCTCCTGTACTTTATTTACTGTATCCACTGACAATTATTTTAATTATCTTAGTTTTACTACCAAGGTCTTGGGCCATTACCTCCCCTGTCTATAAAGCAACAACACTATTTACCTTTATTCCAGCCTTATATGACGCCTTGGCTACCCTGGCCTCAATGACTGGACTCTTTAAAATACCAAGCTTCATAAGCTACTTCTTTACAGAACTGGTACCTCTTGGAAAATTTTCAATGGGATGGATAAGCTTCGCATTAATCGGATTTTTAATTGGTTTCATCTTACAAAGACTAAAAAAATAAGCTAAAGTTAAACTAGCTTATTTTATTTATGACTAAAATGTCTGCTTAAACGGTCTCCAATAAATTGGATTGTAAAAATCAATAATAAGATAAGTAGGGTGGCTACCCAGGTCACATCATTGTTGAAACGATTGTAACCGTAAGAAATAGCTAAATTACCAAGTCCACCAGCACCAATAGCTCCAGCCATAGCTGTCTCACCCACAAGAGAAATGAGGGTTAGGGTTGAAAGACGGATTAATTCTGGCAAACTTTCACTTAAATAAAGCTTTACTAAATCTAAAAAAGTAGCTCCTGAAGCTTGTGCCGCTTCGATGATTCCCTTGTCTAGATCAGAAAAAACAACCTGTACTTGTCTGGCAAAGAATGGAAATGTAGCAAAGGTCAAAGGCACTAAGGCTGCTCTTGCTCCCAGCACTGTCCCCATGATCAGGTAGGTTAAACTAGCTAGAATGGCAATTAAAATAACAAAGGGGATGGCCCGAAAAATAGAGGTAAACTTATCTAAAATCCAGCAGATGATCTTATTTTCAATAATGCCTCCAGGCCCCATTAAAACAAGCATCAACCCTAAGAATAGACCAATTAATCCCCCCACAATAAAAGGAATAATTGTCATATAAAGAGTATTCCAGATAGCCAAGCCCCAGCCTGCATCCCCAGACCAGCCGATTTCATAAACATTGGGTAAATAATTTTGCAAAAAGTGTGACATTTAAGCTCCCTTCTTCAATAACTTGATTTCAACACCCGCTTTTTCTAGGGCTTCTTCTGCTAAGCGGAGATTTTCTTCTTGACCTGTAAGAACAGCAATCATCTCGCCAACTGGTATCTGATCAAGTATTTCAATATTGCCATATAAAATATTGGCTGTTACTTCATACTGACGGTAAATATGATTTAAAATAGGTTCATCTGTGGAAGTCCCTGCATAGTTGAGTTGGACCAATCTAGAGTTTTTAGCCAGAGAGATGACAATACCCTGCTGATAAATTTTTTCTAAGGCTTCATCAATACCAGTTGATCTGACAATAAACTCTTTTGTCAAAGCTTGCTTTGGATTGGTAAAAATGTTCAATAGAGAACCTTCTTCAATTAGGTTCCCATTTTGCATGACAGCTACACGGTTACAGATATCTTTGACGATTTGCATTTCGTGTGTGATCATAACAATTGTTAACCCCAGTTTACGGTTAAGCTCTTGTAATAAGGACAAAATTTGCTTGGTCGTTTTAGGATCTAAGGCCGATGTAGCCTCATCAGATATTAATATCTTAGGATTATTGGCCAAGGCACGCGCAATAGCCACACGTTGTTTTTGACCACCTGATAATTGTGCAGGGTAGTTGTCTGCGCGCTCTGATAAACCAACTAATTCTAAGAGTTCTCCAACCTTCTTGTCAATTTCAGCCTTTGACAGGCCTGAATGTTTCAAAGCGAAGGCTATATTTTCCTTGGCTGTTTTTTGAGCCATTAAATTAAAGTGTTGGAAGATCATTCCAATATCACGTCTTTTTTCACGGAGCTCCTTAGGACTTAAGACTACCTTTCCTTTATCAAAGGTAAGTTCTTCATCTATTGTGATTTTCCCAGAACTTGGCTTTTGTAATAAATTAATAACTCGTACCAAGGTTGATTTTCCTGCTCCAGAATAACCAACTATTCCATAAATATCTCCTTTATTAATGGTTAATGAAACATCTTTTACAGCTTCAATTTTTTTATTTCCTTGTTCAAAAGTAATGCCAATATGTTCTAATTGAATAATAGCTTCTTTCATTCCTTTTTATAACCTTCCTTTTTATCACTTCTTAGCTTGCAAGTTTATATCAGTAAGAGCGCATACCTTGCAAAGAGAAATGACTTGCTTTTTAACACAAGTCATTGATCTCCTTACCATACAGTGATATCAACTCCATCTGATGTTTTATTAATAACATCTTTTACCTGGTCGGTCTGATAAGCCCTGATTAATTTTTTGATAGCTGCTGCTTTTTTAGATTTTTTCCAATCTTTTTTAGCAACAAGAATATTGATCCATTGTTTGGTATTCTTATCAACTGCTTCCTTATAAAGTGACGTTTTATAGTCTATTTTTGCTGGTACTGCATAACTATTGTTTACGACTGCAGCATCAACTGAGTTTAGAGAACGTGCTGTCTGCCCAGCATCCAATTCTTTAATATCAAGTTTTGCCTTGTTTTCTGAGATATTAGCAATAGTTGCCAATTTATCTCCTTTGACATTTAATTTAATAAGTCCAGCAGATTCAAGCAAATAGAGCGCTCGACTTTCATTAGTAGCATCATTTGGTACCGCAATTGGTGCACCCTTAGGTAGATCCGCTAACTTCTTATATTTTGCCTTGCCCTTTTGGTTTATCCCTGAAAATAAATGCACTGGGCTAATATAGGTATCTGCTAAAGCAACCAATTCTCCCTGATTTTCTTTGTTCCAATTATTGAGGAAATTGTAATGCTGGAAAGCATTGAGATCAACTTCACCATTGGCTGTAGCCTGATTGGGCTGTGAATAGTCTGTAAACTCTTTAAATTTTAAGTGAATATCTTCTTTCTTTAAAAGTTCTTGAATCTTGTCCCATCTTGCTTGGTCTGATTTGGTCTTAGCCATCAAACCTATGGTCAAGGTGTTTTTACTATCTTCTTTAGGAGCACAAGCTACTAAAGAAAAGGAAGCTATTGCTAGAGTCAAAAATCCTAATACTTTCTTATATGCCATTTACCCAACCTCATTTCTTTTATGTTCTTATTCTAACCTAAACTGTTATAGTTTTCAAATTGGAAATATCTAGGTTTTTATATAGTTTATAACTATATGTGTCTCGTATAAAAACTCACTTAAGAATCTTAAGTGAGTGCTTTTTTTATTGCGGTAGTTTTAAATCATTTTCTTTTGGAATATAGTCTCCACCTAAATGTTTTTTAGCCAGCTTAGCTAAGCTACCATCCTTGATCAAAGCCTTTATTCTCTTATTCACAAATTTTTGTAAATCTTTCTGATCTTGGCCAAAGATAAAGTAAATATAAGGCTGCTCCTTGCTGTTTAATGGAATGGTTTTTAAATTATCAAGTCCCTGATTTTCTATAATGGCATTAACTGTAGGGGCATCAAAAATTTTAAAGTCTGCCTTACCTTGACTAAGATTTGTTAACATTTGTGTAATATTTTCATTTGTATATTTTAACTTAACAGGATTGCTTGAATTCTTTTGGTTGAAGGCTTTTAGCTGAGCAGCTGTAGTTGTACCTTGCACAACTTGCGAAGAGTGTCCCTTAATATCATTATAAGACTTAATATCACTACCTTTAGGAACCACTAAAACAGATGGAGTTGTTCCCATAGGATAAGAGAAGAGATATTTTGAGGATCTTTCCTTGGTATAGCTAATATTATTACCAGCCATCTGGTATTTACTTGAGTCTAAACCTGTGAAGATTGAAGACCATTCTGTTTTTTTAAACTGAACCTTATAGTCATCTGAATCTTTAAAAATAGCCTTTGCGACTTCAATATCATAGCCTGTTAATTGCCCTGATTTTTCATAAGAAAATGGTGCTGTTGTGCCAACTGTTGCAAAAAGCACTCCTTCTTGTTTAGAAGTTGATTTGCTTTCCTTAGCTGATCCGCATGCAGCAAGAAGAGTTGTTGTTAAAGCTAGTCCAGCTACTGCCATAATTTTTTTGTTTGTCATGATGGGTATCTCTCCTAATTGGTAATAATTCTATTGTACCACCAAGTTTAGGAAAAATGTAATAGCAATAAGATATCATGGTGATATGAAAAACCTATCAAAAAAACAGCGCATCAAATGCACTGTTTCTATTTATTAAAAATCTGAAACATTATGATAGACTTTTTGCACATCATCATCTGATTCTAAGGCATCAACCAATTTTTCAAAGGTTTCTAGATCTTCACCTTCTAAAACAACTTCAGATTGTGGAATCATTTCAAGTTCAGTCACTTGAAACTCTTCAATCCCTGCATCACGCAACGCCTTGATGCCCTTATGTAAATCAGTAGGGGCAGTATAGACAGTAATACTTCCTTCTTCTGCTTCCACATCATCAACTTCAACATCTGCTTCTAGAAGTTGTTCAAAGATTGTATCAGCATCATCACCTGCAAATACAATAACACCTTTTTTATCAAACATGTAAGATACTGAACCTGATGCTCCCATGTTACCACCATTTTTACCATAAGCAGTACGAACATTGGCAGCTGTTCGGTTAACATTTGAGGTCAAGGTATCAACGATAATCATTGACCCATTAGGTCCAAAGCCTTCATAACGACCCTCAACGAAAGTTTCGTCAGTATTACCTTTAGCCTTGTCAATGGCTTTATCAATAACGTGTTTTGGAACCTGTGCTTGTTTGGCACGATCAATAACGAATTTTAAAGCTGAGTTTGTTTCAGGATCTGGATCTCCCTGTTTGGCAGCAACATAAATTTCTACACCAAATTTAGCATAGACCTTTGAAGTAGCACCATCTTTAGCAGTTTTCTTCGCAACTATATTTGCCCATTTACGTCCCATTGGATTCTCCTCTTGATTATTATTTTCTTATTTAAGCACTTTGAAAATAGCAGAGCTAAACATACTTTTAACTCTACCATTATAGCACTTTGAAGAGATTTGGTAAAATGGATTTTCTCCTTAAAATATTTTTTATTCTAAAAACTCTTACCACTTACTTCTAAAGCTAAGCTCAGCAGACAAATCATATTGAGCTCTTAAAAATCCTATTTAAGAAGCACTTTTCTTAGTCAGAGTAAAATATCAGCTATGCAACTTATAGTAAAGGATCTGTAATAGTGATCAAATCGTCTAAGTTCTCTGCCTTATTTATCTTTAATCTTCATGTAATCAGCTCGCCTTTATCATTTATCTTTAGAATTGATGTCTAAAGCACCAGTTAATGACAAAAGAGGGTAACTTTCTTATCAGATAAAGCTTGATATCACAAATGATTATCCTTTTATTAGTAAAAATGATACCATCTCTTACTCTTTTGTAGGCTGCTACAAAGTTCTTCCACAAGTAAGGATCTTCTGTAATATGTCATTCTGAAGTGAATGCCCACTGTAGTTTTCTTAAGTCTGCCAGCCATAAAATTCCTTACTATTTTAATGGCCTTTTATATGATCAAGCTAGCCTTTTTTGCAATAGTAGGCAATGGCCTGACTAGCAAATTCTGCTGTCCCTGGTTCACCCATCTTATCAATGTTGGCTTTAAAGCGGACATCTTCAGTATACATTTGGCCAAGACCAGCTAAAATCTCTTTTGTGCAGGTGTAAAGATGACTACTGATATAATCCTGAAGAAGCTTAACCTGATTTTGAACAGCTAGGTCTTCTACAGATTCAGACATTAACTTAGCAAAGCCCGCAAAGATAGATGCCATACCAGCCATAAGTTGCTCCTGATTAATTGAGCTGGCCCTTTGCTCATACTCTTTATAAGCAGAGCTCCTCCCCCAGGACTCCTTGGCTTCTCTTTGAAAAGCTTCTATTTCCGACTTGTCATAAACCCTATATGATGTCATATTTTCTCCTTCTTGGATAGCTCTCGCATGCCTAATGACCTCTTCAAGATGAGATTTTTTAGATTCCAGCCATCTAATCTGCTTTGCCATAGCCTGCTTTCTGTCATAAGTTGGACTATCCATTATTTCCTTAATAAGTTTTAGAGGAAACTCCAGTTCACGAAAGAGCAAAATCTCCTGTAATTTCAGTTCTGCCTCCTCATTATAATAGCGGTAGCCATTTTCAGCCACAAAAGAGGGCTTAAAGAGAGCGATCTTATCATAATAATGCAGGGTTCGAACACTAATTCCCGAAAGTTGACTCATTTCCTTTACTGTTTTCATATTTACCTCTTACAGCTAAGTATAAACTATCACCTTTGGTTAGAGTCAAACTAAATCATGAATTATTTAGATTTGTTCATTATAATCGGTATACGTCCATAGTTTTGTTCTGCCAGTTCTGGATGACCCAGTTGATAAACCTTGTCAGCTTGCTGAGTCATTGGATCCCAGGCCTGAGCTCCAATGCGACTGATGAGTTTAACAGTAGACTTAAGAGACTTCAAGTGAGCCTGCCCCTTGTCTGTAAAGCCCAAGATATGGATAGTTTCTGGCAGATTTTCTTGGCCAGCATTAACCAAAATATAGCTTAAAATCCGTCGCACACGCGCCTTTGTATAGCGCTTTGTAGCAACTTTTTCAACCAAGTCCTCCACTGTCTCTACTTGGCCAATATAACTTTTAATGCGATTAGCTATTTCCTCATTAACCTGGTAAATCTGTGTCAAATCAGAATTGGTCATAACTTGATATTTAAGCAAATCTATATAATTGTCCCAAGATACCTGCGGATTTTCTAGCAACAGATCACTATTTGGCATGAACCTATTCACAAAGTCATGATCTTCTTTATGCTGACGAAGACTGGTTGCAGAGGCATAACCAACCTCTTTTTCTTGAGAATGATAGCCCGCGCCCTGACGCTTTATCGGGTTTAAGCGGATGCCATTTTTACTAGCAGCCTTGGCATAGGCTAAGCCTAAAATATGATTGGGAGTTTGACCAGAAAATCGAATGCCTGTAAAATGTTCCCACATGATCTGTGTCTTTTGTGGATAAGATAGAGATTGCGGTTGACCTTCTAAAAAGCTAAGCATTTCTTGCTCTTTTTCCCTATAGATAGCTCCGATTTTATTGTAATCGAGAAGTTCCTCCGTCCCAAAAGTCAGATTATCCACGCCCAAACCAGCTAAGATAGCCACTGCGCCTTGAGCAAAATAATCAGCAGATTGGACTGATACCATAAATGGCAGTTCAACCACTAAATCAGCCCCATTTTCAAGAGCCATTTTTGCTCGTATCCACTTATCTACAATGGCCGGTTCGCCCCTTTGCATAAAATTGCCTGACATGACAATAATTTTAAGTCCCTGCGCCTCTTGCAAGAGATATTTATGGCCATTATGAAAAGGATTGAACTCTGCAACTATTCCAGTTATTGTCATTCATTCTCCTTACTAGTAATAGGATATTTTTGGGCTAGTTCTTTTAGAAAAGTCTCAAATTCCAGATCTGATAAAGTAAAGGAAATATCTTCTTCAGGTAAGTTTATCTGATCCTTAATAAAGCCCAGACGATATAAAACATTATGAGTAAAGGCCTCTATGCCTTCTTTAGTTCCAAGTGCAGTGATGAGATTCCCATCCATAAGAAAATGTTTGGGAGAGAAATTTTCTTCATCAAGCCAAGGAAAATAAGTGAAAAGATTGCTATAAATTCCAGCTGTAAATCTATAATGGGTCAATAAGCCTGCTTTAGCTAAAATTAAGGGGGAGGACGAGATAGAAGCAATGATACACTTCTTACTATCAATAGACGACAGAGCCTTGATTAAAGTTTGATCAAAAACACTAGCGAAAGGATCCATACTACCAGTTAATAGTAGGACATCATAAGCTGATAGATCAACTTCAGTAATAGCAAAATCCGGCAGAACCGTAAAGCCATCCTCACTTTTGATAAATGTTTTTTTACTAGCAAGAATATCCACTTTTGACCATAATGAGGAGCCAATTTAGCTGTTAGTGGAGAGATTTCATAGAGTGAGAATTCAGGATAGATTATTAAGGCAATTTTCATCCGACTAGCTACTTTCTTCTCTTATTTTTGAGCTACAAAAAACCAGCGCTTACTTTTTTCTTCGGGGGCTTTATCTTCAAAATCGGCGTAAAGCTTGAAGGATTTAAAACCTGCTTGTTCTAACAATATATCATAGGTTAATATCTCATAGGTTCTTTCTTCATGAATCTCGTCATGTCGAGTGAAGCGTCCATCAGACTCCTGGATAAAAAAAGTCAACTCGTGAACAACTGAATGGGGCGCCTCATCTTCATAACTATCCCAAACCATGGCAAAATCATCAGCATTTTCATGATAAGAGTAGCCTGGAAAGAAAACATCCGTTTGATAGGTTGAATGGACATCAAAAATAAAGACTCCACCTGCATTTAAACGATTATAAACCTCTTTAAAAACGTCACCAACTTCAACCTCATCTCGCATATAACAGATGGAATCTGAATAACAAGTCACAAAATCATAATGACCTAGCTGTGATAAATCAAGCATATCTCCTTGCAAAAAGTCGATCTTTTTTTGAGCAACTGCAGCACGTTTTTGGGCGATAGTCAGCATCTCCTCGCTTAAGTCAAGCCCTGTAACATCAAAGCCTGCTTGCGCAAATCGAACAGATTGGATACCTGTCCCACAAGCTAATTCCAACAAGTTTTTGCGATTTTTATCCTTAGGAAGATGACGAAGAGAAAAATCAGTCCACAAATCATATAAAGTTTGGTCCATCACCGCATCATAAACCCTAGCAAATGTTTCATAAGTTGTCATTTGTCAAAACTCCTTTATTATCAAAAAACAGCCTAAAGGAGACTGCTTTTTCTTGCTTTATTAGGCTAAGAATGAGGTAATATCTACACTTGGTGCTTCGTGCCATAGTTTTTCGATATTGTAATGGAAACGTTGATCCTCAGAAAAAATATGCACAACCATATCACCAAGATCTAGCAATACCCAACCAGTAGCACTATCGCCTTCCATATGGCTGGTACTACCATTAAAGGCTTTGACCTTTTCACGGATATTCTCAGCTATTGCTTCTAATTGACGACTGTTTGTAGAGCTAACAATAACAAAATAATCTGTTAAACTTGTTAGTCCTTCTAAATCAAGTGCCAAAATATCTTCAGCACGCTTTTCATCGGCTGCTTTAACAACAATTTCTAAAAGTTCTTCTTTTTTCATTAATTTCCGTATTCTTTCTTTTTTAAGATTTCTTTTAAGGATAATAACTGTGCAAACCGTCCTTGCCAAATAGCCTCATAATGAGTTATTAGCGTCTGAGCTGACAACAATGGATTATCAAAAGTTGAGCTGAGCCCCTTAGGAACAATGACCTGATAATCCAAATCAAAAGCCGATTTAATAGTGGCATCAATGCAATATTCTACTTGCATGCCAACAATAATTAATTGCCCTATCTCTTGTGACTTAAGATAATCCTGCAAATCCGTATTTTTAAAGGCACTATTATAGGCCTTATCAATAATCTTCTCACCAGTTAATGGTTCTAGTTGTGGTGTAATTTCCCAATCTCTACTATTTATCGGCATGTCCTGATCATGATGCCTGACAAAAATAATTGGCTGACCAGATTGTCGAAAGTCATCTACCAGCTGCTGAACACCAGTCATCATTTGAGACAGATGGTGAGGGTTACTCTCAAGCAGCTGATTCTGCATGTCTACAAGCAATAAGCCAGTTTTCATATTTAATCCCTCATAAAATGGCAATAGGTATTATAAGTTTCAAGTGTTTGTGGATAAATAGCTACTGCTTTTGAAGCTAAGAATGTCAAAGTATTGACTGTCTCAAAAGCGACTGCTTTATCCAGACTTTGCTGAGCTATTTCCCGTGCTTCCCTTACTAAAGGAAAATCACGACCTTCTTCAATATAATCTGCAACATATAAAATTTTATCGAGCAGAGACATCTGAGCCGAACCCACAGTATGAATTTCAATAGCTCTCAAAATCTCCTTATCTTTTAGACCAAAATCCTCTTGAATCTTGTAAATGCCTACCTTACCATGCCAAACATTATTATTCCAGTTAAGTAAGTCACTATCTAAATGATACTTTTGGATCAATTGGAAAAAGGTTTCATCTGAGCACTCTTTAGCATAGTCATGTAAAAGAGCTGCCAAACTAGCCTTTTCTAGGTTAGCCTGATTTGCTTTGGCAAGAGCAATAGCTGCTTTTTCAACGCCTAAAACATGATTAAAGCGCTTTGGACTCATATTCTTTGAAACTTTATCGAGTAATTCCTCACGACTGTAAGGAATATAAGCCTGATAATTCATCTATAAAGACCTTCTTTATTAATATAATCTAAAACTGCTTTTGGCAGGAGATAATTTGGTTGACGCCCCTTTTTGATGTAATTACGAATCATACTTGATGAAATATCCATCAAAGGAACATCAACCCAAATAATAGGATAAGAAGTTCCTACCTTATACTTAGGTCTTTGAACACCAACAAATTGTACCAGCTTGACAAGCTCATCAATGCGGTGCCACTTTGGCAAATAATCAACCATATCTGCCCCAATAATGAAGTAATAATCTACCTCTGGATTCTTTTTAGTTAATAACTTCATTGTTTCATAGGTATAGGATACTCCTTGCCGCTCTATTTCAAGTGTTTCAACAGCAAGACCATCAACACCTGCTATGGCCTTATTGACCATCTCAAGTCTATGTTTTTCATCAATGGTATGTTTAACATCACTATGAGGGGGCTTATATTCAGGCATTAACAAAACATGATCTAAACCTAACTGTTGTCGAACTTGATCAGCTACTACCAGATGGGCATTATGAATAGGGTTAAAATTACCACCTAAAATTCCTATTTGTTTACGATTTGTCTTTTTTTCTTTAGTTTTTAATTCTACCTTTGTAAAAGGTGTTACCAATTCTAACGCCATTGTTTCTCCAAGTTTGTTTATACACTTTTTTCTTTATGTGATAGCAGAGCTAGCCAAGTCATTTCCTATAAAACTGTGTATAAGTCTTTTAAATCTTAACTTTATCCAAAGACTTATATCATTTTTACTTTTGGTGAGAGTTTCTGATTTTCTTTTTTTGCTGAGACTTTATAAAGAATCAATACTCTACCAATCTTTAAGACCGTATCGCAGCCAATTTCGTCTTCTAAGGTTTGTGCGACGTCATTTATATCTTCATCAGTATTTTGTAAAAGTGTTACTTTAATTAATTCTCTTGCATCAAGTGCATTTCGAACACTTGTTTTTATGTGATTGTTTAAACCATTTTTCCCAATTTGAACAATTGGTTTTAAGCTATGAGCTTCTGATTTTAAAAATGCTCTTTGTTTACTTGTTAACATGTCTTGATCCTTTAAATTACCTTTGATTGCTTAATAGCAGTTTGCTTTTTTACCCTTGTTTAATAAGGTCGTTAAATAATTGCCTTACGGATTAAAACGGAAACACCCTCTGGTGCCCAACCAGCAACTTTTACCCTTTGGTTTTTACTACCCTTAATACGAATCCATCCTAATCCAGAAAAAACCAAGTCCATCTTATCATCTATGACAAATTCATATGAAACAAGTTCTGGAAAGTCTGCCTTATCCTTCATATTTGGAGGCATCAACAAAGATCCCAAATGTTTGTCATAGAAGGCTCCGGCTCCCTCTAATTTAGTACGATGCAATAAAAGATTATTATCAAAAAAGGCAGTAATTCCCTGTTTGGGACCTTCAATATAATCAAATCTTCCTAGGCCAGCTAAAAAGAGTGTTTGCTCAGGATTTAACTGGTAAGTTTTTGGTTTGATTTCTTTTTTAGGACTGACATATTTTAAATCTTTATCTGATAAATAGTGAGCCATTTGATGGCGATGGATAATACCAGGTGTATCATAGATATAAGTTCCGTCATCCAAGGGGATTTCAATTTTATCTAAGGTTGTACCTGGAAAACGAGAGGTCGTAATGACATTTTTATTGCCACTGAGTTCCTGGATAATAGCATTGATTAAAGTTGATTTTCCAACATTTGTCACACCTACGACATAGACGTCACGTCCACGTCGTAAATTCTCTATTTTATCAATAAGCTCCTTGATAGCAAAATGATTTTGTGCACTAGTTAAAATAATATCTAAGGGTCTAAGACCTTCTTCGTGAGCACGTTCTGTTAACCATTGGGTCACTTTACCATCTTTTACAGATTTTGGAAGAATATCCTTTTTGTTTCCTACTAAGAGTAAATCATTTCCAGAAACAAAACGTGATAATCCTGGTATGACTGAACCATTAAAATCAAAAATGTCAATCACATTAACGACTAAGGCATCACTATCTCCCACCTCATGTAATAGCTTTATGAAATCATCATCAGTCATATGGACATCAGTAATTTCATTATAATGACGCAATCTAAAGCAGCGTTGGCAGTATAACTCACCCGTTTCTAAGCCCTTTTTTAAGGCAGCTGAAGGGGTATAACCAGCCTTTTCTTTATCTGTCGTTTGGATTTGCACCCCACAACCTATACAAAATATTTCTTCCATCAAATTCCTTTTTGGTAAGTCATTTTACCATACTTTTTTTCTAATTTTGAAAAAACACGACGTTCTCTCAAGCGATTTATTTTAGTGTTCCAAGCATCAGACTTGACGATCGGTTTGACAAGTACTGACTTAATCCCCGAACGATGACTTGCTCTAATATCAGTCATTAGCTGATCTCCAACCATAATAACTTCATCATAATTAAAGCCATAACGTTTTATAGCAATTTCTATACCTCTAGAGAAAGGTTTCATAGCTCTGCTGATAAAATCTACTCCAAATTTTGAGACTGCTCGCTCAACTCTTCGATGGTTATTATTTGAAACCACAACCACAGTAATATCAGCCATAGTCATTTCATCCAACCAAGCTCTAACCTCAGGTGTTCCATCTGGGTTATTCCAAGCTATTAGGGTATTATCTAAATCTACTAAAACTGCTGTTATGCCATGTCTAAGTAAATCGTCTGCTTTTAAATCAGATACTGCTTCGACCATATAAGTCGGCCTGTAATCATCTATACTCATTTCTTCTCCAAAATTGTTAGTAGTCATATTATAACATAATGGCCGCTAAAAGTAAGTAAAACAGGACAAAATGGTAAGACGCCACCTCCTGACAAAGGTCAATAAAGACGCATGACCACTAAAAATCAATAAAGTAGGGTTTGATCTTGCGTAATAAGGCCTTTCTTCCTACAAATTGCTCTCCCCGCATTAATTTGCTCAATTGCTCTCTTTCTACTTCATCCAAAAAATGGGATACTTCCTTTATTACTGAATGGTAAGCAATATAGTCATCTACAAATAAGCCTTCTCCAGCTATTCTGTGCCCTACTTCACTGATTTCTATATAGGGCATTTTGTTAAATTTACGCTTTTTACTTTCTTGATACCTTAGAATATCTTTTAAATGAGAGGAAAATTTTGTTTTGAAATAAGAATAAAGCCTCTTATGATCACTTATTATTTCAGGTTGATCCGTTAGTAGTCGATAAAGAATTAAACGTCCTTCTTGTAACCAATCATCAGATTCCCAAAGTTGAATATAGTAGCTCCTTTTAAATTTTAGTATAATTGGCTTAATTTTTTGAAAAATGTGCTCAAATTTTTCCATTACAAATCTCCATTTCTTGAAAATGTAATGAAATTATAAGTTAGGTTGGCACAAAAAGAACATGACACCCATGTCATGTCAGATTAAAAAGTCCCAAATACAAAATTTTTCTTCTATTTTTTATTTCTTTTATTGTCAGGAAAAATCCTTAGAAACACCTATACATAAGGGGGTCCATTAGGATAAATGATCAGTTTTTAAGGCCTTAGTAGCCATCTATCTTCCTAGATGACATATGTGTCATGTTCACTTAGTATGAGATCATTTATACGGTAATGGATGAATCTGTTATGGGTCATTTATAAAAAAATGTTTAACCAAATAAAAAGTGCTCTATAATTTCTGTAGTGGGTAACTCTACTTTGGAAGTTATAGGGCTTTTTGTGACTACAAAAAAAGTCCCATATGACTTATAATGAAAAGCGACTAAACAACTCATTAGAAAGCATCATATGGAACATATCAATCATAACAAATTTTTACTTCAAATAAAAGACCAGAATATCAGTATTACTGACATTAAAGATAAGAAGACCCATTTTGATATCCTAGCTAAGCTTGATTATAAGGCGCCAAACTGCCCTTGTTGCCGGGGGACAAATGACCAAGTACGACTTTCAAAAGCCCTTGAACAACCCTATTCTAATGCCAAACTAGAAGCTACTAACAACCTTATTAAAGTCATAAAGCGCAATGCTTTTGGCTTTAGAAGTTTTAAAAATTTTAAAACCAGATTACTCATCGCTTTAAACATACAAAAAGAGAGAACAAAAATTGTTCTCTCCAGATGTTAGGTTTTGTCTACCCACTTCACTTGACAAAGAGCCAGAAAAAGTAGCCATTTTAAATAGCTACTTTTTAATCCCATATTTTAATATCATTTGCACTTGATCTTATCATAAGAGTTCTTCTCTCACTGCTTGAATCTTACTTTGACAGGCATTTTCAATAGCATCTAACTTGCTAAGACTGTCATCCATAGTCTTTCCTACTGTATAGATATAGCATTTCAATTTTGGTTCTGTTCCTGATGGTCTTAGGGCATACCATGAACCATCATCAAGGTAATATTTCAAACAGTTTTGTTTTGGTAAGTCTAAATAGCCCTGACTATAGTCAACTATCTTTTCTAAATGAAGTTCTTCTATTTTTTCTAGAGGGTGCTTTCTAAAACTTTCCATAATATTTTGGATTTGTTTTTGTCCTTCAAGCCCTTCTAATTCAAGTGAAAATTGTCTTTCTTTAAAATAACCAAATTCATCATAGAGATCTTCTAGAACATCTAGTAAAGATTGGTTCCTTATCTTATAATAGGCTGCCATTTCGGCTGCTAACATTGAAGCGCTGACTCCGTCTTTATCTCTGACAAAAGTGCCATAACAAAAACCAATACTTTCTTCATAGCCAAAAACATATTGTTTGTCGGCTGAGCCTTCATAAGCATTTGCCTTCCCACAAATATTCTTAAAGCCAGTCAAGGTCTCAACTGTTTCAACGCCATACTTTTTAGCAATGGTTTTTGCAAAATCTCCTGTCACAATTGATTTAACAAGGACAGGATGGGAAGGTAGATCATTTTTCGCAAACCTTTGTGAGAAAATGTAATAAGATAAAAGAGCACCAATTTGATTACCATTTATAAAAACGTATTCCCCGTGCTTATCCTTAACTTCTAGGGCTAAGCGATCGGAATCTGGATCTGTAGCAATTAAGATATCAGCATTCTTTTCTTTACCTAGTCTTTCTGCATAAGCAAAAGTACTTGCAAATTCTGGGTTAGGATAACCAACAGTTGTAAATTCAGGATCTGGAAATTCCTGGTCTGGAACAACAAAAACATTTGAAAATCCTCTTCTCTGGAAGATTTCACGAACAGGTAAGTTACCTACGCCATTTAGTGGTGTATAAACAATGTTTAAGCTTTTATCAATATCATCGTTAATGGCTAAGGCTAAGACTTCCTTCTTGTAGGCTTCTTCAACAGAATCCTCTATGTAGTGCACCAATTGACTCTGAAGAGCCTCTTCGAAAGTCATTGTTTTCACATCTTCAAAGGCATCAAGCTTTTCCATGTGATTGGCTATTTTATCCGCAATATCATCAAGTATTTGTGAACCTTCTTGCCAATAAACTTTATAACCATTATATATTTTCGGATTATGGCTTGCAGTAACCATGACACCTGCTAAAGCATGGAGATGACGAACAGCATAGGAACACATAGGTGTAGGTCGTATTCCCTTGTATATATAGGAAACAATACCATTCTTAGCTAAAATGGAACAAGTTAGCTGAGCAAAAACCTTAGATTGATATCTAATGTCATAACAGACAACAACTCCACGTTCCATAGCAGGCTTACCCTGATCAATAATTGTGTTAGCCAAGGCTTGGGCTGCTTTTCCAACTGTATAAATATTCATACAGTTGGTACCAGCACCAAGTTTTCCTCTTAACCCTGCTGTTCCAAATTTTAAACCGGTATAAAAACGTTCCTTAATTTCGTCTTCATTATTTTCAATAGCAGCTAGTTCAACTTTAATATCTTCATCAATATCAGTTTTATTTAGCCATTTCTGATAGACTTCTTTATAGTTCATTTTAATTACTCTTTTCTAATTTGCATTCTTTTTGAGATGAAATTTGACAAGATAAGTTTGTTAAGGGAAAAGCTTGTATCAGTAAGTTTCCGTACCTTTATCTTCTTGCTTAAGAACTTTAATGATACGACTTGTACCTAAGCGTGATGCCCCTAGACTAATAAATTTTTCAGCATCCTCTATTGAAGTTATTCCGCCAGCTGCTTTGATTTGTACATCTGTACCAATATGTTTTGTCATTATTTCCACATCTTTAAAGGAAGCTCCTCTTTTTGCAAATCCTGTAGATGTTTTGATAAAGTCGGCTCCAGCCTTAGTTACAATATCGCACAGTCTGACTAATTCCTCATCAGTTAAAAGTGCGGTTTCCACAATAACTTTAAGAATATAACCCTGACAAGCTTCTCTCACCTGAATAATTTCTTCTTCAATTTTTTTAAAGTTGCCATTTTTTACATCAGTGAGATTAATGACCATGTCAATTTCCTCAGCTCCATTTGCTAAGGCATCTTTGGTTTCAAAGACCTTACTTGCACTTGTATTGTAGCCATTTGGAAATCCAATTACAGTACAAATAGTCAATTTACCTGCTACATATTGAGAAGCTTCTTTAACATAAGAAGGGGGAATACAAGCTGATGCAGTCTTGAAAAACATAGCATCATCTAGCGTTTCTTTTATTTCTGTCCAGGTAGCTGTCGTACTTAATAAAGTATGATCAACCTTACTTAATATCTCTTTTATTTCCATTACTACTTTTCTCTTTCTTAAAATAACGTTATCCCTTGATTTTAAACAATCTTATTTAAAATAAGGTTACAATTCCTACTACCATAGCACTTAAGATACTTACAGCAACACCTCCTAACATTGCACGGAAGACTAAGCGTGCTAAGACACTTCTTTTTTCTGGACAAAGCACTGCAATTCCTGAAATACAAATCCCTAAACTAGATAAATTGGCAAAGCCACAGAGTGAGATTGTCATAACAAGTGCTGTTCGGTAATCTAAGGACTTAATTATTTGTCCTAAATGTTGGAAAGCAACAAACTCATTTAAAACAAGTTTGTTTCCTAACAAATTACCTTCGAGGAGTATTTCTTTACCATCAAGACCCATGAAAAAGCCAAAGGGTGCAAAAATGTATGAAAAAATTTGTTCTAATTTAATCCCAAAAACACTTAGCAAAAGGTTAGCTAAACTGACTAAACCTACAAAGGCTATCAAACTAGCACCAATGGAGAAAGCCATTTGTGCTCCTGTCCCCGCACCTTCTGCTATAGCATCAATGACATTTGCATTATTTCCTTTGTTATCCATTTTGACTTCATCAATTTCTTGAATTTCTTCAGTTTGAGGATATAAGGTTTTAGCCACTAAAATACTACCAATAGGTACAAGTGTTGATGCTATCAAAAGATATTCCATTGGTATTCCCAGGGCAATATAACCACCTAAAATAGAAACAGACATACTACCCATTCCTGAAACTAGAACGACCATTATTTCACTGTCTGTCATTTGCTTTAAATACTTACTGACCAATATGGGGCTATCTGTTTGTCCTAAAAACATGTTGGCAACAGCAACGAAGCTTTCAACTTCAGAAGATTTCATCAACTTGCCCACACCTTTACCAATCCACTTAACGACAAAGCCAAGTATTCCCACGTAATAAAGTAAACTAACTAATGCTGAAAGAAAAACAATATTACCCAGTGTCTGTATAGCAAAAATAAATCCTGTGTGTGCTCCGCTATCAGCCAGGGACCCAAATACAAAACTAAGACCAGACTGGCCACAATTTATGACCCGGGTCACTCCGTCTGACACAGCACTAACAATTTTTTGTCCAAGAGGAATTCTAACCAAAATCAAGGCAATAATGAATTGAACCAGTAAAGCTTTGGCAATCAGTTTAGGAGAGATCGCTTTTCGATTAAAAGAAATAACATATAAGATTGCAATTACCAAGACTATACCAAGTAAACTATATAAAAATTGCATTTAAAACTCCTACTCTACTAACATTGTCTTACTGTTTGTTATCCACTTTAATTAATGATCTAATGGCTTCAATAGCAACAGAAATTGCAGATTCTGTATCGTGGAACATAGGATTGTCAAGTCCTAGGGCATCACGTTCTTGATTACCTACTACAAGGAAATCTGAACCACAACGAACACCTAGGTGACTAGCAGCAACAAATAGTGCAGCAGATTCCATTTCAGAAGCTTTTGTTCCTAAACGTTTCCAAGCTTCCCATTTATTAAGGAGTTCATAACTAACAGGCATACGTGCTGGTTCATGTTGTCCATAAAAAGCATCTTTACATTGTACAACACCTGCATGACTTGTATACCCTAATTTTTTGGCAGCGCCAACAAGAGCATTGGTCACCTCTAAATCAGCTACCGCAGGAAATTCAATAGGGGCGTATTCTTTACTGGTTCCTTCCATACGAATGGCACCAGTCGCTATCACAATATCTCCTCCTTTGACATCCACATCAATTCCGCCACAAGTTCCAACCCGGATGAACGTATCTGCACCACACTGAACCAACTCTTCCAAAGCAATTGATGCAGATGGACCACCAATACCAGTTGAAGTTACGCTCACTTTAACCCCATCCAAAGTTCCAGTATAAGTCACATACTCGCGACTGTCTGCTACAAGAACTGGATTATCAAAATGCTGTGCTATTTTTTCACAACGTTTAGGATCTCCGGGCATAATCACGTATTTACCTACGTCACCTGGACGAATTTGTAAATGATACTGTAATCCGACTTCACCTGAATAATTTTGCATTGTAGTTCCTCCTTTAGAACTTGTCTATTATTTTTACATTTGTATAATATCATACAAGATAAAACTTGTAAACGCTTTTCCAAAAATTCATTGAAAATATTTTTAACAGTTTTTCAGTCTATTTTAGCTTAAGTTCAGTCTATAACAAACCAAATTCTATCATTTTATGGTAAAATAAAGGTAGACATTTGGTAGGACAAACCGATAAGTTCTGATAGAATTTTGAGTCTACTGTCAAATTTTAAGTACAACTAGTTACAATATGAGGTAAAATCGTGAATCAGTACGAAGTATCCAAAAAACTTAAGAAGTTAAAACATGTACAAGTATATAACAAAATTTATCAGCTCATTCAAGATGGTGTATATAGTCCAGGTATGCAATTGCCTTCTGAACCAGAGCTAGCAGAGCAACTAAATGTCAGTAGAATGACCTTGAGAAAATCTCTAGCTTTACTACAAGAAGATCATCTTGTTAAAAACATTAGAGGAAAAGGCAACTTTGTTCGCAAACTCTCAAATACCTGTCATGAGAAAGGATTGGAGACACTCCAGCATCCTATTAAAGCTTGTCTGAACAACCCGAATACTTATGAGACTGAACTTGAATTTCGTATTGAAGTTCCAACTGAAGCTATAAAAGATACCCTAAAGCAAGAGACGCCAATTGTTGTTGTTACTGATCGTTGGTATCACCAAAATGACTCTGTCATTGCTTATTCATTATCTTTCATCCCCTCAGAAGTCCTTTCAGATTATTCAATTAATCTAGCGAATGCTGAGGATTTAACTAAATTCCTAGAAGAAACCATCTATCAAAATAATAATTCTTGCTGCGCACAAAATGAACTTTGCTTTACTAAGACTGGTAACTTTGCGGCTTCAAAATACATCCTTTCAGAAAACAATGCCTTTGTGCTCATCCAAGAAACGATCTTCAAAGACTATAAAGTTTTGGTAGTCAGTAAACATTATATTCCTGTCGAATATTTCGAACTCTGCATTTTTTCCAAAAGAGATGATTTAAAATAAATAACTCTTTAAAATATCTAAAACAAAAAGATTTTCTACTGAGAAAGTCTTTATAAAATAACTCTTAATACGATCTTAGCATTAAAAAAACGAACAACTACTACCTTTTGATTAGCAAAAAGTATAGATTGTTCGCTTTTTTATTTAAGCTCAGTCTTTGTTTCATATTCTCTTTAGATCATATGCACCCTAGAGGAGTCGAACCTCTAACCGCCTGATTCGTAGTCAGGTACTCTATCCAGTTGAGCTAAGGGTGCTACTAAAATATCTAAAATTATCTTACATCTTTTTAGGGAAAAAGGCAAGATAGTTAATAAAAAAAGATAGGCAAGCCTATCTCAATTTACTCCGCCAGTAGGACTCGAACCTACGACATCATGATTAACAGTCATGCGCTACTACCAACTGAGCTATGGCGGATCAATGCTAAGCAACTTCCCTATCTAACAGGGGGCAACCCCCAACTACTTCAGGCGTTCTAGGGCTTAACTGCTGTGTTCGGCATGGGTACAGGTGTATCTCCTAGGCTATCGTCACTTAACTCTCTAAATG
>NZ_WPCW01000004.1 GCF_011421425.1 Streptococcus catagoni
AAGGTCGTAGGTTCAAATCCTGCTCCCGCAATATACATAAGTTATGTAGAGTTGGCTCGGTAGCTCAGTTGGTAGAGCAATGGATTGAAGCTCCATGTGTCGGCGGTTCGATTCCGTCTCGCGCCATAACAATTTAATATTTTTTGGAAAGATAGCGAAGAGGCTAAACGCGGCGGACTGTAAATCCGCTCCTTCGGGTTCGGGGGTTCGAATCCCTCTCTTTCCATCCTAACGGGCATAGTTTAAAGGTAGAACTAAGGTCTCCAAAACCTTCAGTGTGGGTTCAATTCCTACTGCCCGTGTTTGGAATATGGCGGGTGTGGTGAAGTGGTTAACACATCAGATTGTGGCTCTGACATTCGTGGGTTCGATTCCCATCACTCGCCTATTTTATTGGGGTATAGCCAAGCGGTAAGGCAAGGGACTTTGACTCCCTCATGCGTTGGTTCGAATCCAGCTACCCCAGTTTTAAATGAAAATTTTAAATGCCGGCGTGGCGGAATTGGCAGACGCGCTGGACTCAAAATCCAGTGTCCTCACGGACGTGCCGGTTCGACCCCGGCCGCCGGTATACTATTAAAGACAAGGTTTCTAGACCTTGTCTTTTTTGTTTTGTTAGAAAATTTATTGTGGAAAGTTACTTAAAATTACTTATAATATTTGTTTATATGATTTCAATAGAGAGTAATTTAAATAATATATCAATTACAATGATTAATTCAATTATGGCATTCATGAATAATCCCATAATAATCCAACTTGGGAAACATATTGGCTGTATTGCAACAAATGTAACAAAGAGAAGATTAAATATAAAAGTATTAAAAGAGATAGAAATGAGTTTCTGCCATAGAGATTCATATCCTTTAGTTTTATGATCATATAATACCGTTCGTAAAGAAGAGGAAAATATAATTGCAATTGCAGATAATATGAAACCAATAATTACTGTCAAGATATTAATTATAGCTTCATTACTAATATAAAATATTCCTTTAAAAAAATATGATATAATTAGACAGATAGTGATTATAATACCATATAAAATCTTATCTCTTTTGCTTAACTGTAACATCTTTTAATTCCTCAATTTTCTTTTGAAGGTTAAGTTTGATTTCTTCTGAGTCATATTTTCCGGAGTATTTTTCAGCGTCAATTATAATCTTTTTTATGAATGTTTGTTGATTGTATACATGCTCAAATCCTGTCTCGTCTTTCCCCCTTATTAATAAACCTTTTAGAGTATACTCTCTCTCCTCAGTCATTAGGTCTTTTAATAAATTTATTGGGTTAAATTGATGCGAATTGGTTTTTATATCTAATGTTAAATCTGTAATTTCTGATGTACCAACTAAATCAATTAAGGAACTGCGCTTTTTTGAATCTGATGAGAATAAATCTTCTTTTGACGTGAACTTTATTTCTTCAACATTGCTCAATAAATCAAGAAAAGTTTCTTTATCTTCGTAGATGCCCTTAAGCTTAAATTTTTGTTCAGTAATTTCATGAATAATATCTTCGAATATTTTCTTATTTCTTACATC
Organism: Streptococcus catagoni; assembly: GCF_011421425.1. Lineage (GTDB taxonomy): Bacteria > Bacillota > Bacilli > Lactobacillales > Streptococcaceae > Streptococcus > Streptococcus catagoni. The sequence goes on from NZ_WPCW01000004.1 coordinate 1,545, forward strand.
TGACAAATATAGTAAATTTGTTTTATAATCATAGAATGCAAATAGTTGTTTTAATAATTCAATTTCGGTTTCCTTTTTAGGATTTTTTCTTTTCATTTTAGATGTTTTATCAATAACATACTCATCTCTAGGTTCTAGAGTTCCTGATTCAACAGTCAAAAAGAAATAGTCATTATTATTGGAAATTGTTACATGATTTATTCCTTTTACAGAATCTAAATTTTCATCAAATTCAGTCGGGAAATCTTGCTTATTGGGTACTATCCATCTTAAACCATTATTATTATTTTGCTTTATTAATTGCCAAATTGAAAATGTAATTATAGACATATTTAACCTCAATTGAATTTTTATTCTATTATAACATTTACTTCTAACTTACTTATACCAAATTATCCAATTTATCTGCTAAACTCTTCTGCTTAGACGGGTATAAGTGTGAATAGGTGTCAATTGTAGTAGTTATAGAAGCGTGTCCTAAGCGTTCTTTTACTACTAAGTAATCTTCACCTTGATTGATTAGTAAAGAAGCATGAGAGTGTCTAAAATCATGGATCCTAATTCTTTTAAGGTTAGGATCTCTTTTTAATATCTTATTATAAAACTTCTCAGTCGCATTCTTAGTAATCACAATTGGAGAGTTCTGGAATAACTGTAATTCATTTATATCACCAGTAACAAAATTATCAAGTAGTTTATATTGATTCTTTTTCCAATCTATTAACTCGTCATTTAGTTTTTTATGTATTGTGATACGTCTCATTCCTGCTTTAGTTTTAGTGGTTGATAAGTAGCTAATACCTTTGCTAATATATATGGATTTTGTAATGTGAATTGTCTGAGTAGTAAAGTCAATATCATTCCACGTTAATGCTAAGGCTTCGCCAAGTCTCATTCCAGTAAAGAACAAGCAAGTAAATAATAATTGATAATTATATTCTTCTGATTCAAATAAATTCAGAAATTCTTTAAATTCTTCGATTGACCAATAATTAAGTTGAGCTTTTGTAATTGGAAGTTTCTTTAACATTTTAATAGGGTTATTTGTGTAATAACCTTTTTTGATACCGATATCAAGTATCTTCTTAAGAAGTACAATAATTTTATTAATTGTATTTGGATTAAGTGGCTCATTACTATTCTGGGCAATTGTATTTCGTAAGTATTCTCTAAACTTATAGATATCATCATAATCTAGTCTACTGACGTCTATTACTTTTAAAAAATAATCTTTTATATGTCGATTATAATTATTATCTTGAGTATTGATATAACTTTGTTTTCTATGATTGATAACATCTTCTTGTTTGAGTAATTGATATAATATGTCGATAGTGATTCGTCCGTTTGAAATTTTTGATTTTAATTCCACACCTCGAATATATTGTTCAGCCTCAATTGCTTCTTTTTTTGTCTTAAAGCCTTTTCTGACAATCTTTCGTTGATTTAAGGTAATGGGATCAACGCCATTACTGACGTCGACAATCCATCCACCATTCTTTGCTTTACGTATTGCCATGACTTTATACCTTAGAGGATAATTTTAAATCTAATAATTCCTCCGCAATTGTTGCAGGTATTGTTCCTATACGTTTATTGTCATAAACATAGAAGCCACGTTGAACGAGGAGGTGTTTCCCCTTACGAATAATAGAACGTGAGGTTCCTTCTGAAAAGCCTAAGGCTACTAAATCATCTTTTGTTACGGTTGCTATCATGTGTATTCTCCTTAATAACTATGGTATAATTAAGGACAGGTTGAGGAGTTCCAGCTCCTCGGCTTGTCCTAAGCGTTTCCTTTTTCTTCGTCGGGATTTGGATGCGCTTTTTTTATTTGTGGTAAAATGCGAGGAAGAATATGTTCATCTAAAACACGATTAATAAAATCTGCTTTATTGTCGGTGCAATAGATATCTTCTTCCCCAAAGTGTAATTGAATTTCTTGATCATATCTTGTTTGGTAATAATCCTTATAACTTAACTCTTTAATTTCTGATAGATTGTAGAATCTATCTTTGTCTATATCGTGATTTCCTTTTTTCTTAGAAATCTCTAGGACGTTGTTAAACCGCCTGATATACTGGTTTAAATCTTCATTTTGAATCTTTCCAAAGAAAGACTTTAGAGATTGATAATTGGTAATTACAATCAGCCGACCAATTACCAATTTATTTTTATATCGAGCTGATAGGTAAGACTTATTAAGCGGATCTAAAAGTTTTAACCAATCTGCAGGTAATAAACTGTCAGATCTTGGATCGTCTAAGAGAATAACCTCTTCACCAAAATACTCATCAAAAATATTCTTAGCACCAGCACTATACATTTTCCAGTTGAGACCTTGTTCTTTAGCTCTTTTAATAATCTCTTTAATCACTTCCAGTGCTAGAGTTGTTTTACCAATTCCTGAAGATCCATGTACATAAATAATAGTAGGTTTGAACTCGCCATGCTCAAGTTCTCTTAAAGTTCGTTTGGAAGCAATCTTACCATAGGCTCTAAATGCTTCATCAAGTCTTGTTTGATTATAAGACCAAAGAAAAGTTAATTTTTCATCCGCAAAGATATCATCTTCTGTTATATTACCATTAATGATTTCTTGGAAGACTTTATCTAGACTTTCATCTGATTTTTCTCTTTTTGCAACGGCATAGCGTTTAGAAAAGTCTGCTTTGTTATCTTCAATGAAAGCTTCATAATCAAATGTTCCAAAGGTTTCCACTTCGTTAGGGGCATACTGATGTTTATCTGGACTCTTTGCGTGAATTAAATAGGCTTTGGAATTTACCTTTCCATATTTCCCTTGACCACTTGGTTCAATATATTGTGGTAGGAGACCAAGAGCACTAGCTAATACCGATAGGTCTCTACGACTAGCAAATTCAATATAAGCATGAATATGAGGCTCTACAGGCTTAATACCATTCTTGATATCTTTATCATGAACAATAAAAGCGACCTTTGCTGGAATGTCTTCTTCAAGGGTTTTAATACGACGGTGAATTTCTTGAAAGATTTCAGTTTTATTTTTTTCCCAATCGGAAAAAAATGTCTTTTTATCATCTTCCCAATCCCAATATTCCGCATGCAATTGTTGCTCAAAGATATAAGTTGTAGTTCTTTTTCGACTCATTTATCTCCTTTCTATAGAAAATTTTTATCATTCTTGGGCAAATTAGTTTAATTTGCCCATTAATTTACCCATCAATTTGCCCAAGATTTTCAAGGATTCTTGTTTTTTCGAAAATCGCTGAAAGCATTGGTATTATTGGGTTACAACACCATTCTGTCGACAAGCCCTGAATGGTGTGCCCGTCACAATTGGGCATTGGGTAAATTAAATCATAGAAAACTCTTTACAAAGTCAATCTAAGATTTTCCATTGTTGCTCATGCGGACACGTTTCTCACCCCCTTACGAGCTATGACTTCGTCGTCTCGCTCGTAGTGAGTGAACTCTCCGCATTCACATGAAAAATCTTAGATTATTTAGTAGGTTCTTTAGCTAATGAAATCCCATCTGCCTTTGCACTTAACTCAAGTAATACAAATTCTGAATTCTTAGCAGTACGAGTATACATACCGACATTAAGATTAGTGAAGGTAACAGTAGCAGAACCTAATTCCGCCAACTTCTCACTTGAAATAAATGGAACTTCACCATCTGGGTTAGGTATTTTAACGGCAACTTTCTCATAACGTAAACGTGGAAGTACAATAACATATTTCCAACCAGCATGTTCTCGTTCATTTTCTTTGTATTCAAACCATTCTTGGACTTCGACTAATTGGTAATCTTTTTCTTCCCAATTTTTAACGGCAATATCTGTGTTCTTTAAACTCATAATTTTTCTTCTTTCTATTTTTTCCATTTTGAGAGGAATCCTTTATTTTTTCCTCTTCTAGTTGATCTAACCGTTCCCTCATAGTGGTTAGACGTTGCGATAAGAAACGATTGTTTTGATCAAGAGTTTGGATCAAGCTTAAACTTTTCTTTTGATAAGCTTGAAAGTCTTTTCTTAAGTCATTAATCATTTCTTTTGAATCTTGTTCGAGCTGGGTTTCAAGGTCACCCCAAACCTGTTTGATAGCTTGATCTAAGTTATTAGTCTTATTAACCAGAAGATTCACTTCAATAAACTTAGATACTTCCTCATCAGTAAATTTATAAAAGATTTGTGTTGAATAGCGACTTACTTTATGTTTAGCTTTCTTGAAGTTATATCCTGAAAGCTTTTCTATTCGTAAACGCCACTTCTTTATTGTAGATACTGATTTGCCTGTTTTACTTGAGATTAACTTGTAATCAATATGCTTTTCCTCCTTTCTTTCCACCTATAATAGAATATGATACAATATATGTGGGCAATAACTTACAAAGTGGTCAACAATTTAACCACAAGTACATTATAGGACATATTTTTGACCCAGTCAACTAAAAGGTCAAAATTTTAACCATATAGGAGAAAATAATGGAATCACAAAACGATGAACTATATGACTATTCAGAGGCTTTAACTAATTTTAGAGAAAATATGAAAGTAAAAAGAGTTGAAAAAAAGTTAAGTCAGAGAAAATTAGCTAGTATAGTTGGCACAAGCTTATCAACAATAAAAAATTATGAAAGTGGTTCTACATTTCCAACCGGAGATGCAATGGTACTCATAGCATCAGCACTTGAGATGACCTTAGACGAGATGGTTGGGAATAATAAAAAAATAGAAGATCGACTACTTGCAGGATATATTTTAGAAAAGGCTGAAAAAAATCCATATTATTCTGATGCCATAAATAATGTAAATTTAACGGCTCTTTTATATAAAATAGTAAGATTTGAACTAGAGAAAGAAACATTAAGTTCAGATGATTTAAATTTAATACTAGGTGGCGAACTTGCTATTAGTGATAAGGAAAAACGAAATATCATAAAAATTAAACTAGATAATGATTTTAACAATAAGATTAATGAGTTAAAAGAGACTATTAGTGACAACCTTGACGAATATGATCCAATATTTGGATATTATTATAGAGAAGAAATAAAGAGATTTTCTTTAAAAGAGCTTTTAACAAGAAAGTGATTTTAGTATGTAAAATTTTTAAAACATATTAGGCATTAATTTCAATATAAATTTTATAAATTGTTATATAAAATATGTTTTTTTATTGATTTTTTAATCAAATGAATAAATATTTGATTGTTTCAAATGAATTTTTAAAAAGAATATCTAAGGTTAGTTTTCTTAAAGCTATAAATTAAAATAAAGAAAGGAGTATTACCTATGTGTGAAGCTTTAAAAGCAATTTCATTAGCAGAAGAAGAACTTGAACTAAAAGGAATATCAATTGATATTATGGAAATTAAACCTTCAGTTTCTTCTGAAATAGTGGATGAGCTTAAAGGTCGTTGTCCTCCTACAGGATAAGCTAGAGTAGGTATGGGTAATTCTGAAGAATTACCCATTATTTTTTAGAATTTTGAGGATATATTTATGAGAAAGAACAATATTTTATCTATTTTTTATAATAAATTTTCAGAGACTGGTTATATTTATAATAATGAGACAAATAGAAAATATTTTCTTAGTAAACCAATATATATGTCTTTTTTATTTTTACTCAATAAAAAAGATACAAATAATTCGTCAATATCTATAAAATCTTTAAAGATTGTTGAAAAATTTTGCAAAGATAATCGAATTCCTTTAACAAGAGATTTTATAAAAATAAATGAATTTTATGCTAAGATTCCTTTGCAAACAATACAGTTAGAAATTACAAATAAGTGTAATTTAAGATGTAAACACTGTTATTTAGGGGAATATGAAGAAAATATAGATTATATAATGGTTGAAAGCCTTATTTCCCAAGCAAAAGATATGGGAGTCGTTAACTTTGATATTACAGGTGGTGAACCATTCCTATACCCAGAGATAGAAAAGATTTTAAGCAAGATTCTTGAGATGGGTATGAAAATAGTAATATTTACAAATGCAGTAAGACTTCCTCAAAAGGTAAAACTGTTAATTGACAAATATTATGGCATACAATTTAAGGTAAGTCTCGATGGTTGGGATGCCGAGAGTCATGACTATATTAGGGGGAGAGGAACTTATAAAAAAACCCTAGAAAATATTAAAACAATAAAAAACAGTAATGTTCCTGTAAGCATTAATGTAGTCTTGAATTCAAAAAATATTATCGGGGTTAATAAGTTTCAAGAATTATCAAAGGAATTAAATACACCTTTCATTTATGATAGATTTTTACCATTTGTAAGAAATGATTTTTTATCTATTACTGATGAAGAATATATTAATACAATAACAAAGATTGAGGGGTTTCAAAAACAGTGTAGTTCAGTGACAGTAGAAAGTTCTAACTTAGGGAGTTATTATTGTGAAGCCGGTAATTCATATGTATATATTAGATCTAACGGGGATGTTGTATTCTGTCCTACATTATCTTCTAGTGGTTTTTGTGGTGGAAATATCTTTAGTGAAAAATTATCCACAATATGGAATGATTCTACATTTTTTAACCATATAAGAGGTGTTAGATGTAGATATTATAGTGAATGTCCAGTTAATTATTTTTGTCAAGGAGGTTGTAGAAGTAGGGGTGAATTTTTTAGCGGAGATATAGGAAGCCCAGACATTCAAGAGTGTAAATTAGCATACAAAATCACAGGTATCTTACCTACTTCTATGAAAAAACATATATGAATATTCTATGTATAAAAAATGATACAGGTAGTAGAATACCTGGAGCACGATTCGAACCAATTAAATATTACGAACAATCACAAATACATTCAAAACGTAAAGATAAACTAGTTTCTATTGATATAGCAAATCTAAAAACAAATTCTTACAAAGAGGTTTGTGAGTTATTTAATCACTATAAATTTAACTTTGCTCTTGGAAGTGATCACACATCGACCTACTATATAAGTAAAATAGTAAATATTAGTTCTAAAGGTAGCTGTCTTATTATATTTGACGCACATGTTGATTGTTATGAAAAAGAGAGTGGCAAAATTTTAAACTGGAATTTTTTAAATTTCTTAATAGAAGATTACGAAAAAATAATTATTTTAGGTGAAAGAAACTTTTTAGACCCAAATATGAAACATAAAGATATTATTATGATCTCAAGTTTTGACTTAGTATTTAAAAAAGATATCATTTTAACTATGTTAGAAAAGGAATTAGAAAGTATCGAAAAAATTTATCTATCAATTGATATGGACATTCTAGACCCAAGTGTATTTGATTCTGTGTCGTACCCTTTAATTGGCGGTATTCAGATGATAGATTTATTGTTTTATCTTAATAAGATAATTCAAACGGGAAAAGTATTTTTTTGTGATATTGTTGAATACAATCCCATGATTGGTAAAGATAATGCTTATTTATTTTTCCAATTCGTTCAAAACTGTTTGTTGGAGTTAGAAAAATGTTTAGGAAAATAAATATCAAGGCAGAGCAAAAATTTATTTTTTCAATATACACTAATAGATTTATTTCTTTAATTTCTGAGTATGGTTATACGATTTTATTAAATATTTTATTGTCGAAAGTCTCCTTAAAAGCAATAATGTATTTCTGGCTTGTGAAGGTTTTAGCTGCGTTATTTTCTTCTAAATTAAAAAATTTAATAGCAAATCATTCTCCAAAAATATTATTAATTATACTTGAAATTACTAAAGCGATATTGTTAATTTCATTGTCTCTGTCTAATAATAATATTATTATTTTAGCTTTAGTCTTTGCTATTGAAATAATGAATATACTTTTTAATGCTCAACTTTATTCTATAGTGCCAAGAGTTGTTTCTACCAACAATTTAATTCAATTTAATTCAGTCTATACTAGTATTGGCTCAATTTCATATTTTGTCTCCCCATTGATTGTTGGAATATTCATAAATTTTCATCCTAAAATTTTGTTTGTTATATATGGAGGACTGGTATTTTTAGGTGCTCTGTCATTAACATTACTACCTCCATTAAGGAGTGAAAGCAAATATGAAACCCAGACTGTTCAAAATAAAAATAGCACATTATTGAAAAGTGATATTTTTAAAAATCCAATAATTCTGTTTATGCTTCTAATTACAACATTGTTAGGTAGTGTAGGAGTAGTTTTCGATACTTATGAGGTGTCTTTCATAACAAAAAATTTAGGGATATCGGATGTACTTTATTCTTACTCGCTTTCTTTTTTAGCTATTGCTTTTTTGGTTACAAGTTTATTATTTAGTTTTATCAAAACAATTAGTAAATATGCATATGTATATTCTCTTTCTTCAGTAATCTATTTGGGTTATTTATTAACTTTTGCTTATGCAAGAGATTATTTAGGGATATTATTTAGCTATATTTTATTAGCAATTGGTCAAACAATATCTGGGATTGTTGAAAATAACTACACACAGACTCACTTAAATGAAAATGAATTAAAAGAATTTTATATTATTTCACAAATTCTTAATATAGCAATTCCTGGTGTACTGATAATGTTTATCGGTTTTCAAAAAAATATTTCAGAAAAAATACCCATGATATATAGGGAAATGTCAATAATAGCTAGTTTTTTGGTGATTATTTTCATATTCTTACTATTAAGAAAAAGTAAATCCTTTAATTATACACAAAAAAATAATTTAAATGAGTAGTAAAGACTCTCATTTAAGAATAGCCACAAAGTTATTATCAAACAACAGTTGCTTGATATAATTATAAAGTGCTTTAATGTTAAACTATTACATGTTATTATCTATTCAACATATTTGGTAGTAAAGAAAGGTACAAAATGAAGTTAATTTTCTCACAGCAACTTGTAAAATTAAGAAAAGAAAATAATTTTTCTCAAGATGAACTTGCGGAGAAAATTTTTATTAGTAGACAAGCAATATCTAAAAGGGAAAGAGGAGAAGTAACCCCTGATTTAGCTAAGATTGAACAAATTGCTGTAGTTTTTGGTGTAACAACAGAGTTTCTACTTTTTGGAAAAAATTTCGAAGATGATTGGTGCGTAGAAACTTCAAGTATGATGAGATTGAAAAACGAGATACTGAAAGAAGAGGAGAACGTTTTGATAAACTAATAAATTTATTTCATTCTTATTGGTGGTTGTTGTTTTCTCTTTGTGGATTAATAATTGGAATAATTGATCATATCGCTAAGTTATTCTAAGTGAATTGAGTCACTCCAAAATCACTAAAATCTCAAAAACACATAGCTTTTAAGTTAATTTCTAAAACTCAAACCTTGTTAAATCAAGGTTTGTTGAATTTAAAAAGTATTCGATAGCACTCAAAATCCAGTGTCCTCACGGACGTGCCAGTTGAACCCCAGTTCCAGGTATAGAATAGAGAAAAGGCAGGGCTATTAGACCTTGTTTTTTTGTCAACTGCAGGGGGTAGCCAAATCCTAATATATAGAGAGAACAAATTTTGTTCTCTCTTTTTTTACATGAAAATAAGATTTAGTAATAAATATATCTAGGACGAGTAAACTTTTTTATCAAATTTGTTCAAAAAGTATTGACAAAAAAGTTCGCAAAATATAAAATGTTTTTGTAAACGTTAACAAAGGAGTTTTAAATGGCTAAGGAGTGTAGAGAAACTGAACTCAGAAATCCAAATACCAAAGATTTTGATAACATTTCAACAATAAAAATGCTTGAGTTAATAAACCAAGAAGACAAGCTTGTTCCAGTTGTCGTTGAAGATCAATTATCTAACATTGCTAAATTAATTGATAAAGTTACAGAATCTATGAAGTTGGGTGGTAGATTAATATATATTGGTGCTGGCACTTCAGGAAGATTGGGTGTGCTTGATGCTTCGGAATGCCCACCAACATTTGGGGTTTCAAATAATCTTGTAGTTGGTTTGATTGCAGGTGGGAAAGAAGCTTTAGAAAATGCAATTGAAGGTGCTGAAGATAGCAAAGAATTTGCAGTGAGTGATTTACAAAAAATTAATCTCACTTCAAAGGATTTTTTAATAGGATTGGCTTCTAGTGGTAGTACGCCATATGTTGTTGGAGCTCTAGAATTTGCTCAGAAATTAGGAGTATCCACTGGTTGTATAGTCTGCTCACGAAACAGTCAAATTAGTAAATTGTCAGCTTATCCTATTGAATTAATTACTGGTCCCGAAGTAATTTCAGGTTCAACTAGGTTAAAAGCTGGTACGTCTCAAAAGCTTGTTTTAAACATGATTTCAACTTGTGTCATGACTAAACTAGGGAAAGTTTATAGTAACTATATGGTTGATGTGATGGCTACTAATAAAAAATTGGAATTAAGAGCAGTCAGAATGTTAGTTGATATTATGAATATTAGTGAAAGTGAAGCAGAAGAGCTTCTGGAAGAAGCTCATTCGAGTGTAAAAGCTGCTTTAGTAATGAAACTATTAAATGTAAATTACGAAGAATCTATAAAATTAATAGCTAAAAATAATGGCCATATAAGACCAATAGTTGAGGAGAATAGTTAATGCAAGATTTTGAATTATTGATTTTCACAATAATTAGTAGAGGAGGTAATGCAAAAGGCTTAGCTTATGAAGCCATCTCTGAAGCGGAGAAGGGAAACTTTGAAAAAGCTGAGCAGTTACTAAAAGAGGCTGATAGTGAATTGAAGGAGGCTCACCAAATACAAACGAATCTGATTCAAGAAGAAGCATCTGGAAAACATCATGATGTAACGGTATTATTTGTACATGCACAAGACCATCTGATGACATCAATAGAGGTGAGAAATTTAGCTGAAGTATTTATCAGGAATTCAAAAAGACTCTATGAATTAGAAAGGAAAATTCAATAACTTTATATGATGAATAAAGACGAAGCAAATGAAAAGCTTGGAATTGTTTTTAATTATAAAATATCAATGATAATTTTTTTATCCTTATTATTTATCACCATTTTATTACCTATTATTTTGAACTTTCTTCATATTAATTCAATTATTATTTATTCCTTATTGAGTAGTTTTATAATCTCTCAACTTCCAATAACCATAAATAATAAATCATTGAGGAGGTATTATAAGGTAACAACATTTTGTGTCGTTTTTGTTTTAATTTATTTTGTAGCTAGATACAATATCATATTTTAGGAGGATCTATTATGAAATTTTTATTAGTTTGTGCTGGTGGAATGTCAAGTGCTATTGCAGCAAAGTCTCTTGAAGACACTGCTAGAAAGCATGATATTGATGTGAAAGTTCAAGAAGTTGGAACTCAAGCATTTGAAGAGGAAGTTAGAAATGGGTATGATTTAGCTTTAGTTGCTCCACAAATCCGACATAGATTTGACGTATTAAAATCACAAGCTGATGAAGTTGATGTTCCGATTATTCAAATTAAACCACAAGGATATTCTCCAGTAGGTGGTGAATTCTTGTTAAAACAAATTAAGCAAGAAACAGATATTATTAATTAACGAGTGAGGATGATCATGTTTGAAAAAATAACAGCTTTTATTGATAATAAATTCTCTACGCCAATGGCTAAATTAGGAGAACAACGACATCTGAGAGCGGTTCGTGATGGTATTGTAGCTACTTTACCATTAATAATTGTTGCCTCAATGTTTATGGTAATAGCATTTTTACCAAATTCATTACCAAAAGATTGGGCGATTACTAAATTTGTTGCAGCAAATCAGTTGAAAATACTACTACCATATAGGATGTCAATGTACATTATGACTCTATATGCAGTGTTTGGAATAGGTTATTCACTTTCTAAATCCTATAAATTGGATGGATTATCTGGGGGAATTTTAGCAGAGTTAGCTTATTTGTTAACCATAATTCCTCGCATGATACCTGTTCTTACACCAAGTCTTCAAAAATTAGCAGAAAAAAATAAAGAGCTATCTGATTTTATGACGCAACTTCCAACAGGATTTGTTTTACCAATGACCAATCTTGGCTCTGCTGGTATGTTTGTGGGGATACTAGCAGCATTCTTTGCAATAGAAGTTTATCGTCTAACGCAAAAAAGTGGATTTAAAATTTCTATGCCGGCACAGGTTCCAGAATCAGTAGCAAGATCATTTGAGTCTTTAACCCCAACTGTGATCATCTTACTAGTAGTTTCTTCAATAACTATGTTTATTGGAATTGACTTACATAGTATTATGTCTAAGATAATCAGTCCATTAATCACAGCCACAGATTCACTACCATCAGTATTACTCATCGTCTTTCTGGTTCAGTTCTTTTGGGCATTTGGTATCCATGGAATGTCAATTGTTGGATCTTTAGCTCGACCAATTTGGTTGATTTTACTAGAATCTAATACCACGGCTTGGGTTGCTGGAGAAAAAATTAGTAATGTTGCACCAGAGCCATTTTATCAATGGTTCATCTGGACGGGTGGAGCAGGAGCTACAATCGGACTTTCTATTTTGTTAGCATTTGTATCTAAATCAAAATATGCTAAAACTCTAGGAAGAACAGCATTTGTACCAGCATTATTTAACATTAATGAGCCTATTATCTTTGGTGCACCTATTATTCTTAACCCAAGTTTGATGTTGCCATTTATTTTTATCCCACTACTAAATGCTGCTATTTCATATTGTGCACTTTCATTTGGCTGGGTAAGTAAAATTGTAGCTAATTCTCCTTGGACACTTCCTGGACCAATTGGTGCTTATTTAGCAACAGGAAATGATTTGAGAGCTATTGTATTAAGCATTTTCTTAATAGTATTATCTACAGTATTGTATTATCCATTCTTTAGAATTTATGATAATCAATTGCTAGCTCAAGAATCAGAAGAAACTTAAATTCCCCAAGAGGGGTTCAAACTCCTATAAAAATTTATAGGAGTTTTAGTTTAGAAAGGCAATTAATATGAGACGATTAGGAATTTCTTTGTATCCAGAGAAGAGTCATTTAGAGGATATGCAAAAATATATTCTAAAAACAAAAGAAATTGGTTTTAGTAAAGTGTTTACTTCCTTGTTACAGATTGGGGATGATGCTGATATAGTTGTATCTAAATTAAAAGAAATTAATGCATTTGCAAAAGAAAATGGTTTTGAGATAATAGTTGATGTTTCACCACGAATTTTTGAGCAACTTGGAATTTCATATAATGATTTATCTTTTTTTAAAGATATAGAAGCTGATGGTCTTAGATTAGATGCGGCTTTTAGTGGCGCAGAAGAAGCGCTGATGACTTTTAATCCATTTGGTTTAAAGATTGAAATAAATATGAGTAATGACAGTCATATGATTGATAATATTTTTGACTATTGCCCTAATAAGTATAATGTAATCGCAAGTCATAACTTTTATCCCCATAATTATAGTGGTTTGAAGGTAGATTTTTTCAAAAAAACAACTTATAATTTTATGAAATATGGAGTGAGAACATCAGCCTTTGTGACAAGTCAAAATAAATCTGCTTTTGGTCCTTGGCCAGTCTCAGATGGACTTCCAACTCTAGAAAAACATCGAAATTTACCTTTGGAAGTACAAATCCAACATTTACTAGCAATGGATGTTATTGATGATATCATTATTTCAAACTGCTATCCTAGTGAAGAAGAGCTAAAAAGTATAACCAATTTAGATTTATCATTGCCAACTTTAAAAATGAATTGTACTACAGCTTTACCTAAAGTTGAAAGATCAATATTATTTGATGAACTTCATTTCAATAGAGGAGATATAAACGAATATTTTATTAGATCAACTCAAAGTCGTGTAAAATATAAAGGACATCATTTTGCAAAATTGAACACACCAGACCTTATTAGACGTGGAGATGTATTGATAGAAAGTAGTGAATGTGGTCATTATGCTGGAGAACTTCAAATAGCCCTGAAAGATATGAAAAATTCAGGAAAAACAAATGTTGTTGGAAGAATTAATGAAGATGAAATTTTTATTCTTGATGAAATAAAGCCTTGGCAAAAGTTTAAATTAAAAGAAAGTTAGGCAAAATAAATGAATTATATTATCGGTGTGGATGGAGGTGGAACAAAAACTGAGTTCACTCTCTTTCAAGATAATGGTAAAATGATTGAAAGCCTCCTTCAACCTAGTTGTCATATTTTACAAAAATCTACTGATGACATTAAAAATATAATACTTTCAGGAGTCAATTATTTTATTGAAAAATATAGTATCAATCAACAATCATTGTTTATCTCTTTAGGTCTTGGAGGCTACGGTAGTAAAAAAAATAGACATATTATTGATAAAATTTTAGAAGAAATCTTTGGGCAAAAATACAAGTACAGAATTACAAATGATGCTGAGATTGCTCTGCTTGGAGCACTTGGTAGTATTGAAGGAAAAGGCTCCTTATTAATTGCAGGTACAGGATCAATTTGTTTAACATATCAAGAAGATTTTTCTAGAATTGGCGGATGGGGCTACTGCTTTGGTGATGAAGGTAGTGCTTATTGGATCGGTCAAAGATTTTTAAAAGAGTTTGCATGTGAATCTGATGGTAGAGGAGAAAAAACAGAACTTTATTATTACATGTTGGAAAAATATCAACTTGAATGTCCACTTGATATTAATGATTATATCTTTGATAATGGAATCATAAATCGAACAAAAGTAGCTAAGATGGCTAAGGATGTAACGTGGCTTTGCCAAAATGGTAATAGAAAATGTATTCAGATCATGAAAGAAGCAGGTATAGAACTGGCTAATTTGGCTAATGCAAGTTTGAAAGGTCATTCACTTCTTTTATATTTGTATGGGGGTGTATGGAAATCGGAAGAATATATCAAAAAACCTTTTAAGGAACATTTAGATTCAAGAATTCAAATTGGTGAACCAAAACAAGGTGCTACTTATGGTGCTTATTTACTAGCAAAGAAAGATAATGAGAATGAATAGGTTAATATTTAAGATTAGTCAATTACAAAATCAACTCTCTGGAAATGACAGAAAAATAGCAGATTTTTTACTTGAGAATAAAAACATATTTTTAAATAGCAATACTATGGAACTTGCTTCTTTGACCAAGACGTCATCCTCAGCGTGGAACCGGTTTTCGAAAAGACTAGGTTATAAGGGAATTGTAGAACTAAAGGTTGAAATTGCAAAAGCAGAAACAGAACCTAAAGAAGAAACTAATCCCGACATTATGGTACAGGACAATGATACTATTGAGTCCCTAGTTGAGAAATATAAAAAAATTAATGACTATTCTATTGAAAATACAATTAAGTTAATAGATGAAAAGATCATTGAAAAAGTTATTTTTGAAATTAAAAATGCTGATAGAATTTTTCTATGTGGAGTTGGTGCCAGTGCCACAATAGCTTTTGATTTCTTACAAAAAATTTCTAAAATTGGCAAAGTTGCAGTATTCTCTCCTGATATCCATTCCTTATTACCAAACCTTTCAAATATCACAAAAAATGATCTATTATTTTCTATTTCTTATTCTGGTGAAACAAAAGAGGTTGTTTTTGCTACTGAGATAGCTAATGAAAAAGGTGCAAAAACAGTTAGTGTCACTAGTTATCAAAAAAATAATAAATTATCAAAAATATGTGACTATAATTTATTTATACCTAATGTGGAAAAAGAAATTAGGTTGGGAGCAATAACATCTCGAAATTCGTCATTCTTTCTGACTGACTTATTATATTTAGGTCTTGCATCACAAGATGTTGAAAATACAATGAATCACTTACTTTACTCCCATAATATGGCATTAAAACTGAAAGGGAAGGACATTTAGTATGAAAGCAGTAGGTATTATGTCTGGAACTTCCTTAGATGGAGTTGATGTTGTTTTATGTGATATTGAAGGAATGAACAGTGATACAAAAATAGAAGAATTAAATTTTTCAACTTTTCCTTTTCCTAAATCTCTAAAAGTAAGGCTGAAAAATATTCTATTGAAAAAAGAGTCAAAATTAGATGATCTGTGTTCTATAAACTTTGAGTTGGGACAGTTTTTCTCAGACTGTGTTATTCAATTATGTAATAAAGCAAATATAGAAACAGATCAATTAGGTTTTATTGCAAGCCACGGACAAACGTTTTTTCATTTGCCAGAAGATACTAATGATTTTATAAAAAGCACTTTACAATTAGGAGAACCATCAGTAATTGCAGAGAATTGTGGCTGCCCAGTTATTTCAAACTTTAGAGTTAGGGATATGTCTGTAGGTGGGCAGGGAGCACCATTAGTTCCTTTTAGTGAATACCTACTTTACAATAGTTCAACTCATGGTATTAGTTTGCTAAATATTGGAGGAATCGGTAATATAACAGTTATACCCAAAAACTCTGAATCAAAAGATGTTTATGCATTTGATACAGGACCTGGGAATATGATGATAAATGAAGCCATGCATCTCTTATTTGGAAAAGAGTTTGATGAAGATGGTAAAACTGCAAAAATTGGAAATATTATTCCAAAATTGAAAATGGAATTAGAAAATCATTTTTATCTATCCATAGCTCCACCCAAAACAACTGGTAGAGAAATGTTTGGTGATGACTTCACCGGCAAGTTAATTAAGAAATATAAAGAACATAAAAAAGCAGATATTATTGCGACACTAACTTGGTTTACTGCTTTTTCTATTTATTCTAACTATAATCAATATATAAAACCTTATACTGAAATAAGTGAACTAATTGTTGGTGGAGGTGGTTCGCATAATATCACCTTGATGAATTGGTTGAAGTATTATTTGAAGGATATTGATGTCTTCACTCAAGAGGAAAAAGGCTATTCCAGTGATTCTAAAGAAGCCATCGCATTTGTTATTTTAGGTAATCAGACATTTCATAGGCAGACATCAAATTTACCCTCAGTAACAGGTGCAAAGAAGACTGTTATTTTAGGTCAAATTACTTATTAAAAATAGAATTGAAATACCTGTATTTTCTATTGTTTGAAGTTATTTTATTTGCTAGTTGAGACCAAGAAACACCTGATTTTTTGTCTCACTTTTGGGGTGCAGTACAGAGACTTTGTCTTTTTATGCTTCAGCTAAGTACTAATGAATCAACTTTATTTCTAACATCTTTCTTAAGAATTTGCTATACTATAATAAAAGCGCTTACAGGAGATGGCTTATGGAAATTAAAGAATTGATGCAGTTGATTGAGGACATGGAGGTTGGTATTTTTGCGACAGTAGACAAGGATGGGAAGCCACATGCACGGCATGCTCATATTGTTGCTGCTAATGAAGAAGGGATATTTTTCATGACAAGTCCTAAAACGCATTTTTACCAACAACTAATGGGTGATGAACGGATTGCTTTGACCACTATGGTGGAGGATGGATATCTCACTCAGGTTGTGCGTATTGAAGGCTTGGCACGTCCTATAAATAATGAAGAGTTGAGAATAATTTTTGCTAATAATCCTTACTATCATTTCATTTATTCAGATGATGATAGTGATAGCATGCAGGCCTTCCAAATTTATGATGGCGAGGGCTTCTACCACAGTATGACACAAGGTCATAAGTATGTCTTCTCTGTAGGTAGCACAAGGGATTCTTTTGTGAGATCAATTTCCTAATAGCTGTTTAAAATGACTTGAAATCAACAAAGACAAGATTTTTAGACTTGTCTTTTTTTCTTTTCAAATCAATCTATAATTATGATACACTAAGGAAAAAAGATCATTGGGAAAGGGATAAAGATGCGGATTGAAGTTGTACCTTATCGTTCTACTTGGGCAAAGGATTACCTACTTGAGGAAGAAAAAATTAAAGCCATCCTTGGCGAGAGTCTACTGGCTTGCCACCATATTGGCAGTACCTCAGTCGAGGGCCAAGCTGCAAAGCCAATTATTGACATCATGCCTGTTGTCAAAAAGATTTCTGACGTTGACAGTGTCATTCCAAATTTTGAGGCACTGGGTTACCAATCTTTGGGGGAAAATGGGATACCAGGCAGACGATTTTTCCGTAAGGGGGGAGATTTGAGAACACATCATATTCATGTATTTGAAGAATCGAATCAGAATGATATTAAACGCCACCTAGCACTTAGGGATTATCTGAGAACTCATTCATCTGTAAGTAGGGACTATAGTCAACTAAAAAGTCAACTAGCCAAGACATATCCTTATGACATCGATGCTTACTGTAATGGGAAAGATGCCTTTGTCAAACAAATGGAGCAAGATGCTTTGGATTGGTATGAAAAACATAGTTAATGGATGTTTTATAAAATAAGAAAACTGTAAGGAGATCACTCTGTCAGTTAATATAGTAGCCTATGAAACCTATTTACAAGAACCGTGGGGGAAAATTTAATATGATATCCTCTTTGAACAGTTAGGGCATCTTAAAGATAAGAAGAGTCTAGATTTCGGCTGGTGATTTTAGTTCAGTATCTGGAACCTGGTCTAATGATTTAGGAAAGACTGTAGTTATTGCATCAAATGGACAAGTAACAACAAATTCTAATAATGCTCCTGTAATGATTTCATTGAATAGTGTAGGTTCAGGATGTTACTTTGGTAACATAGGTTCAGCTGATGGAAGTGGTGGAGGAGCTGCATTTATTGTTATTCCAGCCAATATGGCTAACCCGCATAATGCCAAACTAAATAGCCAAGATACTATTGTAATAGGCCAGAGTGGTGAGGATGATAATCATCTTTATGTTAGAAAATAATTCTTAGTTGATATAACAAAGCCTTCCCTTACTAAGGGGGCTTTTACTTTAGTTCCACTATAGTGATGGTGTGTCACTATATAACATGCTATAATGAAAGTAATTTTACGAAAGGAGGCGTTTACATGAAAACAAATATATCTGGAGGTTGTCTTCTAGTCTAACCTCCCAAGGAGACTAAGAAAGAAAACATACATTGAACAGAATCAAGAACGCTGGGATAGGGTGTCAACTAGACAGGCTAATCCTTACACTATTCCCTATAGTCATGAAGAATTGCAGAGCTTGAAAAACAAAGCACTCGAAGTGGCACTTACTGTTGGGAAATTAGTACCATTAGCTTGGTTTGAAAAAGCAGCAGGCCATAAGATCCTAGGTCTAGCTTGCGGCGGAGGTCAACAAGGGGCAGTCTTTGCCATGCATGGCTATGATACAACCATTATGGATTTTTCAGAATCTCAATTGGAAAAAGATAGAGAAATAGCAAGGCGAGAAGGCTTAGCCATAGAAACGATTCAAGCAGACATGACCAAGACATTTCCATTTGAGGATAATAGTTTTGATATTGTGTTTTGTCCTGTATCAAATGTCTATATTGAAGACTTGGACAATATGTATAGTGAAGCTTATCGGGTTCTTAAAAAAGGCGGCCTACTCATGATTGGGTACATGAACCCCTGGGTCTATATGTATGATAGCGATGAGGTCTGGGATCAGTCTGAAAAAGAATTGACCTTAAAATACAGCCTACCATTTAATTTCAGGTTATTAGAAGAAGCAGGTGAGCTAAGGATTGACCCTCAATATGGTTATGAATTTAGCCATACCCTTGAAGAACAAATTCAGGGACAATTGAAAAATGGCTTTGCTATGATAGATTTTTATGAGTCTAGAGATGAGAAAAATCGTTTGAGTCAATACGGATCAGACTACATTGCTAATTTATCAATTAAGTTATAAGAGGTGACAAATGACAACAAATAAAAAAGTTCAAGAACTTTGGCAAAGATTTATAACGGAAAACTCTATTGAAAATGGTAAATATGAAGCCTGGCAATTTGGATTTGACGCAGATTTACTATCTCAATTAGTCCTTGATGGAAAGAAAAGCGCTACGACAAGTGCCTATCTCTTTTACGAGCTTGAAAAAGAGGACTTACCACAGGTTAATGAATACAACATCATCTTAAATTCTCAAAATGACCCAGTCTGTATCACAAAAACGACCAAGGTCTATGTAACCCCCTTTAATAAGGTAAGTAGTGAACATGCTTACAAAGAAGGAGAAGATGATAGGACGCTTGCATCTTGGAAAAAAGCCCATCAAACTTTCTTTACCAAAGAGTTGCAAGTACTGAATCTAGAGTTTAAAGAAGACATGGAAGTGGTTTGTGAAGAGTTTGAGCTGGTCTATATCGTTTAAAAAACTGTGGGTGCCTAGAAGTTAACAGCTTTAAATAATTTGCAATGAATAAGTGCACAAAGCTAGGAATAGATTATGCTTAAGAGGAAATCAATCCATATGTGATAGAAAAACAAATGAGAGAACTGCGCAAAAAGAATCTAATACAAGAAGACTTAGCTATCAAAGTAAGTGTTTCCTGACAAAATATTTCAAAATGAGGACAGGCTCACTTGAAAATCCCTAGCATTTTTAAGAATATCACTAATAAGGACAGGGCAATTCAGCCTTGTCTTTGTTTTTAGTCAGACTTCTTATCCTCCTTGGTCTAGCTTTAGAGAAGATGTGTCTTCAGTCTCTTTCATGTTATAATACTCAATAATGCATTTTGGAGTATTTATGTCTAAAGTATACGAATTAATATCAAGCAATTCAGAGATGATGGCACTTTTAAAGGTGATTAAAGGGTTGAATCTAAAAGATTCTTGGCTATGTGCTGGTACTTTGAGAAATTATGTTTGGAATTATCAGTCAGGAGTGCATAAGACCTTAAGTACAGATGTTGATCTTATTTTCTATGATGAACTGATTTCTTATGAAGAAACACTAGAAATTGAAACAAGGGTAAAAGTCCTCTACCCTCAATATGACTGGGAAATAAAGAATGAATATTATATGAACATACACTCACCTCATACTGAAGTATATAAGAGTTCACGTGACGCCATTTCAAAGTTTCCTGAGAAGTGTACAGCAATAGGAGCCAGACTGGATGAAAATGACCGACTAGAGATTTACTTACCTTACGGAGAAAAAGATATTCTGGAATTTATTGTTAGTCCAACGCCTCATTTTAGAAAAGATAGCTTAAGGCGAGCCCTTTACAGGGAAAGAATTATGAAAAAGAATTGGAAAGCCATCTGGCCAAACTTGCTAGTGGAGCTGGTTGAATAGTGGGCAGACAATCAAATAAAGTATTTAGAACCAATCATAAATTGGTTCCTTTTTTGATGCTGGCAAGACCACTGGGTCACTTTATTTTTTGCTTGGAAAGGAGGGGGATGTGGAGAATTCTTACAATTTTTGAAAGTATTCAGTTAAATTAGTGTTCAAATGATTATTTTTGCTTTATAATAGTAATGTTAAAGTATATTTAGAGAGTTGGTTTTAGTGATGACAATTCCTGTCTTCTTAGAACTTGTGGAAATAAAGGCTAAGACAGCCAGTGTTTTACCATTTTTAATCGGATTATGCTTTAGTTACTATTACTACGGGTCTATCAATCCAAGCCAGGTTCTCTTGTTTTTTATCGCTATGTTTTTCTTTAATATGTTTGTTGATATTTGGGATAATTTTAACGATTATAAGAATGCCCATAATTTGGGTTATCGAGAAGATACCAATATTATTGGTCGAGAACATTTATCATTGAAAACAATTAAAGGTTTATTGATTGCTTTCTTTGTGATTTCAGCTAGCCTGGGTTTACTTCTGACACTTCTTGTCGGGTGGCCTTTACTGCTAATGGGATCTTTTTGTTTTGCTGTCGGGGTTTTATACTCCTACGGGCCAAGACCCTTGTCCAGTCTTCCGTTAGGGGAAGTCTTTTCAGGTTTGACCATGGGATTCATGATTAGTTTGATCTGTGTTTATTTGAACACTTATCAGCACTTTACTTGGGATTTTGAAAGCATTGGTAAGATTTTTTTAATTTCCTTACCCAATACCCTGTGGATAGCTAATCTGATGTTAGCAAATAACTTGTGTGATAAAGAAGAAGACGAGAGTAACCACCGTTACACCCTTGTTCATTATACAGGCAAAAACGGAGCTTTATGGCTCTTTAGTTTGGCAAATGTATTAGCAATAGTAGCTATTGTACTTGAAGTTTTATTTGGGCTGGCACCAAGCACCCTTTTATTGACCTTGTTATTAATACCTTTTATTTATAAACAAAGTCAATTACTCTGGCAAAAACAAATTAAGCGTCAAACCTTCATTTGTGCCATTCGCATTTTAGCCCTTGGATCTTTGACCCAGGTTCTTACATATGTTATAGGTATTATTTTTTAGAGGAGAATTAGTTCTTATGCAAGAAATATTAGTATTAGGAGCTGGTTACGCTGGCTTAAAGACCGTTCGTAACCTTCAAAAACAGTCGGGAGATTTTCATATTACCTTGGTGGATCGTAATGAATATCACTATGAAGCGACTGAATTACATGAAGTGGCAGCAGGAGCTGTTCCAAAAGAGAAGATTTCCTATTCAATCAATGAAGTCATTGATAAAAAGAAGGTAAGATTTTTACAAGATGAAGTTTTAAAAGTTAACCCAGAAAGCAATACAGTTGACTTAAAAAATAATGGTAGTTTGCACTATGATTATGTTGTTGTCTCACTTGGCTTTTGTTCAGAAACCTTTGGCATCCCTGGGGCAAAAGAAAATGCTCTTGACATGGTAAACATTGAAACAGCAGAAAATATTCATCGTCATATCCTTAAAATGATGGAAAAGTACCGTGAAACACAGGATAAAAACTATCTTCGTATTTTGGTTTGTGGAGCTGGTTTCACAGGCATTGAACTTGCTGGTGCCCTAATTGATGAAAGAAAACGCTACGGTGCTATTGCAGGTGTTAGCCCTGATCAGATTGAAATCATTTGTGTGGAAGCAGCAACACGCCTCCTCCCAATGTTTGATGACTCTCTTGCCAATCATGGTGTTAACCTACTTAAAAAAATTGGCGTAAACTTATTACTTGGTGCTATGATTAAAGAAATTAAGCCAGGTGAAGTTGTCTATGCTAATAGCCCAGAAGAAAATGCCGAACGTCACTCCATTGCAGCAGAAACAATCATTTGGACTACTGGTGTCAGTGGTAGCCCTGTCATGAAAGATTCAGGTTTTGCAGAATGCCGTGGACGTGTTGTTGTCAATGCTGATTTACGTGACCCTAAATATGATAATGTTTATATCATTGGGGATGTTTCAGTCTTCATGGATAAGGACTCAAATAGACCTTTCCCAACAACAGCTCAAATTGCAACACGTATGGGAGCTCATGTGGCTAAAAACCTAGCTCGTCAGTTAAAAGGTCAAGAAGTTGTAGACTTTAACTACAAATCACTAGGAACAGTGGCTTCAGTTGGGAACACACGCGCCTTTGGTCTAGTTGGTAAACAAGCTGTCAAAGGTTATCCCGCTTCAGTTGTCAAAAAAAGCATCATGAATAAATCACTTGTTGATATTGGCGGCTTAAAAGAGTTATTAGCTAAGGGTCGCTTTGACCTCTACCATTAAGATAGGGTCTTAGTATCCTATGGATTCTTAACCACCTATGCACCTAAAACAAAAAATCGGAGGGATTTTTTATGACTATTGAAACATTAGCACGGTTTCAATTTGCGATGACGACAGTTTTCCACTTTTTCTTTGTACCATTTTCAATTGGAACCTGTTTTGCCGTGGCAATTATGGAGACCTGTTACGTCGTCACCAAAAAAGAAGAATATAAAAAGATGGCAAAATTCTGGGGCAAAATCATGCTTCTTAGTTTCGCTGTCGGAGTAGTAACGGGGATTATCCAAGAGTTCCAGTTTGGCATGAACTGGTCTGACTACTCACGTTTTGTCGGAGACATTTTTGGAGCTCCCCTTGCTGTAGAAGCCTTGTTAGCCTTCTTTTTGGAATCAACCTTCTTGGGCGTATGGCTCTTTACCTGGGACAACAAAAAAATCAGCAAGAAGCTTCACGTCAGCTTTATTTGGCTGGTAGTTTTTGGCTCACTCATGTCTGCCATGTGGATTTTGATTGCCAATAGCTTCATGCAACATCCAGTAGGATATGAGCTTAAAAATGGCAGAGCTCAAATGACGGATTTTCTAGCCTTAATTAACAACCATCAATTCTACTTTGAATTTAGTCACGTTATCACTGGCGCAATCACCATGGGTGGGATTGTTATAGCTGGTATGGCAGCCTTTAAATTATTAAAGAAAGAAAAGTTAACAGAATCTGTACAAGCTATTTACAAGAAATCACTCAGACTTGGTTTGTTGATAGGGCTTCTTGGTTCTATCTCAGTGCTTGGTGCTGGTGACTTGCAAATGAAAGCCTTACTCCATGACCAACCTATGAAATTTGCGGCCATGGAAGGGGACTATGAAGATTCTGGCGACCCAGCAGCTTGGACAATGATCTCTTGGGCTGATGAAGCCAATAAAAAACAAGTCTTTGGCGTACAGGTTCCTTATATGCTCAGTATCTTATCCTATGGTAAACCATCAGGTTCTGTAAAGGGTATGGATACAGTTAATAAAGAATTAGTGGCTAAATATGGTAAAGACAATTACTACCCAATGGTTAACCTGCTCTTTTATGGTTTTCGTACCATGGCAGCCTTTGGAACCTTGATGCTTGGCGTCTCTGCCTTAGGGCTCTTCTTAACCCGTAAGAAAAATCCAATACTCTATAAGCATAAATGGATGCTTTGGATAGTTGCTTTGACAACCTTTGCACCATTTTTATCCAATACCTTTGGCTGGATTATCACCGAACAAGGACGTTATCCTTGGACAGTTTATGGCTTGTTCAGGATTAAAGACAGTATCTCACCAAACGTTTCAGTGGGATCACTCTTAACGTCAAATATTGTCTATTTCCTACTCTTTAGTGGTTTAGGTGCCATGATGGTCATCCTATCCATTCGTGAATTGAACAAAGGTCCAGAATATGAAGAAGAGCAATTGCAGTTGCTAGGACATTCTTCATTAGACCCATTTGAAAAGGGGGCATTTTAAATGAGTGGTTTACAATTCTTTTGGTTCTTCTTAATAGGTCTTCTTTTCTCAGGATTCTTCTTTTTAGAAGGCTTTGACTTCGGTGTCGGGATGGCAGTTCAAACCCTATCCCACAATGAAGCAGAAAAAGACCAAATTGTTTCAACAATAGGTCCTGTTTGGGATGGTAATGAAGTGTGGCTACTAACAGCTGGTGGAGCCATGTTTGCTTCTTTCCCTTATTGGTATGCTTCTCTTTTTAGTGGCTACTATTTGATTCTCTTACTTATCTTGTTTGGTCTCATTATTCGTGGAGTTTCCTTTGAATTTAGGCATAGTGTGCCACTTGAACAAAAAAACATTTGGAACTGGACCTTAACCATTGGTTCAGCCATTGTTCCTTTCTTCTTTGGTCTCATGTTTGTTAGTCTGGTTCAAGGGATGCCTCTAGATGCTAAGGCTAATATGTCAGCTGGCTTTACAGATTATTTCAACCTCTTTTCAATTGTAGGGGGGGTAGCTATGCTCTTGTTGACTTATTTACATGGTTTGAATTATATTGCCTTAAAAACTGAAGGACCTATCAGAGAAAGAGCTAATAACTATGCACGTTTCTTGTACTATGTCTTGTATCTTGGACTTGTGGTTTTTGCAATCTTGCTCTTTTTTAAGACAGATTTCTTTACCTATCATCCAATGGCAACACTAGGACTACTTGTCATCATTGTTGCGCTCTCTTTCTTTGCACATATTGCTACTTTCAGAGCTAAGGAAATGCAAGCATTTATTGCTAGTGGACTTAGCCTTGTAACTGTTGTTGTCTTACTTTTCCAAGGTCTATTCCCACGCGTTATGATTTCTTCAATCAGCTCAAAATATGACTTACTAATCAAAGACGCCTCATCATCACCCTATACCCTAAAGATTATGTCATTGGTTGCTATTACCCTAGTACCATTTGTGTTAGCCTATACTGCTTGGGCTTATTATATCTTTAGAAAACGGGTTAGCTTACCAGTTATTGTAACGGGAGAAAATAATGCTAGATAAAGCCCTTATGCGCTTATCAGGTATTCAGAAAACATTAGGATTGCTTGCAGGATTAGATTTCCTACAGGCAATCTTTATTATAGGTCAAGCTTATTTCTTAAGTTCCACCATTACAGCCTTATGGCAGGGACAGGACTTAAAAGGACAACTGAGTTCGATCCTATATTTTATGCTTTCTTATCTGGGTAGGCATATGATTAATTACATTAAAGATGACTATTTAGACAAGTTCTCAGCCCAACATGCTAAGGCTTTAAGGCAGGAATTGCTGGTCAAGTTATTTAAATTAGGGCCACAGATTGTTCAAGAAGAAGGCTCTGGAAATGTCATCACCCTGGCCTTAGATGGTATTTCCTTGGTTGAAAACTATCTTCATTTGGTGCTTAACAAAATGGTCAATATGACGGTCATACCAGTAATGCTCCTTGCCTTCATCTTTTATTTGGATTGGCAATCGGGCCTTGTTTTACTCCTGGTTTTCCCCTTGATCATTATTTTCATGATTATTCTGGGTCTAGCCGCGAAGGCTAAAGCAGATAAGCAATATGCCTCCTATCAAGTCCTCTCAAATCACTTCTTGGATTCTTTAAGGGGGATTGATACCTTGCGCTTTTTTGGACTCAGTAAGGCCTATGCTAAGAGTATCTACTCTAGCAGTGAGTCTTTTAGGAGAGCCACTATGAGTGCCTTGAAAATAGGGATCTTATCAAGCTTTGCCTTGGATTTTTTCACAACCCTATCTGTTGCTATTGTGGCAGTTCTCCTAGGTTTGAGATTGATCAACCAAGAGATCTTCCTTTTTCCAGCTCTAGCCGTTTTGATCTTGGCACCGGAGTATTTTATCCCTGTTCGAGATTTTTCCAGTGATTACCATGCCACCTTAGATGGGAAAAATGCCTTCCAAGCTGTTCAAAACATTTTACAAAGACCAAGTACAGAAAAAGAGCAGCTGGCCTTGGGGACTTGGACAAAAGATAGCAGCCTTTCCTTAAAAGATATTGACCTAAAATATGATGGCAAGAGCTTTATGACTATTTCAGACTTGACCATCAAGGGCTATCAAAAAATAGGCATCATTGGAATGAGTGGCTCTGGAAAATCCAGTCTTATTAATCTCCTAAGTGGCTTTCTCTCTCCTAGCAGTGGGTATTTTAAGGTTAATGATGAGCTTCTAAGCAATATGAACCAGGGAGATTGGCGCAAGCAATTGCTCTACATTCCTCAAAATCCCTATGTCTTTGAAATGTCTCTTGAAGACAATATCCGTTTTTACACACCAGATGCCAGCAAAGACCAGATCCTAGAAGCTATGAGAGTGGTTGGACTTGAAGGCTTACTTTCAGAACTGCCAGATGGCCTTGCAACCATGGTCGGAAATGGAGCGCGTCCTCTAAGTGGCGGTCAGGCTCAAAGGATTGCCTTAGCCCGTGCCTTTTTAGATCAAAAAAGGAAAATAATGCTGCTTGATGAACCAACAGCCCACTTGGATATTGAAACGGAGTTGGAATTAAAAGAAAGAATGGTCCCTCTTATGGAAGACCGCCTTGTCTTTTTTGCCACCCACAGGCTTCACTGGCTGAAGGAGATGGATCTCATCTTTGTACTTAAGCATGGACAACTTGTTGAAGTCGGACAATACCAGCGGTTGCTCCAGCAAAAAGGGTATTTGTACCACTTGAAAAACGCAATGGGAGGACAAAATGATTAAAATCCCCTTACTTGAAAAGTTCCAAAAAGACAGCTGGGTAAAACCATTTTTCAAGCAATATAAGATTAGCCTTTGCTTGGCTCTCTTCTTAGGCTTTGCCACCTTTTTTGCAGCCAGCGCCCTCATGTTCAACTCCGGCTTTCTCATTAGTAAATCAGCATCTCTGCCCAGTAACATCTTACTGGTTTATGTTCCCATCGTACTGACAAGGGCTTTTGGAATAGGCAGGCCTATATTTAGATATTTTGAGAGACTAACCAGTCATAACTGGGTATTGAAGATGACCTCTAAGCTGCGCCTCAAACTTTATAATACCCTTGAACAAGATGCCATCTTTTTAAGGAAAAATTACCGTCTGGGCGATATTATGGGTCTGCTAGCAGAAGATATTAATCATGTGCAAAACCTTTACCTGCGAACCATTTTCCCAACTTTCATTGCCTGGATCCTCTATGTTTTTGTCATCATTGCACTTGGATTCTTTTCCTGGTGGTTTGCCTTAATGATGCTGCTTTATCTAGGAATTTTAGTCTTTCTTTTCCCCCTTTGGTCTATTGTGGTCAATGGGGCAAGGCAAAAGGGTGAAAAAGAATTAAAAAACCTACTCTACAGAGATTTGACAGATAATGTCTTGGGAATTTCTGATTGGATTTTCAGCCAAAGAGGTCAGGACTATGTCCGCTTACATGAAGGGTCTGAAGATCAACTGTCAGCTCTTCAACTAGAAATGAAGCAGTTCAATAATAAGAGAACACTCTATTTTGAATTATCCTTTGGTCTTTTAACAGTTTTACTGATTTTTTGGGCTAGTTACCAGTTTCCAGGGCATAGAGGCGGAGCAGCCAATTGGATAGCAGCCTTTGTCCTATCAGCCTTTCCCTTGATTGAAGCCTTTGCAGGCTTATCAGCGGCAGCTCAGGAGACCACTATCTATGCGGACTCCTTGGAACGCCTCAATAACCTACCAGAACAAGAAGTGAAGGAACTTACTAGCTTAAGCCCCGAAGCCCCTTATGATATCAAGGTGGAAAAGCTCAGCTTTCGCTACAGTCCAAAGGAGAAGCTGATTCTAGAAGATATTAATCTGACCATTAAGCAGGGGCAAAAGTTAGCTATTTTAGGCCGAAGTGGTTCTGGAAAATCAACCTTGGCAAGCTTGCTGCGTGGCGATTTAAAGCCAAGTTCTGGAAGGATTAGCTTGGCTGGTCTTGATGTTGCAAGCTTAGGTGATAGCATTTCATCCTATATGGGTGTGATCCAGCAGACGCCTTATCTCTTTAATACTAGTCTGCTTAATAATATCAGACTGGGCAATCAAGAGGCCTCAACTACTGATGTCTGGCAAGCTCTTGAAAGGGTTGGCCTCAAAGAAATGGTGGAAGCTCTGCCAAATGCTTTGCAGACAATGGTGGATGAAGCTGGCCTTCGTTTCTCTGGCGGTGAACGTCACAGGCTGGCCTTGGCTCGAATCCTCTTGCAAGATACCCCTATTGTTCTTTTGGATGAACCGACAGTTGGTTTAGATCCCATCACGGAAAAAGCCTTGTTGGACACCTTTATGACTGTTTTAGAGGGGAAGACTGTCATTTGGATAACCCATCACCTAAAAGATATTGAAAAAGCAGACCAGATTATCTTTATTGAGGATGGTCATTTAGAAATTCAAGGTTCCCCTAGCCAGCTAAAGGCAGAAAGTGAACGCTACCGTCGCCTCAAGGCCATTGATGATGGCTACTAGTTTTTAGCTATGGAATTCTTATAAGACACAAAAGCCCAGAAAGTGCACTTTCTGGGCTTTTACTTTATATTTTTCGTTTCAATAGATGATTTGTTAGTTCCAACAATTGTTTTTGACTTTTACTTGCTGGCAGTTTCTTAATGTGGCTAATAGCCTTTTCTGTGTATTTTCTTGCCAGATCCTGAGCCTTGTCAACACCCTTGTAAGTAAGCACCATATCTGAAATGCTTTGAATATCCTCAGCTGATAGGTCTTTCTTTTTGTTAAGAAGAGGTCTGAAGGCTTGGGGGCTCTCTTTCATGGCAAAAAGTAGGGGAAGGCTGTAGACACCATTACTTAAGTCTTCAAGGATAGGCTTGTTAAAACGTTTTTGATCTGCTGTATAGTCTAAAATATCATCCAGGATTTGGAAGGTCATTCCGATGTAGTAGCCGATGCGTCCTGCCAATTGCACAATCTCCTCACTGGCTCCACCAAAATAAGCTCCCTCTTGGCTGGCCAATTTGAAAAGCTCGGCCGTTTTCCCAGAAATAGAACGTAAATAATCACGGATGCTTTGTTCCTGATTATAGTAGAGATGCATTTGATCCAGCTCACCAATTAGGATCTTTTTCATGGATTTGGCATTTCTTCCCATAAAAGGAGTGCCTTCCATGCTTTCTAAAATCAATTCAAAAAAGAGGGTAAAAAGATAGTCTCCTGTGTAAACAGCTACATCTTTGCCAAAGCTGGTTTGAATGGTAGGCTTCCCTCTGCGCAATGGAGAATCATCAATAACATCATCGTGGATCAAGGTGGCCATATGAAGAATTTCAAGAGAAGCTGCGATCTTAACAAGTCTAGTCTGGTTTTCTTGTTTCTGATTTCCAAACCTTGTAAATAAGAAAAAGAAGGCCGGGCGAAGATATTTCCCCCCTGCTTGACTAAGCTGGATAATGGCTTCTTCAATCTCTTCATTTCGAACCTGTGTTCGGCTTTCAATTAGGCTGCAAACTTCATTAATCTCTTTCTCGATTTCAGGATACTTACTCCAATAACGTGCCATCTCTATTTCTCCTTGACTGATATACCTTACTATTCTACCGTAATTAGCTAATGAATGCTAGAGTATGATTTTTGGATTTTTAGGACTTGATAATGTTTAGTCTCATATTAATAGCCTTTCTAAAGAGGAGGTTAAAATTTGAATTTTTCAGAAAGTTTGTGTATATTTTAAGATATATCATACGGGAGTGAGAATTATATGGTTTCTATAATTGAAAGAGCCCCTGCAAAACTGAATTTGGGCTTGGATATTCTAGGAAAACGAGTAGACGGATATCATGATTTGTCCATGGTAATGATCAGTGTTGACTTGTGTGATTATGTCACAGTGACTGATCGAAAAGAAAATGAGATTATTGTTGAATCTGATAATCCAAGAATGCCAAACAATCAAAAAAATGATGTCTTTAAAGCTGCGCGATTACTTAAGGACCAGTACCATATCCAATCTGGGGTCTCTATTTATCTGTCTAAAAAGATCCCAGTTTGTGCTGGCATGGGCGGTGGATCAAGTGATGCGGCCGCAACCATTAGAGCCTTAAATAAGCTTTGGGGTTTGGAGCTGACTAAGGAAGAGATGGTGAAGGTAGGTATGCAGATTGGCAGTGATGTGCCTTACTGTCTCCATGGCGGCTATGCCAAGGTTAAGGGTAAGGGGGAACTAGTGACCCCGATCAAAGCCAACTTATCATCCTGGGTTGTTCTGGTCAAACCAGATTTTGGCATTTCAACACGGACAGTTTTTCCAGACATTGACTGTGATCAGATTTCAAGAGTGGATATTGCTAAGATTGTAAGCTCCCTTGAAAAGAATGATTACGAAGGCTTAAAGGCTTCCATTGGTAATTCTCTTGAAGATATTAGTATCGCAAGAAAACCCTTTATTCAAAAAATAAAAGATAAGATGATGACCTCAGGGGCTGATTTGGCCTTGATGACAGGAAGTGGACCAACAGTCTTTGCGCTATGTCGAAACGAAAGACAGGCCAACCGTGTGGTCAATAGTTTAAAAGGATTCTGTAAGGAAGTTTATAAGGTGAGAACCCTCTAAGTCTAGGAGGAAATTTGCTTAGGAGCTTTCTTTTTGCTATAATTAACTGGTTAATAAAGGGGGGATACTATGGGAACCTTAGAAAAGAAAATTGATCACTTAGTGAATCATATTTTATTAAAAGCTGAAAATCAGCATGAATTATTATTTGGCGTTTGTCAAAGTGATGTTAAACTAACCAACACTCAAGAACATATCCTGATGCTCTTATCACAAGAAAAATTGACAAACACAGATTTGGCCAAAAAATTAAACATTAGTCAGGCCGCAGTTACTAAAGCTATTAAGAACTTAGTGAAGCAAAATATGCTAGCAACCACAAAAGATCTTGTGGATGCGCGCGTGACCTATTTTGAATTGACAGCTTTAGCTAAACCCATTGCTCAAGAACACACTGAACACCACAATCAAACCTTGGATGTCTATGCTAGACTTCTCAGTCATTTTTCTGAAGAAGAAGAAAAAGTGGTCGAAAAGTTCTTGACAGTTTTTGCACAAGAATTAGAAAGGTAAGAGTTGAGATATTTAACAGTCGAAAATTTGTCTTTCCAGTATGAAAGCGATCCAGTTTTAGAGGGCATTAATTACCACTTGGACAGTGGTGAATTTGTGACGCTCACTGGTGAAAATGGTGCTGCCAAGACGACTCTAATCAAAGCCACCTTAGGTATTTTAAGCCCAAAGGTTGGTCAGGTCATCTTTTCAAAAAAAAATAGTGAAGGAAAGAAGCTGAGAATTGCTTATTTGCCTCAGCAAGTAGCCAGTTTTAATGCTGGTTTTCCTTCAACAGTTTATGAATTTGTAAAATCAGGACGTTATCCACGCAGTGGTTGGTTTAGACGCTTGAACCAGCATGATGCTGAACATATCAAGGCCAGTCTAGAATCAGTGGGCATGTGGGATAATCGTCATAAGAAAATTGGTAGCCTATCAGGCGGACAAAAACAAAGGGTGGTTATAGCTAGGATGTTTGCTTCAGACCCAGACATTTTTGTCCTTGATGAACCAACAACAGGCATGGATAGTGGGACAACTGAAACCTTTTATAATCTGATGAACCATAGTGCCCACAAACATGGAAAAGCCGTTCTGATGATCACTCATGATCCTGATGAAGTCAAAAATTATGCGGATCGCAATATCCACTTAGTCCGTAATCAGAAACTTCCTTGGCGTTGTTTTAACATTCACGACAGTGAAAATGAGGAGGTTTAGAAGGTGCTTGAAATTTTATCTTATGACTTTATGCAAAGGGCAGTCATGGCTGTCATTGCTATTAGTATTTTTGCTCCTATCTTAGGAATCTTTTTAATTTTAAGACGGCAGAGCTTGATGAGTGACACCCTCAGTCACGTTTCCCTAGCTGGGGTAGCTTTTGGGGTGGTGCTTGGTGTCAACCCAACCTGGACAACCATTCTGGTGGTCGTAGTGGCTGCACTTGTCTTAGAATACCTACGGGTTGTTTACAAGCATTATATGGAAATTTCAACAGCCATCTTAATGTCCCTGGGCTTGGCGCTTTCTGTGATTATTATGAGTAAGTCAACCAGTTCATCAAATGTCAGCTTGGAACAATATCTTTTTGGGTCTATCATCACCATTAGTATGAACCAGGTCATTGCTCTCTTTGTGATTGCAGTTGTTATCTTGCTTTTGACCCTATTCTTTATTCGTCCCATGTATATCTTGACCTTTGATGAGGATACAGCCTTTGTAGATGGCTTGCCAATTCGCTTAATGTCACTTCTTTTCAATGTGGTGACCGGAGTAGCTATTGCCCTAACCATTCCAGCAGCTGGAGCGCTCCTAGTTTCTACAATTATGGTCTTACCTGCCAGCATTGCCATGCGTTTAGGAAAGAACTTTACCTCCGTTATTTTTATCGGAATTATCATTGGTTTTATTGGCATGTTTTTTGGGATTTTCCTATCCTACTACTGGGAAACGCCAGCAAGTGCAACTATTACAATGATCTTTATTAGTATCTTCTTGCTGGTGAATATCATTTCCTTTCTTTATAAAAAATTAACTTAAAAAATCTAGCTTTTGAACCGCTCTCTTAATTGAGGGCGGTTTCTTGTTATAATTTTTCTTTTTTTGAAATAAAAATGATTATAATATAGAAAAAGGTGAAAAATATCATAAGGAGTAGATTTATGGCATTGCAGGGGATAAAAAATTACCAATCTTGCTAGAAGATAAGCAAGCCTTGAACCTTTATAAGAAACTAGCAATAGTAAACAAGGTTTTAGGAAAATTAGATGCCGTTTTGGAATCGTCTATTATTAACTCCTCTATTCTCAGTTTATTGTCTTATAATGAGTCAGTCCAATCGACAAGAATAGAAGGAACACAAGTAACTTTCCATGAAATAATGACTCCACATTAAAGCAAGAATCAGCAGACACTGGCGACTCTTGCTTTTTTAATTAGTTATTGTGTCCGTATGCGATCATAATTTCCATTTTATCAATTATGCTTTTCCCAGTTCCTGTGTCAGGGTTTTGGTTTGCTTAAAATTAGTTCCGCTTGCTTTTTGCGTGAATCCGCACACGCAAAGGTTAAAGATCTTGATTTAAAGGTATTTCGCATATGGAATCACACATTTGCACGTGATAACACGATATAATGGATTTACAGCAAACTAAAAAGCGTAGCTGATGACTACGCTAGTTCTTGCCTGCTGAACATATTAACAATCTGTTCAGCCTTATCCTACTATTTTAGGTTGTCAAACCTTGATTTGATAACCTTTTTTGTGGTAACTTTGCTCATGTTTTGTGGATTTTTGAGGGATATCTAAGAATATTTAAAGATATCCCAAAATCCTAGAGACCTTGTTATGTCAGTAGTTAAAGAGACGTAATGACCTTCTCTAAGGTTAGTTAAATGTTAATACAAAATATTTTTTCTTGCCACGGCGGATAACTGCTAGTTGGCCGTCAATTTTATCCTCATCTTGTAATTGATAAGTTAGGTCTTGAACACGCTCACCATTGACGTAAATAGCTCCGTTTTGTACATCTTCACGGGCTTGGCGTTTTGATGGTGAAATCTTTGCTGAAACCAGCAATTCAACAATGTTCAAGTTGTCTTCTGCCTGCACTTGGTAGTTAGGAACATTGCTTAGGCCTTGTTTTAATTCACTTGCTGATAATTCTTTGATGTTACCTGCAAAGAGTTGTTCCGTGATTTTGACAGCCTGATTATAGGCAGCCTTGCCATGAACTAAAGTCACAACTTCACGAGCTAATGTTTTTTGAGCTAAGCGCTCATGTCGCGCAGCATCGAATTCTTTTTCGATGGCATCAATCTCGTCTAAGCTTAAGAAAGTAAATATTTTCAAGAAGCGGATAGCATCATCGTCCATAACGTTTAACCAGAATTGGTACATTTCATAAGGAGATGTCTTATCAGCGTCTAGCCATACCGCATTACCTTCAGACTTTCCAAATTTCTTACCAGTTGAATCAGTGATCAATGGCACAGTCATGACATGGCCAGTCTTATCGGCCTTTCTGCGCAGCAACTCAGTACCTGCTGTCATATTGCCCCACTGGTCAGAGCCACCAATTTGTAGGGTCACATTGTGCTTGTTATTGAGTTCGTAGAAATCATATCCCTGCATGATTTGGTAGGCGAATTCAGTGTAGGAAATCCCTGTTTCAATACGTTTTTTCACAGAATCTTTACTCATCATGTAGTTGACCGTAAAGTATTTACCAACGTCACGAAGGAAATCAATGAAACTAATTTGTGAGAACCAGTCGTAGTTGTTCACTAGCTCTGCTTTATTGTCCCCATTTTCAAAATTAAGGAAATTTGAGAGCTGTCCTTTGATTTTGTCGCTCCACTCAAGGACAGTTTCTTTAGTTTGTAAGCTACGCTCAGCATCCTTAAAAGAAGGATCACCAATCAAGCCTGTAGCGCCACCCACTAAGGCATAGGGCTTGTGCCCAGCCATTTGCAGGCGACGAGAGGTTAAGATGGCTACTAAGTGACCTAAGTGTAAGCTGTCTGCTGTTGGATCATAGCCTGTATAATAGGATACTTGCCCTTCTGTTAATGCTTTGACAAGGGCTTCTTCGTCGGTCGTTTGAAAGACCAAGCCCCGAGCTTTGAGTTCTTCAAAAATATTCATAGGCTTTCTCCGTTTTCCTTATAGTTTTGCAAATTATTATATCAAAAATACCTAGTCCTATGCAAGCTTTCCTAAAGTTTGATATAATAGAAGATGAGGTATTTTATAGTGAACGAGAAAAAAGAAAGTAGAAGTAAAAAAACGCAGCACTTAGAATGGAAAGATCTTGCTGCTGTGATCCTAAGAACAGTAAAGTTATTAACCAACTTTATCTATATTGTCATTTTTTTAATAGGAATGCTGGGTGCGGGGATGGCCTTTGGCTATTTAGCCAGTCAGATTGATTCTGTCAAGGTTCCTGATAAAGAGAGTTTGCTCAAGCAGGTTAATACCATTACCCGTATTTCTCAGCTTAAGTTTTCGGATAATAGTCTGATATCACCGATTGATACCGATTTGTTGCGGACACCAGTCGCTAATAATGCCATTTCAGATAATATTAAAAAAGCCATTGTCTCCACAGAAGATGAAAATTTCAGGCACCATAAGGGTGTAGTTCCTAAGGCTGTTTTCAGAGCGACCCTGGCCTCAGTTGTGGGACTTGGTGAATCTAGTGGTGGGTCAACCTTGACCCAACAATTGATCAAACAACAAGTTCTAGGTGATGATCCTACCTTCAAACGAAAATCAAAGGAAATTATCTATGCCTTGGCCTTAGAACGTTATAGTACAAAGGATGATATCCTATCAGATTATCTTAATGTTTCACCTTTTGGACGTAACAATAAGGGACAAAACATTGCTGGTATTGAAGAGGCCGCAAGGGGAATTTTTGGTGTTTCTGCCAAGGATCTAACCATACCCCAATCAGCCTTTATTGCAGGGCTACCTCAGAGTCCTATTGTTTATTCACCCTATTTATCAACAGGTCAATTAAAGTCTGATGAAGATATGGCCTTTGGTATTAAGAGACAACAAAATGTCCTTTATAGCATGTACCGTTCAGGATTTCTTAATAAAAAGGAGTATGACTCCTATAAAACCTACTCTATTAAGAAGGATTTTATCAAACCAGAACGTGTCTCTGTTAATAAACACGATTACCTCTACTTTACCCTCATGGCTGATGCTAAAAAGGCCATGTATGACTATCTGATTAAAAGAGATAAGATATCAGCTCATGACCTGAAAAATGATAAAACAAGAGCCGCTTATGAGGAAATGGCAAGGCATGAATTGCAAGAAGGTGGCTATACCGTAACCTCTACCATTAACAAGACCATTTACAATGCTATGCAAAATGCCGTTGACCAATACGGCAGACTTTTAGATGATGGCTCAGGCAGAGTGGAGGTTGGTAATGTCCTAACAGACAATTCAACTGGAGCAGTTCTTGGCTTTATTGGTGGTCGAGACTATAATAGCAACCAAAATAACCATGCCTTTAATACTGTTCGATCCCCAGGATCAAGTATAAAACCAATCATTTCCTACGGCCCAGCCATAGACCAAGGACTAATGGGCAGTGCTACAATCTTATCTAACTATCCAACAACCTATTCTAGTGGGCAAAAAATCATGCACGTAGACAGTGAAGGTACAGCCATGATGCCTCTGCAAGAAGCTCTGAATACCTCTTGGAATATTCCTGCCTTTTGGACACAAAAGATGCTAAGAGAGCAAAAAGTGGATGTGCAATCCTACATGTCCAAGATGGGATATAGGATTCCTGACTACTCCATTGAAAGCCTCCCCTTGGGTGGAGGGATTGATGTTTCAGTGGCCACACAAACCGGTGCCTATCAGATGATTGCAAATAATGGAAACTTCCAAAGGCAACATACCATAGACAAGATCACTGCCAGTGATGGGACGGTGGTCTACAAGCATCAAAACAAAGCACAAAGGATCTTTTCAGCACCAACAGCTACCATCCTGCAGGAATTGCTTAGAGGACCTATTGATTCAGGGATAACCACAACCTTTAAAAACCGTTTGAGAGGCCTTAATCCTTCCCTAGCTGGAGCCGATTGGATTGGTAAGACCGGGACCACAGAAAATTATTCTGATGTCTGGTTAATGCTATCAACACCGAGAGTTACCCTAGGTGGTTGGTCTGGCCATGATGATAACAGTTCACTCACACCTATGAGTGGTTATAATAACAACTCTAATTACATGGCTAATTTAGTCAATGCTATCCACCAGGCCGATCCTAATATCTTTGGCATTAACAAGCGTTTCCGATTAGACAAGGACGTTATCCATGCCAAGGTCTTGAAAGCAACTGGATTACCAGAAGGAGCAGTTACTGTCAATGGACGTAAGATCACTATTGGTGGCCAAACAACCACAAGCCTCTGGGCTAAGAACGGACCAGGTCCTATGACCTATAGGTTTGCTATTGGAGGAACAGATAGCGACTATCAAAAAGCCTGGTCAAGCTTTAACATTAGTAAAAGATGACTTGATATTTAATGATAAATAGTGTATAATACTAATAACTATTTGTCGTCCAATCTAGTTGAAATATTGTCCAACTAGGAAGAACAGCAGTTAAATCACACTGATAAAGTCAGATTTAGCTGCTCTTTTTGTGCCTATTTTTGCTTTAAAAGTAAATTGTTACTTATATTTAAAGATTCTAAAAATTCACATTTGGGACAAATGATAAATGAAGCCTATTTGCTTAAAAGAGCAAATCGTAAAAAGAAAAAGGAGCTAAAAACTTGGCAGGACATGAAGTTCGATACGGAAAACACCGTACACGTCGTAGCTTTTCAAGAATCAAAGAAGTTCTTGATTTACCAAATCTAATTGAAATTCAAACTGACTCATTCAAAGACTTTCTAGATACTGGACTAAGAGAAGTTTTTGAAGATGTACTTCCCATTTCAAACTTTACAGATACTATGGAACTTGAGTTTGTGGGTTATGAATTTAAAGAACCAAAGTATACTTTAGAAGAAGCACGCATCCATGACGCAAGCTATTCTGCACCAATCTTTGTGACTTTCCGTTTGGTTAACAAAGAAACTGGCGAAATCAAAACCCAAGAAGTCTTCTTTGGTGATTTCCCAATTATGACAGAAATGGGAACCTTCATCATCAATGGTGGTGAACGGATCATCGTTTCTCAGTTAGTTCGCTCACCAGGTGTTTACTTTAATGATAAGGTAGATAAAAATGGTAAGATCGGCTATGGCTCAACTGTTATCCCTAACCGTGGTGCATGGTTAGAATTAGAAACAGATGCCAAAGACATTGCCTACACACGTATTGACCGTACCCGTAAAATTCCATTTACAACCTTGGTTCGTGCTCTTGGATTCTCAGGTGATGATGAAATCATCGACATTTTCGGTGACAGCACCTTAGTCCGTAATACCATTGAAAAAGACATCCATAAAAATCCAAGTGATTCACGTACTGATGAAGCCCTCAAAGAAATTTACGAACGCTTAAGACCAGGTGAACCAAAGACTGCTGACAGTTCACGTTCTTTATTGATTGCCCGTTTCTTTGACGCTCGTCGTTATGACTTGGCCGCTGTTGGACGTTACAAGGTTAATAAAAAACTCAACATTAAGACCCGTCTTTTAAACCAAGTCATTGCTGAAAACTTGATTGATGCTGAAACCGGCGAAATCCTAGTTGAAGCTGGAACAGAAATGACACGTAGTGTCATTGAATCCATTGAAGAACACATTGATGGTGACTTAAACAAATTTGCCTACACACCAAATGATTATGCAGTTGTAACTGAGCCAGTTATTATACAAAAATTCAAGGTTGTTTCCCCACTTGACCCAGAAAAAGTGGTAACCATTGTAGGTAATGCTTCACCTGATGACAAGGTTCGTTCCCTAACACCAGCTGATATCTTGGCTGAAATGTCTTATTTCTTAAACCTTTCAGATGGTATTGGTAAGGTAGATGATATTGACCACTTAGGAAACCGTCGTATCCGTGCTGTTGGTGAATTGCTTGCTAACCAATTCCGTATTGGTCTTGCGCGTATGGAACGTAATGTCCGTGAACGTATGTCTGTTCAAGACAATGACGTCTTAACACCACAACAAATTATCAATATCCGTCCTGTAACTGCCGCTGTTAAAGAATTCTTTGGATCTTCACAGTTGTCACAGTTCATGGACCAACACAACCCACTTTCTGAGTTATCACACAAACGTCGTTTATCAGCCTTAGGACCTGGTGGTTTGACACGTGACCGTGCGGGATATGAAGTTCGTGACGTGCACTACACTCACTATGGCCGTATGTGTCCTATTGAAACACCTGAAGGACCAAACATTGGTTTGATCAATAACTTATCTTCTTTTGGACACTTGAACAGATACGGCTTTATCCAAACCCCATATCGTAAAGTGGACCGTGAAAATGGTGTCGTGACTAATGAAATTGTCTGGTTAACAGCCGATGAAGAAGACGAATATACTGTTGCACAGGCTAATTCTAAATTAAATGAAGATGGCACCTTTGCAGAAGAAATTGTTATGGGACGTCACCAAGGTAACAACCAAGAGTTCTCAGCAAGTGTCGTTGACTTTGTAGACGTGTCACCAAAACAAGTAGTTGCCGTTGCCACTGCATGTATTCCTTTCTTAGAAAACGATGACTCCAACCGTGCCCTTATGGGTGCCAACATGCAACGTCAGGCTGTGCCATTGATTGATCCTAAAGCACCTTACGTTGGTACAGGTATGGAATATCAAGCAGCCCATGATTCTGGTGCCGCAATCATTGCCCAACATGATGGTAAGGTTGTCTTCTCAGATGCTGAAAAAGTTGAAGTTCGTCGTGAAGATGGTTCCTTGGACGTTTACCATGTAACCAAGTTCCGTCGTTCCAACTCTGGAACTGCCTATAACCAAAGAACCCTTGTTAAGGTTGGCGATATGGTCGAAAAAGGAGACTTCATTGCCGATGGACCTTCAATGGAAAATGGTGAAATGGCCCTTGGACAAAACCCAGTCGTTGCTTATATGACCTGGGAAGGTTACAACTTCGAGGATGCCGTAATCATGAGTGAACGTCTGGTTAAAGAAGATGTTTACACCTCTGTTCACCTTGAAGAATTTGAATCAGAAACACGCGATACAAAGCTTGGCCCTGAAGAAATCACACGTGAAGTACCAAATGTTGGTGAAGAAGCCCTTAAAGATCTTGATGAAATGGGTATCATCCGTATTGGTGCCGAAGTTAAAGAAGGCGATATCCTAGTTGGTAAAGTTACTCCTAAGGGAGAAAAAGACCTTTCAGCTGAAGAACGCCTACTCCATGCTATCTTTGGAGATAAATCTCGTGAAGTTCGTGATACCTCACTTCGTGTACCTCACGGTGGTGACGGAATCGTTCGTGACGTGAAAATCTTTACCCGTGCTAACGGAGATGAATTACAATCAGGTGTCAATATGCTGGTTCGTGTTTACATTGCCCAAAAACGTAAAATCAAAGTCGGAGATAAAATGGCCGGCCGTCACGGAAACAAAGGTGTCGTTTCACGTATTGTTCCCGTTGAAGATATGCCTTACCTACCAGATGGAACACCAGTTGATATCATGTTGAACCCACTTGGGGTGCCATCACGGATGAACATCGGACAAGTTATGGAACTTCACCTTGGTATGGCAGCCCGTAATCTAGGTATTCATATGGCAACTCCAGTCTTTGATGGAGCTACCGCAGAAGACCTATGGGCAACAGTAGAAGAAGCTGGAATGGATTCAGATGCTAAGACTGTTCTTTATGACGGACGTACTGGTGAACCATTTGACAACCGTGTTTCTGTTGGTGTCATGTACATGATTAAACTTCACCACATGGTTGATGACAAACTTCACGCCCGTTCTGTAGGACCTTACTCACTTGTTACCCAACAACCACTTGGTGGTAAAGCACAATTTGGTGGACAACGTTTTGGTGAGATGGAAGTTTGGGCCCTTGAAGCTTACGGTGCATCAAATGTCCTTCAAGAAATCTTGACTTACAAGTCAGATGACGTTACTGGACGTTTGAAAGCTTATGAAGCTATCACAAAAGGAAAACCAATTCCAAAACCAGGTGTTCCAGAATCCTTCCGAGTACTTGTTAAAGAATTACAATCTCTTGGCTTAGACATGAGAGTGCTAGATGAAGATGACAAAGAAGTTGAACTTCGTGACCTTGATGAAGGCGAAGACGACGATGTTATGCACGTTGATGATCTTGAAAAGGCGCGTGAAAAACAAGTCCAAGAAAGCACTGAACTTTCTGAAACAATAGAAGAAAAATAATAAGATCTGCTTAAGCAATAAGCTTTACTAAGCTAGAGCCTTTGGGCTCTAGAACTTAGTATATTGATATAACTAAGAAAGGTAAAACTAGTGGTTGACGTAAATCGTTTTAAAAGTATGCAAATCACATTAGCCTCACCAAGTAAGGTCCGTTCATGGTCTTACGGTGAAGTTAAAAAACCTGAAACAATCAACTACCGTACGTTGAAACCAGAGCGCGAAGGTCTCTTTGATGAAGTGATTTTTGGGCCAACAAAAGACTGGGAATGTGCGTGTGGTAAATATAAACGTATCCGTTATAAAGGTATAGTCTGTGACCGATGCGGTGTTGAGGTTACCCGTGCAAAAGTTCGTCGCGAACGTATGGGACACATTGAATTAAAGGCACCCGTTTCACATATCTGGTACTTTAAAGGTATCCCTTCACGTATGGGCTTAACCCTTGATATGAGCCCTCGTGCCTTGGAAGAAGTTATTTATTTCGCAGCCTATGTTGTCATTGATCCAATGGACACACCACTTGAGCCAAAATCATTATTGACAGAACGCGAATACCGTGAAAAAGTTCAAGAATATGGCTATGGTTCCTTCGTTGCTAAAATGGGTGCAGAAGCTATCCAAGACCTCTTGAAACGCGTTGATTTAGATGCGGAAATCGCAGAGCTCAAAGAAGAACTTAAATCTGCAACAGGACAAAAACGGATCAAGGCAGTTCGTCGTTTGGACGTGCTTGATGCCTTTAATAAATCTGGAAACAAACCAGAATGGATGGTATTAAACATCCTTCCAGTTATCCCACCAGATTTACGTCCCATGGTTCAA
This sequence comes from Streptococcus catagoni, assembly GCF_011421425.1. Classification (GTDB taxonomy): domain Bacteria; phylum Bacillota; class Bacilli; order Lactobacillales; family Streptococcaceae; genus Streptococcus; species Streptococcus catagoni. The sequence goes on from NZ_WPCW01000004.1 coordinate 44,167, forward strand.
TTGGACGGTGGCCGCTTTGCAGCTTCAGACTTGAATGACCTCTACCGTCGTGTTATTAACCGTAATAACCGTCTGGCTCGTCTTTTAGAACTGAATGCTCCAGGAATCATCGTTCAAAATGAAAAACGGATGCTCCAAGAAGCAGTTGATGCTCTTATTGACAACGGACGCCGTGGACGCCCAATAACTGGCCCAGGTAGTCGTCCACTTAAATCTTTGAGCCACATGCTTAAAGGGAAACAAGGACGTTTCCGTCAAAACTTGCTTGGTAAACGTGTAGACTTCTCAGGACGTTCCGTTATTGCCGTAGGACCAACCCTTAAAATGTACCAATGTGGTGTCCCTCGCGAAATGGCCATCGAACTGTTCAAACCATTTGTGATGCGTGAAATCGTTGCCCGTGAATTTGCAGGTAACGTCAAAGCAGCAAAACGTATGGTTGAACGTGGCGATGAACGCATCTGGGATATCCTAGAAGAAGTTATTAAAGAACACCCAGTTCTACTTAACCGCGCACCGACCCTTCACAGACTTGGTATTCAGGCCTTTGAACCAGTACTTATCGACGGTAAAGCCCTTCGTCTTCACCCACTTGTGTGTGAAGCCTACAATGCCGACTTCGATGGGGACCAAATGGCCATCCACGTGCCACTTTCAGAAGAAGCCCAAGCTGAAGCCCGTCTATTGATGCTTGCTGCTGAGCATATCCTTAACCCTAAAGATGGTAAACCAGTTGTTACACCATCACAGGATATGGTTTTGGGTAACTATTACCTAACCATGGAAGATGCTGGACGTGAAGGCGAAGGAATGGTCTTTAAAGACCGTGACGAAGCAGTTATGGCCTATCAAAATGGCTATGTCCATCTTCACAGCCGTGTTGGGATTGCAGTAGATTCAATGCCTGACAAGCCATGGAAAGACAGTCAAAAACATAAGATTTTGGTAACAACAGTAGGAAAAATCCTCTTTAACCAAATTATGCCTGATGATCTGCCATACTTGCAAGAACCTAATAATGCCAACCTAACAGAAGGTACACCTGACAAGTACTTCCTTGAACCAGGACAAGATATCCAAGAAGTTATTGATACTCTTGAAATCAATGTACCATTTAAGAAAAAGAACCTTGGAAATATCATTGCTGAAACCTTCAAACGTTTCCGTACAACTGAAACATCAGCCTTCCTTGACCGTTTGAAAGACCTAGGTTACTATCATTCAACCTTGGCTGGTTTGACTGTGGGTATCGCTGATATTCCTGTTATTGATAACAAGGCTGAAATTCTTGAAGCCGCTCACCACCGTGTAGAAGAAATCAATAAAGCTTTCCGCCGTGGTTTGATGACAGAAGATGACCGCTATGTTGCTGTTACAACAACTTGGCGTGAAGCTAAAGAAGCTCTTGAAAAACGTCTGATTGAAACACAAGATCCTAAGAACCCAATTGTTATGATGATGGACTCAGGAGCCCGTGGTAACATCTCAAACTTCTCACAGCTTGCTGGTATGCGTGGTTTGATGGCTGCACCTAACGGCCGCATCATGGAACTTCCGATCCTATCTAACTTCCGTGAAGGTTTGACCGTTTTGGAAATGTTCTTCTCAACCCACGGTGCTCGTAAAGGTATGACCGATACAGCCCTTAAGACAGCCGACTCAGGATATCTTACTCGTCGTTTGGTTGACGTGGCTCAAGATGTTATTATCCGTGAAGATGACTGTGGAACAGACCGTGGACTTGTTATCCGTGCTATTACTGATGGCAAAGAAGTTACAGAAACACTTGAAGAACGCCTGCAAGGTCGTTACACACGTAAGTCTGTTAAAGATCCTCAAACAGGTGAAGTTATTATCGGAGCAGATCAATTGATCTCTGAAGATATTGCTCGTAAGATTGTTGAGGCTGGTGTTGAAGAAGTAACCATCCGTTCAGTCTTTACCTGTGCAACCCGTCACGGGGTATGTCGTCACTGTTATGGTATTAACCTGGCAACTGGTGATGCTGTTGAAGTTGGTGAAGCAGTTGGTACCATTGCCGCTCAATCTATCGGTGAACCTGGTACACAGCTTACCATGCGTACCTTCCACACGGGTGGTGTGGCTTCAAATACCGACATCACTCAAGGTCTCCCACGTATCCAAGAAATCTTTGAAGCACGTAACCCTAAAGGGGAAGCTGTTATCACAGAAGTTAAAGGTAAGGTTGTTGACATTGAAGAAGATGCTGCAACAAGAACCAAAAAAGTCTTTGTTGAAGGAAAAACTGGTAAAGGTGAATACCTGGTTCCATTTACAGCTCGCATGAAAGTTGAAGTTGGAGATGAAATCAACCGTGGCGCCCTCTTGACAGAAGGTTCTATCCAACCTAAACGTCTCCTTGAAGTACGTGATACCTTATCTGTTGAAACCTATCTCTTGGCCGAAGTTCAAAAAGTATACCGTAGCCAAGGGGTTGAAATCGGCGATAAGCATATCGAAGTAATGGTTCGTCAAATGCTTCGTAAAGTACGCGTTATGGATCCAGGTGATACAGAATTACTTCCTGGAACTCTACTTGACATTGCAGACTTCACAGATGCTAACAAGGACATTGTTATCTCTGGAGGAATTCCTGCAACATCACGTCCAGTTCTTATGGGTATTACCAAAGCTTCCCTTGAAACAAACTCATTCTTATCAGCTGCATCATTCCAAGAAACAACCCGAGTTCTTACAGATGCTGCTATCCGTGGTAAGAAAGACCACCTACTTGGTCTTAAAGAAAATGTTATCATCGGTAAAATCATCCCAGCTGGTACTGGTATGGCACGCTACCGCAACATTGAACCACAAGCTATTAATGAAGTTGAAATCATTGAAGAAGAAACAGTTTCCGAAGCAACAAGCATTTCAGAAAACTAAGAAAAAAGGGCTCAGGCCCTTTTTTAGTGCTTTCCTTGCCTACTTTTTAGCTGATAGTGATAAGTAAACTTTTTGAATAAAAGCAAAATGAAAAAATCTTGAAAATAACTGTTTCTTTACTTTTCTAATAAAATGAGCAAATTTTTTTCAAAAAGATTAGTATTTAGATATAATAGGCTAAAGAAAAGGAAACTATTATATGTATCAAGTGATAAAAATGTACGGAGATTGGGAACCCTGGTGGTTCATTGAAGGCTGGCAAGAAGATATTGTTCTTGAAAAAAGCTTTCAAGATTGGCAAGAAGCCTTGGAATTTTACCGAAAAGAATGGGAAAAAATGAGAACGGCCTTTCCCAGATATCATAGCCAGAAAAACTTACTAGCCACCTTCTGGACTAAGGAAGAAACTAGGTGGTGCGAAGACTGTGATGATGAATTACAGCAATACCACTCTATCTTATTGCTTAAGGACAAGGATATTATTCCTAAAAACCAAAATATTTCCTTTTTTGAACAACGAAATGGAACACCACAGGCCCCCTATCTTTGTAAATTGAAGTACTAATGTAGAATACATAAAAAGTGATGATTTTTTTGAATCATCATTTTTTAGTTGATTATTTCTAAGAAAAATATCGAAAAAGTAATGATTTCTCGTGTTCATCACTTTTTAGTTTAGCCACCATCTAGGAAAAGTTATTAAAAAAACGAAGTTTTGCTTAAACTTTGTTTTTTTTTCGAATGTTAAGTTAGGGAGGAACAAAATGGTTCAAAATTTAGGAAAAGAACTGATCAAAGAAGCCACTGTATTAAAGGCACAAGATATCTACCTTATTCCAGCTACAAATGATCATTATAAAATATCTATGCGAATTGGAGATCAGAGGCAGCCCTTTGCCACACTGGATACTCAGCAGGTAGAAAGCTTAATCAGCCATTTTAAATTTGTTGCCGGTATGAATATCGGAGAAAAAAGGCGCTGTCAGCTAGGATCCTGTGACTATCAGATTGGTCAAGATCAGCCTATGTCACTCAGACTATCCACCGTTGGTGATTACCGTGGTAAAGAAAGCATGGTTATTCGCCTACTCTATTCCCAAAAAAGAACCTTAAAGTTCTGGTTTGATAGGGATGAGATAGTGGCCAGCCAGGTTCAAGGACGGGGCTTATATCTCTTTTCAGGCCCAGTAGGCTCTGGAAAGACCTCTTTAATGTACCAACTGATCACCCAAGTATCAGCTTCTAGTCAGGTACTCACCATTGAAGATCCTGTGGAAATAAAAGATGAAAAACTCTTACAATTACAGGTCAATACTAGCATCGGGCTAAGCTATGACAACTTGATCAAGTTATCCTTACGACATCGCCCAGATTTACTGATTATTGGAGAAATAAGAGATAGTGAGACAGCCAAGGCTGTGATTAGAGCTAGCCTGACAGGAGCCCTGGTCTTTTCGACCATACATGCCAAAAGCATCTCAGGTGTTTATGCCCGCCTAATGGAATTAGGTGTTAAAAGAGAAGAACTCAATAACTGTCTTCAGTTTATTGCCTATCAACGCTTAATTGGAGGAGGAGCCTTAATTGATTTTGCCAAGAAGGATTTTGAAAAACACGACCCTGACCAATGGAATAGAGAAATTGATCTCTTACTTGAAGAAGGACATATCAGTTGGCAAGAAGCACAAATGGAAAAGATTATCCCATAAGAAGCAGTATCAATTGATCCAACTACTATACAACTTGCAGACAAGTGGCTTTAGCCTAGGAGAAATGGTAGCCTTCTTGGAGAAGAGTCATCTACTTGAAGAAAAACAGATCAGGATCATGAAGGAAAACATGCTAAATGGACAAAGTCTAGCAAAGATACTAGATGATCTAGGCTATCCTGATAGGATTGTCACACAGATTAGCTTTGCAGAGATCCATGGCAATACTGAAGATAGCCTGGCTAAAATTAAGGACTATCTGGAAAACCTCTCCCAATTGAAAAAGAGGGCTGTGGAAGTTCTGACCTATCCTCTTATCTTACTCAGCTTTTTACTAGCTATGCTATTTGGCTTAAGACAGTATTTACTGCCACAAATAGAGGGCAAAAATAATCTTAGTACTTTCCTAAGCTATTTTCCCTTCCTATTTTTTATGGCTGCTTTTTTCATCTTCCTTATAGTGCTTGGACTTAGTTTTAGGTGGCGCAAATACCCTCAAAAACCCCAAGTTTGTCAGTATAGTAAGCTTCCTTTTCTTGGGAATTTTGTCAAGCTTTACATGACAGCCTACTATGCAAGAGAATGGGGCAATTTGATTAGTCAAGGCCTAGAATTAACAACTATCTTAGCTATTATGGAAAAAGAAAAATCAGCTCTGGTACGAGAAATTGGACAAGACATGCAAGAATCACTTGTAGAAGGTAGCTCCTTCTATCAAAAAGTTGAGGAATATCCCTTTTTCACTAGGGAATTAAGCCTGATGATAGAATATGGAGATCTGAAATCAAAATTAGGAAAGGAACTTAGCATTTATGCACAGCTGAGCTGGGAAAATTTTTTCAGCCGCATGCATAAGGCAACACAGTTGATACAGCCGCTGATCTTTTTAGCAGTAGCAATCATCATCCTTTTACTCTATGCGGCTATGTTAATGCCGATCTATGACAATATGGGAGGAAAAATCTAATATGAAAAATACCATCAAACAATGTCAACACCAGAGGGCACAAGCTTTCACACTTTTAGAAATGTTACTGGTTTTGATCGTCATCAGTGTCTTAATGCTATTATTTATACCGAATTTAAGTAAGCACAAAGAACATGTGACCGACTCAGGAAACCGGGCAGTTGTCAAAATTGTAGAAAATCAGGCCGAGCTTTTTGAACTCAGTCAGGGGACAAAAGCTAAATTGTCCCAATTAGTTGGAAATGGCCACCTAACACAAAATCAAGTAGATGCTTACCATGCTTATTATAAAAAACACTCATCAGAAACCCCTCAGATCAAAAATTAAAGCTTTTAGTCTCTTGGAAAGTCTGCTGTCTTTATTTATTCTTACCTTCACCATTGGCCTCTTAAGTCCCTCTGTTTCAGCTATCTATTCAAAGGTAGAAGAAAAATTATTTTTTATTGACTTTGAACACTTCTACAAAAATTCACAAAAGCTCAGTGTTTTAAAGCAAAAAATGGACTATCTTAACTTTACAGAAGCCTACATTAGCTATGGGTCTAGCAAGCTGAAGCTTCCTAAGACGGTCAAGCTCACTTACCGTGGAAAGATTAGACTGAATAAGCTGGGAGGCAATCATTCTCTGGCAAGGATAGAATTTGCAACAAGAGAAAATCGAATCACTTATCAATTACAGCTAGGAAGTGGTACCTATAAAAAAACAATTAGTAAAAGCCTACATAGTTCTTGAGGGCCTTATTTCACTTGGGATATTGCTGATCATTGTCAGCCTCTTTCTTGATGCAATGAGAGTTAATCAGAAATTTATGGCCAAGACCAGGCAACGTGAAGAAGTTTTAACAGCTGCTATTATGGCAGTCCAAACAAAAGAAAACAATATCTCTGTCAACGGGGTCACTATAAACATAGAAAGAAATCATAAAGGAATAGCAATCATTGAAAAGAATGAAAAGATTCTTAGAGTCCAAGCAATCAAACCTTAAGGCCTTTACCCTCTTAGAATGCCTGCTTGCCTTATTCATTATTTCAGGAAGTCTCTTAGTGTATCAGGGACTAACCAAGTCTCTCTTTTCAAATATTCACTACCTTCATCAAAATAACCAGGATCGTTGGCTACTTTTTTCCCATCAGCTAAGGGCAGAGTTAGAAGGTGCAGATCTTTATAAAGTCGAAGGCAATAAATTACAGATCATAAAAGAAGGGAAAGCTTCCATTTTTACTCTGTCTAAAAAAGGTGACTTTAGGAAAATGTCTGCAAATGGCAGGGGCTATCATCCCATGTTGATGAACTTAGCAGCTGCGCAGATACATTCTGAGGGCAAAGAAAAGATCAGAATCAGAATAGTCTGGGAGGATGGAATGGTAAGGGATTTTATCTATGGTTTTTAAAAAGTCAGTTAAAGCTGGTATTCTTTTGTATGCCATAGTCATGTTTTCGGCTTTTACCCTGATCTTACAAAGTTATTTGAGACAGGTTGATGGCTTTAAAGAGGAATATAGAGCACAGCTAGCTAATACACAGGCCCACCTGATGGTTTCCTATCTTCAGCATGCTAGGTTAGAAAAAAGTGGTGTGCAACATTTTAAAGAGGGCACAGCTGCTTATAGTTTGGATAAGGGAAAACTCCATATTAAAATAACCCTAGGTTCTGCTTATTATTACGAATTTGTAAATGTTACTTACAAAGCTAGCCCTAAGAAACCCTAATATTCTTTCAATTTAAGGCTTATTCTGATATGATAGAACTATGAATTTTGAAAAAATTGAAAGAGCCTATGAGCTTATCCTCGAAAACAGTCAAGTCATTGAAAATGAGTTAAAGACCCACATCTATGACGCTCTAATTGAGCAAAACTCCTACTATTTGGGGGCAGATGGAGCTAGTGAACAGGTAGATAAAAACAATAAAGAACTAAAGAGCTTGCAGTTGACCGCAGAAGAGTGGCGCCGAGCCTTCCAATTTGTTTTTATCAAGGCTTCACAAACAGAAAAACTCCAAGCTAATCATCAGTTCACACCAGATAGCATTGGATTTATCCTTTTGTTCATCATTGAAGAATTAAACCCTTCTAAGGAGATTGATCTCCTTGAAATGGGCAGTGGTACTGGTAATTTGGCGCAGACCCTGTTAAATAATAGTCAAAAACTGATCCATTACTTGGGAGTTGAAGTTGATGACCTGCTTATTGACCTCTCCGAAAGCATTGCTGAAGTGGTCGGTTCTTCTGCTAGCTTTATCCAAGAAGATGCTGTCAGACCGCAAATCTTGAAGGAAAGTGATGTTATTATCAGCGACTTACCTATTGGTTATTATCCTAATGATGAAATAGCCAGTCGCTACCAGGTTGCCAGTCAAAAGGGTCATACCTATGCCCATCATCTCTTGATGGAACAGTCTTTGAAGTACTTGAAAACCAATGGTTTGGCAATCTTTTTAGCCCCAGCCAACCTTCTTAAGAGTGAGCAGAGTGATTTATTGAAGAAGTGGTTAAAAGATTATGCTCAAATCAGGGCAGTTATTACCTTGCCACCGACCCTATTTGGAGATCCCGCCAATGCTAAGTCTATTATCGTTTTACAAAAACAAGGACAAGATAAAGGGGATACTTTTGTTTATCCTATAACAGATCTTCAATCGGCCGAAAGTGTTCATTCTTTTATAGGTCAGTTCAAAAAGTGGAAACTAGATAATGTCTTTTCATAATAATTCTGCTATAATGTTATAGTATTTATTACAGAAAACGATTCCAAGAGAGGTAAAAAATGTCGAAAACAATTGCAATTAATGCTGGTAGTTCAAGTCTTAAATGGCAACTATATCAAATGCCTGAAGAAACAGTCCTTGCACAAGGGATTATCGAACGTATTGGATTGAAAAATTCAATTTCTACAGTAAAATACAATGGTCAAAAAGAAGAAGATATTGCTGATATCCCTGATCATACTGAAGCTGTAAAAATTTTATTGAATGATTTACTCCATTTTGGTATTATCTCATCCTACGATGAAATTACAGGTGTTGGTCACCGTATCGTCGCTGGTGGAGAATACTTCAAAGAATCAGTATTAGTTGACGAAAAAGTTGTTGAACAAGTAGAAGAATTATCTGCCCTAGCTCCTCTACACAATCCAGGTGCAGCAGCAGGGATTCGTGCATTCCGTAAATTACTTCCTGACATTACAAGTGTCTGTGTCTTTGACACATCCTACCACACAACAATGCCAGACTATGCTTACTTGTATCCAATTCCACAAAAATATTACACAGAACACAAGGTTCGTAAGTATGGAGCGCACGGAACTAGTCATAAGTATGTAGCTGGTGAAGCTGCTAAAATGCTAGGACGTCCACTGGAAGAATTAAAAATCATTACAGCTCATATTGGTAATGGTGTGTCAATCACAGCTAACCGTTATGGACAATCAGTGGATACATCAATGGGCTTCACACCACTTGCTGGTCCAATGATGGGAACTCGCTCTGGTGATATTGACCCAGCTATTATCCCTTACTTGATTGAACGTGATCCTGAGTTGAAAGACGCTGCAGATGTTGTTAACATGCTTAACAAAAAATCTGGTCTAGGTGGGGTTTCAGGTATTTCAAGTGACATGCGTGATATTGAAGCAGGTCTAGAAGAAAACAACCCTAATGCTATCTTAGCTTACAACATCTTTATTGATCGTATTAAGAAATTCCTTGGACAATATTTTGCTGTCTTAAATGGAGCTGATGCCTTGGTATTTACAGCCGGCATGGGTGAAAATGGTCCATTGATGCGTCAAGACGTTGTTGATGGTTTGTCATGGTTTGGTATGAAGCTTGACCCTGAGAAAAATGTTTTTGGTTACCGTGGAGAGATCTCAACACCAGATTCTAAAGTTAAAGTACTTGTTATTTCAACTGATGAAGAGCTCTGCATTGCGCGTGACGTTGAACGTTTGAAAAATAGTAAATAAAAAATCCGACCCTTCCCTTTTGTGATATGATACCTCTTAAGTAGACATGGTAAATAATCAAAATCTACTTAAGAGGTATTTTTATGTCTCCAAGCTGATGGGCAAGGAAAAAGACCTGAGAGTCTAAGAGAAAAACTAAGCTACTTTTCTAGTCTTTTTCCTTGCCATGGCAAAGCTATCAGAGCACTTTTACCAAGTGAAAAAATTTTTTCAGAGCTCAAAAATATTTTTTTTAGGCCTCAGCATTATAAGATTTTAACTTTTTTACACTTTTATTATTGACAAAAAATGTAAAGTGAACTATACTTTTAATGTAAAGTTAAGTTGACAAAAGGAGGAATTATGGAAAATAGATTACAAGAATTCCGAAAAGTAAGAAAAATCAGTCAATCAGAACTTGCAGAAGAAGTGGGCGTCACCAGACAAACCATTATATCCTTAGAAAAAGGTCGCTACAATGCTTCGCTGGACTTGGCCTTTAAGCTATCCAGATATTTTCATGTAGCCATTGAGGACATTTTTGTGTATGAAGAAGAGGAGTTGAAGTAATGCTGCAAAACCTACTAGTAAGAAGGAGACGTAAAAAAACCTTAGCCGACTACAAAAAAAGCACTAGATTTTGGTCTTTGCTCCTATTTTTATTTGCCACTTTGACCTTATTTTTAGTCTTTAAATTAAAGCTCCATTCTTTTGGAAAAGGTTTTTTGATTGGGGTTGCCAGTGGGCTTTTGCTTATTGTTGGACGAAATCTCTATCTCCTAAGGAATAATAAAAAACTCAAAGAAGCCTATCTGAAGGCCTATGATGAGAGGAACAATCAGATTCTTCTCTTGGCTAGTGCTGTGATCTTGTCTTTACAACTCGTTGTCATTAGTCTGGGTCTAGTCCTTTATGCCATATGGTCCATTAAGTGGTCAATGCTAGAATTTTTAATCATTGATTTATATCTCATCTTATTTGGCCTTATAACAGTTAAAACTATCCTAGGAAAACTCATGTAGGAGGAAGAAATGAAGATAATATTTTCAGGAATCAAATGGTTTTTAGTAGCTATACTTATTATCATCATCGAACAAGCACCCATGCTTTTGATCAAAAAGCAGCAGCCTTTCTGGCAGGTATTAGTGCTTACAGCTATCTTTGTGCTGATTGCAGTTTTAACCTTATATTTTGCCAAGAAAATTAATTTAGTTGGAAATGGCCAAAAAGTAGAGGTTGACTCAGCTATTTTGTGGATTGGCCTAGCTTACGCAGCCCTTGTTGTGGTCAAAGCTTTTGGAGGCATCGTCTTATACTTGGAACATGGGATTCACGCTAACACAGCCAACCAAATGGCCTTAGAACAGGCCAAACTACCACCCATCTTACTCTTTACGTTGGTAGCTGTACTAGCACCTATTGTGGAAGAAGTCGTCTTTCGTGGCCTACTCTTTAATAAGATCTTTGGCTTAGATTCTTGCTTGGGCTTGATTGTTTCCAGCTTCTTATTTGGAGCCCTTCACATGCCAACTGACCTTGGCTCTTGGATTGTCTACGGAGGTATGGGCTTGGTGCTAGGCTTCGTCTACCATAAGACCAAGAAACTAGAGTACACTATGATTATCCATTTCCTCAACAATGCCATTGCTGTAATCATCATGATACTGATGACAACATTAAAATAAAATGAAAAAGTTGAAAGAAAAATTTTTCCTTCAACTTTTTTAATACTTTTTTAGCTGGTGGGGGAAGGTAGGCTAAACAGCCAGGGGAGTGACTATTTAAGAAAACCGAGGAATTCCATACCTAAGATGTGAGCCTTAGGGTCGAAAGCTTCCGAGTATCTAAAACGTTGATATTAAAGGCATTTTAGACACTTTCAGTACGGCGAAGGTATCGTTAATAAGCTCGCGGTTGCTCGCAGAAATAGGAAATTTATTGATAGCCTGCAGAGTTTCTTAGCCTATTAGTCTAGGTAAATTTGGTTTATCTACAGTCTGACACCTAAAACTATGCTGTTTCAGGTGTTTTTATCACAGCAGAAAGTCTTGTTTTAGCTCGCTTAGATGCCTGAGTTTGCTGTTTTCTGGCTGAGCTTCTTAGCTGGTGGGGGCAGCCACTGATAGTAGTGTAAGATAAAAAGTGATGATCAAAAGAAATCATCACTTTGTCTACCTTCTGAACTTGTAGAAAAAAATTCTACAAGTTTTTTGCTTTTTCTATGGTTTTGTCAATGGCTGAGCTGACAGAGTGGGTGAAACCTGTGCTTTCTAGTTCCATAAGGCCTGCTATGGTCGTTCCACCAGGGCTACAGATGGTATCAATGAGATCATGAGGTTTGCTGCCTTCATCAATAATTTGTTGGGCGCTGGCCTGGACAGTTTTAGTCACGATTTCTAGAGCCAGATCCTTAGGGATGCCGTGTTTAAGGCCAGCCTTGGTCATGGCTTCAATAAAGTGATAAATATAAGCAGGGCTTGATCCCGCCAGGGCAGTGAAGGTGTCGAAATCCTCTTCTTCCATTTCAAAAGTAGATCCAAAACTATCTATCATTTCTTTGACAGTCAGAAAAAGGGCATGATCAACCAGACCATTGCTGGTCAGGGCAGTGGTACTCTGCAGGATATTAGCATTCATATTGGGCATAATGCGAAAGAGGGGGAGATTATAACCAACAATCTGACTGATTTTATCTAGGGTCAGCCCAGCTGCCATAGACATGATCGGTTGTTTAAAGTCAAGGGGGCTGAGAACACTCTCAAAAGCCTGAGGCTTAATGCCCAAGATGATGAAGTCTACTTGGGCAATCAAATCCTCATGAGATTGTGCATAGGCTAAGCCCAGATCCTCAGCAATTTCTTTAGAGCGATCCAGAGATGAGCCTGATATGATGATCTCATGCTGGGTTTCTTTTAGTCCTTTGATAATAGCGCTAGCCATTTTGCCAACACCAATAAAGCCAATTTTCATAAGTTAATGCTAAGCCTTTCTAGTCTAGTATTTCTTAATCAGATCAACAGTAGAACGGTCCAGTTTTTTGACGATGGCTTGCAAATAAGCTTGAGCCTCTAGGAAGTCATCCATTGCATATAAGCTTTGGTGGGAATGGATATAGCGGGCGCAGACGCCGATAGTAGTTGAAGGCACACCCTGATTTTGAAGGTGGGCAGCGCCAGCATCTGTTCCTCCCTTGCCGCAGTAGTACTGGTATTTGACCCCAGCTTCTTCGGCGGTACTTAGGAGAAAATCACGCATGTTTTTAAGCATGATATGTCCTGGATCATAGAAACGAACTAAGGTTCCCTGGCCAATGGCTCCTTGGCCGCCATTAATGTCACCAGCAGGTGAACAGTCTACTGCAAAGAACAGTTCGGGATCAAATTTATTGGTGGACACGCGGGCGCCACGAAGCCCAACCTCTTCTTGAACATTAGCCCCAGCAATGAGCTTATTAGCCAGTGGTTGATCCTTGAGAGCTTCCAGCAGTTCAGTGACCATAAGAACCCCATAACGGTTGTCCCAGGCCTTGGAAATGATATTTTTTTGGTTGGCGGTTAAAATCGTTTGAGATTGAGGGACGATGATATCACCAGGACTTACGCCAAAGGCTTGGGCCTCGGCCTTGTCCGTAAAGCCAGCATCAAAGACCATATCATCAACAGAAGGAAGTTGCGAAGAACCATTTGCTCCCTTTAAAAAATGTGGGGGAAGAGAGCCAGAAACCACTGGAATAGCTTGTCCTTGTCTGGTGTAGAGGGTAAAGCGTTGTGAGCTGATCACTAAGGGGTTCCAGCCACCAATGGCAACAACGCCAAAGCAACCATTTTCCTTGATCTGACTAACCATAAAGCCGACTTCGTCCATATGAGCAGCAACAAGAATGCTAGGGGCATTGTCAGCCTTGCTTTCTTTGATACCAAAAATCCCACCTAAACCGTCGGTTTCAATGCGGTCAACACAGGGTTCCATCTTTTGACGGAGAAAATCACGAACCTGGCCTTCATACCCAGCAATTCCGTCCAATTCAGTTACTTCTTTAATTTTTGAAAATAATTCTGTCATCCTTTACTCCCTTTTTTTTAGCTTAGTTAGCCAATTGAGCTTTGTAAATCAAAACCATTCTATCATTTTTCGGACTTATTTGCCATGACAAGAATGTCCTGAAATAGTATCGAGCCTAAAAAAATCATGCCATTGTCAGCTATCCTCCTTTTATGATAAAATGATAGGCATGAATAGTAAAAAAAGTCTAGGCATTTCTGGTCTTGTTAGTCTTTCAGCACTAGCAGTAGCTGCTTTGCTTATTAAAGTAAAATACCAGGAGAAACGCCGTCAAAAAATAAGTCAAGAAGTGCGCCAATTCTTCTCAAAAATGGGAGAGATTGAGGTGGTCTATTTTAATCTGGCTGAATCTCATGCTCCAGAGCTGCGAGGCGGCCTAGTCATGTCTGATGGGAGAAGTTTTACTTTTACCTATAAGCAGGGGGAGATTGCCTATGAGGAGGAAAAAGAATGATTATTCCAAAAGACTATGACGAATTAACAGCACTCATTGATAGCAAGGACAAATGTGTCCTTTTCTTCACAGCTGACTGGTGCCCAGACTGTCAATTTATTTACCCAGCCCTAGACGAAATTGAAGCTCAAAACCCTTCAATGACCTTTGTCCGTGTGGATAGGGACGACTTTATGGATTTAGCCCAAAAGTGTAACATCTTTGGCATCCCAAGTTTTCTAGTTCTTGAAAAAGGTCAAGAACGGGGACGTTTGGTTAACAAATTGCGCAAAACAAAGGCTGAAATTAACCAGTTTTTAGCAGACTATAAGTAAAGAGAAAAGGAAAACTCAATGATTTTTGCATATAATAAAGAACAAGTCGGTGATGTTTTGATGGTCATTTTGGAAGACACAAAAGCGACCAAAAGACAGGTCGAACGCCGAGGAAAAGTAGCCCGTGTCTATGCCAAAGACAGTGGAAAAACACTAGCTTGGAACATATTTGAAGCTTCAAGCCTGATCCAAGTAACTGGCAATGGTCAGGTCTTCCCTAGCCAAGAAGACATCCAAGTCCTCAATCAAGAACTGGCTAAAGAAGGCTTTACAGAAGAACTAGAGCCACCAGTAAACCCAGTGTTCGTCGTTGGTCAAATTACAAAAATGAAGCCTCATCCAGACAGCGACCATCTCAACATCTGCCAAGTCCAAATTGCAGATGACAAAAGCGTCCAAATCGTCGCAGGAGCACCTAATGCAGCCCTGGGCTTAAAAACTATTGTCGCCTTACCAGGCGCAATGATGCCGAGCGGAAACCTTATTTTCCCTGGTAAACTTCGCGGAGAAGACAGTTATGGCATGATGTGCTCACCCCGAGAATTAGCTCTGCCTAATGCCCCACAAAAGCGTGGCATTATTGAGTTAGAAGAAGCAGCAGTCATTGGTCAAGCCTTTGACCCAGCTAAACACTGGAAGGCTTAAACCAAGTTAGAAGGTAGACAAAGTGATGATCTTTTGGTCATCACTTTTTATCTTACTCTGTCTCAAGATTTCTTGAGACAGAGTAAGACAGTGAGCCCTTAAAGATGATCCAGCACGGTCTCAGCCACAGGGGGAGAAGACTGAAAACTCAGGAAGGAAAATCTTAAAAGGTCAGCAGCTAAAAAAGTATCACAAAAGTAAATTTTTTAGCTAAAGTGCAGGGGGATAGTCTAAAAGGGCAGTTCCTCCTCTTCTAGAATCAGATCTGCTAGGTCGTTGGCAAAGTTGTTCTCACGCATGGCTCTTTGGGCTCGGCTTTCTAGTAGTTGAAAGCTTTGTCCTAAGATTTCAGTGATGTAGATTGTTTTTCCCTCCTTATCATAGTTTCTGGTGCGGAGCTCACCATTTAGTGAGAGAAGACTGCCCTTGCTACCGTAGGTGACCAAAGTCTCTGCCAATTTGCCCCATAAAACGACATTTAAATAATCAACCTTCCTTTCTCCTTCGGCGTTTTTGAAGCGTCTGTTGACAGCAAGGGACAGCCTACAAAGGGATTTTTCTTTGGCAGTTCTGATTAATTCTGGATCAGCCACTAAACGGCCGATCATCATAACTTTATTGTACATTTTGAATCCTCCTAACTTACTATTCGAAAAAAAGTTAGGAAAAAACAAATTATTTTTTAAATTTTTTTCTTTTTGTCATCTTGCACCTGATATAAGCAGTTGAAAATCCCTTTATTTCAACTATTCAAGCCTCTGAAACCTAAAAAAATAAATTCCTCAAAAATCTTATTTCCATTCTTGACAGCCCCCATAAAATAACTTATAATTTATAAAAAATTAAAGAAAGAAAAGAGGAGGTGCTGGTATGGTAAAGAATAGCACAGCTCAAACCACTACTAAGCTTTATTACTTTAGCTTCTTTAGATAGTGTTTGTAGTCATGGCAGACATGGATACAAACACGTTGAACGTTATGTTTGTATCTATGAGGCTAAGGACTATTTGAGTTGCTCGTCCACATAGATCATGATATCTAAGTGGATGCCATACCAGTGTATTTTCTCATACTCTTGTACATGTATAAGACCACTTAGAACAGATCTAGGTGGTCTTATTTTTTTATAAAAAATGAAAGAGGTTAAAAATGAGAAGAAAAAGAATCCTACTATTTACCCTGATGGCACTTGCCCTCATAAACCTAGGAGCTTGCCGCAAAAGCTCGCAGCCCAAGAATGGCACCGTCAAAATAGGGATCATCCAATATGCCAAACACAATGCCTTGGACGCCGCCCAAAAAGGCTTTATCAAGGCCCTCAACCAGGCAGGCTACAAGGAGGGGAAAAACCTGACCATCAACAGAAAAAACGCCCAAAGTGACCAATCCAACCTACAAACCATGGCCCAACAACTAGCTGGCAAAAACGACCTGAATTTCGCCATAGCCACCCCGGCAGCCCAGGCCCTAAAAGCAGCCGATCCCGACACCCCATCAGTCTTTACAGCCGTGACAGACCCCCTATCTGCCGCTTTGGTTAATTCCCTAGAAAAGCCAGGAAGCAATATGACAGGAAGCAATATGACAGGAAGCATTGATGCAGGAGACATTGCCCAGCAGATGAAGCTTCTGACTAAGCTTGTTCCAAAGGCTAAGACCGTTGGCATCTTCTATAATTCTAGTGAGGTCAACTCCCAAACCCAGGCCAAGGCCGCCCAAAAAATCCTAAGAGAAAAAGGCCTAAAAGTTCTGGTCAAAACAGTGACCACAACCAATGATGTCCAACAAGTGATGACAAGCTTAGCCAGCCAAGTGGATGCCATCTACCTACCAACAGACAACACCGTAGCCTCAACAGCTTCAACCATCGGCAAGATCCTAAAGGACTACAAGATCCCAGCCCTAGGCGGTGATGATGCCTACCTGGATGCCGTCCTAATGACAGCGGGCGTCGACTACCGGGAACTTGGTGAAAAAGCTGGCAAACAGGCTGTCCAAATCCTTAAAGGCAAAAAAGCCTCTGCTATTCCTATTGAAAAACCCCAGAAGGCCCTAATAAAAATCAACCCTGACATGGCAAAAAGTCTAGGTCTAGATTATCAGAACTTAAAAAGCTTAGCCAAATAAAGAAAGGATCCTCATGAAAAAATTACTAACCCTACTTTTAATCCTCCTTAGCTCAGTTTCCCTCCTTGCATGTCGTAAAAGGGCAAATAAGCAGCCTTTTAGAGCAAATAAGATCAGGATAGGTATTTTGCAGTACATGGAGCATAACTCTCTTACAGAGGCTCGTAGGGGCTTTATAGAGCAATTAAAAACAGAAGGCTACAAGGAAGGTGATAATCTGAAGATCAGCTATCAAAATGCCCAAGGCGACCAATCCAATCTTCAGGTCATTTCCGAAAAGCTGATTGAAAAAAATAAGCTCATTTTAGCCATAGCCACTCCAGCTGCCCAGTCTCTTGCCAGCCTAACAAGTAAGACCCCTATCCTTTTTACAGCTGTGACAGATCCCCTGTCGGCAGACCTGGTAAAGTCCCTGAAAAATCCTGGTGGCCTAGTAACAGGGGTTAGTGACCAAGCTCCCATAGCTAAGCAAATTGACTTGTTAGGCCAGGCTGTGCCCCATGCCAAAAGGGTTGGTCTCCTCTACAGCAGCAGTGAAAGAAATTCTGAAATTCAAATCAAACAGGCTCAAAAGCAGCTGCTAAAAGCAGGCTACAAAGTGACTAAAAAGACTGTCACTTCTACCAATGATGTGCAGGATGCAGCCAGATCTTTAATGGCAAAAACGGACGTCATCTTTGTTCCGACAGATAACACCCTGGCCTCAACCATGCCCATGTTGGCAGAGCTTTCCCTGGAAAAACATGTGCCTATCATTGGGGGCTCTACTGATATGGTAGATGCTGGCGGACTACTGACTTATGGCTGTAACTATGAGCAACTGGGCAAGCAGGTTGCTAAGCAGGCAGTGAAGATCTTAAAGGGTCAAGACCCAGCCAGACTGCCAGTTCAGTATCCAAAGCAGGTGGACTTACATGTTAACAGGGAAATGGCCAAAAAATTAGGCATTGATCTATCAAAATTATCTGAAGAAAAGAAGTAAAGGAGAACCTATGTCACTTATTTTATCTAGCCTGTCTCAAGGGATCCTTTGGTCTGTCATGGCCATTGGTGTTTACATTACTTTTAGGATCTTGGATATTGCTGATCTGACAGCGGAGGGTTCTTTTCCCCTTGGTGCTGCCATCTGTGCCACTGGCATTGTCTCAGGTTTGCACCCTCTCCTTGCTAGTCTTTTGGCCTTTGTTGGTGGGCTTTTAGCTGGCCTTGTTTCTGGTCTCATTCACACCAAGTTAAAAATCCCTGCTTTATTAACAGGGATTATCACTTTGACAGCCTTATATTCAGTCAATCTTAAGGTCTTAGGCAAGGCCAATCTGGCTCTCTTAGGTCAAGAAACCTTGGTCAGTAAAATCTACGCCTTAGGTTTTACCAAAACAGCCTCGGTCATGATCATGGGACTGGTCTTTTTACTGGTCATTCTTCTTGCCTTAACCCTCTTTATGCGAACACAAATTGGGCTAGCTCTTCGGGCAAGCGGCGACAACCTCCCTATGAGCGCTTCTAACGGCGTTTACACCGATCAGATGAAAATCATCGCCTACATGCTTTCCAACGCTCTCATAGCCCTCTGTGGGGCTCTCCTGTGTCAAAACAATGGCTATGCTGATTTAAACTCAGGAGTGGGAACTATTGTCATTGGACTAGCTTCCATCATCATAGCAGAAGTGGTCCTTCCTAAGAAGACCATTGGCTGGCGCCTGGCCTCCCTGGTTTTAGGATCTATCATCTATAGGCTGATTATCCTAGCCATCCTCTCTATTCCAGGTATGGACGCTGACTTGGTCAAGCTATGCTCAGCCATCCTTCTAGCCTCAGTCTTATACCTGCCCCAACTGCAAAAAGCACTGCAAATCCGCAAACCAAAATTAAATTAAGGAAACAATATGGAAAGTTTATTATCATTACGAAAGATTCACAAGTCCTTTGAAGTAGGGACAATCAACGAAAATCACGTCTTAAGAGGCCTGAGCCTGGAAGTTAGAGAGGGCGACTTTATCTCCATCATTGGTGGAAATGGAGCTGGAAAATCAACCCTGATGAATAGCTTGGCAGGCACTGTCAAAGTGGACCAGGGAGACATCCTACTAGAAGGCCAATCCATCAAAAAGGATCCCACAGCCAAAAGAGCCAAAAACATCAGCCGCGTCTTTCAGGATCCCAAGATGGGAACAGCTTCGCGCCTGACCATAGAAGAGAACATGGCCATAGCCTATAGTCGCGGCAAAAAGCGAGGTCTGAGCTGGGGCCTTAAAGAAAAGGAGCGCCAACTTTTCAGGGAAAGATTGAAAGAATTAGGCTTAAACTTAGAAAACCGCCTAAAAGTTGATACTCAATTTCTATCAGGTGGCCAAAGGCAGGCTCTGACCCTACTCATGGCCTCCTTGCAAAAACCAAAACTCTTGCTCCTAGATGAACATACGGCAGCCTTAGACCCTAAGACCAGTGAGATGGTCATGACCCTGACCAATAAGATTGTGACAAAAGACCAGCTGACCACTCTCATGATCACCCACAACATGGAACATGCCATCAACTATGGCAACCGCCTGGTCATGCTAGACCAGGGAAAAATTGTCGTGGATATAGAAGGTCAGGAAAAGAAAAAGCTAACAGTAGCCCAGCTAATGACCCTCTTCCAAAAGAAGAGTGGCCATCAACTAACAGCTGACGCCTTACTCCTAGGCTAAGATTTTAAGGACCAAGAGTTAGTTTCCTACGAAATCCTTGATCTTCTCAAGCTTGGTAAAGTCATTTTGTGAAAATCTGTAGTAGGAAGATCTGTAGGTTACTCTATAAGCTTTATCTTCAATATATTTGATAGCTTGATTTAGATCATGAACGGTCTTAGCTTCATCAATCTGTCGTTCAGCTTCTTCATAATCACTTTGTTCTACACGTCTTGAAGTGCTTCTATATTTGTCTTGGTGTTTTTTAAGAATTTTTTAGCCTCTGCTTTGTGATCGTGAACATAGACCATCTCTTTTCTTTTGTCTTTAGCTTCCTTGATAATGTTTTTTAAATCGTCTAGGAAGCTGGTATTTTCAAGTTGTTCGACATAATAATTAGCAAGAGTACCATCATAGTTTATCCCATGGAGCCTGTAGATATGTTCAGGGTTGTCTTTCATGTGCTTTTGCAATTTACGGAAAATAAAACCTGGAATTTTATGTCTTTGTAAGTAGAGGCTGACTTTGATATGTTCACTATCAAGATTGTTTTCAAATTCATTTTTGAAGTCTTCAAATGCGTCATAGTCACGATGCCTTAGTTGGCTCTTAATGTGTGACTTTATTTCAGCGTCACGTTTTCGTACTCCTTGAAAGTTATAACTAGAATCTTGTCTAGAACTTGAGTAACCTCTATCAGACTTTAGTCGGTCAGTGTCGTGAGTTGAAGTATCTCTTCGTTTTCTTATTTGACGTGTCGAGCTAGAGGTTTTTTCTTGTCATGTGATAGGATCGCTCCTTTGCTTAATACCTCGACCATTATGTTGTAAGCACTGGCCAAAATAAAATCACATTTCTTAACTGAGCTATAGTAGATGATTCCATTTCTGCCTAATCTGACAGGAGTTGTCATCTCCACAAGCTCATAAAAGTCATCAAAAAAAGCAGCGTTGGCTGCTTTTTTTAATCTAGTAAATCTAAACTTTTCAATTTCTCATCAATCAGGGCAAAAACTTTCTTGAGGTCATCTTCACTTTGGACAAAGTCCAAGACATTACCATTGATTTTCATCTTTGGTGAGACCTCATAGTTCTCATACCAGTCTGGATAGGCCTTATACACCTGACGGTAATAAGCTTCCAACTCAGGATTGTCCTTGATCTGCTCAAAGCTGCGCCCACGATTGGCAATGCGTTCCAACATTTTCTCAAAGGAAACGTCAATGTAAATCAATAGGTCAGGCTTCTTCTTAGGCATCCCCTCAAGTTCTTCTAGCATATTAGCCAAAAGCTCCTGATAGATCTCAAGCTCTGTTTGCGTGATATTACCATTTTGATAATTCAAAATCAAAAAGAGCTCGTCTTCAAAGATAGAACGGTCAAGAACATTATTATCAGCCTTATAGGCCTCCTTAATGGACTTAAAACGCTTATTCAAAAAATAAATCTGCAACAAAAAGGCATACTTCTGCGGATCCTGATAATAAAGATCCAGCACAGGGTTGTTATCCACAGCCTCATAAAAAACCTCTGTCCCCAAGTGTTCGCCTAGAGCAGCGGCCAAAGAACTCTTTCCAGCTCCTATTGTACCAGCTAAAACTATCAACATGCTTCTCCTTTGCTTGTCCCTAGCCCACCTGAGCAAAAATACTTTCCACTTCGGCTAAAGTACTAGCCCGTGACACAGCACTGCGCACCTTGGCAGCCCCAGCAGTTCCCCTCAGATAGTGAGGCGCCAAACCACGAAACTCCCGCACAGCAATAACCTCGCCCTTGAGGGCAATCAAACGTTTCAAATGATCCTTGGCAATAGCCAATTTTTGGGCAAATGGAAGATCAGGTAAGGCCTCCCCCGTTTCAAAGAAATGGTTAATCTGCGTAAAGAGATAGGGATTGTTCATAGCTGCGCGACCAATCATCACAGCATCCACACCAATTTCCTCGATCATGAACTTGGCATCCTGAACACTGCGGACATCACCATTCCCAATAAAAGGAATCTTGCTGATGGCCTTAGAAACCCTGGCCAAAGTCTCATGGTCACAAGAGCCCGTGTACATCTGCTCCCTGGTCCGCCCATGCATGGCTAGAGCAGAAACCCCGGCAGATTCAGCTGCTAGGGCATTCTCAACAGCCAGAGAACTATCAGACCAACCAGTCCGCATCTTGACCGTCAAAGGAATATCCAGGACAGAAGTCACCTCAGAAACGATATGATAAATCTTATCAGGATCCCGTAACCACTTAGCACCAGCCTCATTTTTAACCACCTTGTTGACCGGACAACCCATGTTGATATCAACGATATCAGCCTTGGTATTGGTCTGAATAAAGTCGGCCGCCCGCTTCAACCCCTCAGCGTCGCCGCCAAAAAGTTGAATGGAAACAGGGTGTTCATTATCATCAATATGCAGCATGTGCAGGGTCTTCTCGTTGTTATAAAGTAACCCCTTCTCAGAGATCATCTCCATAACCACAAGACCCGCGCCAAACTCCTTGGCAATGGTTCTAAAAGCAGAGTTGGTGACCCCAGCCATGGGCGCTAGCACCGTACGGTGCGGAATGACCACATCCCCGATCTTAAAAGAAGAATTAAGCTTTGTCATGGATCATCCCCTCCAAATCTTTAGCATTAAAAACATAGCGCTGCTGACAGAACTGACAGACAATCTCAGCTCCCTGATCCTGGGCTAACATCTCTTGCAAATCACTGACCGGCAGAGACATCAAAGCCGCCTCAAAACGCTCCCGTGAACAATCACAGTAAAAAGACAGAGGCTCTTCAGACAGACGCTTATAGCCCTCATCCCCATAAATGGCAGATAGCAGAGCATCCACATGATCCTCAGAAGCCAACAAGTCAGAAATGGCAGGCATCTCCTGCAGCCGCTTCTCAAAACGTGCAATCTCCTCCTCTGGAGCTCCAGGCAGAGCCTGAACCAAAAAGCCACCAGCTACCTTGACCTGATCCTTGTCATCCAAGAGAACATTTAGACCAACCGCAGAAGGGGTTTGCTCTGACTCCGCCAAAAAATAGGCGAAATCTTCACCGATTTCACCAGAAATCAAGGGAGTAGTTGAAGTGTAGGGTCTACCAGTACCATAGTCAACAATAGAGACAAAGTGACCATTTCCCATAAAAGGTCCAACCAAAACCTCACCAGTGGCCGTCTTTTTAATGTCTACACCAGGATTTTGGATGTAGCCCTTGACATGCCCCTTAGTGTCAGCAACAGAAATGATATGGCCAAAAGAAGAGTCACCAATGACCTTGACAGTGACCTTGCTATCACCCTTTTGATTGGCAGCAAGGATCTGGTTAGCAATCAAGGTACGTCCCAGTGCAACCGTTGATGAAGCTAGGGTCTGATGTTTTTCCTGAGCACGTCGAACAGTCTCTGAACTATCAAGAACAAAGGCTCTAAAAGAGCCAGTATTTGCTATTGTTTTAATCAATTTATCCATGGCTATTATTATAGCACAAAGAAGAGATTCTGACCTCTAAGATATACTTTTACTTGTTGAAGCCGTTGCAAACTGCTCCTTGACCTTCTTAACCAGATAATGGTTCAAGCGCTCAAGAGCAATAGAAGGAATCAACTTGTTGAAGTAATAGATATCAGTTCCTTCGATCTCAGGTAGGATGATATCTGTTAGAACCAGATCAAAATTATCTCTAATATAGTCTACATCCAGGCTAGGACTCTTGAAGATAGCGATATCAAAGAACTGTCCAGCATAGGCCTTGAGGAATTGCCCCACATTGGAAGTTCCCTTTTCAATGACCAAAAGGCGATGGTGTTGAATCATCTGACTGAGGTGAACATAGAGATTGTCCCAGTAGGCCACAAGGATATAGACCAGATCATAAAGGGTTGACTCTGGGCAGGGTAGGCGTTTTTGCTTAAAGAGTTCTTCCAAGCTTTGACAGAGCTTAGAGAAGAAATAAGGGTACTCCTCCTTGAAGAAGTCCATACACTCCTGACGAGGATCATAGATCAAGAAGTTATGGTGATGATCAGCCTTGCCTAGCATATAGGCGTTGTTAAGCACAGTCACAATCTGATCCTTGTTAGCCATAGGGATCCTTAGCTGAGCCTCTAGCTGATCTAGAACTGCTAGCCAGGAAGCAAAGGGCATATCATTACGGTGTAAGGGAGATACCTCCTGATAAGGGATAAGTTCAGAATTGAGGACGATCCTTTGGCTGTAGTAGGGCGACAACATATCAGATAGGGCCTGATCAGACAGATGAACCTGATATTTTTGGGATAGGCGCTTTGATAGGGGACGCAGCTCAGGATGGTTGGTCAAGACTTCAAAGGTCTCTCTGACTGAAGCTGGACTATGTAGATAATAACCACGAGACTGGCGATAAAAGTTAATGGCCACCAGCAGCTTAAGATGACGATGCAGGGCAAAGCCCACTTCTGCTTTTTTATCAGCTAAAAGATAGCTGACCAGTTGATTCATATCTTCTTCACGGATAAATTGCTCTAGAGGCCAAATATGACAATCATAGGATTCAGAAAAATATTTCAGAAAAAAAAGCCTAATGGCCGTCTCCTCTCCAGTGAAGGTCAAATGTTTTTTATCAATGCAGATCTGAAAATGGGCCATCAAATACTGATTAGTCCGATTTAAAAGTCTTTTTAAGGTGGAAAGGCTCATGTACATATGCTCTGCCAAGTCGTCTAAGGAGCGAGCTGGCTTATAAAAGAGGATCTCTAAAAGCCGTAGGGCAGGAGAGTCTTGTAAAACTGACTGATAGAGTTTTTTAGTGCCATACTGGTCCTTATAAGAAATTTTCAGATGTGGAGAAATGTAAGCTACATCGGTCACTTCTGGAAAAGAACGAAGGTTAGCAATTTCTGTTTGCAGGGTTAAAAAAGAACAATTTAATCTTTGACAAATGCTCTTATAATCCAAATAGGGCTTTTTAGCCCTCATCAGCATTAACAGTTTTAGAGTGCGAACCTGTTGATTTGTGAAAAATCCAGTATTAAAAGGCATTATATTCTCCTAGTGTGTAAATTAGTAACAGCTAATACCCTCTTAATAAAGTTTCTAAAAAATGGGAAACTTTTAAAAATTAAAGGCTTCAATAAGATAACTAAATTATAATAATAAGATAACTAAATTATAATAAAATGTCAATATATTTTTTTAACAAGTTAAGCAAAGGCTTGCATAAAAATCTAAAATGAGAAAACTTCTATTGAAAGTGCTATCATTAGCATTGTGTAATCGATTCAACAATTTTAATCTTGATTAAAATCTTGGACTTGAATACCATAAAAAACTCATGTTTAATTTATTTAAAGTTTCGAAGAAGGCAGACTGTCTTTTTTTTCTGCCCCAAAAAAAGAAAAAGTCTAAAGTCTATCGAGCTTATAGTTACATAGGAAGAAAAAGGAGAAAAAATTAATGGCTACGAAAAGTAAAGCCCGTAAACACGCCCTTAGAAAGGCGGTGACGACAGCAGTTCTAGCGAGTACTGCAATGGGAACATTAGGGAGGGCACTGACAAGTGCAACGACTGTTAAGGCCAGTGGATTAAGACGACTTCCACAAATTACTGATTTTGATCGGGAAAGACTTTTCACTCTTATTAGTGATCGGAAGTACCAAAAAATGGAAGATAAGGACATTTTAGCAGAATTAAGAGATGTACTTGATCATTCTGATGTTAGTACTTTATTAAGATTAACGAACGGTCTAAATCCTTCTGATATAAACTATAGAGATAGTATATTGAGACATATTGAAAAGAGTATAGGTGCTTTTACTGATCCAGTATACAGAAACAAGGTTCATAGTCTAACTTCATTATTATATAGAAACAATTCAAAAAAAATTAGTTGAAAATGACAAAAACATTGATAAAATGGGTGACCTATATGACCAAATTAGTGAAAAAAATAAGAATATAGAAAAAATAAATAGTGATAGAAAGGCTTTGGAAGAAATAGCAAAATTCCAAAGAAAGGCAATAAAGGATAAAGAAAAAGCTATAGAAACTGTACAAGCAGAACTTGAGAAGTCCATTCAGAGTCATTCTAAAATGGCTGAGCGAGAAGGTAAACGAGCAGCTGAATTACAAAAGAAAATTGATGCATTAACCGCTGAAAAACAAGGTTTATTAGATCAATTAAAAGACGAAGAATCAAGACATCAAGGAACAATCCGAACCACTACTAGAATGGTGAAGGAATTAGAAAGAGCTCGTAAGGAAGCTGAGCATTATAAAAATCAAGATAAGATAATAACTCATGCTTTTGAACAGGCTAAGGCAGAGTATGACAAAAAAGCTAAAGAAGCGGAACAAGCTAATAATACTGTTCTTCTTTTAAGCAACGCCTTGAATCAAGCAAAAGAAGAATTTGATCAAACAAATCAAAAACTTACAATTGCCCTTGAAGAAAAAGCAGTTCTTGAAGCTCAATTGAGTGAAAAAGAAGCCAAGGTTACAACATTACAAAATCAATTAGAAGAAGCTAACCAAGCTAATAAGGCAGCTGAAGCTAAGATTGCTGAGCTTGAGAAACAAGTAGCGGATGGAGCTTCAGTGAATAAAGGCTTACAAGCTGAAATAAAGAAAAAAGATGAGAATATAGCTGCTCTGGAAAAAGAATTGTCAAGTTCTAAGAAAGAACTTCAAGAATCTGTAGAAGCGAAAGAAAAAGCAGAAAAAGAACTTGCAAGTCTTAAAGAAGAAATCGAAAAATTAAAAGCTGATAATCAAGAGCTTGAAGCTAAAATTGAAAAACTAGAAAAAGAAAAAGCAGAACTTGTTCGTGAAGTTGAAAAACTAGAAAAAGACAAGAAAGCTTTAACTGAAAATATTGAAAAACTTCTTAAAGACCTAGAAGAACTTAAACATAAACTAGACCTATCTGAGCATGAAAAAGCAGATTTCTTAGCTCAAATTGAACGCTTGAAGAAAGAATTAGCAGAAAAACTTCATGGTAAGTCTGGCATGACAGATATGTCTAAGGGAACTATGCCTTCTCATTCAGGTAGTGCAGCTGCTAAAGGACAGCTTCCAGCAACTGGTGAAGCATCAGCAAATCCATTCTTCACATCAGCTGCTCTTGCTATTATGGTAGGTGCTGGTACTCTTGGAATGGCAGTTAGAAAAAAAGAAAACGACTAAGACTTTGGCCACTTTAAAATGGCCAAAAAAATCAGCCAGTGAAGGAAGCCGATAAGACAACTCCTCTTCCTTCGACTGTTGCTGGTGATGAAAATAAGATTATTTAAAACAACGACTTTTTTCGACTTATACAACTTTTGATAGACAAATACAAAGAGCACAAGCCTTCACTCCGGCTTGTGCTTTTCCTGTTTTTTGATAGATTTCTTTTTATCTTTTTAACTGACCATTCTAAGAGCTATCTTATGTCAGCTAAAGAGAGTGGCTGATGTCATTGGCAAATAAGAAAAAAGAGCCCAAGCTCTCTTTTCAAATCATCTCTTTTATATTTCTAACTCAGGAAAGAGCTTGGCAAGGATTTTAGGAGTCAGGCTCTGTCCTGGCCCCTGATGACAGTATGTATGCATATACATAGAGGGGTTGAAATTAAGCTCAATGCAGTGACAGTTAGGCTCTTCAGGACTGGCCTTGACTGCCAGATCTGGGATGATAAGGTCAACCCCACAGACCCAAGCTCCCATAGCTTCAGCCATCTGAGCGGCTAGTAGCTTGTAGGAAGGATCCATGCTGTCTGTCATATCAACTGAGTCACCACCGGTTGAGATATTGGAATTGCGCCTTAGGTTGACCTTGGCGCCCTGATCTAAGATACTGTCTTCACTGTAGCCTTCTTGAGCCAGCATCAGTTTTTCAATCTTACCCAGCTGGATTTTCTCAAGGGGGGAGCGGTGGTCAGAACCACGTAGAGGATCTTGATTTTTGATTTGGATCAGTTCTTTGATACTGTGCTTGCCATCGCCAACCACATTGGCAGCTAGCCTCAGAAGAACCGCCTGACACTTGCCATCAAGGATAAAGAAACGATATTCAGTTCCTGGGATAAAGTCTTCGACCAGGACTTCCTTGTCTTCAGAAAAAGCAATATCTAGGGCTTTTTCATAGTCTTCCTGACTGGCTGGTCTTTGAAAGATGGAGATCCCTAGGCCAAAGTTGGTTGACTTGGGCTTAACCACTATGGCCTTGTCAGCTATTTGAGCGTAGTAGCGCAGAGCCTGATCCTTGCTGGCAAATTCCCGCCCTCCTGGTGTGGGGAAGCCTGCCTGGTCTAAGATTTTTTTGGTGACGGTCTTGTTGGCCATGGCCAAGGGGACGATGTAGGTGTCCTTGGAGGTCATGTTGCCGTTTTTGACATACTCTACATGGTCACCATGCCAGAGTTTTAAGAACTGGTCTTCCTCATCTAGGATTTCTAGATGGACGCCCTTTTGGATGACATCAAACATAAGCATCTGCGTAGACAGTTCCATGCTTTCATAGCCCTTAAGTGCGTAGGGAGCCTCTTTAGCCTCTTCTTGGTACTTTCTAGCTACTTTGAGTCCAAAATCAGCCAGGGAAGCGTCAGTGATTTTCTTGGATAGTCGGCCGCCTAGGGTCAGTTCTGGCTTGTTTAGAGCTTCTTTTATTTTCTTAAGGAGTTCTTGGTAGTAGTCTTCTAAGGCGAAGTGCTGGATCAGCTCTGTCATGGCTTGGATCAGTTTTTGAGCCTGGGCTTGGGCTTGATTAGGTAGGGGCTCTAGGGGGTCAGCCAGGGCTATTTTTTCGTTCAGTTCTTTGGCCTTTTCTAGGCTGTGACTGGTCTCTTCTACTTCCAAGTCATCCAGCCAGATCAAAGTCAGGATGAAGAGTTGGAAGCTGTCCAGGGTCTCTTGGGAGATGCCTAGGGGATCAAAGGGGTCTATGTCAAAGTTACGGAACTCGATGTAGCTGATGCCCTTTTCTAGGTAGTCGCGGCTCTTTTTGCTGCCTCGCAGGCGAACGGGTGAGTAGAACTCTTTTTCTAGGGAGAGGGCGCCGCTTCTTAGGGCCTCCTCCATATCAGCTATATAAGCTTCAAGGGAAGAAAAGGAGATGCGGACACGCTCGTCATTGGCGTAGCCATAAGCTTTGCTGGCACGTAGGGAGCGGACGGTTTTTGGGACTGGTTGGGGGTAAAAGTTTTTTTCGGCTATGGGGCTAGCGCCATAGAGGTAGGTCACAAACCATTGGTAGTTAAGGAATTGTCTGGCTACCTTCATGTAGAGCTGGTTTTTGAAGCTGGTGTAGTCCTTGAGGGAGCTCTCTTCAAAGAGCAGTTGGCTAAGTTTTTTGCCCAGTTCAAAGTTATAGTGGATACCAGAGATGGACTGGCGCAGTTTTCCGTAGGATCTAGCTAGTTGCTTGCGGTAGGCCACTTCCTCTGGGTCTTCTAGCTTGGCGATCTGGATGTCTTTTTCTTCTAGATAGGGCGGCATGGAAAGAGGCCAGATCATTTGGTCTTCTTCTAGGCTTCTTTGGGCAACATTAGAGATGGCCTTGAGGCGTCGTCTGGCCTCCCGGGTGGACTTTGAGATGGGGGTGATCAGTTCCATCTGTTCTTCACTAAAGTCGGTCTGGATATAGGGGTGGTAGCTGCGTGACCCCAGTTCTTTAGGATGGTCTGTTTGGGCTAATTTTCCCTGCGGGGTGATTCTTAGGCCTTCGCGTTCGATGCCAAAGGTAGCCTCTAAGATGGGGCTAGTTTTTGGCAACTTTTGTAGTAAATGATTTAAGACCAAAATACGTGTTCTCCTTAGCTTTCATGTCTTTGTTCCAGTTTACAATTTTAGGAGCGGAAAAACAATTTTCCGCTAGCTGATTTCTTAAAGCTTTTGAAAGCTTTTTTAGGTATTGACTGCGCTTACAAATAATCTGAAAAAAAGAGCCGAAGCTCTTTTTAATGATCAACTTCCTCTTGGGTGTCGCGTCCTTGGTCAAGCAGCGCCTTGACGATCTTTTCGTCTCTTAGCTTGACGGAGTCGTTAATGGTCTCAGCTGACTTGATAATGCTTTTCTCAAGCTCTGCTCGTTTTTGACGTCCCTGGTCAATGGCCGCAATAATGCCGCTGTTTTGAGCGACCAGGCTCTCAGCCAAGGCAGTGACGGACTTGATGGATAGGGTCGGGTTCTGGGCAGAAGATTCTATGGCTGGGATGGCCTCCTTGCTGGTTTGAGCCAACATCTCTAAGGCTGCATTGTTGGCCTTGATAATGGCATCAGTAGTAGCCCCAGACTTGACAGACTGTTGGAGCATGCCCAGCTGGGCAATGGATAGCTTCATAGTTGGTAGGGTATTACGGCGGAGCATGCCCAGTTTTTGCCGCATGTCTGAGGAAACCTTAACCAGATTGCGCATTTGTGGAGTAGTAGCCCAGGCCACATAGAGGCGGCTGACATACTCGGTGTGTTGCTGCTCCAGGGTATTGATAACCTCAGTGGTGCGAGCCAGCTTATTACTGGTCTTTTGGTATTCTGGGCTGGTAGACTCAAGGCCTGCCAAGGCTTCTTGAAGGTCAAGAGCACGCTTTGAAGCTTCTTTTTGGCTGGCTTCTAGAAAAGCAATAACTCCAACCAGATTTTCTATGGACTTGGTGTTGTCTTCGATCAGTAGCTCTGCAGAAACAATGTTGCGGGCCAAGGTGTCTTCTTGCTTGACCACAGCAGCAGCCATGCCATCCATCTTTTGCTCAATGGTCTGAGCATCAAAATAAAACTCCTGCAGGGTGTTCTTGCTTTGTTTGAAGAGCTTTTGTAGCAGGTTGGGCTTTTTTTTATCCAGATCAGCGGCCTGGACATCCTTATACTTGGCAATAAAGCCATTGAGCTCCTGATTGGTCTTTTTCAAAAGGTCATCAACCTGGGGAATTTGGATCTTTTTCTGCTCTGCCAGGATATGGTTAACAGTGTTGTTAACGGCTTCGACTGCTGACTGGCCAAAGTCGAGTAGGGCATTTTGATCTGACAAGAAGGAATCAACCAGGGCTGGCGCTTTTGCTCTGATTTTGGCCTCTTGTTCAGGGCTCAGCTTTTCCAAAAAAGAAATGGTTTTGACAGAAGGGTTTTCCTCAGCAGTCACAATCTCTGTGGTCTTATCCTTGCTTGAGAGGGTGCTGCTTGCGATTTGGTCGATATCAAAGTTAAATTCAGACATGGGGTCTCCTTATCCTCTATAGGTTTTCCTTGTAGCTTTGTTTGGATTGCTCTTGCATCAGGCGGAGGCTGACGTCAAAGTCCTTGAGGTCACTCTCATTTAGTTTTCTTAGCGTCTCGTCCAGATCTAGGTCAAACTGCTTGAGGGCTTCTAGGGCTTGGCTCAGTCGTTTTTCGGCATTGTAATAGTCCTTGGGTGAGGCCTTCATCTTCAGGTAGCCCTCTAGGATCTGGTAGAAATGCTGCATGCTACTTTCGTGCAGAGCGGTCAGCTCGGCCTTGTTATCAGCCTTGTCGATCTTTTCAAGGATACTCTTGTGGTCTCTCTGGATGCTCTTATAGACCTCTGTTAGCTCTGGCGCTTCTTCGGTAATCATCCTGTCATAGATCTGATCCTGTCCCAGCTGGCTGTTCACTTGTAGCTGTTCCAGCTGTAATCTGGTGTCTACCTTGATATCATCAGCTCTTTTGTTGATCCTTTGGTAGACATTTGGGGGCAGTTGTGCTCTGAGTTCATAGGTCTCGTTTTTGATGTAGTTGATCTTTGGCAGCAGCTGATCAGCAAGCAGCCTAAAATTATTGTAGTCCTGCTCAAGCAGATACTGGTCTAGTAATTTGCTTTGCTTGTCAGCCATATGGATGGTGTCTTTCAGATCCTGGATCCTCTTTGCGATCTTCTGGGCTTCTAGCTGCTTTCTCCTCTTTCCAACCCGCCTAAAGCCAATACCCAAAAGTAGGGCTGTGATTACTAACAAGTTGTTTGGTATAAAGGTTTTGAGGGTGCTTAGAATGATCACATAGACAATAAACCAGATCCACTTGGGCAATCTGGGGATGAATTGAATAATAGAATCATATTTTTTTATCATAGGGTCACTTTCTAAAGCCAGTTTTTGTCATGCTGACTTACCCATATTTTACCCTAAAAAAGTCATTTCTAAAAGGCAATAGTGGAGATTTTCTGTATTCTTTTGGAGCTTAATTAGAAAGATCAAAAAAGGGTCAATGCTGGGCTGTTTCTCAAGCAATGTTCGGTTTTTGTTTGTTTTGAGGTTTTTGAGGCTTCTTCTAATGATTTTTTTCTTAATGATCTTAAAAAAGTTGGCTAAAAATTTCACTTTTTGCTATAATGGAGTGTAAGGTAAACTTGCAGGTGAGATTCCTGCCCTGTTTTCAAGAAAGGTGAAGGCCTCTGCTCACATCGTGGAGTAAACCTATATTGTAACTAATTATGACATCAGTAGTAGTTGTTGGCACCCAGTGGGGTGATGAAGGAAAAGGTAAAATTACGGACTTCTTATCTGCGGATGCAGAAGTGATTGCACGTTATCAAGGTGGGGATAATGCAGGTCATACTATCGTTATTGATGGCAAAAAATTCAAATTGCATTTGATTCCATCAGGTATTTTCTTCCCTGAAAAGATTTCTGTTATTGGTAATGGTGTAGTGGTTAACCCTAAATCATTGGTCAAGGAATTAGCTTATTTACATGAAGAGGGCGTGACAACTGATAATCTTAGGATTTCAGATCGTGCTCACGTTATTTTGCCTTATCATATCCAATTGGATCAGTTGCAAGAAGATTCAAAGGGTGATAACAAAATTGGAACAACTATTAAAGGGATCGGCCCAGCCTACATGGATAAGGCTGCCCGTGTAGGGATCCGCATTGCCGATCTTTTGGATAAGGATATTTTTGCGGAACGTTTGAAGGCTAATCTGGCTGAGAAAAATCGTCTCTTTGAAAAAATGTATGACAGCTCAGCTCTAGACTTTGATGCCATCTTTGAAGAGTACTATGCCTACGGTCAAGAGATCAAACAATATGTGACTGATACTTCAGTTATCCTAAATGATGCCCTAGATGCTGGTAAACGTGTTCTTTTTGAAGGGGCGCAAGGGGTTATGCTTGATATTGACCAAGGGACTTACCCATTTGTTACGTCTTCAAATCCTGTAGCTGGTGGGGTAACCATTGGTTCAGGTGTTGGGCCAAGTAAGATCAACAAGGTTGTTGGTGTCTGCAAGGCCTATACTAGCCGTGTAGGGGATGGTCCTTTCCCAACTGAACTTTTTGATGAAGTTGGCGACCGTATCCGTGAGGTTGGTCATGAGTACGGAACAACCACTGGTCGTCCACGTCGTGTGGGCTGGTTTGACTCTGTCGTTATGCGTCATAGCCGCCGTGTGTCAGGTATTACCAACCTTTCACTTAACTCTATTGACGTTCTCTCAGGCCTTGATAGTGTGAAGATCTGTGTGGCCTATGATTTGGACGGAGAACGCATCGATCACTACCCAGCAAGCCTAGAACAATTAAAACGTTGTAAACCAATCTATGAAGAGCTTCCAGGATGGTCAGAAGATATCACAGCTGTCCGCAGCTTAGAAGACCTGCCTGAAAATGCCCGCAACTACGTTCGCCGTGTCGGAGAACTAGTTGGCGTACGCATCTCAACCTTCTCAGTAGGACCAGGACGTGAACAAACCAACATCCTAGAATCAGTCTGGGCAAACATCTAAAAGAAGAAAGAGGAGAACAAACATTCCCCTCTTTTTTTGGTGTTTTCATAAGGAATCTGATGACGGCAGGGCTTATTGCGAACGGAGTGAGCAGCTAAAAAATGTTAAAAAAAGCCAAATTGGAGGGACTTCTCAGATTAAAACGGTCTGAAAATGTGGTTAAAATGAATGATAAATGTATTTAAAATGAGTTATTAAACTAATCTTATAACGCTTACATTAGAAAAACTAAGAAATTATAAAAAATATTTGACATGTCTAAAAGTTTAAGTTAAACTGGGCAAAGTGTGATTTAAGAGATCAACCTAAATTGAAGTCAGATCGAAAGTAAATAAAATGTTTGATTAAGGAATGACAAAAAGAAGCAGGCCGCAGCTTGCCTCTTATTTTTATTGTTCAAGGTTTGGAGAGACCTAAATATAAAAATAGTCCTTCTCTTAAGGGTTCTGATTTTGAAGAAGAGAGTAGAGAGAGAAAACATGTATACAAAACAAGAAAAAACGTTCCGTTTTTCCCTGCGCAAGGCTAGCTTTGGCCTTGTGTCCGTGGCCATTGCTGGCCTATTTTTGCTAGCTAGCCCCCAAAAAGCCGCAGCAGAAGAGGTTGACCCGCAAATAGCGGCAAGCTCAGCTTTAAAAGAAGCAGAGCCTGCGGCAGCGCTGGTTAGCCCTGCTGCAGCAGCACCTGCATCAGAGCCAGTTGCAGCTACCCCCCTAGCTCAACCTAGTACTGCACCGTCAGTGGCTTCCGCAGCCCCAGTAGCTGCATCTCAACCTAGTTCTGTTTCAGTAGCTCCTGTAGCTGTAGACCTAGCTCCGGCTGCTGAAGTTACAGCTCCTGCAGCTCCTACAGCTGAAGCAGCCTCTGAAACACAAGCCTTCCCAACAAGTGTCGTAACAGGTAGTGATGTGTCTAATAAAATGACAGATGTGAAGATCGAGGTCAAGTCAAATGAGACGGTCAAGCCTTTTGAAGCAGATAAACTTTACTTAAATTATGAAATGAAAGTAAAGTCTGGTGTGAAAGGAGGAGACTTCTTCACCATTAAGATTCCTGATCAAGTTAATGTACACGGAATTTCCAAAGAAACATCACTGCCAGATATTACAAGTGAGGGTGGCACAGAAGTTCTTGCCAAAGGTACTGATGGTAAAGATGGTACTGTAAAATATGTTTTTCAGGAAATTGTAAATACAAAAAGTAATCTTGAACTACATGTAAACTTCCCTGTTTTTATTGATCCCGTTAAAGTTCCCAATGATCAAACAAATATCAATTTAGTCACCTCTATCAATGGAACTAAAGGTGAGAAAGTAATCTCTGTAGAGTATGGTAGACGTAATAAGCAAGGTGTTTATCAACAGTATTTTGAACATCAAGGTGCGAGTTTAAAAAGTACCATTTATGAGGTAGATGTAACAGCTGGAAGATTTAAACAAGTTATTTATGTAAATCCCACTGGTGGTAATTACCAACTATACCGTGTTTTTGGTGAAAAAAAGAATGATGGATTAATGTATTCACAGGATAAAACAACAATAAAAGTTTATGAAGTTGCTAATAAGAATCTGTTAAATCATAGTATGTATGTAAATCCTGACTCAAAGAATAATCTTACTGAGGTACATTTCTTCACCTATTTTATTGATGGGTACTATGTAGTTGATTTTAATAAATATATTACTAAGCCTTATATTATAATTGTAGAATCTGATTATAACCCAAATAAAAATTTACAATTATTTACCACAACACAAGAATATAAACATTACCTAGAATTTGAAAATACCATTAAGCTTTACAATGGTGATGGTTCGGGACATGGAGAACAAGTCCCACCTCAAATGGCTCCGCTTCAGGATCAACCAGTAGCAGAAGACATAGCTTTACCTACGCCAGATGGAATAGAAATTATTATAGAACCTATTCATTTTCCTGTCCCTGAAATTGAAGAAGAAGTTCTTATTGGTACAGAAGATCATCCTTTCCTAGAAGGAACAGAAGTTCCTGAAGAACTTCTTATTGAGATTGAAGAGGAAGTTCTTATTCCAGAAAATATCTACTTGGATGGTGAGGCAGTTCCTGAAGATTTACCGACCAATGACCTTATTTTGGATGGTGTTGAAATTCCAGAAACAAGGGAAGTTCCAACTTTAGATATCTATGTTGAAGAATTTCCAGAACTTCCTATGCTAGAAGGTGAAGAAGTTCTTGAAGATTTCCCTACTTATGACCTTATTTTGGGTGGTGTTGAAATTCCAGAAACAAGGGAAGTTCCAATTTTGGATATTTATGTTGAAGAATTTCTAGAACTTCCTATGTTAGAAGGTGAAGAAATACCAGAGACCCCTTCTTTAGATGGTGAGGCAGTTCCTGAAGCTTTACCGACCAATGACCTTATTTTGGATGGTATTGAAATTCCAGAAATAAGGGAAGTTCCAATTTTGGATATTTATGTTGAAGAATTTCTAGAACTTCCTATGTTAGAAGGTGAAGAAATACCAGAGACCCCTTCTTTAGATGGTGAGGCAGTTCTTCAAGATTTACCGACCAATGACCTTATTTTGGATGGTGTTGAAATTCCAGAAACAAGGGAGGTTCCAATTTTGGATATTTATGTTGAAGAATTTCTAGAACTTCCTATGTTAGAAGGTGAAGAAATACCAGAGACCCCTTCTTTAGAAGGTGAGGAATTTCCTGAAGCTTTACCGACCAATGACCTTATTCTGGATGGTGTTGAAATTCCAGAAACAAGGGAGGTTCCAATTTTGGATATTTATGTTGAAGAATTTCTAGAACTTCCTATCTTAGATGGTCAAGAAGTCCCAGAGGTCACTGTCCCAACGATAGATTTTGAAGTGGAGGAAATGTTAGAATTTCCTATGCTAGATGGTCAGCCTGTGCCTGAGCCAGAAGTGGAATTTTCTGAACTTGAGATTATCATTGAGGGTCAAACCTTTGAAATCACCTTTGATACAGGTTCTTATGAGGAGACTGGTGCCTACCCAATTCAAACTGACCTTGTCATCGAGGAAGAAACTGAAACTAGCCCTCTAATTGAGATCAGCTATGCGACCAGCTTTGGAGAGAGTGGTCAATACCCAGCCGAGAGCGTGCTTACTACTGAGGAAGAAAGTGACTTTGCTCCAGTAGTAGACTTTACCTATGACACAGTGGTTGAGGAGAGCGGCCAATATCCGGCTGAAACTCTTCTAATCATTGAAGAGGACACTGAGACTGCTCCTACAGTGGCTCCAGACTTGTCGTCCCTTCCAGAGGAAGGTGAAGAAGAGCCTCTTTCTGTCCCAGAAACAAGCCCACAAGCACCTCAACAGGAGGCTAGCTCGGCTAAGGAAAGTCCTAAGTCAGAACAGCTTCAACCAAAGCAAGTTCAAGCTAAAACAATGTCTAAGAGCGCAGCTATTATCCTGCCAGAAACAGCAGACCAAAAAGACTCTAAGGTCTTGCTCGGCTTTATCTTGACCCTAAGTTCTCTACTTCTTGGTCTTCTTGGCTTCAAAGCTGAAAGAAAAGCCAAGGCGCAAAAGTGAAATAGCTGAGCTTTTGAGTAAGTGTTTACATGAAAAATGTCTGAAAATGTGGGAAAAGTGTTTTCATTATGTGTCTTAAATGAGTAAGTAAATTAATCTTATAACGCTTACATTAGAAAATAAAATAAATTATAAAAAATATTTGACATATCTAAAAATTTAAGTTAAACTGGGCAAAGTATGATTTGAGAGATCATCTAAAATGCAGTCAGATCACAGTAAACAAAGTGTTTGATTAAGGAATGACAAAAAGAAGCAGGTTTAGGCCTGCCTCTTATTTTTATTGTTCAAGGTTTGGAGAGACCTAAATATAAAAATAGTCCTTCTCTTAAGGGTTCTGATTTTGAAGAAGAGAGTAGAGAGAGAAAACATGTATACAAAACAAGAAAAAACGTTCCGTTTTTCCCTGCGCAAGGCTAGCTTTGGCCTTGTGTCCGTAGCCATTGCTGGCCTATTTTTGCTAGCTAACCCCCAAAATGCCGCAGCTGAACAAGTGGCTGTCATTCCACAGACAGGAGCAGTAGCAACAAGTCAAGATTCTGTAGAGCCAGTCCAAGCTGTTGCAGAAGCAGTTGTTGAACCTGCACCAGCCTTGGCAGCAGCAGAACCTGCACCATTAGCAGTTACAGCAGCTCCAGCCCCATCTGAACCAGCTCCAACTGACAGTCAAGCAGCAGCTTCAGTTCCAGCAGAGCCAACTTCCGCTGAGCCAAGCCCTGCTCCAGCTGTAGAGTCAACTTCAACCCCAGCTCAAACAAGCCCAGTTGTAGTAGTTCCAGTAGAGACCGCAGCCACTCCACAAGTACAAGCAGCCAAAGATGTTACTAGTCAAATGACTGATGTGAATATAAAGATTGATTCACAAGATGTTGTTCGTCCTTTTGATGCTGACAAGTTGACATTATCATATGATATGAAGGTTAATGGAACAGTCCAGGGAGGAGACTTCTTTATTATTAAACTACCAGATCAAGTTAATACTCACGGGATTTCCAAGGACGCACCTTTACCAGATATTAAAGATGCGGATGGTGTAACAGTGATCGCTAAGGGTTATGCTGGTCAGGATGATACTGTGAGATATGTTTTTGAAAACACAGTAAATAATAAAGAAAATATTAGTCTAAAGCTTAATTTTCCTGTCTTTATTGATCCAATTAGGGTTCCTAATGATCAAGTCGATATTGAATTAATAACTTCTATCAATAATGTTATGGGTAAGAAAAGCATCTCTGTACAATATGGTAGAAACGATAACAATGGTGTTTATCAACAGTATCTTATTTATCAAGGAAAAAGTTTAAAAAGTACTATTTATGAGGCAGATGCTTCAGCTAAGACATTTAAGCAAGTTATTTATGTTAATCCTTTGAGACATAACGATTATTTGAAGCAGCTTCAAGGAACAATTTCTAACGACGGTACGAAATTTACGAAAGAAAAGACCAAGATAACGATATATGAGGTTAAAAGTAACGACAAATTAAACGATAGTTTATATATTAATGAGTTGAACTCTGCGCTTAAACTAGAAAAGGTAGAACTCACTCCTACTTATTCTAATAATTCTTATATCCTTGATTTTAATAGATATATTTTTAATCCTTATGTTGTTATTGTAGAATCAGACTATAATCCTAACGCAAACTTACAGATAGATACAACTAGCCAGTACAGTAGTTGGTACAATGGTTGGTATAATACTATACTAGAATTTGAAAATGATATTAAACTTTATAATGGTGATGGAACAGGTTTCGGAGATCAGGTGCAACCTCAAATGCCACCTTTGGAGGGTCAGCCCATAGCAGATGAACCCATTCCTTATATACCAGGAGACTATCCTTATCCAGCTCCTTCCCTTGAAGGATCTGAAGTGATTGAAGAACCTATTGTCTTCCCTGTTCCTGAGCTAGACGGTGGTCCCGTAATAGATATAGACGGATCTCCTATGCCAGAGCCAGAATTAGAAGAACTACCAGACTTAGTTATTCCAGAAATTCCTGACGTTGAAGGCGAAGTCTTGGTTGGCATTGATGGTCACCCACTTACTGAAGAACCAAATGTTGACTTGGTAGTTATTCCAGAGCTAGAAGAAGCTCCTGTGGTTGAGCTAGACGGTCAAGAAATTCCAGAAGAGTTTCCAGCCTTTGAAGAAGTGGAAATTCCTGAGATTGAAGAGGAAGTTCTTATACCTCCAACTATTGAAGAGCCAACTTTTGAAATAATAGATATGCCTGAAGTGGAAGAAGGTTCTGTGGTTGAGCTAGACGGTCAAGAAATTCCAGAAGAGCTTCCAGCCTTTGAAGAAGTGGAAATTCCTGAGATTGAAGAGGAAGTTCTTATACCTCCAACTATTGAAGAGCCAACTTTTGAAATAATAGATATTCCTGAAGTGGAAGAAGCTCCTCTAGTTGAACTAGATGGTCAGGAAATGCCAGAAGTTTCTACTCCAACTATAGATTTTGACGTTGAAGAAATCTTGGATCAACCTCTCCTAGATGGTCAAGAAGTCCCAGAGGTCACTGTTCCGACTATAGAACTTGAAGTGGAAGTAATGCCAGAACTCCCTATCTTGGAAGATGAGAAGCCTTCAGAGCTTCCAACTATAGACTTCTCTCTTGAGGAGATTACAGAAGCATCTACCCTAGATGGTAAGGAAATCCCAGAGGTTCCAAGCATAGATTTCGAAGTGGAGGAAGTGCTAGAGCAGCCTATCTTAGATGGTCAGCCTATGCCTGAGCCAGAAGTGGAATTCTCTGAGCTTGAGATTATCATTGAAGGTGAATCCTTTGAAATCACCTTTGATACAGGAGCCTATGAAGAGACTGGTGCCTACCCAATTCAAACTGACCTTGTCATCGAGGAAGATACTGAAACTAGCCTTCTAATTGAGATCAGCTATGACACTGTTTTTGAAGAAAGTGGTCAGTATCCAGCTGAAACTTTAGTAACTATTGAAGAAGAAAGTGACGCTGCACCTCTAGTGGAATTTACTTACGACACAGTGAAAGAAGAAAGTGGCCAGTATCCAGCTGAACCTCTACTAACTATAGAAGAAGACACTGAAGCTGAGCCTATAGTGGAACCAGACTTCCCGACCCTCTCAGAGGACAGAAGTATTGAACTTGATGAAGAAGGTGTCGAAGAGGAAAATACAGCATCAGAAGATCCAGAAAGAGCTGTAGAAACTACTGAACAAAAGGTTAGCTCAGCTAAGGAAAGTCCTAAGTCAGAACAAAGGCTACTAGTCCAAGTTCAACCTAAGGCTATGCCTAAGAGCTCAGCTATGACCCTACCAAAAATGTCAGAGAAAAAAGATGCTAAAGTTCTATTTGGCTTTATCTTGGCGGCAGCTTCTATGCTTCTTGCTTTGCTTAGCTTCAAAAATAAGAGAAAATCTAAGGGATAAAAGTCAGAAACGGCTTGATTGATGATCAGACACTGATGTCTTTGTCCTCAAGGGAGAGACCGGAGAAAGCCTCTGTTTGGAGAGCTTCTCTTGGCCTCTCTTTTGCTATTTCTGCTTTTTCTAATTGACAGATAATAGGACAAAAATAGGGGTTTTTGCGAAAAAGTTCGGTTTTTTCTAAAAAAATTGAAATAAAATTGAAAAAATGTTTGTTTTCTTAATTTTTATGATATATTATATCTTCCCTGACCAATTAGGACTAGGGAGAACATATATTACATACTAAAAAACTCAGAAGGTTTCTTTGTCGATGAACAAAAAATTGCTTACTCTAGGTCTTGCCTCAACTATTCTCTTGGCTTTGTCTGTCTGCGGCAGCCGTGTTCAAAAATCATCTACGGCATCTGATATAAAAGTTGCAATGGTTACGGACCAAGGTGGAATTGATGACAAATTTTTTAACCAATCTGCCTGGGAAGGTTTACAAAAATGAGGCAAGTCTAAACAATTGAAAAAGGCTCTGGCTTTGACTATTTCCAAACTTCAAATGAATCAGAATACATGACTAACTTAGATACAGCAGCTTCAAGCGGCTACAATCTTATCTTTGGTATTGGTTTTGCTTTAAGAGATTCTATTGAAAAAGTTAAAAAAGCAATTATTGATGGAAAGATCATAGTTCCAGAAAAATAAAAAACAAAAAAATCAGGATTTTGGCACTGCACCCAGTAAGTGAGACATAAGAAAAACACTCCTGTAGAATTCTAGTAAAATAGAATTAGGAGTGTTTTAAAAATAACAGTCAATCTGATGTTGGACAAAGACTTGGCGGTAAACTTCTAGGTCTTCTGGGTGATAGGCTTTAACCCCCGCCATCTGGTAGTCTCTGCCTAGCAATTTGTATTTGTTTTCCCCAAACTGATGAAAGGGAAGGAGCTGGACTTTTTTGATATCTAATTCCTGAAAGAGTTCAGAAAAGGCTTGGGCATCTTCTAAAGAGTCATTAAAATCAGGGATAATAGGAATCCTAAGGACAATCTCCTTGCCTGCTTCAAAGGCATAGTGAATATTTTTGATAATAAGGTTGTTGGAAACGCCTGTCACCTTGCGGTGTCTTATTTGGTCATAATGCTTGAGGTCTGTGTAGATAAAGTCTACATATTGAATCAGATCTACAAACTGTTCATGCTTGGTGTAGGCTGTGGTTTCAATGGCCGTGTGCAGGCCTTCTTTTTTGGCTGCTTGTAAGATGGCCTTGGCAAATTCAAACTGGGCAAAGAGTTCACCCCCAGAAAGGGTCAGGCCTCCACCTGATTCTTGGTAGAAATCAGAATCTTTGAGAACTTCTTCAATGATCTGATCAACTGTCTTTTCTTCCCCAACTGTTTGGCAGCCTTTGCCATCAGCCTTGAGCATGGTTTCGGGTGATTTTTTTTGAGACTCGGGATTGGCGCACCAGGGACAACGCAAGGGACAGCCCTTGAGGAATACTGTAGTTCTAATGCCAGGTCCGTCATGGATACTGAAATGTTGAATGTTGAAAACAATTCCTCTTTGAGACATGCGCTTTTCTTCCTTTCTTAATAAGGTCATAATACCAAATAAACGTAAATAAATCAATTACGTTCGTAAGGTGTATAATCTTTTCTTTTACGGTCAAAATTGTTACAATGGAAGTGAGGTGAACAATGAATCGTTTAGAAAAAATAATCCAACTGGTATCACAAGAGAAGAAAATAGAAGTTAACAAGCTATCAGAAATCCTAGGGGTTTCTAAGGTTACTATCCGAAAAGACCTGGATAAGCTTGAAGGCAAGGGTTTGTTGCATCGGCAACATGGTTTTGCGGTTTTAAATAGTGGGGATGATCTGAATGTCAGATTATCCTATAACTACAATATCAAAAGAAAGATTGCAGAAAAAGCAGCTCTTTTGATTGATGATAATGAGACTGTTCTGATTGAATCAGGATCTACCTGTGCTCTGCTTGCAGAGGTTCTTTGTCAGACCAAACGTAACATCAAGATTATCACTAATTCTGCTTTTATAGCCAATTATATCCGTCATTATTCGACCTGTCAGATCATCCTTTTAGGAGGGACTTACCAGCCCAATTCAGAAGTGACTGTTGGGCCTTTGCTTAAGGAAATGATTGCTCTTTTTCATGTTAAGCATCTCTTTGTAGGGACTGATGGCTTTAATGCTGATATTGGTTTTATGGGTAAGGATATGATGCGTTCAGAGGGTGTCCGTTATATGTCTGAGATTGCCGAAGAAACCATTGTTTTAACAGATTCTTCCAAGTTTACAAAGCCTAGTCTGGTGCATCACCTGTCTTTGAATAGGGTTACAGGAGTTGTTACAGATAAGGGACTTGATGAGCAGACAGAGGCCTTGCTGACTTCGCATGGGATTAAGCTGGCCTTTGTCAACTGATCAGGGATTTCTTAATGGAGAAACAATGAAAGAAGATAAGAGACGTTTTTTGGCTAGGATAGCCTATATGCACTACATAGAAGGTAAAAGTCAGACACGGATTGCCAAAGAAATGGGGATTTATAGAACCACTATTTGCAGAATGTTAGCCAAGGCTAAGGATGAGGGGATTCTGAAGGTAGAAATTAAGGATTTTGATGTCAGTTTATTTGCCTTAGAGGCCTATGTGAAAGACAAATATGGTCTAGAAAAGATTGACATTATCCCCCAGGAGCAAGAAGATGATGACCATATGAGGCTGATGAAGGTTGCCAGGGCAGCAGCTGAACTGGTCAGAAGAACTGTCAAGGATGGTGATCAGATTGGCATTGCATGGGGCTCTACCCTCAGTCACATGATTGACCAATCTAAGCCAAGGTCTCTAAAAGGGGTGAAGATCAGACCCCTCGCTGGCGGGCCTAGCCATATCCATGCTAAGTTTCATGTTAATAGTCTGGTTTATCGTCTGGCTAAAATCTTCCATGGAGAAACTTCCTTTATCAATGCTTTGGTCGTTCAAGAAAATAAGAAAGCCGCTGAGCAGCTGATCCAGTCACAGGACTTGAAGCAGATCCTAGAGGACTGGAAAACATTAGATCTTGCCATTGTAGGCATTGGAGGAGAAGCCCATCAGGAAGAAGAGAGTGTCTGGAGAGACCTATTGTCTGCCCAGGATTATCAAGCTCTAAGGCAAGAAGCAGCTGTTGGCGAGGTTTGTTGCCGTTTTTTCAATCAAGAAGGCCAAAGTGTCTACCAAGCTTTGCAAGAAAGGACTATTGGTATCAGTTTAGATCAGCTGGCTAAGATTCCTAAGACCATTGCAGTGGCCAGGGGAAAAGAAAAGGCGACAGCCATCTTAGCAGCACTAAAAGCTGGTTTTATCAACCATCTGGTCACAGACCAAGAGACCATTTTGGCCCTCTTAGCTGTGGATAAGGATGACAGCTTTCAAGAGTTGAAGAGATAAAATATTTTTTAAGACTTTCTTTGGGTGATAGCAGATGGTAGCGATTTCCTTCGGAATTCCATACCTAAGATTTGAGTCTAAGGTCTCAAATCTTCCGAACGCCTGAAACCATAATGTTTCAGGCGTTTCTATCACAGCAAAAAGTCTTGGTTTAGAGCTTGCGCTTGCTCGCAGAAATAGGAAATGTATTGATAGCCTGAAGAAGCTTTTTAGCCTATTGGACTAGATAAATAGGATTTTGCCTACAGTCTGAGAGATAAGAATTGCACAATAGTGCAGTTTTTATCTCTTTTTCTTTATCCTTCATTAGCCCAATGTCCGGGCTGGCCAAATATGGTAAAATTATTACGAAAGAAACTTTATTGATTACGAAAGAAAACAAAGGAGATCTGCCATGACAGAAAGTAAAGCTTACTTTGGAAGCTTGACCCAGAGGATGAACCAGTACCGGGAATCTGTATTGACCAAAAA
Source organism: Streptococcus catagoni (assembly GCF_011421425.1). Classification (GTDB taxonomy): domain Bacteria; phylum Bacillota; class Bacilli; order Lactobacillales; family Streptococcaceae; genus Streptococcus; species Streptococcus catagoni. The sequence goes on from NZ_WPCW01000004.1 coordinate 88,520, forward strand.
ACCATATATTGATGCCGAAAGAGCCTTGCTGGTCACTGAGACTTACAAAAAGCACATGGATAAGCCAGCTAATCTCAAAAGAGCCTATATGCTTGCCAATATCTTAGAAAACATGACCATCTACATTGAGGAGGAGAGCCTGATTGCAGGGAACCAAGCTTCTTCCAACAAGGATGCGCCTATCTTTCCAGAGTACACCTTGGAGTTTGTCATCAATGAGCTAGATCTTTTTGAAAAACGAGATGGCGATGTTTTCTACATCACTGAAGAAACCAAGGAGCAACTGCGCTCCATTGCCCCTTTCTGGGAAAATAATAATCTCAGAGCCCGTGCAGGTGTGCTCCTACCAAAAGAAGTGGACGTTTACATGGAAACAGGCTTCTTTGGCATGGAAGGCAAGATGAACTCTGGCGATGCTCACCTGGCTGTCAACTACCAAAAACTGCTTCACTATGGCCTTAAGGGCTTTGAAGAAAGAGCCCGCGCCGCCAAGGCAGCCCTTGACTTGACCGTCCCAGAAAATATCGATAAGTACCACTTCTATGACTCTGTTTTCATCGTCATTGATGCCGTCAAAAACTATGCCAAACGCTATGCCAACTTAGCCAGAGAACTGGCTGAAAAGGCTTCTGAGGATCGCAGAGCTGAACTTTTAGAAATGGCTCGGATCTGTGAAAAAGTTCCTTATGAGCCAGCTACAAGCTTTGCAGAAGCTGTCCAATCCGTCTGGTTTATCCAATGTATCTTGCAGATTGAATCCAATGGACACTCTCTATCCTATGGCCGCTTTGACCAATACATGTATCCTTTTGCCAAGGCAGACTTGGAAGCAGGACGTGAGACAGAAGATTCTATTGTGGAACGCCTGACCAACCTGTGGATAAAAACCTTGACTATCAACAAGGTTCGCAGCCAATCTCACACCTTCTCATCTGCAGGAAGCCCACTCTACCAAAATGTCACCATCGGTGGTCAAACCCCAGACAAAAAAGACGCCGTTAACAAGATGTCCTATCTGGTCTTACGCAGTGTAGCCCAAACAAAACTACCTCAGCCCAACCTGACTGTCCGCTACCATAAGGGCTTAGACAAGGACTTTATGAATGATTGTATCGAAGTCATGAAGCTTGGTTTTGGCATGCCAGCCATGAACAATGACGAAGTCATCATCCCTTCCTTCATTAAGAAGGGAGTTCTTGAAGAAGACGCCTATGACTACTCAGCTATTGGCTGTGTGGAGACCGCAGTTCCTGGTAAGTGGGGCTATCGTTGTACCGGCATGAGCTATATCAACTTCCCTAAAATCCTTCTCATCACCATGAACAACGGCATTGACCCTGCTTCAGGTAAACGTTTTGCTAAGGGACATGGCCACTTCACAAACATGAGTAGCTATGAAGAGCTAAAAGAGGCCTGGGATGCCACCCTGCGTGAAATTACCCAGATGAGCGTCATTGTGGAAAACGCCATAGACCTTGGTCTAGAGCGTGAAGTACCTGATATTCTTTGTTCAGCTCTTACAGATGATTGTATTGGTCGGGGTAAAACTCTGAAGGAAGGCGGAGCAGTCTACGACTTTATCTCTGGTCTGCAAGTGGGTATTGCCAACCTTGCTGATTCTTTAGCAGCGCTAAAAAAATTAGTCTTCGAAGAAAAACGCCTGTCTACTCAGGAATTATGGCATGCGCTGGAAACCGATTTCGCGGGTGACCGCGGCGAAGAGATCCGTCAGATGCTCATTAATGATGCACCAAAATATGGTAATGATGAGGACTACGCAGATGGTTTGGTGGTGGAAGCTTACGACACTTACATTGATGAGATCGCTAAGTATCCTAATACTCGTTATGGTCGTGGGCCAATTGGGGGGATTCGTTATTCAGGGACTTCGTCTATTTCTGCTAATGTGGGGCAGGGTAAGGGGACTTTAGCAACGCCTGATGGGCGTCATGCTGGAACGCCTCTGGCTGAGGGTTGCTCACCTGAACACAGTATGGATAAGAAGGGGCCAACTTCGGTCTTGAAGTCTGTTTCCAAGCTCAGAACTGAGGAAATTGTTGGGGGTGTTCTTCTTAATCAGAAGGTCAATCCACAAACCTTGGCCAAGGAAGAGGATAAGCTTAAGTTAATTGCCCTTTTGAGAACCTTCTTTAACAGGCTTCATGGCTATCATATTCAGTATAATGTGGTATCTCGTGAGACTCTGATTGATGCTCAAAAGAATCCTGAAAAGCATCGTGACTTGATTGTGCGCGTGGCGGGTTATTCTGCTTTCTTCAATGTGCTGTCAAAAGCCACTCAGGATGACATTATCGAACGAACAGAACACACACTTTAAAAGAGGATAAGAAAAATGGAATATATGTTAGATACTCTCAATGTGGAGGAGATTAAGAAGTGGTCGCGCATCTTGCCCTTGGCAGGGGTGACTTCCAATCCTACCATTGCTAAAAAAGAAGGTAAGATTGATTTCTTTGAACGCATTGCCGAGGTTAGAAAAATCATTGGTGACAAGGCTTCTATCCATGTTCAAGTCATTGCCCAAGATTATGAGGGCATCTTAAGAGATGCTGCTGAGATTAGAAAGCACTGTGGGGATCAGATTTTTATCAAGGTTCCAGTCACCACTGAGGGCTTGGCAGCTATCAAAAGCTTGAAGGCTGATGGTTATCATGTGACAGCGACAGCTATTTACTCTCTTTTCCAAGGGCTCTTGGCCATAGAAGCAGGGGCAGATTATTTAGCGCCTTACTACAACCGCATGGAAAATTTAAACATTGATGCTGAGACGGTCATTGGTCAGCTAGCGGAGGCTATTGACAGAGAGTGCTCAGACAGTAAGATTCTGGCAGCAAGTTTTAAGAATGTTGGTCAAGTCAATAAGGCTTTTGCCTTGGGAGCGCAAGCCATCACTGCTAGTCCAGATGTTTTTGAGGCAGGCTTTGCCATGCCGTCCATCCAAAAGGCTGTAGATGATTTTTCTAAGGATTGGGAAGCTATTTATCATAAGACTTCTATTTGAGGAAGTTTGTTTGAGTTGAATTAAAAATAAAGGAGACAGAAGATGACAATGAGAGTTTTTGCAAGTCCTTCACGTTATATACAAGGAAAGAATGCCCTTTTTGATAATCAGGATATGATTGCACAACTGGGTAAAAAGCCAATTGTGCTATGTGATGATGTGGTCTATGGTATCGTTGGCCAGCGCTTTATTGACCATTTAAAGGCTAATGATATGGCTGTTACTAGTGTTTCTTTCAATGGAGAGGCCTCTGATCAGGAAATCAGCCGTGTCAGCAAGCTAGGAAGAGAAAATGAGAATGATCTGATCATTGGATTGGGTGGCGGAAAGACCATTGATAGTGCGAAGGCAATTGCTAGTCTTTTAGAGATTCCGCTCATTATTGCACCAACTATTGCCTCAACAGATGCCCCAACCTCAGCCTTGTCTGTTATTTACACAGAAGAGGGCGCCTTTGAGAAGTATATTTTTTATCCTAAGAATCCTGACTTGGTTTTGGTGGATACTGAGGTCATTTGTCAGGCGCCGCCACGTTTACTGGCTTCAGGTATTGCTGATGGTTTAGCTACCTGGGTTGAAGCTAGAGCAGTTCTGCAAAAAAATGGAGATACTATGTTAGGTAAGGGACAGACCCTTGCTGGGCTAGCCATTGCCAAGGCTTGTGAAGAAACACTTTTTGCTGATGGCTTACAGGCCATGGCAAGCTGTGAACAAAAAGTAGTGACCAAGGCTTTTGAAAATGTTGTGGAAGCTAACACTCTTTTAAGTGGCCTAGGTTTTGAGAGTGCAGGCCTTGCGGCAGCACACGCTATTCACAATGGTTTTACAGCCTTAGAAGGCGATATTCACCACTTAACACATGGTGAAAAGGTAGCCTATGGCACCCTAACTCAACTCTTCTTAGAAGATAGACCTAAGGAAGAGATTGATCGTTATATTAGATTCTATCAGGCCTTACAACTACCGACTAGCTTAAAGGAAATGCACCTTGAGCAGGCTAGTTTTGAAGAGCTCTTGCAGATCGGAAAACAAGCAACCATTGAAGGGGAAACCATCCATCAAATGCCCTTTAAGATCAGTGCAGAAGATGTAGCCAGTGCTCTGCTAGCTGTGGATGCTTATGTCAAGTCACTGAAAAAATAATCACCTCCTCTTTGGGAAGTTTAAAAGCGCCTAATTTCAAAAATGAGGCACTTCAGACTGTAGACAAACCCTATTTACCTAGACCAATAGGCTAAGAAGCTTCTTCAGGCTATCAATACATTTCCTATTTCTGCGAGCAAGCGCGAGCTTATTAAGGCTAGCTCCGCCGTGCTGAAAGTGTCTAGAATACCTTTAATATCAATATTTTAGACAGTCGGAACTTGCCAGACCTTAGGCTCGAAAGTTAGGCATGGAATTCTTTGGTTTTCTTAAGCAGTCACTCCCCTGACTGTTTAACCTACCTCCGGCAGAACCTAAGGAAGGTATCAAAAAATGACTTTTTCTTCAAACTGAAAAGCGCCTCTTCTTGAGATTAGGCGCTTTTAACGTGTTTTTTTACGACTTTTCTTAACCAAGACATCCTTAAAAGAAAACAGCTTTTGCTCTAAGTACCTAAGAAAAGCATCAAAAAATATAAAACTATTGGAAAAAGTCCTATTTTTAAGGAAATTTTGGTATTTGTCTTACCTATCCCAACAAAAAGTGCTATAATGAAGAAAAAACTTAGAAAGAGATTAAAATTGAAAAAAGACAAATTGATGGCTTTACTGATGTTGGTCATTTTAGCCAGCCAAAGTATTCAAACAGTCAGTGTTTTAGCCGAAGAAACACCTCTAGTGGTTAACAATGCTTCAGACAATCAGATAGAGTCTAAAAAATCAGAAAGTGAAGTAGCTTCTACTGATGGGGTAGGAACTAGTGAAAGCAGTTCTTCATCAGTGGTCAGTGAACCTGCTACTGAAGCGCCAGCAGCAAACAGCTCTAGCTCTCAACCAAATGACGAGACAGCTTCTAGTCCCAAGATAAGTTCAAGTGGGCCTTCAACAGAACCTTCTGAAACTGAAAAAGCTGCTCCAGCACCAAAGACCAAGCCAGGTCTTCCTAGTTCAGATCAGGCTGCAAAAACGAGTCCACAGCCTTCAAGTTCTCCAAAGGTTTTAGCAGCAAATAAGGCCAATGTAGCTGTAACAAATCCAGCTTATCAAGCTCCAGCGCCTTCATCCGCATTAGATCTTCAGATGCCATCTGCTATTGCTAGTGCCAGATATGTTGATCATTGGTCTGGCTCTGATGCTTATACCCATCATTTATTATCACATCGCTATGGTATCACTGCGGCACAGATAGATGGTTACTTACAAAGTACTGCTATTCATTATGATAGCCAGCGCATCAATGGTAAAAAACTGCTTGAATGGGAAAAAGTCAGTGGTTTAGATGTACGTGCTATTGTAGCTATTGCCATGGCTGAAAGTTCTTTAGGAACACAGGGTGTAGCGACTGAGCCTGGTGCTAATATGTTTGGTTATGCTGCCTTTGATAATGCCCCTCAAATGGCTAAAAAGTTTAATGACGAGGCTGCTCTGACCAGGATGACAAAGGAAACAATCATCCAAAACCAAAATACCAGCTTTGCTATTCAAGATAGAAAAGCTCAAAGACTGTCGGCTGGTCTTTTAAATCTGTCTCTTGAGGGTGGTGTTTATTTCACTGATACCAGTGGTACCGGCAAAAGACGTGCTCAGATCATGGAAGAAATGGATAGATGGATTGATCAACACGGTGGTACGCCGGCTATTCCAGCAGAGTTGAGGATTCAGTCTTCAGCCAGTGTGGAAGTTGTACCTTTGGGTTATAGGGTTTCTAAGTTAAACCAAATGATTAATTATAGTGCAGCCTCTTATCCGTGGGGTCAGTGTACTTGGTATGTTTATAATCGTGCTAAAGAATTAGGTTTCCACTTTGATGCCTTTATGGGTAATGGTGGTGATTGGCAATATAAAAAGGGTTACCAGACCAGTCATAAGCCAAGCCTAGGTTCAGCTGTTTCCTTTAGTCCAGGTCAGGCTGGTGCTGATCCTATTTATGGCCATGTGGCCATTGTTGAAGAAGTGAAGGATGATGGATCGATTCTTATTTCGGAATCTAATTGTGTTGGTTTAGGAATAATTTCCTACAGAACCTTCTCCGCAGCTCAAGCTTCTCAGCTTACCTATGTACTTGGTCAATCTTAATAAGTGATTTCTTTTGCCAAAAGTTCTCTTCAACCAGAAGAGGGCTTTTTCTTTTCCTTTCTTTCTTTTTTGATGCTTTTCTTAAGTGGTGGGGACGGCAGCACCTAAGGAGAGTATTAAAAAAAGAAAAAAACAAGATTTATTTGGTCATATTCAGGTCATATTTCTGTTTTATACTAGGGCAGAATTGAAAGGAGATATTCTTATGAAAGTAGCTTGGAGCGAACTAAAATACCAACCTAAAAAGTTTTTATTAATAGAATTATTAATTGTTTTGATGATCTTTATGGTTATCTTTTTAACAGGTTTAACCAATGGACTAGGCAGGGCAGTCTCTGCACAGATTGAAAACTATGGAGATGTTTCTTATATCCTATCAGATGATTCAGAAGGGGTTCTGAACTTTTCCAATTTGAAAGAAAAAGATGTGACTGCCCTTAAGGACATGCATTTAGAAAATGCCGCAGGCTTTGCCATTCAAAGATCAGGAATTCAACTGCCAGGTAAATCCGATACCAAGGACATGACCTATTTTGCTATTGAGGAGCATAAGCTCTTAAAACCAAAATTAAGCAGTGGCAAGGCTTTGTCTAAGTCAGCTAAGGACATTATCTTGGATAGTTCCTTTAAGGATATGGGGGTCAAGCTTGGTGATCAGATTACAGATAAGGCTTCCAAGGAAAAATTAACTGTAGTTGCCTTTACTTCCAATGCTCAGTATGGCCACAGTCCAGTAGGCTTTATTAGTCAAGAGACCTACAGCAAGATGCGTCGGGTAAATACTCCCAACTACAAATGGACACCTCAGGCTATGATGACCAAGGATCAGATCAAGCAAGGGGACTTAAAGGCTGATGTCAAGCTTTATGGTCAAAAAGAAATCATAGAAAAGATTCCTGGCTATATGGCAGAGCATACCACCTTAACAATGATTACTTGGGTCTTATTGGTAGCTTCTTCAGCTATTTTAGGGGTCTTCTTTTATATCTTGACCCTTCAGAAATTAAAACAATTTGGCGTACTCAAAGCCATTGGGATGTCTATGGGACAAATCAGTAGGATTCAACTCTCACAAATTTCCTTATTGGCCATCTTTGGGGTCATGACAGGACTTATCCTAGCCAGCGTACTTGCTAGATTCTTACCGGCAGCTATGCCATTTTACCTGCGAGCTGAGAATGTCCTTACGGTTTCCTTAAGTTTTGTCGTCATTTCAATTATCTGCGGAGCTCTGTCTCTTCTTAAAATAAGAAAAGTGGATCCAGTAGAGGTTATTGGTGGAAATGGAGAATAAGATGTCATTATTAGAATTAAAACAAATCACAAAAAGCTTTAAAGACGGTGAAGGCCGCCGTACAATTTTGGATCAGATGGACTTAGAAGTAGCCGAAAATGAATTTGTGGCTATCTTGGGTCCTTCTGGTTCTGGCAAGTCAACGCTTTTGTCTATAGCAGGGCTCTTGTTGTCGGCAGATGGTGGGCAAATTAAAATTGCCAATCAGGATCTTTCTCATCTTAAACAAAAAGAATGGACCAAAAGGCGTCAGGAACTCCTAGGCTTTATCTTTCAAGATCACCAGCTCTTATCTTATATGACCATTAAAGAACAACTGGATATGGTGGCTAAGATGAAGGGAATCAGTGATAAGAAAGAAAGGACCGAGGACATTCAACGGCTCTTAAAAGAATTGGATATTAGTGATTGTCAAAATAAGTACCCTAGTAAGATGTCCGGTGGGCAAAAACAAAGAGCGGCCATTGCGCGTGCCTTTATTGGCGATCCTCAGCTTATCCTAGCAGATGAACCAACAGCCAGCTTAGATCCTGAAAGAGGCAAAGACATTGCCAGATTGATCAGACAAGAAGTTAAAAGTAAGAAAAAAGCGGCTCTCATGGTCACCCATGATCGGAACATCTTAGAATTTGTTGATAGGGTTTATGTCTTGAAAGAGGGGCGTCTTCTTAGGCAATAATAGCAGAGCTGTTCTGTGTTATAATGGTAGCAAAAGGAGTTCTTATGTTTACACTATTGGTAGCTGAAGATGATAAATCTCTCAATAAAGTGATTTCAACCAAGTTGAAGCAGGAACATTTTAGTGTTTATTCTGTTTATAATGGACAAGAAGCTCTGGATCTTATGGATAAACAGCATATTGACCTGGTGATCAGTGACATCATGATGCCTCAGATGGATGGCTATGAATTCTTAGATTCTCTGCGAGGAGCAGGCTATACTTTGCCTGTTTTGATGATTACGGCTAAATCGCAGTTAGAATCCTTAGAATCAGCCTTTAAGCTGGGTGTTGATGATTATCTGGTAAAACCTCTAAGACTTCCAGAGTTGGTTCTGCGGGTCAAGGCTCTCTTAAGAAGGGCTCAATTAGAGGCTGAACAGGTGCTTACCTTTGCTCATACCAGCCTAGATTACAAGCAACTGACGGTCACTGACTTGGATAGCCAGCAAATTATGCAGGTGCCGCCAAAAGAATTCTATTTACTCTATAAATTGCTGAATAAGCCTGAAAAGATCTTTACTCGTCTGGATCTACTGGATGATATCTGGGGAATGGAAGATGATAAGGACGAACGTTTGGTAGATGCCTGCGTGAAGAGGATAAGACACAAGTTTAAAGACAACAAAGACTTTGAACTCCTCACCATTAGAGGCTTAGGTTATAAGGGAAGGCTGAAAAATGAAAAAAGATAAGAACTTACAGTTTTCACTTCGCTCTTACTTTGTCCTTCTTTTTGTGTTTATCTTGGCTATCACCTGTTTTCTCGGTCTTTGTTTGGTGGCTCTTCTAAAATTGGTCTTTGCTTTATCAGGTGGCCTTGGCTTTTGGATTGGTATCTACACACTAGTCATTATGCTGATTGGAAGTCTTATCATGTGGCAGGGTTCTCTTCATCTGACAAAGCCCATTAGACAGCTTAATGAAGCTGTTAAGCAAGTCTCTAAAGGTCATTTTTCTGTAAAGATAGTCAGGAAAAGTTATCCTAAAGATAAGGCGCCCTACCATAATGAAATTGATGAGCTCTCACAAAATTTCAATAAGATGGCTGATGATTTAAAGCAGGTAGCCGAATTGAGACGGGACTTTATTTCCAATGTGTCGCATGAATTAAAGACCCCTGTGGCCTCTTTAGTGGGGTTGAGTGATCTTTTGGCTTCTGGTCAATTGGAGGAAAGAGATAGGAATGAACTCTTAGAGATTATGCAGTCTGAAACATTGAGACTAAGCCGACTCTGTGATGATATTTTGAATCTTTCTCGCCTTGACAAGGGAAATAAGGTCAAAAAAGAAGAACTTCGTCTGGATGAGCAGTTGCGGCATGCCCTGATCCTCTTGACGGAAAAATGGAAAGAAAAAGACATAGCCATTGACTTTCAAAGTTATCCTATAAGGATAGTTACTGATCCAGATTTAAGCATGCAGATTTGGATCAATCTGATTGACAATGCCATCAAGTATTCAGCTCAAAAGGTTGACTTAAAGATTAGCATTGAAAAAGAAAACGAGGGTGTCTGGGTTAGCATCGAAGATCAGGGATATGGTATTGCCCAGGAAGATCAAGACCGTGTTTTTGAACAATTTTATCAGAGTGATCAGTCCCATGCTCAAGAAGGAAATGGTCTTGGCTTGGCCATTGTTAAAAGAATAGTTGAGCTCTTAGATGGTGAGATTACCTTCGTCAGTCAATTGGGCAAGGGGACTTGTTTTCAGGTTTATCTTCCCTTAAAATAAAAAAGGCTAGGAAAGACCAGTCTGACAGCTTAGACATAAAGTCTAAGTGGTAGAGGTCAATTCCTATAGCCTTTTTCTTAATTTTTGTTGGTAATGGCACTTTTATCAGGGTCATTATGGGCAATGCGACTAGCCGCAGCTGCAGCAATGGCACTAACAATGTCATCTAAGAAGGTGTGGCAGCTATTGCCATCCTTGCGATTGAGCTCTGCTATGATACCAGGTTTAGCCTTATCTAGATAGCCATAATTAGTAAAACCTATAGAACCATACAAATTAACTATAGATAAAGCTAAAATTTCATCAATGCCGTAGAGACCTTCATCTTTTTTTAGAATATCTAGTAGTGGCTGGGAGAGCTGGTCTTTTTCAGCTAGTTTATCTAGTTCGATTCCGGTGATAATGGCGTTTTGAACTTCACGTTTTTTCAAAACAGCTGAGACATTGTCAAGGCATTCTTCATAGCTAAGATTGGGAATGTAGTGATTCTGTAGGGATAAGACTAGGTCTGCAATATCTTCTAAACTAACCCCACGTTCGCCTAAGAGTTGGTAGGAAACTTCTGCTAATCTGTAATTTTTCGTCATCTCAAACCTCCTTGTTAAGGCTATTATAACACATGAAATCAATGAACTCTTCTTATAGCCTCTATCTACAGCCAGATATAGTATTTTTTAGAATATTAAAAGAAAAATAAACTAAAAAAAAATAGAATTAAAAAAACACTATGTTATAATAATAATCGTTACACTTTAAAAAGTTGGAAAATAGCAAAAATGACATTAAAAATCTAAAAAAACATGTCATATCTGTGTAGAATGTCACTATGAGGTTAGTATGCTATGAAGAATAAAATTTTACAAAAATATATATCAAAAAGAATACGACTTTTAAGGCTGGAGAAAGGAATGACTCAAGAACAACTTGAGGAAAAAGCTGATCTGGGAACTAATTACGTTTACAAATTAGAAAGCCAATCCACCAATATAAAAGTAAAGACTTTAGAAAAAGTGATGAAAGCACTTGATGTAGACTTTGAAGAATTTTTTGACACTAGTTTGGTTGAGAAAAACTCAGAACTGGCTGATCTCATTGTGCAAATCAAAGCACTTTCTTCAGGTCAACAAGACAGGGTTATTAAGGCTCTATCAACTTTAATTGGAGAGATGAAAAGAAAATAAGCAGTACCCCTACGTAAAGCCATACCCTCTATGGCTTTTTTTGAATAAAAAAAGAGACCTAAATCTATTGCTCATAAGGGATGGATCGCTCCATTGCCCTTAGTGCTTCAATAGATTTAGGTTTTTAGGGGGAAAGGTGTATATCAAGTCTTAAATAGTGGCCTTCTTTACTGAACAAAAGTAATGATGGCAAAGAGCAGATAGTTATAAAGGATATGAGCATAGATGCCACCTCTTAGACTGTCTGTTTTGAACCAAAGATAGGTAAAGGGAAGCCTTCCAAGCCCAATCACAATCAGACTTTGATAAAGATTCCATTGATAGGCTGAAAAATGGAGGGAACCAAAGATGATCGCACTGAAAATAGCTGCCGCTCTAATAGCTAATTGATATGAAAAACACTTGGAAAGATAGTTGTAGATGACAAGTGTAATAGTAGCCGTTAAAAATTCTTTCCCAACTAAGGGAATCCAGTCTGTACAGAAACGGTAAATCAGACAATAGACATTAGCTGTTTTGAATTCAGCCACTGCACTATCACTAGAATAAGATAGGCAGAAGTTATCGCCTATGAGCATGAGAATAATAGATAAGAAAAAGGTAACAAGTACCCCAACAATAACAGTCCACCAGCCATATTTTGGCATGGCTTTTACCAAGGAAGAGCTCTTCTTTTGATAGAGGACATAAAAGCCCAAGCCAGCTAAAAGGGTAAAGCTAAGGTTTCTTAAGAAATAAAAGAAAAATGGAAAAATTCCGCCTTTATCAGCAAGTAAGAGTGGTAAGAGACTCTGCATACTGCTATAGCTTACTTCTATAACAAGGTAGGCCAAACTGGTGAGTATGATAGAGAGGATAATAGAAATGGTTTGTGGGTTGTTGTTTTTAATAAAGCTTCTCAAGTTATAACCTTTCCTAAATGATGTTGACATTTTTTTAATCTTATCTATTAAAAGTAACATAAATGACGTAACTTGTAAACTTTTGTTTACTAGAATTGTCGAAAAAATGTGACTGTTTCAAGGCTGAAAAAAGCTAGACAAGCTATTGTGACTGGCTTTTAGCTACCTGACATTTTTTTCTTAAAATTTCTGCTGTAGGATTGATTTTAGAGGGCTAGATTTCTGTTTTTAGGACTCAGATCTTCTGATCTGGAAAAAGAAGCCCATAGTAATTTATGAGGGAATTTCATCATATGAACATAAAGGAGCAACTTTTATCTGATCTTCTTATTCCCCAAAAGACCTATCTGGTTTTTGATTTAGATGGGACAGTTGTTTTTGATGGGAAAAGGATATTACCTGAGATTGAAAAGGAGCTTAAAAGGATAGAGAAGATCTATCCTACAGAGTGAAGACAAGAACTTTGTCTTCACTCTGAGCATCACTTTTGTGATGCTCTTTCTTTTAACCTTTTTCTTTCTAAGCTCTTCATTTAAGTAATTCCTAAGTCCTATTTAAGAATTACTTAATAAATAGCGTAGATTTGTTTAAGATCTGCTTGCTATACTGTAACCATCAAATAGAAAAGAGGTACGGTTATGAAAAAACATTCAAAGATATCAGGTCTTATCCTAGCTAGTGGAGCAGTTTTACTCTTGAATCTGCCAGCTGCAGTTTCAGCTGAGCAAAACATGTCTAAAAATCATATGGGCAAACAAGAGTCTAAAATCATGATGACCACTATGGAAAAGGGTTCTAAGTCAGATATGGCAGTTAAAGACTCTGTTATGATGATGAAGGATACTGTTAATGTTCCGGGTATGTATCTGAAAAATGCTCAAGCACCTGGCCCATTTACAGCAGGTGTCAACCAGGTCATTCCTTATGACATGTTCGGTGGTGACGGTATGTTAACCCGACTTCTTTTGAAATCTTCAAAAGGAGCTCCGTGGTCAGATAATGGAATGGCTAAAAACAAGGCCCTCTTACCTTTCATGGATCTAGAAAAAGATATGTACTTTTATCAGGTCAAGCTTGATGGTGACCTTGGCAACTTACAAGACAAGGCTCTTCTTGACAAGTTACAAATGAATGGCAAGATGACCTACAAAGCCATGGTTGAAGTTTATGGCAAAAAAGATGGCATGGCAGATATGAACAATAAAATAGCCAGCAAAAAAGTAACTATCAAACTCAACCATCCAACCACTGATAAAGAGGTTAAAGAAGGTTTGATGACAAAACTCCTTGATAAGGTTGAAGTACCAGCAAAATATCTTAAAAAAGCAGACTTTCCTGGCCCATTCACAGCCGGAGTTAACCAGGTCATTCCCTTAGAAAACTTTGGTGGTGATGGCATGCTAACCCGCCTCCTCTTGAAATCATCTAAGGGAGCTCCATGGTCTGATAATGGTAAGGCCAAAAACAAGGCTCTCTTACCAGTCAAAGACTTAGAAGATGGACGTTATTTCTATCAGGTTCGCCTTGATGGCAAGCTTGGAAAACTAGAAGACAAAGCGCTGCTTAAGAAACTAAAAATGTCTAAAATGAAGACCTATAAAGCCATGGTTAAGGTTTATGGCTCTAAAAATGGCAAAGCTGATATGTCTCACATGGTTGGTGAAAAAATGGTCAGCTTTATGATTAAGTAAGACCAGAGCCAGGCTTTAAAGAGCATCTATCAAACAAAAGAAGCTCAAAACAGTTAGAATGCACAAGGAAATGAGATGTTTTTGGTTCTGAAATTCGGGGCCGGCATATGGTACTTTGTGAGTGATAGTGTTATACTTTATGGGAGTATAGCACTATTTTTTACGATGAGGTTATCAGATGAAAGATAAGATTTTATTGGTTGATGATGAGTTAGAGATCATTGACATTAACAAGCGTTATTTAGAACAGGCCGGCTATGAGGTGACTATTGCTGCTGACGGGATTGAGGCCTTGGCTTTGGCTAAGGAAACTTCTTTTGCTATGATTATTACAGATATTATGATGCCTCATATGGATGGCTATGACTTTATTTCTGAGCTTTTGATCTTAAAACCAGAACAACCTTTTCTTTTTATTACAGCTAAGGTGTCTGAACCAGATAAAATTTTTTCCTTGAGTTTGGGAGCTGATGATTATATTTCAAAACCCTTTAGTCCCCGTGAATTGGTTTTAAGAGTAAAAAATATCTTGAGACGGATCCAAGGTAATGGGCAGAGCAGTGATGCCTTAGAGATTGGGGATCTAGTCATTAACCATATGACTCGAGAGGTTAGGCTAAATGGCCATCTGCTTGATGTGACCAACAAGGCCTTCGACCTTCTTTGGATATTGGCCAGTCATAAGAATCGTGTCTTTTCTAAGTCAGAGCTCTATGAGAAAATCTGGGGAGACACTTACCTTGAAGATGGCAACACCTTAAATGTGCATATTCATGGCCTTCGAAATGTTATGACAGAATATAGTACCAAAGATTCCCCACAAATTAAAACAGTTTGGGGACTGGGCTATAAGTTGGAGGAAAAGGAATGAAACTAAAGTATTATATTATTATTGGTTACCTTGTTTCCATACTTATAACCGTAGCAGGTGTTTTTCTTGCTGTTAGTAGGATGTTGATTAATAGTAAGGAAGTTGGCTTTATTTTAATCATTACAACTGTAGCAGCGACCGTAGGTGGTCTGGTGAGTTTGCTTTTGTTGACCAATGTCTTTTCATCTTTGAAAAAGCTTAAGCAGAAGATGCAAAAAATAGCCGTCAGACAATTTGACACTCAGTCACATATCAAGACACCTCTTGAGTTTAAAGCCTTGGAAAACAGTTTTAATCACATGTCCAGTGAATTGCAAGATACCTTTAAATCACTTGCAGAAAGTGAAAAGGAAAAGACGATGATGATTGCTCAGCTCAGTCATGATATTAAAACGCCGCTGACCTCCATTCAAGCAACTGTGGAAGGGCTTATTGATGGTCTTATCCCAGAGGTTGAAGTCAAGCATTATCTAAAAACCATTGAAAGACAGACCAGTCGGCTTAATAATTTAGTTGAAGAATTGAATTTTTTAACACTGAATTCAGTGACAGAGACGAGCCATTCTCAGAAAGAAGAAACTATTTATTTGGACAAGCTCTTTATTGAAATCTTGTCAGAATTTCAGTTGATGATTGAAAAGGAGAAACGTCCTATCCATATTGATGTTAGTCCTGAAGCTTCTAAGATTAAGGCTGACTACAATAAGCTTTCTCGGATTATCTTAAACCTGGTCAGCAATGCCTTTAAATATTCACAAGAAGGTACAGCTCTAGACATTAAGAGTTATTACCAGGATGATTATTTACATATTGATATCATTGATCATGGGCAGGGTATTAAGGAAGAGGAACTTGAGGCTATCTTCAAAAGACTATACCGTGTTGAAAGGTCCCGCAATATGAGCACTGGCGGCTACGGACTAGGACTTTACATTGCTAAACAATTGGCTCACCAAATGGGAGGCGATATTAAGGTTCAAAGCCACTATGGCAAGGGTAGTCAATTTACACTTTTATTGAAAAAAGAAAGCCTGTGATGAGCTCTTGATGAGCCTGGTCACAGGTCTTTTTTCTTTTTTAAAGTTCAATCCTAGCAAATCTGATGATGGAGAGGCTTAAATTGAAAATAATTAAAACTAAAGTGATGACAAGCAAGATCTGGTATCTTTGAGGGGAATAGTCTCCTTGAAGGACTGCTGCTTGTTTTTGAATGATAAGAAGGGGGTTCCACTCCCTAAAAGCCTTCAAAAAAGACAGAAGGAAAAAGAGCACAATAGTAGCCAGCATGCCTAGGAGTACCCCACTATTTTTCTTCAAAAGGGTTGAAAATAAGAAGATCAGACTGAGAAGGAGAAGACCGAAGAGCCAAGTGCCCAAGTAGACAGTCAACTTGTTTGAGCCCTGATTATTAAAATAATACAAGGTATAGGCATAATGCACTGCTGATCCAAGGCTATAGCTGAGTGTCCAAATCCCTGCAATAATTGAAAATTTAGCCAGAATCACAGTAGATCTGGGCAGCCCCTTTGTGAGCAGGTTTATCAGTGTCCCCTGTGCTAATTCCTGGGTCAGGCTGTTACTAAATAAGAAGACCAGAATGATAAAGCCAAGTTGATTGATATTTTTGAAATACTGTATGTAGGAGTCTATATAGCTAGGTTGAGGAAGGGACTGACTTAGCCCCTTAGGTAAGAGGCCAGCCATAATCTGTGGCATTATCAGAGCAGTGAAGGGGCCTAAGATGCCAAAGATAATGCCGCAAATAAGCATGGCTAAGGTTTTGTGCCTTCTTAGGTTTTCTATCCATTCTTTTTCTAAGATAAGTTTTAGGTATGTCATGAGTTAACCTCTAAGTAAATGTCTTCTAGGGATTGGTCTAGGACTTCAATAGCTCTTGGGTAAATCTTGCAGCTATTAAGGCGTTGATAGAAGTCCTTTAAAGACTTTTCTTCTGTCTGTGTTTCCTTTATAGGCAAGTGAAGAATGACCCTATTGTCTTCTTTTTCAAGTTTGAAATGCTCTTTTAAGAGCAGGTAGTCTGATTCTTGGGCTTTTAGAGAAATTCTTAGTGACTGCTTTCTTGGCAGGCTGTCTTTGAGGTCATCTATATTTTGGATGGTCTTTTTTCTTAAGACTAAAATGTCATCGCAGATCTTCTCCACATCTGATAAGACATGGGTTGAGAAAATCACTGTTTTTTTACCACGAAGGTTTGAGATGATCTCTAGGATATCCTGTCTTCCCTTGGGATCAAGGGCACTGGTGGGTTCATCACAGATGAGGATCTTAGGGTCATGGATCAGAGCTTGGGCGAGGCCCAGTCGTTGTTTCATGCCCCTGGAAAAGCTGGAAATCAACTGTTTGCTGTCCTTAAGACCTACCTTTTCCAGTAGCTCCTGGACATTTTGGCTCTGCTGATTAAACTTAGCACAGAGCTGCAGATATTCCTTAGCTGTCATGTAGTCATAGAATTCTGGAACATCTGGTAGGTAGCCGATGTGTCTATTAGTGGGGGTTTTTCCAAAGGTGACCTCTTCTTCAAAGATCTGGATGTTGCCAGAGTCTATTTTAAGCAGCCCCAGCAGCATTTTGAGTGTTGTCGTTTTACCTGCGCCATTTGGGCCAATAAAGCCGTAGATCTTATTTTCTTCTAGTGAGAGGGAAAGATTTTCTAGGATCTTTTTGTCGGCGAAGGATTTGCTGAGCTGATGAAATCTGATAGCAGTCATTGTTTTTTTCCTTCAATAGTGATAAAGGCTATGGGTCCAACAATATTGACCAAGAGGATGATAAGGACCCAAGCGGCTTTATTTAGATAGGTGGTTCTTGTCATTTTTTTTAGTTTAAGAAGGGCAATGACAATGAGGCTGATCTGTAAGATGATCAGTGGTAGGACAAAGGGTAGGTAGTCATGAGCTATGCTTAGATTCATTTTTTATCTCCATTTTTAAATCTTCTAGGTGGGTCAGGTAAGCTTGAAATGTTTTTTCTGTCTGTAGGTCTGATAAAGGGGGTGCTTGGAACATCTCTTCTATGCGAGTTATGAGAAGCTCCTTATTGATAGGAGGAAGGATCCCTATTGGTAAGGAGTTCAGCCAATCATCTATGGCGTAGAAAAAGGAGTCTCCGTGCAGTTGGAATTGACTGAGCAGATTGTCTAGGCACTTGAGTAGCTGGTCCAAATAGTAGTAGGTCTTTTCCTTATGGCTATTGAGATAGTAGAGGGCTAGCCCATAATAATATTTGATCAGGGTATTGGGGTGGAGTTGTTCTAAGTCAAAGGTCTCTATGAGGGCTTGGGCTCGACTAATCAGTTCAAGCTTTTTCTTTTGATCTTCTTCATAGCTGATTAACTGTGTAAAGTATTCCATCAATAGCAGCACTTGTTGGTAAATTTCTACCTGTAGGACTTGCTTGGACTTGCTGATATTGCCCTTTAAAGCGTAGCTATTTGCCAAAAATAATTCTTCTCCCAGTTTATAGGGACGGTTTTCATAGATTTCAATGATCTGGTCGTATTTTTGATCTTGAAAGAGGATGATAACCTTTAGCATGATGGCTGCTTGGAGTTCGCTTTCAGCCGAGGCATGACTGATGATGCGATTAAGAAGGTCAAGTCCCAGCTGACTGCTTTGTTTTCTGAGTGTTTCATCTTCAAAGAAAGCATTGAGCATAAACTGAACCAAGATCAACAGGGTCTGATAGTCATTGATATAGTTTTTACAAAGCTTTTCCACCTGAGCAAATGTTTCTTTGGGGGTCAAGCCTTCTTTATTAGTTTCTAAGTCACGGTAGAGGCCTTTTCTTTCTTGTGCAGAAAGGCATTTCTTGTAGCCGACTAGCTCTTCCAGGCTAATGTCAAATAACTTGGCCATCAAAATTAGATAATTAATATCAGGCAGAGCTTGATTGTTTTCCCACTTGGAAATGGTGGCCTTGGTTAGGTTGAGGTAGGCACTTAATTGTTCCTGGGTCAAATGGATTCTTGTTCGGTTTAAAAGGATATTCTGTCCTATGTTCATCTGCTTTGTCCTCCTATGTCCTTATTATAGAATATCTCAATAGGAAATTAAAGTTCTTATTAGGAAACACTTGCTGTCCTTAGTTTCTAAAATGGAAACGGCAGAATCCTAGATCTGCTTTTCAAGGGAGCTATGAAGAGTCAAGTATGCCTTGATAAGACCTTTGGCATTCTATATAATAGTTGGTAAGATGGGATTCCTAGCAGAATAAGAGCTAAAAGGAGTGTTTTTATGGACTTGTATCATCTAGTTGAAGAAAAATTGAATGAGCTGCAGATTACTTTTGAGATTGTTGAACATGAACCAGCTCTGACAACTGAGCAGGCGGATTCCTTTATTGAGGGAATTGAGGGTGTTCGGACTAAGACCATGTTTTTGACTAATAAAAAGAAGACACAGTTCTACCTCCTGATCATGGACGACCAAAAAAGGTTAGATATGGAGGCCTTTAAGGAAAGTGTCGGGGCTAATAAGATTAGAATGGCTTCTGCACAGAGTTTGTATGACAAGATGCTTCTACTACCTGGTGTTGTGTCTCCCTTTGGTCTTTTGAATAATAAGGATCATGATATTGCTCTTTATATTGATAAGGCCATCATGTCTGAAAAACGCATGAGTTTTCATCCCAACACTAATGAGAAGAGCCTATTTATAGATACCAAGGATTTGCTTGCCTTTATTGAGTCCTTGGACTACCAGGTTCACCTTATTGACTTGTAAAGATTTACTTTTTTAAGCTTTTATGACTTTTGTCATCTGCTTTAGTGACATTTTGTACTAGTGGGCCTTGCTCAAAAGAAGTAAACTTGATCTAAGATCAAAGTGATTAGCTTTGTCAGAAAGGAAAGATATGATAGAAGTTCAAGGCTTAACAAAAATCATCAAGGGTAAGGAAATCCTCAAGGACATCACTGTCAGCATCCAAAAAGGAGAATGTTTGGCACTGATTGGCCCAAATGGAGCAGGTAAGTCTACCCTTATCTCCTGTCTTTTGGGGGATAAAAAAGTGACCAGAGGACAGATTCTGATCCAGGGGCATCATCCAAAGGAGAAAAAGATAAAAAGTAGCCTTGCCCTTTTACAACAGGATAATACTATTCCAAGTAATCTTAAGGTCACAGAATTAATAGCTTTCTTTAAAGCCATCGCTGATAATCCCCTTTCTGATCAGAAGATAGATGATCTTTTGCGCTTTACGGATCAGCAAAAAAATCAACTGGCAGAGAAATTATCTGGTGGGCAAAGACGGCTCTTGTCCTTTGTCCTTGTTTTGATTGGCCAAGCGGAGCTCTTATTGCTAGATGAGCCGACTGCTGGTATGGATACGTCCACACGAAAACGGTTTTGGGAGATTATTGACCATCTTAAAGAGGAAGGCAAAACCATCCTTTACACCAGCCATTATATTGAAGAAGTGGAACACACTGCTGATCGCATTTTGATTTTACATGAGGGGCAGTTATTGCGTGATACAACGCCTTTTGCCTTAGGTAGTGAAGAAAAGGAAATAACCCTGTCAATCAGCTATAAGATGGCTCTTAAGGACTGTCCTTCTGTTTTTAATGTGAATTACAAAAAAGATAGTCTGAAATTTAGAACCAAGGATATTGAGGCTGTTTGGGATCATTTAAGCCGTCAGGGTTTAACCATAGCTGATATTCAAATTCAAAATAAATCCCTACTAGATACGCTATTTGATCAAACAGAAGGAGAAAGAAAATGAGAGCTTTGATGAAAGTTGAATGGATAAAGCTTTGGCGTGAGTGGCCAGTCTTTATCTTAGCTATTGGAATGCCTCTTGGTTTTTTCCTCTTCTACTCAGGAATGGATATGTATGAAGATCCTCAGGCTCAAAAAGCCTTTGTCCAATCTTATATGTTAACCATGACGGCCTTTTCCATGTCAAGTTTTGGCTTCTTTTCCTTTCCTGCCATGCTTTTTGAAGATCAAAAGAATCACTGGCTGATCTATTTGGAACATGCTAATATTAGGATCTTTCATTACTACCTGTCGAAGATCTTTCGTGTCTTTATTAATTTTGCCTGTTCTATCTTAGTTACCTTTTTAGTGGCTGCTTATTTTAGGGGTGTTGATCTATCTATGGAAAGGTGGATTGGCTCAGCCCTCCTTCTTCTTGTAACAGGAGTGGTCTTTCTGGCCTTTGGCTTGTTAATAGCACAGATTCCTTCGCCACAAATGATGTCTATTGTAGGGAACATTGCCTTTCTTCTTTTGGCTATCATCGGTGGCTCTTGGATGCCGGTTTCTACTTTTCCTGCTTGGATGCAAAGGATTTCCAAACTGACCCCTACCTACCATGTCAATCAGGTCATA
Organism: Streptococcus catagoni; assembly: GCF_011421425.1. Classification (GTDB taxonomy): domain Bacteria; phylum Bacillota; class Bacilli; order Lactobacillales; family Streptococcaceae; genus Streptococcus; species Streptococcus catagoni. The sequence goes on from NZ_WPCW01000004.1 coordinate 109,507, forward strand.
ACAGAATTTGCTGGGAAAGGGGACATTAAGTGGCAGTCCTTGTTTATTGTGGCTGGCTATGCCATAATGGTAATGATTATAGCCTTGTGGATTCAAGAAAGGAAAGACGTTTCTTCATAATCAAAAACTGGCAATGGCAGCACCCTTTATTTTATAGCCCTATGATCTTTTTGGCCTTTCCCATATTGGGTGTTATTTCCTTTGCTTATCCTGTTTGGACTCTTCTTTTAACGGCTTTCTTTACTTACCTATTCTTATCTCTTTTGGGTTCATGAAAAGATTTCAAAATGGAGCAATTTCTTTTGGCTGTATATGCTATTTTATATTGTTTACATGTCGCTATTTGTTAATGGTGGCATGATTTGGTTCTTTTTCTACATGAACTCTATTTTGGTTTATGGTTTTAAGGATGACTTTAAGTCCTTTCGTTTTGTCTCTTATGTCTTGGGCTTTCTTTTCATTATTCTCTTTGTTTTTATTAGGACTTATTCTGTAGATATGCAGATTATGGCAGTTGTTGGAGCCATTATGAATGTTTCCATGATTGTTTTTTCAAGTTTTGATAGACAAAAAGCGGAAGCAGAAGAGGCTCTCTATGAAAAAAATAAATCTATCAACCTTTTATTAGCAGAGAATGAACGCAATCGCATTGCTCAAGATCTGCATGATACACTGGGACATGTTTTTGTTATGTTTACTGTTAAGGCTGACCTCATTCAGGCCCTTTTAGATAGGAAGGATATTGAACAAGCTCAAAAAGAAGTTGGTGATTTACAGGACATTTCTAAAAAATGCCATGCATGATGTGCGGCAAATGGTCACAACTCTTAAGGATCACAGGATTGACCACGAGCTCTTGGTTATTACTAACATGTTAGATGCCGCTGGTGTTAACTTTGAGGTCAAGGGAGAAAACTTGGCTAATCAATTGACAGCGGATCTGCAAAATAGAATGAGTATGATTCTCAGGGAACTGAGTAACAATCTGCTCAAACATAGCCAGGCTAAAAATTGTCAGCTCGTCTTTAAGGTAGATGGAGGGCAGTTTCAACTGACCTACCAGGATGATGGTAGGGGTTTTTCAGGGCTATCCGAGCAGGAATTGCATAGCATTAAAGAGCGTCTAGTCCCTATTCAAGCTAGCTTGACGATTAGTTCTTTACACCAACCTACACAAATTGACATTACCATACCTTTAAAGGAAAGTAAGAAATGAAATTATTAGTAGCAGATGATTAATCCATGCTCCGAGATGCTTTATGCCAGCTTTTAGCCTATCAAGAAGAAGTTCAAATCGTTTTTCAAGCTGAGAATGGACAAAGGGCTCTTGATATCTTAGCCAAAGAAGCTATTGATGTTGCCATTTTGGATGTCGAAATGCCAGAGAAATCAGGGCTTGATGTTTTGGAGTGGATAAGGGAACATCAAGAGGTCAAAGTCATTATTGTGACAACCTTCAAGCGTCATGGTTATTTTCAGCGTGCTCTAGAGGCCAATGTTAATGGTTATGTTTTGAAGGATCGGTCTATTTCGGAATTGATGGCCACCATCCACACGGTTCTTGCTGGGAAAAAGGAATATTCTCCTGAGCTGATTGAAGAAGTAAGCACTTGGCAGAATCCCCTCACTCCTCGTGAGTAGGAGATGATGAAACTAGTGGCCATGGGAGCCTCCAATCAGGAAATTGCCCAAAAGCTGTTTTTGTCCAATGGAACAATCAGAAATTATATGACCTCTATTCTTACCAAGCTGGGAGCCTGTAACCGAACAGAGGCTGTCCGCATTGCTAGGGAAAAGGCTTGGTTTTAGGATTTACTAGACTTTTAATTGACTATATATGATAAAAAATGAAAAAACGTGCACTTCCTAGGGGATTTGCTCGTTTTTTAGTAGAAATGTCCAATTTTTGCCAAATTTTTTTAAAAGTTATCACGATTTTCGAATTAACTCTATAGAAAGCTATAATGGATTGACAGCTTCTTTGTTCTGGCTAGATGCAGGTGATAAAATAAAAAACAATGGATGGGTTGAATGGTGGTGATATAAATGTTAGAGCTTTGGCTAGTTCTTATCTTATTAGTTGTGTTTTTCGCAGCCGCTATCGGCTTTTGGGCTAACACCTATATAATAGATATTGTAAAGGCTGTTGAAGTAAGCCGAAAGAATAACTTTACAAGAATGCAATGGTTTCTTATATGGACGGTATCTATTCTTTTTGTATTAGTCTTATTATTTCTATCTTATAAATTCAAGATAGAAATTTAAAAGAGAAAAGGGATTTTAGCTTGGGCTAGGATCTTTTTTCTTTGCCACCAGTTTTGTTTAAAGTAGAGCTTTTGGGGGAGTTTAGAGGAATTTGAAGATAAAAAAGACAAAGATCAAGTAAGATTCTTTGTCTCAGTTTGAAGGAAAAGTCATTTTTGTATTTCTAGGGTTGTTTCTTTTAATCTTTAACTGCCCGTTCTGCCATTTTTTGTATTGTGATGGTGGAGTTGTTCTGGTAGATAACACCATTAATAAGGGCACCATGGGCATATAAACTAGGAATGAGGCCATGTTTTGGTGAGATGACCTGTGCAGTTTCTGGGAGAATGGTTAGGCCTCCTTGTTCATCAATCTGACAAAGTCGCTGATCAATGATGGACTGAATGAGGGGCTTGGCTTTATGGAGATTGTCTGGGGTTAATTGGTAGCCAGTAGCATTGATGACATAGTGGACTGCTATGTCAGAGCCTTCCTTTGTTTTTAGCAAAAACCCCTGATCCTTTGTGATGATGTCTGTGACAGCTTCTATAGTTGTCAGGCGATCTTCCTTGGCTGCTTCTAAAAGGATTTTGGCTGAGACATCAGGCATGGGATTGCGTAGATTGACAATAGCTCTGCCGTACTTTTTCTGATAAGCTTGACGGTCTGATGTGGTCATGAGGGGCCACAAATCTGTTAACCAATTGGTCACACGAGATGCCAACTGTTGTAAGTGGTAGATCTGTTCTGCTTTTTCAAGCGACAGCTTGATACCCTCAGTGCCAGCTGCAAGGTAGTCATTTGTGGTGGTTTCCCAGTCCGCAAATCCAAGGGCTGACAATTCCCCCAGCAATAGCTCTTCAAAGGTTGACAAGTCAAAGGATTTCCTAGCTTGGGCCAGGTATTTTTCCAAGTTTTCTTCTGTGAAAAATTGCCAGTGAAGGGGAGTACCATCTAAGATTCGAACGGTCGGAAAGTAGTTGGACCGTGAAAAGGCCTTAATAGATGCTTTGGTATGGCTTAATAACCACTTGATGACATCTACAGCAGCTAGGCCGGTACCAATAACAGCAACATTGGCTCTGCTTAAATCTTCCTTAGACAAGTTCTTTATAGGATAGGGGTCAGAGATATAGGCTGCATCCCCCTCTAGCTGATAAGGATCAATTGGAGGCAGATCCCCACAGGCAAGATGAATCTCATCAAAGCTGCTTAAATCCTTTTTCCCTTCAACCTTTACTTGCCATTGTTCTTTGTCTGGCAGGTAGCTTATGGCTTCAACCTGATGCTTAACAATGGTAACGGGAAGCTGAGCCATAAGCTGCTCTGCTTTCTCGGTCATGTATTGTCCATAAAGAGATCTGGCAACGTAGTTAAGACTGGTGTCATAATGGTTTTCTGCCATCCATTCCATAAAATCAGACATGTTCCGATAGTCAAAGGAGATGTCGTCAATGGGTGAATTAATCAAGGCCGAGTCATCATCTTCTTGAAAAGGGATTCCCCGCCCCAGGTGGTCAGGATCATCAAAACAAATGATTTCCATATGGTCTAGCTGATCTTGTTTTTTATGAGCAAGAGCCAACAAAACAGCTAAGCCACTAACACCCATTCCCACAATTCCAATTTTTCTGGTCACAAATCTATCCTCCCTTTAATATCATAGCATAAATTAAAAAGAAAGCCTCCTTTAAGGAGAAGCTTATCAGTAAAAGATGTCAGTTTTTAGAGAAAAGACAGAAGATACTTGCATTTCTTCTGATGAATAGGATATAGTGAATAGCAAGAGTAATAAGATTTTGACCAAGTGAAAGAGGAAATAGATGAAAGAGGCGTTTAAAGAGCTGCTTTTAAGTGATACAGAGGCTACGGCAAAAGCCTTGTTAGGCATGGAACTCTATATGGGTGATTCAAGAATCGGGAGAATAGTAGAGACAGAAGCCTACCTGGGGGCCTTGGATAGTGCTTGTCATAGTGCACAGGGCAGAAGGACTAAAAAAAATGAGTCCATGTATTTGCAAGCAGGGCATTGGTATGTCTATCAAATTCATGGCCATAACATGTTAAATCTAGTGACCCGAGACAAGGATGTTGCAGAAGCTGTTTTAATTCGTGCCCTAGAGACAGACAGCCAAATTCCAAATGCCAATGGTCCAGGGAAATTGACGCGTCTCGCAGAAATCACTAGAATCTTTGATGGACAGTCTATTGATAAGAGCCAGTTGACCCTAAGAGCAGGAGCTCAGCCAAGGGATATCGGTTGTCGTGCTAGAATTGGGGTCACCTGTAGTGATCTTTGGAAGGATGAACCCTTGTGTTTCTATGTTTTAGGCAATAAGCATGTCTCCAAAATCAGAAAAAAAGGTTTACTGCCAGATGAGGAAACCTGGATGAAGTCCTCCTTGTAACTTATGACCAGATCCTAATAGCAATTTTGATTTTAAATGCTTAGCTGAACCTCAATAGAGTTCCTAATACATGACAAAAATATCTACTCTAGGTTTTCTTAGTATCCTGTGAAATCCTTCTTTTTGCAGGCATAGAATGTGCTATAATGTCCTTGTATGATGACAATAATATCTTATGAAGGAGATAGAATATGGCAAAGCTTGCAGTGAAGGGATCCCATATTTTTAAAACATTTCAATTAGAACAAGAAAAAACCATTTCCGTTTTAAAAGATGTTTGTCTGGAAGCCAATTACGGGGAATTTATCTCTATTCTAGGAATTAGTGGTTCAGGAAAATCAACCCTTTTGAAGTGTCTGTCTAGTCTATTAGAACCAAGCAGTGGTCATGTTGACATTAATCATTTAGATCCTTACCACTTAAGTGATGGCAAGTTAGCCAAGCTACGACGTGAAGACATCTCCTTTATTTTTCAGTCTTATAACTTGGTGCCTGCCTTACCAGTCATTGAAAATATTGTTCTCCCCTTGCGCTTAGCCTCTAAGAAGATTGATCAGTCTAAAATCGAAGAAATTCTCCGTCGTTTAAATTTTCAAGCCGATAGGAATGCTCCTGTTGCGACCCTATCTGGTGGTGAACAGCAGAAGGTAGCTATTGCAAGAGCGATTCTAGCCAATAGTAAGATTATTTTTGCGGATGAACCCACGGGGGCATTGGATAGTCTTTCAAGGCAAGTTGTTTTTGATATACTGAGCGACTTAGCTAAAGAAGGGAAATGTGTCCTCATGGTTACCCATGATATTGAACTGGCTTCACGTACTGATAGAGCCTTGATTTTAAAGGATGGTTCTATTGATCAAGAATTGAAAGCGCCTTCCTCTGATACACTCTATAAGGCTCTAGGAACTGCTACTAGCCACTGATAGGAGATACCGAATGTTTAAACTCGTCTATTATCAATTTCACTATAGCAAAAAACAGTGGTTAGGGCTTATTCCTGTATTTTTTGTTGCCAGTTTAATTGTGAGTACTTCTTTGATTGGCATTCATAGTGTACCAAAGTCAGTGGAAAATGTTTCTCAGCTCTTTCAAATGCTGATATTTTTTGGTGGTGCAACCCTCTTTTTACTCATTTCTAACCTGATTCATTTTCTGCTGCATATCTTTAAAAAAGAATATCAGTTATGGACCATCCTTGGAGCCAGTCGTAGACAGCTTTCCTTACTGATTAGTGGACAATTTGGACTGATTGCTCTGCTATCTAGTTTTATTGGAACAGTTTCGGCAGTATTTTTAGTTAACCCCTATTATCAGTTTTTACGTGACTTTGTTGGAACCAATGAATTACCTCCCTTGAAGATTAGCTCTAGTTTACCTATTTTAGGCTTGTGCCTTCTTCTTGTGCCAATGATTGCAATGCTAGCTTCTTATTACTATTCTATGAAATTGTTAAAGGCTGAAGAAGGGCTGGAAGGTTCACTTAAAAAAAGAGGCAAGTCCTCCTATCTGATAAAGGCTGTGTTAGCAGCAGGGATTTGTCTCTTATGGCTAGCTTGTGTTTATAGCCTATTTTCCACTCCTAGCGATCTATCATTTATGGCCAAATTTCAACGAACAGCAGTTACTTTCTTACTCTTAATATTACATTTATTTATCATTCAAATGATCTCCCCAGCTGTTCAGATCAGTTTGCTCCGTTTATTCAATAAGGTGCCGACCTCTCATTATGCTCCGGTAACAGCAAGATGGATGATCCTAGATAAACCTATCTATCTTAAAAGTTTGCAAGCTTCCATGATTATGGGGGTCAGTTTGGTTTCGGGCTTTCTCCTTTTTATTCAAAATACCTATGTAGGAAATCAAGCCAGGGCGATGACAGAAGCAAAGGTTTCTTTCTTAGTTTATCTAGGTGCCCCGATACTTCTTATTATAGCCAATGCTATTTCAATCACCCTTCTTGTTTCTAGCCAAGAAAAGGCAGACGTTGCACAATTGAAAAGCTTAGGCGTTTCAAAAGGTCATTTATTTTGGATTAGAGTAGCAGAAGCCTTTTATCAATCACTTCTTGTTGCTTTCATTTCTCAATTTTTTAATCTGGTGATTTGGCTGATGGTATTAAAAGGAGTGGCCATATTAGGTTTAGAAATGAGCACAAGTGTTAGTCTTTGGCTACCCAATCTTATTATCTGTTTCCTGCTATTCTTAGTCATTTTAGTCACAAAGCTGGCCAATGATTATAGCCTTGAGAACAAGGACTAACAAAGGAAACTTCTTTATGGCAAGCCTGAAAAAGTAGCTGATGTTCTAGGGTTTGCTTATTACTAAATAGTAGTAAAAAAGCTGTGTCAGTGCTACAATAGATTTATCAAACCACAAGTAAAGGAGAAGGACTATGGGATTATTAGTTGATGGCAAGTGGCAGGACAAATGGTATGATACCAAGTCTACCAAGGGACATTTTATCAGGTCTGCATCTCAATTTAGAAATTGGGTCACAAAGGATGGAGAAAAAGGACCCAGTGGGAGAGGCGGTTTTAAGGCAGAAGCAAACCGCTATCATCTCTATGTCTCTTTAGCCTGTCCATGGGCTAGTAGGGCCTTAATGATGCGTGCCCTCAAAGGATTAGAAGATATTATCTCTGTATCAATCGTCCATCCCTTAATGTTGGAGCATGGTTGGACCTTTGACCCCTCAAGCAGTGGTGTTAAAGATCATTTGTTTGACTTAAACTACCTCTACGAATTGTATTTAAAAGCTGATCCAGACTACACAGGAAGAGTGACTGTGCCCGTTTTATGGGATAAAAAGACACAGACCATTGTTAGTAATGAATCTTCTGAAATTATCAGAATGTTCAATTCAGCCTTTGAAGTTTTCCAAGATAATGACTATGATTATTATCCTGACGCCCTAGCAGATGACATTGATGCCATGAATGATTTTGTTTATCCTAATATTAACAATGGCGTTTACAAAACGGGCTTTGCCACCACCCAAAAGGTCTACGAAAAAGAAGTTGATAATCTCTTTAAAGCCTTGGATAAAGTGGAAGCCTTATTAGAAAAGCAAGATTACTTAGTGGGCAATACCTTCACAGAAGCTGATATCCGATTATTCACCACGCTGGTGCGTTTTGACTCAGTCTATTTTGGTCACTTCAAATGTAATCTTAAACCGTTAACAGACTACAAGAACTTGTGGGTTTACACCAAAGGCATCTACAATATGCCTAAAATAGCTGACACGGTTAATTTTGAACACATCAAAGAACATTATTACGGTAGCCATAAAACCATCAATCCTAATGGCATCGTTCCCAAAGGACCAAACTTAGATTGGTCACTATAGGTTATAAGAGGACAAAAAGAATCCCTTGTCGTGACCTGCACCCCAATTGTATGACCACCATCTTCAATAATGGTGTCTGCCATTACTCCCATCAAACCAACTTTTCCCCCACCATAAACTAAGTCATGCTTATTTGTGCTCTTCCACTCAGAAAGCTCCACTGTTTTTGACAAAATAGAGATTGTTTCCTGAACTGGCGCCACAAAAAATTGTCATTTTCATTCTTCAATTCTCTTTTCTAATTTATTTTTAGGTGTTTCACTAATTTCTTCTAGGAAGAAATATACTGATCAGAAAGGATAAGGCTATTACCTAAAACGTCTCCAAGCTCTTTTTGATGCCATTAAGATTTTCATTATCAGATTTTACAGGCTCATCAGGCCTGTAATTTTCTTTCCTAAGAATACATCTTCCTTGTAAACAGATATTATCAATAAAAGGGTTAAAAGTCTATAAATTCAATCATGGGCTTTTTTGTAATTATATACTTCGTAGAGCATTGGGCTTAAGGAAGCTACTATAAAGAAGTACATAGAAGAACAAGAGAAACACGATATAGCACTAGATTCTTGAATGGATGAGAAGTCAAAATCAATGAGGCTTGAACAAAGTGAAAGCCAGCGTCTTTAGGCGCTGGCTGGTGATATGGGTTTATAGCTTTTGTACACCCCCCCTTAGACGGGTGCTTATTAGGTCTCAATCATAATATTAGCATCATTTTCAAACCGTTCGTAGAATTTTTGGTATTGCTCTCTTCGGGATTTTTGAGTGTTTTTTATAAATTCTATATCTTGATTTCTTTCTCTTGTGTCTCTAATAGTTCTTCTCTTAAATTCAGTTTCAGGATCAGTTTTTAAACAAATAGAAAGGTCAAAGAGGTCTTTTGATAAAAAAGCTGATGACATTCCTTCGACAATAAGTATAGGTTTTGCTGCTTTTAATATCTTACTTTTACTCCAAGGCTCCTCTATTGTTAAGATATCCAATCCATTTTTTAAGGCTAAAATATCCCTTTTTAAAGAATTGAGTTCATGTGAAAGAGGCATATTAGCTGTTATCTTTTGATTTGGGAACTGTTTCGGAATAGCTAAGTTTCTATGTTCACTAGATATGATATAGGGATCAGTCTCTAATAGATTGATATCATTGTTATCTAATTGTTCTACTAATATTTTACAAAAGGTAGATTTACCAGAAGCACCATGTCCATATATTCTGATAACAATTTTTTCTTTCTTTTCAACATAGCCTTTAATCACTTTTATGTATTTGTCAAAAATTTCCATGAAACTCCTTTAATAAGCAGCTTTTTAGATAGTGGTAAAGAGTATCTAAAATTTGCCTAATATAAACATTTTATTTTTGAGAACAAATCTCTTGTTAGACAATATCTGTTTTTGACTAGATAATGGTTTTAATTAAGTGTGTCTGATCATAAAACTCATAGCCATGCTTGGGATAAAAATGATATGACCCGAACCATTGTTCTTTAGGTTCTCCTAAATGAATTCTTATATGAGTTTTACCTATTTTCTTTAAGTAATCTTCTGTAAAACTTAATAATTGACTACCAACTCCTTGGTTTTTAATATTAGCTTTGACAAAGAAACGATGGAACCTATGACTCTGTTATATTCATTATGGCTATCCAAAAACAGTCACCTTTTTTTAAATAATTTTTAGGAATATCGAGTAAATCAGGATTAATACTGGGGACTTTACCTAAAGCATCTTTTACTTGTAAAATCATAAAAATTAAATCATCCCTATAATTTTCTTCATAATTTATTATCTTCATAACCACTCTACCATCTTACTATTAAATGCTTTGATTTATATAATATCATAAAGGAAATATTTTTCGCAGACAAATGTAACCATTCCTCTTCAAAGCAGCAAAACAACGCCTTTTTAATGTATAATAGGATACCTCCTATTGGAAAGACAATTGTTGACAAATTGGGTCTACAATGAAGTTTTGGTGGACAGCTGGCTCTAAGTGTAAAACAAAAAAGCAGGTTAACTTTTCCTTCGTGGTTTCTTGATAAGTTCTTAAATTTTAATCATTAGACACAAAATCACACTATAAGATAAATAAAATTAAAAAAACGAGAAAATTTAGCCATTATTGGTCTACTTATAATACTAATAATAACCAGGTTTTTCTTGCCTATGATATAATAAATAAGAATTTTGAGAAAAAGGAATATTAAAAATTGACTATATATGTGGTAGATGAAAAACTAGATAATGCTGATTTTGATTTATTTGTTGAAGAAAATAAATATGGTAATCTATTACAGACAACTAGTTGGGCAAAAGTTAAGACTGATTGGGAGTCTCGACAACTGATGTTCTATTCTGAACCGGATCATGAACTAGTGGCATGTGCTTCTTTATTAATCAAAAGGTTTTTTAAAAAAATCAAAGTAGCTTATATACCTAGAGGTCCAGTAGTTGATTACAGTGATGCAGAATTAGTGGTTAATGTCTTTAAAGCTTTAAAGAATTATGCTAAAAAAGAAAAGTTTTTATTGATAAAATGCGATCCGAGTTTCCTAATTGATAGAAATGATTCCAAGCAAACGAAATATTGTATGCAGACCATTAGTGCATTGGAAAAAATGGGTTACCGTTGGTCAGGATTAACAATGAATCTGTCTGATATGGTTCAACCACGTTTTCAAGCTAATAAATACCTTAGCGACCAAACAATTACAGATTACAAAAAACATTCTAAACGTTTAAAAAATAACGCAAGTAAAAAAGGGGTTGAAATTATTAATGGTCACGAGGATGAGGTTAAGATATTTTCCGGTCTTGTGGTCTATACTGAGCAAAGAAAAAATATAAGACTAAGAAATTTCGATTATTTTAAAAAAATAAAAGATGTTTTTGGAGACAATGCTGAATTTTATTTTGCTCAGATTGATACTAAAAAACAAAAAACAGTTTTGAAAGATCGTTTGTCTGATTTAAGTAAAGCAAGAAAGGATACGCCGGTAGATCAAAAAAATCGTTTAAAAGATTTAAAACAACAAGAGCTTTCGGTTATTAGACAGCTTGAAGAATTGTCTAATATAGAAAAATCAGACACTGACAAGGTTATTGTTGCTGGGGTTTTAGGGATTCATTATGCTAAAGGAATAGAATTATTATATGCAAGTATGGATGACCGTTTTAAAAATTATTATCCCCAATATTTACTAGATATGGAAATATTTAACAGATGCTATCAAAAAGGCCTTGAATGGGCAAATATGGGAGGAGTTGAAGGAGACCTTAAAGGAGGACTGTCAACTTTTAAACTATCTTTTAATCCAAATATTGAAGAATACATTGGAGAATTTAATTTGGTTGGGAATAAATACTTTTATGATTTAGGTAAAACCATATTCAAATTTAGAAAACAATTAAGAAGATTAAAAAACAAATAAGTTAGGATGGTCATTCCTAGCTTATTTATTTTAAGTAAGAAGTCTAAAAACTGAGGATTATTTTTGAAAAATGATATTGGAATTGATTTCTTTTGATATAATAACAGCAAAGTATCATAGGGTTATATGGTAACCATCTAAGTAAGTAATCTTCTTAAGAAATGTAAAGGATAAAGTAACAGAAAGTACTCATATGAAAAAGTTAAAGTTGTTTATTAGATCTGTAGAGCTGTTAATTTTAGCTATTACCATAACATTATTTATCATTGCTCCAAATACCATCATAGTTCATTTTAATAGTAGCGGCTTGCCTGATGGCTATGGGAATAAGATTTCTTTGTATGTATTTTCATTGATAACAATAATCGTAGGTGAATTAGGAATTGCTTATTTCAAATACCAAAGAAAGAAAACAGGAATGGAAGACTCTCCCATGTTAAATTGGCAAGAAATAAGATTTTTTCAAATTCTTGCAATGGTTGCTTTGGCATTCCTAGTTGCTATGATATATCAATTGTTTTACTTAAAAAGATAGGAATTAGAAATGTTACCGTATTATATTGTTAATGCCTTTACCGATAAATCATTTTCAGGAAATCCTGCAGGGGTTGTTGTTTTAGATAAACCAATTGAAGAAGAATTGATGCAGAAAATTGCTAAAGAAAATAATCTCTCTGAGACAGCATTTATTTTAAAAGAAAATGACTATTATCATATTAGATGGTTTACTCCTCAAAAAGAAGTAGATCTTTGTGGTCACGCGACTCTTGCAAGTGCTTATGTAGTCTCATATTTCCTTGAAAATAGTCTAGAACATATCACTTTTTCTTCCAAATCAGGCTTTTTAGAAGTAATCATCAATAAGGATGAAATGACCTTATATTTTCCAATGGTCACAATTAATCAAGTACCAATTACCTCAATGATGAATGAGGTGTTTGAAGTGAAAATTATAGAAGCCTATAGAACCGATGACCAAGAGCATCTTATCTTAGTGATGGAAAACTATAAATTACTAGAAAATCTTCCGCTTGATTTAGATAAAATGAGACAATTAGCTCCCCACGGTGTGACAGTTACTGCAAAAAGTGATGAAAGCGATAGTGATTATGTGCTTCGCTATTTTGCACCTAATTATGGGATTAATGAAGATCCAGTGACAGGGTCAGCACAAACACGCCTCGCACCATTATGGGCAAAAAAGCTAGGAAAAACACAGTTAATATCAAAGCAATTATCTGAAAGACAAGGCATAATGATTGTTGAATTGGAAGGAACAATGGTTAAGATTACGGGTAAAGCTAGCTTATATTTAGAAGGACGGTTGGTCATTTAGTATGAAACTATTTAAAAATAGCTAAGGAATTGAGATTGTTAGCTTGACTCTAAAGCCTGTAAAAAGGCTTTTTTTGTATAGTAAAATGTCCCTTCAAAGAGATTATTAAATTGATTGATATAAAAGAAATAATTGGAGAAAAGGTGTTAATACATTTAATCCGAAGTTCGTCCTTCCCAGTTTTTAAACCAAAGATAATTAGCAGTTAACAATATTATGGAGAATAGAATTGCTGCGATTATCCCTACAAATATAGTATGATGTACTAAATGAGAAGAAATTTCAGTTGGAGGTAGTACCTTTTCTTTGGTGAAGAGGAGATAAGGGTAAACAGATTTTGCTAGCCTAACGGGTAGAGCCCAAAAGTTATATTGCCATAAATGCTTTCCGTAACTAGTTCCACCAATTAAGGCAGCATTGAGAGCACCAACTATGGAAATACCTATATACTTTAATAGTTCTGATTGTAAATAATTCATTCGATTTTTCCTCCAACTACAGACATAAATAGTTGTTCTAAGTCCTGCTCTTCTTTTTTTGGTCTCTGATACAGTAATTGACCATTGCAAATTATTCCAACAGTATCTACAATATGTTCTACTTCCGCCAAGTTATGGCTTGAAATAATTACTGTAATTCCTCGTCTTGGAAAAGATTTGATTAAATTTTTAAGTTCTTGAATCCCCAACGGGTCAAGGTCATTAGTTGGTTCATCAAGTATTAATAGACTTGGATTACCTAATAGGGCAATGGCGAGACCAAGTCTCTGCTTCATACCCATAGAAAAATCTCCTGTTTTTTTACCTACCTTACCTAAGCCAACAATCTCCAAAACCTCTGAAATTCTACCTGATGATATTTCTAGTAAGGTTGCGTAAACTTTTAAATTTTCTGATGCTGTTCAATTTAGATAAATAGATGGTGATTCAATTAATGAGCCAGTATTTTTGAGGTGGCTACGGTTCCAAAGTTCTTGGTCAAAAAATATTTGACCAGAAGTTGGTTTTAAAAGGCCAATAATCATCTTTAAAGTTGTTGATTTTCCTGCTCCATTTGGTCCAAGAAGTCCATAGATACTGTTTTTTTTGACCTGTAAAGAGACTTGATTAACAATCACAGCTTTGCTAGTGTGTTTACACAAGATTATTGACAGAATCAAAATCAATTAATCTTTTTTTATTTTAACAAAAATAGTCTCTTTTTTTTTTTTGAGTTTTAAAAAAAACTGTCTTAATTCAATAGTGAAAGCGTTTTATACTAGATTTATAAAAAAATAAAGGAGAAATTTATGACTGATTGGTTAAATATTGCTGGTAAAACAGCAATTGTTACAGGTGCTTCATCTGGTATAGGTAGAGCAATTGTTGAAGAACTTCTAGAACTAGATGTCAAAGTAGCTAATTTTGATGTCGTAGACAACGATTTAGCTCATCCAAACTTAATGTTTGTCAAGGTTGACGTTACGTCTCGTAAAGAAGTTGAAGACGGAGTGGCAAAGGTAGTTGAACATTTTGGTAAAATTGACGCATTAATTAATAATGCTGGTATTAATGTCCCTAGAATACTTGTGGATCCAAATGATCCTCATGGGAAATATGAATTAGATGATGAGACATTTGACAAAATTACAGCAATTAACCAAAAAGGCCTATTTTTAGTAAGTCAAGCAGTTGGACGTTTACTTGTTGAACAAAGGTCAGGAGTGATTATTAATATGGCTTCTGAAGCTGGACTGGAAGGATCTGAAGGGCAAAGTGCTTATGCAGCAACAAAAGCAGCAGTGTATTCTTATACGCGATCATGGTCAAAAGAATTAGGAAAATATGGTGTTCGTGTTGTTGGTATTGCACCAGGGATTATGGAAGCTACTGGGCTAAGAACATTGGTGTATGAAGAGGCATTAGGATATACTAGAGGAAAAACTGTTGAAGAGATTCGTGCAGGATATTCATCTACAAGTACAACACCACTTGGACGTAGTGGGAAATTAAGGGAAGTTGCAGATCTTGCCGCTTATTATATTTCAGATCGTTCAAGCTATATTACTGGAATTACAACAAATGTAGCAGGTGGAAAAACAAGAGGATGACATCCAGCTAGAAAGGATAGTCATGGTATTAGTTAACCGTTGGTATGACATACTAGAAACTTTATTGATTCAAAACCAGATGGCTTTTGATGATTTGAGACAACGTATGAAAATTAGCCCACAAACTTTAACAAAAAGTATTGAGCAATTAAATGATCTTTTAGATGGTGATATTGAAATTATTCAAATAAATAACCAACTAGAGTTGACTGTCTATGACTATGCTAGACTTGAAATAATTTTAGCCGGTAGCCTTAGAAAGACTAGTGATTTCAATTCAGCAAGTAAACGTGTTGCTTATTTACTAAAACGCCTATTGAAATCTCCCACACCAATCGTAATAGATGATCTTGCAGAAGAAACAGGTGTAAGTAGAAGTACCATAAATAAAAATTTAAAAACAGCAAAAGAATTAGCAAACCATTATCACATTGAAATAAAAGGAATCCCTAATAGAGGAATTCAAGCTTTAGGGTCAGAATTAGAAATTAGACTCTTATTTATCCATCATGTTTATGTCTATTTTGATACTGATTATTTACAAAAAGAGAGTCTTGTTTTTTTAGAAAATCTTTATAAAGTTTACCGCTTACCACGAAAAATTCAAGAGATTCTGACTAAAACGATTGCAATAACAATAGAGCGTATTCATGACAATAATCATTTAACAGGTTATATTCCATTTTATAGCAATGAGGTTAACTCAGATTCTTTTATGGAGGAACTTGTTTATCACTTAGAATTAGAATATCAAACTTCCTTGAGTCAATTTGAACGGGATTTTATTTCTTTCGCCTTAAACACCCAATATGTAGAAGGTTTGACTTATCAAGAAGGTTTATTAAATTCTGATTTTCTTCAACTTTATCAAAAGATGATTAAAGAAGTGAAAGAAAGCCTATTGATAAATTTTGATGAGAAAAAATTATTTGTTGAAATTCAAACACATTTAAAATTTTTAATTAATCGATTAATTTTTCATATTCAAGCTAATGATCTTTTCCATGGAGAAATTAAACATAAATACCCATTAGCATTTGAAATGGCAACAACAGCTGGAAAGATATTGGAAGAAACCTTTTCGACACATTTGGAGTTATCCGAATGTAGTTATTTGGCATTATACTTTGAACTGATTATGCGAGATAAAGAACAAATTGTTGAAAATGGATCAAAGCGTATTGCTGTTGTTTGTACTACTGGACGTGGGACGGCAAATATGATTTGCCGCAGGTTAATAAAGGTTCTTGGTCCAGATATTGAAATTTCTCAATTTTCTGAAGAACAGTTTAATCCTGAAAAAGATGATAATTATTTTGCAATTTTTACAACCATACCTCTAAAATTTGGCCAGCTAAAATCTCCACTGGTTCAAATTACTAATTTATTCAATGATCAATGGTTGCAAAACGAATGGCAAAAAGTTCATCTCTTTCATCAAAGAAAGATTCAAGATAGTATCATTCGCTTTGTTCGTTTAGAACCTGAAAACTCATATTATAGTTATTTGTCAAATATGGTTAAGATATTAGTTAAGGCAAATTTAGTCGACCTTGGTTTTTCTGAACGAATTATCCAAAGGGAAGTGAAACAATCTACAATGTTTGGTAATCAGATTGCTTTTCCTCATGCAATTAATTATCATTCTGATAAGCCAATCCTCCTAGTCGGGGTTTTAGACCAAATATTTCAAGAAGGAGATAATCAAGTTGCTATAATCTTTATGGTAGCAATCCCTGAGAAAGTTGAAACTCGTTTAGAAGCAGAAATGCTAGAACTTTATGATAATATTTTTAGGATTGCTAGTGATGAGTTATTAAGAGGTGAATTGCGTCTACTAGAGTCAGAGAAAACTTTTTATCAATTTACGGAGGAAAGAGGGATTTTTTAATGGATAGTATTATTGTACTAGCAACTATTGTGATATCTGCTTATATTTTTCAAATCTTTTTAGGAATGAAACAACTAAAGCATTTTAATACTATTTATGCGCAACTTCGCGAAAAAGGGCGTGTGGCAATTGGTAGACGGTCTGGGAAAATAAAATCTGGGACAATTGTTATGTTCGCTTTAGATAAAACAGGTCATGTTTTAGATGCAAGGCGTATGCAAGGTGTGACAGTAGCTGCTCGTTTTAAGGAAATGCCACAATTCGTAGGTCAAGATATTCATTATTTTGACAGTTATAATCCTTTAGTTCGGAAAGAAAATAAGTTAGTACAGATTGCAATTGAAGATGCAAGAGAACTATTTTTAAGAACAGAAGCTGGAACATATGAAGATGTTTCAAAGTATAATTCAGCTTTTGACTTGGATTTCCATTTGAAAACATGGAAAAATCGATTAAAATTACAATTTAAAAAATAAACAAACAAAGGAGTTTATGATGGATTACATTACAAAATTCGCAGAAGGCTTTATGAAGCTTTTCCAATTAGGTGGCGAAACCTTTATTAGTTGGATGACAGGGATTGTACCAGTCGTCTTGATGCTTTTAGTTGCAATGAATGCACTTATTGCCCTTCTCGGAGAAGAAAGAGTTAATAAGTTAGCTGAAGTTTCTGCTAAAAATCCTATTAGTCGTTATATGATCCTTCCATTTATCTCAGCTTTTATGCTTGGGAATCCGATGGCTATCAGTATGGGACGTTTTATGCCTGAATATTATAAGCCAAGCTATATTGCTTCACAAATGCAATTCTGCCATACTTCAAATGGGGTATTCCCGCATATCAATCCGGGTGAATTGTTTGTTTGGCTAGGTATTGCTAGTGGTATTAAAACATTAGGATTAAGTCAAATGGAACTTGCTATTCGTTACTTACTAGTTGGTTTAATTATGAACTTTGTAAGTGGTTGGGTAACAGACTTTACAACAGCCTATGTTTCAAAACAACAAGGTATCACTTTAAGTAAAGCAGTTGAATTAGATTAGTAAAGAAGGAGTAGAAAAATGACTTATCAAAGTATTAAAGTAGTCAAAGGTAGTGGTGGTTACGGCGGACCTCTTATTATTACACCAACTGAAGAAAAACATAAATTCATTTATATTACAGGTGGTGGTGAAAAGCCTGAAATTGTAGATAAGATTGTAGCTTTAACAGGTATGGAAGCTGTAAATGGTTTTAAAACATCTATTCCAGATGAAGAAATTGCACTAGCGATTGTTGACTGTGGTGGTACATTGCGTTGTGGAATTTATCCTAAAAAAGGAATTCCAACAATTAATGTTGTAGCAACTGGTAAGAGTGGTCCATTGGCACAGTATATTACAGAAGAAATTTATGTTTCTGCCGTTGGGGTTAACCAAATTACAGCAACAGACGAGTCTGCATCTCTTGAAAATCGTGCTCAAAATGATACAAATAAAGCAACTTATGATACAAGCAAAAAAATCACAGAACAACGTGCTGAATCAAGTTTTGTAGCACGCATTGGTATGGGTGCGGGTAAAGTTGTAGCGACTTTCAACCAGGCTGCCCGTGATGCGATTCAAACAATGCTGAATACTATTCTTCCGTTTATGGCCTTTGTATCATTATTAATTGGTATTATCCAAGGGTCAGGTATTGGGAACTGGTTGGCTAAATTAATGGTTCCTTTAGCAGGTAATATTTGGGGTTTAGTATTGATTGGATTTATTTGTTCTCTACCTTTCTTATCACCATTATTGGGTCCTGGAGCAGTTATTTCTCAAATTATTGGAACACTAATCGGGGTTGAAATTGGTAAAGGTAATATTCCGCCACAAATGGCATTGCCAGCACTATTTGCGATTAACACACAAAACGGTTGTGACTTTATTCCTGTTGCTCTTGGCTTGACTGAGGCAAATTCAGAAACTGTTGAAGTTGGGGTACCGTCAGTCTTATATTCTCGTTTCTTAAATGGTGTTCCACGTGTTATCGTGGCTTGGATTGCAAGTATTGGACTTTATAAATAAAAAAATATGAATCAATAAAAGGGGGAGTTTGAATGGTAAAAATATTTGAAACCAAAGTGACATCTGTTGGTGCAGAGGCCGATGGAATGATAGAAAATGCTAATATGTTGATATTATTCGGTCAAGGGGCACCAGCTGATCTTGCAGAATTTTGTTATACCATTGACAGTAAAAATCTAGATGGTCATATTCAAGAAGGAAGTACATTACTAATTAATCAAAATAATTATAAAGTTACTTCAATTGGAAATGTTGTCGAAAAAAATTTGATAAATCTTGGACATATTACGATCTCATTTGATGGTTCAAGTGAAGGTTCGTTACCAGGTACATTACATGTTGTTGGCTCAGAAATGCCTAAAATTTCTGAGGGTACAACTATTGCATTTTTTGAGTAATTGAAAATAATCTTTTATCATTAACAATTTTCCCATGATCCAAAATTTGACCCCATAATGGATATAAATGTGAAGACTATAATTTTAATTTTATATGCTAACTTTATTTGATATAAAAAGCTATTGATTTTGAGAGAACTCTAGAAGTTCTCTTTTGTTATATGTTGAAATTATGTTGTAAACAAAAATAATATTTTTTCTAAACTGATATCAAAAAGGAAAATAACTTTCTCTACATAACTAGATAGATTATTAATGTAATTTCACTATCTCTTAGAGCAGTATTAGTCAGAAATTTTGTATAAATAACAATAAATAATCTGATTTATTAATTATATATTATTTCTAGCGTATCTGAAAACACGGTAGTGTAAAATATCTTGTGTAAACACAAAAAGGAATAAATCCTGTATAGTAGAGTTGCGAAACTTACTAGAAAGAGATTTATTCCCATGACTCAGTTTATCACAGAATTACTTAGCTTCCTAGCACAAAAACAAGATATTGATGAATTTTTTCGCTCCTCTTTAGAAATAGCTATGAATGACTTCTTACAGGCTGAACTATCAGCTTTTCTTGGTTATGAACCTTATGAAAAAGAAGGTTACAACACAGGTAATAGTCGTAATGGGACTTATTCTCGTCAGTTTGAAACAAAGTATGGTTTAGTAAATTTGATAATTCCAAGAGATCGAAATGACGAGTTTTCACCGGTTTTATTGCCATCTTATGCTAGACGTGATGACCAGCTAGAAGAGATGATTATTAAACTTTATCAGACAGGGGTAACAACGCGTGAAATCAGCGATATTATTGAAGGCATGTATGGACACCATTATAGTCCGACAACTGTTTCAAATATCACTAAAGTGACTCAAGAGAATGTCACTGCCTTTCATGAACGGTCACTTCAAACGAACTACTCAGTTTTATATCTAGACGGAACCTATTTATCTTTACGACGAGGAACAGTCAGTAAAGAATGTGTTCACATTGCGCTCGGAATCACTCCAGAAGGTTACAAATCAGTTCTTGGCTATGAGATTGCCCCTAATGAGAATAATGTCTCTTGGTCAGATCTTCTTAGGAAACTACAAAATCGAGGACTTAAACAAGTTTCTCTAGTTGTTACGGACGGTTTCAACGGTCTTGACCAAATCATTCAACAAGCCTATCCAATGGCAAAACAACAGCGTTGTCTGGTTCACATTGGTCGTAATATTTCCCGTAAGGTCAAGCGAGTAGATAGGGCACCTATTCTGAATCAGTTCAAGCAGATTTATCGTGCCACTGGCTCAGAAGAAGCTAGTAAATTATTAGAACAATTTGTCTCTGAATGGAAACCTCGTTACTAAAAGGTCATGTCAGCACTTGAAAGGACAGGGAATCTCCTAACTTTTTACCAATTTCCACATCACATTTGGTCCAGCATATATTCTACAAACTTGATTGAATCGCTTAATAAAGAAATTAAACGACAAAACAAGAAGAGGATAGTCTTTCCGAATGAAGATGCTTTAGAACGATGCCTTGTAAACACTTTTGATGACTATAATGCCAAGTTCGGATGTCGTATTCATAAAGACTTTTGAGCATGTTTTGATACACTTGACAGTTTATTTGACTAATAGTTAGCAACTCTACTGGAGTGTTTACACAAAATTATTGACAGTATCCGTTTTCTGTTATAATTAATTGTAAACATCAAAAACATTTAAATATTAAATAATATTCTAAAATAGATAACATAGAAAGGCAGTTTTTTAAGTGAATGCAAAAAACTATGAGATATTTCAATGATTTCCAAGTTTAATCATGGTAGGTTGGTGGTTATGTCTACTTGATCTTTTTGAAAGTAATCATATATTCTTAAAAAAACTATATGAATCTATATTTAAAGATTACTTTACGAATAATATTATTTATCAAATATACGATTATTGACAGACTCCCAAAGGTTAATCAACTATTTAATATAGTATTTTTTGAAATTTTGTAGCTATAATATATTAGTGGTATCATTTAACTTATCAAAGATTAGGAGGTTTTTTATGTCAATTTTAGTTGTTGGTGGAGCAGGATATATTGGTTCACATACTATTGAGGAATTAATCAAAAATAATTATGAAGTAATAGTTATTGATAATTTACAGACTGGTCATGTTAAATCATTACCCAAATCAATAAAATTTTATTATGGTGATGTCAGAGATAAAGAATTAGTCACCAAAGTTTTTTCAGAAAATTGTGTTACAGCAGTAATACATTTTGCTGCCAATCTATTAGTTGAGGAATCTATGAGTGAACCACTTCTTTATTTTAATAATAATGTTGGAGGTATGATTTCTTTATTAGAAGTTATGCGAGATTTTAAAGTAAAAAATCTTGTTTTTTCTTCAACTGCAGCAGTTTATGGAGAACCCAAAACAGCATTAGTTTCAGAAGAATCTCATTTAATTCCCAAGAATCCTTATGGGGAGAGTAAATTAATGATGGAAAAAATAATAAAATGGTGTTCAGATGCATATGGAATAAACTATGTTGCCCTTCGATATTTCAATGTTGCTGGAGCTTCTTTTGACTCTAATATAGGAGAAGATCATACATGTGAAACTCATCTTATCCCGATAGCAATTCAAGTTGCAAATAATAAAAGAGAAAAATTAAGTGTATATGGTGATGACTATCCCACTCATGATGGAACCTGTATTAGGGATTATGTTCATGTTGTTGACTTAGCAAAAGCACATATTTTAGCAATGGAATACATTAACAAAGAAAAGCGTAATAATGTTTTTAACGTAGGAAGTTCCAAAGGATTTTCAGTATTAGAGATAGTCAAGAATATTGAGTTGTATACTGGATGTACTGTAAATTATTCAATTGAAAGAAGAAGGCAAGGAGACTCAGCCGTACTAATTGCAAAAAGTGATAAAATAAAAGAAGTTTTAGGTTGGAATCCTACATTTACCAATATGAAAGATATTATAACTAGTGCTTGGAATTGGCATAAAAATAATCCAGAAGGTTTTATAGAATGAATATAATGGAACAAAAAAACACTTTATAAAATGTGTACAGAAAACTGTTGCCTTTCCAGTTCTCAATCCCAGACAATACATTATAGTAATGGGAATATGGGTTATTATGCAATTCAAAATACAGAACTACTATTAGGAACGGATCCTGATGGTGTTGTTTTGGTAGTTAATTATGATGATCCCTATGACTATATAATACGCACTATAAATTATATAGAAACACTTCAGGAGACTAAGGTTATAGCTATTGTCTTATATCCTATAAACAAAGATACAAGATTATCTGTATTAGGAAATTATGTTTCGGATTATGATGAGAAACAAGTATTAGTTTTTCAGGAAGAAGTTGAAGTTAGAACTGGGAAAAAATGCTTCTTAATTGATGATAGTCAAAAAATTGATACTCTTTTTGAAATAATAATTGATTTCTTTGCTGAGTAAATTGAAGCGTGAGGTTAGATCTATGTTTAAATATTTGTGGAAATTTAAGAAAGATAATTCCTTGCTGCTTGTTATCATTGCCTTTTGGGTAATATCTAATGTAATGAGCTCACTATCTCTAACATGGATGTTAGATTCATTAATTAAAGGTAGTTGGGATAATTTTATTCTGTGGAGTATAGTAGATATACTCTGTTGGGGAGGCTATAGTCTTTTTCAAGTTTGGAAAGATACTTTAAAAGAAAAACTATGTCAAAAAGAAATCAATCTTATACGTAATGATTTACTAGATTCTTTAATTACTAATTCGTATGCTGGTAGCAACAATCATAGTAAAGGAGAATATAATTCATGGTTAATAAATGACATGAATTTGTTAAAAGATAATGGGTTTATGCAGTTTTATAATACTGTTGAGAGTATTACAACGGTCCTATTTAATGCTTTTGCTATAATTTATTTTCACTGGGTATTATTGGTGGTGAGTGTTATAATGACAGGTTTGGTTTATTTTGTCCCTAAAATTTTTGAAAAGAGAATTGCTGAGCAAACTGAAATAGTTTCATCGGACTCTACCACTGCACTCAATAGAACAAGCGATTATTTAAGTGGATTTGAAGTTTTTTTCCATAATAATCAGACCTCCTACTTCAAAAAAAGAATATTACAAGACTTTACACAGTTGATAAAATCTAAAGTAAGCTTATCAAAGACTTCAAGTAGTGCAAATTCGCTTTCCATGATGTCAAGTATAATTGCTCAGGTCATAATTTTTATTACAACCGGTTATCTTGTTGTCAAAGGGGATATTACCACAGGGGTAATATTTTCTATCGCTAACCTGACAAGTTGTCTATTTAACTATACTAGAGGCGCAGCCTATAATATTGTTACTTTTAAAGCAACTATTAAATTGTTAGAAAAATATCCTAAAAAAGCTGAAAAAAAATACACTAGTGATAGGATAAATTTTACAGAAACACTCACTTTACGAAATGTTTCTGTAATTTTTGATAATGACAATACTATCCAATATCCAAATATTACTATTAAGAAGGGGGATAAGATTGCTATTGTAGGAGGATCTGGCTCAGGGAAGTCAACGCTAATTCGATTATTAACAGGAGAGTTGATAAATTATGAAGGTGAAATATTTTTAGATAATAAAAATTATAAAAAAATTTCACTTAAAAGTTTACAAGAAATATTTGCCCTAATTCCACAACGTCCGCACATTTTTAAAGACACCTTGCTTGATAATTTAACATTGGGACGTTCTGTAGATAAGACCTTTTTTGCCAATATTTTAAAAACTTCACATGTAGATAATTTTATTAAAGGACGTTTGGAACGTAAATATGAAGATAACTTATCTGGAGGTCAAAAAGCAAGAGTCTCTATTGCGAGAGAATTACTTGGAAATAAACCAATTGTGATTATGGATGAAGGTGTTTCTAATTTAGATAAGGAAACTGCTATTGATATTGAGCAAAAACTTCTTAAATCAAAAGATTTGACTGTTATTATGATTACTCATCATCTATATGATGAAAATAGAGAATTATTTAATTATATTGTTGATATAGGAGTTTAAAAATGGTTCCATGATTCATATGATACAACTTACTTTGATAAGAAGTTATTTATTCAAGAAAGTGAAAGATTATCAGAATCTGTAAGAATAAATAAAGTTGGTATTCTCAATAGTTTTAATTTCTTGAGAATGGAAAATCCATCTCTTATATTAGACTTAGGCTGTGGAATAGGTGAAATATCTTTGGCATTAGCGAGATTTTTTCCAAATTCTCGTGTGATAGGTCTAGACAGAGAAAATAGGTTTATTGCCGAAAACATAAGGAAATACTCCGATCAAAAAAATCTAACCTTTGTTCATAGTGATTGTTATTCCTTAACCTTTGAAAGTAATAGTATTGATCTGTGCTACTCTCGATTCCTCTTTCAACACCTCAGAACTCCAGATTTAGCTATTGCAGAAATTTTTAGGGTTTTAAAGCCTAAAGGAAAAATTGGGATTTTTGATATTGATAAAAAAATAGATATTATCTATCCTTTCCCCGTTCATAGCAAAAAATTTAATACAGCTGAAGCGTTTTATAAAAAATTGATTAGGAATGATTTATATATTGGAAGAAAATTGATTTCATCAGAGTGAAGACAAGAACTTTGTCTTCACTCTGAAGGATTCCAAACTAAGGAATCCTTTTCTTAGGAAGATATTGATTCTGATAAGGGAATCTTTAAAACATATAGAAGATTTAATTCTGAAACGAGTAAGTTTGTTCCACCAAAGAATAAAACTTCAATCAGAATTGTTCCAGTTGATAATGAATGTCTTGAAATTTTGAAAAATCTCCAGATTGAGCAAAATCGATCAAATAAAGAGCTTGGATTACAAAATACAAACAATATGGTTTTCCAACACTTTGGTTATCCTAATAGTGTACCAAGTACAAACGGTACAAATAAAGTTCTAAGATGTATTGTTCAAGAGATGAATATTGAACCAGTTATTACGACAAAAGGTGCTAGGCACACCTATGGAAGCTTCCTATGGCATCGAGGATACGACTTAGGAATCATTGCGAAAATTCTTGGTCATAAAGATATATCTATGCTTATTGAAGTCTACGGACATACACTTGAAGAAAAAATTGCTTTAGAATATACTAGTATCAAAGAATTATGGTAATATAAGAGAATATTAAAATTTTTATGGGATAAATTTATAATGATATTTGGGATTCAGAGTACTTTATAGAATAGATGTATTAAAATTAACGTTTAATTCCATAAAACTGATATTCGTTTAATCTCTTGAGGTTTTTATATTTTTAATATAACAAAATATAGTATAGTATTATTTTATATGGACGGGGTATAGCTTTGGAGATTTCAAAAATTTTTTTCAACACAAAAAACAGCTCAGAGGTAGAAATAAGGAGTCCTAAAGAAAGCGATTCTGAAAACTTTATTTCTTATCTATTTAAAACTGCTGGTGAGACTGAGTTCATATACAGATATCCTGAAGAATGCCATGTTTATACTCCTGAAAAAGCGAAACAACTATTTAAAACAATAAATGAATCTGAAACTGAAGCTATGTTATTATGTTTAAAAGATAACGAGGTGATTGGAGATTGTCGTATCTCATGGAATAAGAGAATAAAGACAAAACACAGAGCAAGTCTTTCAATTGCTATTTTACAAGAATATTGGAGTCAAGGAGTAGGCTCAAAATTACTGACAGAAGCAATTAGGCTTGCCAGTCATAATAAAGATATTACACAAATAGAACTAGACTTTGTCGAAGGTAATTCGAGATCCAGAGCTTTATACGAAAAATTTGGTTTTAGAATAACAGGTGTGAAACCAAATGCAATTCGATTAAGAAATGGAAAATTATTGAATGAATACTCAATGGTAAAAGAATTCTAAAAAACACACAGAAAATAAGAAAACATAAGTAAATTTAAATTCAAGTATGAAATTTAGAAAGGAATATTGAATGAATATTAAACTCGTGAAATTATCATATGATTATAAAGATCAACTCGTTGATATGCTTACTGAATGGAAGGAAGATATTGAGACTAATCATACCGATTCTTCTCCCTGGATGATATTTAGAAATGACTTTAATCATTTTGATTACTATTTAGAAAATCTGGAAATTAAAGAAGAAACAGACGACGGTAGAGTTCCGGATACAACACTGTTTTGTCTGGATACAGATCGTAATATTTTTGTAGGGGCTGTAAATATTCGACACTATCTAAATGAAGGACTACTAAGGACAGGAGGTCATATTGGAGATGGTATTCGACCTAGTGAACGAAGAAAAGGTTATGCTACAGCTATGCTTAAGCTTGCCTTAATTGAGTGTAAGAAAATGGGTATCGATAGAGTCTTAATGAGTTGTGATAAAGGTAATATTGGTTCTGCTAAATCAATCATTAATGTTGGTGGTGTTTTAGAGAATGAAGTGGAAGAGAATGGAATGATTGTGCAAAGATACTGGATTCAACTTTGATTCATACGAATATATCTTTTTTTATCAGTTTAAGAACAAAGAATTTATTTAAACTATCTCGGAGACAAATGACGGGATAATTACCCTTTAGACATGTAAAAGCCTTTAAACAAAGGTTTTTTTATGTATAGTATGGATGTCCTCTACAAGATGAAACCAAAGTTCTTCAAAGTATGGAAAATTATGATATTAGTTTTTTTAAAAATCTTTGAATCGTAATCTGATGTTCAAAAATATAAAAAATTGAATCTTTGGTGGGCATAAAGGTATTTCCATGCTAATTTAAGTTTGTGACTACATACTTGTAGAAAAATACAAGGATAGTATAAAGATATTAGAAAAAATATGGTAATATAAAGTGAAGTAGGAAGTAGTCATTATGAGAGATGAGCAAGAAATATATAATTTGGTTTTAAACATAGCAAATCGAGATAAGAGAATCGAAGCTGTACTATTGAATGGCTCTCGGGCAAACCCAAAGGTACCGAAAGATGATTTTCAAGATTATGATATTGTATTTGTTACTAGTTTTATAGAAGATATTATTTCTGACACTGATTATCATAAAAAATTCGGTGATATTCTTATAATACAAAAACCAGATGAGGTTAGAAATAAGACGGAATACAATTGTTTTGCTTACTTAATGCAGTTTCAGGATATGACGAGGATTGATTTAAGGCTCATTAAACCAGAATTTTTGGAGGATCATTTAGATGATGCTTTTTCAAAAGTACTTTTAGATAAAAAGAATAAATATCTTGATTATAATTTTGAAAGAAGTTCACTGTACGAAACAAAGCAATTGTCAGAAGATGAAATCAACAAAATTCTAAATGAAATATATTGGGTTAGTACTTATGTAGTTAAAGGGATAGCAAGAAATGATATTATTTATTCAGAGTTTATGATATCTAATCCTATTAAAAATGCCTTTATCAAACTTCTAAAACAAAAAATATTAATAGAAAAAGAGCTAGATTCATTATCTTTTGGAAAGCTCGATAAGGATATCTTACAATATATTACAGATAAAGATCAACTATTGAAAATTTTATCAAATAAATCTTTAAAAGACATTGAGGCAAATTTACGATTTATGTTGGATGAAACAAATCAAATGGCGAAATATATTTCTATAAATAGGAAACTTAATCTGAATCAAGGAGAATACCAATCAGCAATGAAATTTATGAATAATGTTTTGACAAATTCATATCAAGATTTCAACTAACATTATTGCGTAAAGGGATAATATGACAACTACACTTTATTTTATACGTCATGCTGAACCTAATTATAAAAATCATGATGATGTATTAAGAGAATTAACTGAAGTAGGGATAAATTCAAGTAAAGAATTAGTTAATCAATTTTCATCCATTGTAATTGATAAATTTTACTCAAGCCCTTATAGACGATCAATAGATACTATCAAGCCTCTAGCAGATAGTAAGAATAAACAAATTACAACAATTGATGAATTAAGAGAGCGAAAACTCTCTGATGGATGGATTGATAATTTCAATGAAGTGGCACGAAAACAATGGGAAGACTTTAATTATAAGTTGCCAAATGGTGAAAGTCTAAAAGAAGTTCAAGAAAGAAATATTGAAGCATTAAATTCTATTTTAGCAACTTCAAGAAATGAAACAGTTGTAATAGGAACACATGGAACAGCTTTATCAACAATAATAAATTATTATCAAGAAGACTTTAAGTTTGAGATGTTTGATAAATACAAACATGAGTTTCCGTGGATCGTTAAAATCGAGTTTAATGAAAGTGGAAAGAAAAATATAGAAATCATCATATAATAAAGAGAGGTACTCACATGTCACTTGAACTAATTGAAGTGAATCTTCAATCTAATCAAGATATTATTGATTGTGCTTATGAACTGATAAAGAGCTTTTGGAAGATACATAGCAACTATATTCAAACTGATAAAGAGAGTAAGGAAGACTTCAAGGATTGGCAAAGTGAGGGTAATCTTTTCTATCTAGTAAAATTTCAAAACCACTATATTGGTTTCGCAAGATTAGGAAATAGAGGTGCTAAAATTAATTGGTTAGAAGATTTGTATATAGATGAGCAATTTCAAAATAGAGGACTAGGAACACAAGTCATCAATATATTAGAAGATAAAGTAAAACAATACTCGGACTCTTTGTATTTAGAAGTAGCTTCAAGAAATTTGAGAGCAATGAAATTATATAGAGAGTTAGGCTTTGATTGTCTAAACTCAATTACTATTCGTAAAGATTTTCAAAAAGAAAATTTTGAAGTAATTGAACGTCAGAAAATTTCAGATTTTCAATTTGACATCAAAAAATATAATAAATAATTTCGGGGACAAATGATGGGACAAATCCTCTTTAGATAAGCAAAAAAGCCCTATAAATAAGGCTTTTTTTTCATTTTTGCACTATGCCCCCTACAGGGCTCGAACCTGTGACCCATAGATTAAGAGTCTACTGCTCTACCAACTGAGCTAAGGAGGCAAGAATGCTGTATTGGCACCGGTGGTTCACGATTTGTATTGATCCCGCACAATATAAGCAGGTGGGTAACGCGCCCTCTCTTGGAAGTTGCTTCCGCGTGATACGGCTTGCAGACTAGAGTGGAACTTTGTTTCCCGAAAATACAAAGAAATAGTCGGTCAACACTTAGATGTGAACTCGTATGCCACAGCAATTTTTTCTTTATATATATGATACCATTTTTTGAAATTTTTTCAAGGCATAGAGAGGTTTTTTTGTAAACGGTTGCTAATTTTTATGTTTTTTAGTGAGAAAGCTTGTCAATTCGCTCTTTATTTGTTCCCAGCGCCCGCTCATACTTGCCCGTTTCATTGGCTTCAAAATAATTCTTATGGCGCAATTTATCTGGCAAATATTGCTGCTTAACCCATTTCTCAGGATAAGCGTGGGGATAAAGGTAATTTTGGGCATTGCCTAATTCTTTACTGCCGGAATAATGGCCATCACGTAGATGCTTAGGAATAGGCAGATTGCCTGACTTCCGTAAGTCACTGAGTGCTGCATCCATTGCTAAATAAGCAGAGTTGGATTTTGGTGAAAGGGCTAAATCAATAACAATATTAGCAATTATAATCCGAGCTTCAGGAAAGCCAATTTTCTGAGCGGCATCAAGGGCCGTGACGGTGTGGATCTGAGCATCAGGATTGGCCAAGCCGATATCCTCATAAGCAATGACTGTCAAGCGGCGTGCTAAAGAAGGCAGGTCTCCAGCCTCAACTAATCTTGCAGCATAATGTAGGCTGGCATTGACATCAGAACCCCGAATCGATTTTTGCAGAGCAGACAAGACATCATAGTGACCGTCCCCATTTTTATCCATGGTAATATAGCTACGCTGCAAACTATTTTCCAGGGTGTCCAGACTAATATGCCGACTACCGTCTTTTTCTGGCCTAGTTGACATGACAGCTAAATCAAGGGAATTATAGGCTGAACGCAGATCCCCATTTGTCGCGGTGGCAATAAAATCAAGAGCCTCCTCATCAAGAGTAATCTCAAAGTCATAGCCCCTTTCTTTGTCGGAAATAGCAGAGCTGATAGCCTCTTTGATATGGTCATTTGAAAGGGGTTGCAGCTCAAAAATTTGAACACGGCTTCTGATGGCTGGAGTGACTGAAAAGAAAGGATTCTCAGTAGTGGCACCAATCATAATAATCTTGCCATTTTCTAAGAGCGGCAGCAGGAAGTCCTGTTTAGTTTTGTCTAATCGGTGGATTTCATCCAGTAGAAGAACCAGTCCACCGGAGAACTTGGCTTCCTCAGCTATTTCTTGAAGCCTTTTTTTAGTATCTACAGTGGCATTAAAGGTGCGAAAGGCATATTTGCTTGTGCCAGCAATAGCACTGGCTATGGAGGTTTTACCAATTCCCGGAGGGCCAAAAAGAATCATGGATGACAACATATTGGCATCCACCATACGGCGAATAATTTTTCCCTCGCCAACCAGGTGTTTTTGACCAATGACTTCTGAAATTGTTCTGGGGCGCATGCGCAAGGCTAAATTGTCGGACATAGCTGTCACCTCCTTTGATGAAAAATTTGACTTATAGGTGCTTAGGGATAAGGTCGACAAAGTGTTCAATCATTGCCATTCCTTGTGGACTTCCAATACTTTCTGGATGAAATTGCATGCCATAAAGGGGATAATCTTTGTGACGGAAGGCCATAATATCGCCGTTCTTATCATCTCGAGCTGTCACGATAAAGTCATCTGGCAAGCTATCAACAATAATAGAATGGTAACGCATTACAGTTAAGGAAGTCGGTAACCCTTCAAAAAGTGGGCAGGGAGCTGTAACTGATATGCGGCTTTGTTTGCCATGCATGACCTCACTAGCTAAACATAATTGACCGCCAAAGTTTTGGGCAATGGCTTGGTGACCCAGGCAGACACCTAAAATGGGCTTTTGTCCAGCAAATTGTTTGATCATAGCGGGCATTTGCCCTGCATCCTCCGGCCAACCGGGTCCGGGTGAGAAGACCAGTGCCTGTGCTTTCTCAGCCAGATGAAACAGCTTGGGATCGTCGTTTTTAAGAACCTGAACTTGTGCTTTTTCAGACAGGTATTGTGCTAAATTGTAAGTGAAAGAATCGTAGTTATCAATTAATAGTATCATCTGATTCTTCCTTTCTGGTCAAGGCTTTAGAGCTAAGTGTCAGTTCAAAAAGTCCACGGACGCTATTTGCCCCATAAATATGCTCTGCTTTTTGCAAATCTTCAACAGTCAGTCTCTTTTCAATCAGATCCCCGCTGTCAATGAGAGATTGGCGGAAGATACCTGCTAAAATGCCAAGAGATAGAGGTGGGGTGTAAAGTTGTCCATCTATTTCTAAAATGAGGTTAGCAATGGAGGTCTCTAGCAGAAAGCCTTCAGCTGTGTGATAGATGTGCTCATGATCACTTGTGCTGAGATGGGGTCTGTGACTGGTTTTGAAATGAGCAAAGGGAAGTTGAGCCAGGTCTAATTTTTGTAAGCATAAGTCAGCCTGTAAAAAGCTTTCTGATAAGTCACTCAAGGGTTTAATATCCAGTGAGAAGTCCCCCTGCCGATTGAGTTCAATGCCCAAATTGTAAGTCTGACAGTCAAGTTTTTTGACGTGCTGGGCAATAAGCAGACGTAACTTTTCTTCATCAAAAGGGTAGGCAAAATAAGAAGCACTGTCCTTAAGACGTTTGATATGTTCTTCTAAAAAGCTCAGCTTATTGTTTTGAACAAGAGCTCTTGTTTTAAGAGTAAAGGGTAGCCGTTTACGATAAAGGACGGCTGTTTTTTGATGAACTTCCTCATATTCACTTTGCCAATTACTGTCCCAGGTAATACCACCGCCAGCTCCGTAGATGGCTTGATGACCAAAGAGCTGGATAGTTCTTATCCCAACATTAAAAATCTTATGACCATTAGGCAAGCAAATACCTAGACTACCACAATAAACACCGCGAGGCTTAGGTTCTAAGCGGTTAATGATAGCCATAGTGGCCTGCTTGGGAGCACCTGTGATAGAACCACAAGGAAAAAGTGCTTGGAGAATATCTGATAAGGAACTATTCTCCTTTAATTGCCCCTTAATGGTAGAAGTCATCTGCCAGACAGTTGAATATTGTTCCACATCACATAATTTAGTAACACTGATACTGCCTGTCTTGCAGATTTTTCCCATGTCATTGCGTAGGAGATCAACGATCATCATATTTTCAGAGCGATTTTTAGGATCCTGGGCTAACCATTTCTTTTCTTTTTTATCTTCAAGGCTATTGACACCACGCTTGGTCGTTCCTTTCATGGGACGTGTTATCAATTCCTCCCCTTTTTGCTCAAAAAATAATTCCGGGCTAGCTGAAATGATAGCCGTTTGATCATGGGCAACATAGGCATTGTAGCCAGCTCCTTGTTCGACAACCAATTGGTTGTAAATGGCTAAGCTGTCTGCCTGGTTGAGCTCCTGAGTCAGTTGAATGGTGTAGTTGACTTGGTAGGTGTTGCCCTGTCTCATCTCATGATGAATGGTTTGGATAGCTTTTTGGTAAGTTTCTTGACAAGTAGAGCTCTGCCAATGGCTTCCCAAATCAACAGCTTGATAATCTGTGGGGATAGCTTCTTCTTGGCAGCTGTCATGAACAGTAAAGTAGGCAAAATATTCTTGTCCTAGCACTTGAGGATGTGTGGCCAGCTTGGAATCAAAAAAACGAGCGGCTTCGTAACTCAAGTAACCAACGACATAATAGCCTAGTTTTTGATAATGTTCTACTTCAGCAATCACTTGTCCCACGTCTTCTAATCGTTGGGCAATCATTTCTTTCATTGGATTGACAAACTGGTAGCGGCAACCCAGATCTTTAAAATCAATAATTGTTTTTCTATGCATGCCCCAATTATAACATAAATTCCTTCTTGAGAAGGGCCATTTTTAGGCTTAAAAAAGCTCTCAACCAGGATCTAGAAAGGCCCAGGCTTAAGAGCTTTTGCTTAGTTTTTCTTTTCTTTACTTGCAAGGCTTCCAAGTGCGATAGAGCCTAAGAATAGGCTGATCCCAGCTAGCTGGAGAGAACTTTCTTTTTGACCAGTGCTTGGTAAAAAGAAAGCAGTAGCTTCCAAAGGTTTTTTCTTACTGGTAGAAGGGGTAGAGGTTCGAGTGGCTGCTAAGGTCTGAATTTTTTGACTTGGTGAGACTTGGATCATAGCAGGGCTGATCAGATGGTCACTGATTTTAGCATCTGTCAATTCTTTTGGAGTTTGGACTACCTGATGAGACCAGAATGTTTGAAAAAGCTGTTTATCTTCGAAAAGTTTACCTAATTCTAAAAGAAGTCTGTCCTGATTAGCTGCGCTATTAAACAAAATCCCTAAAGGTAGACCATCCTTAGTCAGGTGAGTTGGTAGAGACAAGGACGGAGTTCCAGTCAAATTGGCTAACTGTGTAAAGGGAGTTAAGGTCCAAGCTGGCAGCCATTGCTGGTAAATGAGATTCAATTTTTCTTCTTTTGAATAAGAAGACATATCTGCCAGAATTGGTTTTAGGTTTTCTGGGATATGATGGTAATCAGCACTTGGGGCAGAGTAAGCTGTGGTTGGACTTAGGAAAATAGGATACTTTTTATAGAAGTTGTTTAAGTCTTCAGTCATTTGTCCCACCTGCGCCCAAGCAGCATCAAGGTCTGCCTTTGTTAGGTCTTTCCCTGTTTGATAAAGGGCCCAAGAGAGCGGTTCAACATCTTCTTTTTGCAAGTGGCGGCCCAGCTTTTGAGTGGCCAGAAAATCAATAGTCAGTGCCCCTTTGGCAGCAATGGTATAGTAGGCTTCCATCATTTTTTTACCATCTACTGGATAATTGACCTCAACTGTTTTAAAGCCTTCCTTATTTAAAAATGCGACGGCCTCCTTGACTGCCCTTATGGCTTCGTCACTAATAGGGGTTCCAGCCGGTGTTTTGGTACTGTAAGCAATAGGCATATCTTTAGACAGGTGTTGACTGGTTTGACTGGCCTTAGCTTGATCTTTTAAGAGAAATTCAAAGAGTTTTTGCGTATCTTCCATGGTTTTTGTTAGGGCAAAATGGCTGACATTATTTGTGCTAGCAGAGCTATTAGCTTCTAAAATTCCACGCGTTGGATGTAAGCCGATCAGCCCTGTCCATGAAGCAGGAATCCGTGTTGAACCACCACCATCAGAGGCACTAGCTAGAGCAACCTGACCAGAAGCGACCGCAGCAGCAGAACCTCCAGAAGAGCCACCAGGGTTATTATTAATATTCCAAGGATTGTGACTATTACCATATAAGTCAGAATTGGTAACATTTATCCATCCCATTTCAGGAAAAGCAGATTGGCCGATAACGACAAAACCAGCACTCTGAAGAGCTTTAACAAAGCTACTTGTTCCCTTGCTGGTCTGCCCTGCCATAAAAGATAGACCGCTAGTATTTTGCCCACCTGCAATGGTATGACCCAGACCTTTAACCAAAATAGGAACTTTATAAAAGGGTTGACCAGTATCAGTCATAGCTGCACTTTCTTGGCGTGCAGCAGCTTCTCTAAGGCTAATGACATTGTTAAGATCAGGATTAGTGGCTTTAATTGTCTCCAAGGCATAAGTCAGCAGTTGATCACCAGTAATCTGTTGGCTGCGAACCCATTGAGCCTGTTGAGAGGCGCTGGCTTTACGAAAATCCTCAATACTAATTTGGGTCTTTGCTTGAACTTGGGAAGAATTAAGACTGACAATATTAGCTGGCTTTGGGCTTGAGAGATTTTCTTTGCTAGGACTAGTAGCGTCACTTGCCTTTGTTAGACTGGCTTCTCTAGGGCTGTTATTTGGACTTGTAAGAATTAGCTGACTATCAGATGGCTTATCAGTCAGTGATCCCTGCTTACTTGGAGAAGTTTCTTGAACAATGGGGGCTACAGTAGCATTGGACTTGGGCTCAACTTGATTAGCCTGGGTAGTCTGAGGCAAGAAGAAAGCACTGCCTAGTAATATAGTGGCTACTAGGATAGGACGGGACTTCAGAGCAAGGTGTTTTTTGATAGTCATTTCTAATCTCCTTAAAATCAATACTTTTATTGTAATCTTATCGCCATAAATTTCAAGTGAAACGTTTTCCA
Organism: Streptococcus catagoni; assembly: GCF_011421425.1. GTDB lineage: Bacteria > Bacillota > Bacilli > Lactobacillales > Streptococcaceae > Streptococcus > Streptococcus catagoni. The sequence continues at coordinate 144,887 of NZ_WPCW01000004.1, forward strand.
AAATAAAAGTTGAGAAAAAAGACTTTTTGACAACTGCTGTCAAAAAGCCTGAGACTACTAAAAAACCATAACTTATAAGTTATGGTTAATAAAATCTTATGATAATTTTATGATATTAGATGCTTGAGGGCCGCGTTGACCATCAGTAACATCAAATTCTACTTTTTGATTTTCATCTAATGATTTAAAACCATTTGATTGAATTTCAGAGAAGTGAGCGAAAACGTCTGAACCGTTTTCTTGTGTGATAAAGCCGAAGCCTTTTTCTGCGTTAAACCATTTTACTGTTCCTTGAGCCATGTAATAGATACCTCTTTTTTTTATTTGTAAAAAACTTATTAAGAGGGAAAACAAAAGATAAACTGATACTTTGACTCAAAAAACTTAATTACAGTCTTCACTCTAACAGAATAAGTTGCAGAAGTCAATAGGAAAAATTCCACGATTAGAGGAAAACAGTTAACTTAGACCATACCTAGGCGTTTTGTGGTGCTAAATAAATAATAAAATAAAAGTTAAAAAAGGACTAACTTCAAGATAAATACACTAGAAATGAAGATTATCTCAATTGTTGTCATAATCTTATTTTCTTGAAAGGGGGTGACACTATTTAAGAAAACATTTTTTTGATGGGCATCTTTTCGACCTTTATATACATTTGGAACAAACCATTCTATTGCAAAATAGGCCAAAAATACAAAGAGAAAAAGAAACGGAGGATTATAGAAAGCAATGAAATAGGAGCCAATTAAAATTAATATAATTTGCATTAGTTTACAAAAACGGACTTGGTTTAATGACTTACACTTACTCATGGTTTCTTTCTCCTTATTTTACAATAATAATACTATTAGCAACTTAATTAAGCAAGGGAATTGAGGAAGATGAGAGAATTTTATCTATTTAATTTTGTACAAAAATTCTTCTTTTTAAGAGAAGTTTACGTTTATATTTGAAATAAATCATAAGATTACAAGTTATCAATATATTCTTTTGCTTTTGTTAGGTCAGCTCCTGTTAATTCTCTTATTTTTTTAATGGCTTCAATATTTTTCCCTTCATTTTTCAGACTTAATAGTAAAGCTTCTTCGTTCTCAGAAAGATTGAGCGACACTATTTCTTCATGACCAGTTAAACGGCAGAGTTCATCTAATTGTTTTTGCATTTTCTTTATTTTTTTATCTTTGTTTGAATTAGTTAGCAAACTCGTAACCAAAATTCCATATAAACCCAATATGAACAACCAAGTATAGTCCATAAACTCCTCCTTTAGAACAGTGATTATAGCAGAATTCTTAAACTAATTGATATTATAAGTATAGAGTATATGAAATTTATTGAGAAGATATTGCTATTTATCTCCTAAAAGGGGGAACCTGAAAATACTGCTGAATTATGCTACAATAGTTAAAAATATAAAGAAAAATAGGTAATAAAACAATGGCTAAATATGGTTTTTTAACAGTTTTAGAAGAGGAAATGGATAAGCATTTTCATTATGATTATGCTATGGATTGGGATAAGAAAAACCATGCCGTGGAAGTGACCTTTATTCTGGAAGCACAAAATGGGGCTGCGGTGGAAACCATTGACGACCAAGGGGAAGTCACAAAAGAAGATATTGTCTTTGAAGACTATGTGATCTTTTACAATCCTGCTAAAAGCACCTTTAACAAGGAAGACTATTTAGTTGCTATTCCTTATGAACCTAAAAAAGGATTGTCACGTGAGTTTCTAGCTTACTTTGCTCACTATTTAAATGATGTAGCAACAGAAGGGCTATCTGACTTGATGGACTTCCTAGAAGATGACAGCAAAATTGACTTTGCCTTAGAGTGGAACCAAGAAGTCTTTGAAGAAGGCCAAGAAGGACTGGAAGAAAAAGAGTTCTTCGCTTATCCTAGATATTGATAGAGGAAAAATATTATGAACACATGGCAAGAATTAACTGTGACCGTCCATCGTGAGGCCGAAGAGGCGGTTTCAAATATCCTAATTGAAACGGGTAGTCAGGGTGTGGCTATTGATGATAGTGCAGACTATTTAGGACCTGTAGGACTTTTTGGAGAAATATTTCCAGAGGTGGAACAGTCAGAAATGATCACTGTAAGAGCTTATTTCCCAGATACAATGGAAGTCAAGGAACTGCAAAAACAAATAGCAGAGCAATTAGAGCACTTAAAAGACTCTGGTTTAAAAACAGGACCACTAGGTATCAGAAGTCAAGAATTAGTAGAAGAAGACTGGGCTGATAACTGGAAGAAATATTACCAACCAGCTCGTATTACCCATGATCTGACCATTGTACCTTCTTGGACAGATTATGAAGCAAAACCAGAAGAGAAGGTCATTAAGCTTGACCCAGGCATGGCCTTTGGAACGGGCACACACCCAACCACTAAAATGAGCCTGTTTGCCTTGGAACAAGTCCTTCGCGGAGGAGAAACTGTCCTTGATGTTGGAACAGGATCGGGTGTCCTTTCTATTGCTAGCTCTCTTTTAGGAGCAAAAGAGATCTATGCCTATGATTTGGATGAAGTTGCGGTGCGCGTGGCTCAGGAAAACGTTGACTTGAATGAAGGTACTGATAACATCAAGCTGGCTACTGGTGACCTCTTAAGAGGGGTAGAGATCAAAGCTGATGTCATTGTCGCAAATATCCTAGCTGATATCCTCATCCATCTAACAGATGATGCCTACAACTTACTAAAGGATGAAGGCTATTTGATTATGTCTGGTATTATCTCTGAAAAATGGGATATAGTGCGTGAATCTGCAGAAAAAGCAGGATTTTTCCTTGAAACCCATATGATTCAAGGGGAATGGAATGCCTGTCTTTTCAAAAAAACTGATAATAGGCAAGGAGTGATTGGAGGCTAATGCAACAGTATTTTGTAAAGGGCAAGGCTTCACAGGAAATAGAAGTGACTGATAAAGATACCCTAAAGCATATGTTTCAGGTTATGCGTCTGACAGAAGGTGATCAGCTTGTCCTAGTCTTTGAAGATAAGAAAAAGAGACTAGCAAAGGTTAAAGATAGTCAGAAGCATCTCTTAGAAGTTCTTGAAGACTTGTCAGAGGATGTTGAACTCCCTCTTGAAGTAACCATTGTTTCTGGTTTTCCAAAGGGGGATAAATTGGATGTGATTACCCAGAAGGTAACAGAACTGGGAGCCTGCGCCCTTTGGGCCTATCCTGCTGATTGGTCTGTTGTTAAATGGGATGGTAAAAAACTAGCTAAAAAAGCAGATAAGTTAGCTAAGATAGCTCTAGGAGCTGCAGAACAAAGCAAACGTAATCTTATACCAGAAATTAGACTTTTTGAAAAGAAGACAGATTTTTTAGCTCGGCTCTCTGAATTTGATGCTATTTTTGTAGCCTATGAAGAGTCTGCTAAAAGTGGTGAACAAGCTGCTTTGGCGCAAGCTTTAACAAAAGTCAAAAAAGGCATGAAGATTCTCTTTGTTTTTGGCCCAGAAGGTGGCATCTCGCCTCAAGAAATTGAAAGCTATGAAAAGGCTGGGGCACTGAAGGTTGGCTTAGGACCGCGCATTATGCGAACGGAGACAGCGCCCCTCTACGCCCTCAGTGCTATCAGTTATGTTTTTGAATTAAATAGATAAAGCAAGCGGTTAAATATACGCTTGCTTTTATTTTAAAAAAATTAAGTGTTGGCTTTAAATAAAATCCTTGTATAATATTTATTAAATGGTTATTTGATTTATATTAAGGGGATATTTATGAAAACGATGGTGAAGAATCACTTGTTTATGGCAACTTTTTTCTCGGATCTTCTTTCCAATTTTGGTGATGTTGTGTATTATTTGGCTTTAATGAACTATGTTCTTCTTTTGCCAGAAGCAAAGTTTGCCATTGCACTGGTGAGCGTTTCTGAAACCATCCCCCTGCTGACGGCACTGCTGATGGGGATATGGGCAGACCGGGTCAAAAAGAAAGTTGATGCTATTCTTGCAACCTTATTTTTCAGGCTAGCCCTGTACTCTATTGTGGGTATTATGATGGGTTTTAAGCCTGCCCTTTGGATTGTCTTGGCAGCGGTAACGGTTAATATTTTATCAGATCTGTCTGGTCAATTTGAAAATGCCTTGTTTACACCAGTCAGTCTAAGATTAGTGGCTGCTAGCGAGCGCGAAGCTATGTTTGCTTTCCGCCAGGCTGGTTTTTCTGTTTTTCAACTCCTATTTCAAAGTAGCGGTGCTTTACTCATTACCATGATGAGCTTATAGTCAACTCGCCTTTTTGAATTCAGGAACCTTTTTGGCAAGTGCTTTTATTATCTTAGTTCTACGCTCTCAGCTTCAGAGAAAATTAGAAGTGAATCCCATAAAGATAGAGCAAAAGTCTCAATGTCAGGGCTTTAAGAATGTCTTGGTTACTGAAATGACAGTAGCTTTTAAGGCTTTGGAGAAGTTGTCTGATTTAAAAAGGTCCATTCTGACTATTGTTGGCCTCAATGCTATTCTCACTGTAGAAGACACCCTTATTATATTAACTATAAGGGAAAATAAGTCCTTTAGTTTAGGGACGCCTGCAGCTACTTTGGCCATCATAGCCATTGTTGGCATGCTTGGGATTTGCTTAGGTAGTATTCTTGTTTCAAAAAATAAACATAGTATTTCAGTGGTCTCTCTCTTGCTTTTTTCTGCCTTGTTTTTAAGTCTTTTATTATTGGCCTTATGGCTGCAAATAATTTATCTGGTGCTCTTAATGACCTTTGGATTGACCGTTCTTATTGGTTACTTTAATCCTAAAATTGAAGCATTGATTGCTAATACCGTACCTGAAAATCAACTGGCAACAATACAAGGAGGACTGACAAGCCTCTTTACCCTGGGGATGATCTTTAGTCGGCTAATCATCTCACTCCTACTGATCTACTTTAGTGCCAAAAATCTGTCTGCACTTTTATTCTTGCTTTCTCTAGTCTTGTTGGGGTACACTATTATTAATACTAGAGTGGTAGCCATCAAAATTAGTTAGGAAAGATGATAGACATGCATTATACCTATTCAGAAGAAGCTAGTTCCATTGTGGAACAATTATTTCTGCCCTTATTTGTTTTTGCAGATGAAGAAGAGATATGGGATTTCACGCGCAAAGAAAAGGAAATATTAAAAGATAGCTTTGCAATGTTAAGAGAAATAAAAGATCTCTTGATCCCCTTTAAAGATCAGATTCAGTCTTATTATTTAATGGGGGTTGGCTGTAGCCTTTTACATTCTGTCTATTTCTACCTAGAAAGGACAGGTCGCTCTTGTCAAACTGTCGAAGAAGTCCATAACTATGCCTTAAAGTTTTCTGATTCTGAGATACGGGAGTGTTTGGCATTTCTTTTGATGACTGAAGATAGCGATTTTGAAAAAGATTTTTGGGACTTACTTGATGACAGTACCTTGAAAGAAGATAGAAAGTGGTACTACAGCCAATTCTATCGTAAGCCCCAAAATAGTATGAAGGAGCTGATCCACCTATCTAGACAACTTGTAAAAATTTATCAGCCCTACTTAGAAAAAGGCTTGCTTGAAAGAAGGCACTATGCTAAATCCTTTAATTTAGATACCTTAGCTAAGGAGACTCCATTTCTAAATCTTAAGTCCATGTTAGAAGATAAGAAGGAAATCAGCTTATTTATCCTTAGCCCCTGGCTGACCAGACTATCCCTTATTTCACTAGAGCCTAGAGAAGATGCTCAACTAGCTATAATAGTAAGTTGTCAGGTTGAAAAATTGCTGACGGATAAGAGAGAACTTGATCATGAAGATTTTTCTATGGTTTTAAAATTACTGAGTGATACCACAAGATACCGTATTCTCCTGCAAGTATTAAAACCACATATGAAAAGTAAAGTTATTGCGCAGGAATTAGCTATTACTGGGGCTGCAGTTTCCTTTCATACCCAAAAGCTTATCAATGCTCAGATCTTACAATTTACTGCTAATGAACAAGAAAATAAATACCAGATCAATAAGAATTTGCTCAATCAGGTGTTGGATAAAATTAAAGCTGATTTTGACTTATAAAAGAACACCTCATATAGCATTTTGCTATATGAGGTGTTCTTTGTTATGAAAGGTAATTGACTTTTATTGTTGATAGATATTCTTTAGAATAATGTCTAAGGCTTGCTTGATAGGGATGTCCGCAGTAAAATATTTTTCATTAAAGAGGTTGAGATAATCTTTTTCATTCCACCATCGTTGTAAGGCTTCTACTCCAAAGTCATTAGCTTTAGGACGACCTGTATGCCTCTCAAGTGTGACCTCAAAAGGGAGATCATAATAATAGGCTTGGATCTGAAGACCTTCTTTTTGTTCAAGATAGTCCCAGAGAGGTTGGTACCAGTCTTTTTTGAGTATGCCTTCCAAAATGATATGATCACAGTTTTTACTTCCATACTCTAAGAGTGAGATTAGAAGTGGGATGGTTGGTGTGTCAAAGCCATCATTGGCAGCCAACATGTTTCGTCGAAGATAATCTTGAGATAGTAGTAGAGTCTTTTCACCGAGTTCTTTTTGTAGGGCTGTGGCGAGGCTACTTTTCCCACTGGCAGCGTTACCGCGAATGATAATGAGTGTGGTTTTATTGTTCTTTTTCACAGTTTAGTCAATCATTTGGCTCTTAAGGTAGATATCTACCAGTTTTTCTGTTGCTTCTACGGAATCTGTATGGGTTCTTTCATAGGAGTGGCTGGATTCAATGCCAGCTCCTAGTAGGGCATGTCGAACTTCAGCACCAGAGCGCATAGCAGCAGAAGCATCAGACCCATAATAAGGATAGATATCTAGTCTATAAGGAATTTGATGTTCTTGGCAAAGTGAGACCATTTGTTGGCGGAGTTCATAGTGGTAAGGTCCTGAGGCATCTTTGACACAGATTGAAACGGTATATTCATCTGTTGCTTGGTCATCTCCCATGGCTCCCATGTCAACGGCAAGGTATTCAACAGTTTCTTTAGGCAGGCTTGAGTTTGCGCCATGGCCAACTTCTTCAAAGGCTGAGAAATAAAAATGAGTCGTATATGGCAGACTGACCTTCTCTTCTTGGTAAGTTTTTAAAAGTTTCATTAGGATGGCTGCAGAAACCTTGTCATCTAGGTGACGAGATTTGATAAAGCCTGATTTGGTCACTAAGACCCGAGGATCAAAAGAAATAAAGTCCCCAATCTCAATCCCAAGAGCTCGTGTTTCTTCGGCGCTAGATACTTTTTCATCTAAACGAACTTCCATGTTGGTCTGATTGCGTTCAGCACTCCCAGCATCCTTATATACATGAACTGAGGTTTGGTGCATAAGGATCGTTCCTGAAATCTCCTCACCATTTTTAGCAAGGTGTACGGTACAGTTTTCACCTTCAATGGCATTGTAGACAAAGCCCCCAACCAAATCCATCTTTAAACGTCCATCAGGTTTGATGGCACGTACCATGGCACCAAGAGTATCTAGATGTGCTGTTACCAGACGGTGTTTGTCATCGTTTTCACCTTTAACAGTGACCATGAGTCCACCTTTGGTTGTTCTTTTAGGTTGATAACCAAAAGAAGATAATTCTTCAGCCACATAATCCATGATAGTCTTTGTAAAGCCAGTTGGAGAAGGGATGCTTGTTAATTTCGTGATGTAGTCAACAGTTGTTTTCATAGTAACTCCTAAACATGTAATGGATTGTCAACTCAACTATTATACCATTTACAAGCCTTAAAAACAGTAAAAGACCAGAAAAATCTGGCCTAGGGAGTTCTGCTTTTTTCTTGAAATTTGGCTTTTGTATCCAAGATAATTTTAGCTAAAGTCTGGATATCACTAAGGGTACCTCGCATTTCAAAATCTCCAATCATTGGGAATCCGAAACGTTTGGCATATTGTTTTGCGGTTAGACAGTATTGATTATTGAAATTTTTATTACCAGAACCGACAATGCCAAAACAATGCTTGTAATTATCGTGACTAGCGATAAAGTCACCAAGTGGATTGGTTAAAATTTCAACATCACCATTATTGAGGCCATTACCACCTTCTAAATAAGTGGGTAAGATAGCTACGAAATCATCTTCGATGGGAAAGGTTTGGTGTTGTAAGTCCTTAATATTGATTGCTTTGGTTTTAATCTGTTCATGTGTTTCTAGGTATTGGGATAGGCGTTTAACAAAGCTGAGGGTATTGCCGCTCAGGCTAATAAAAAGGATAGTTAAATCAGACATATGATCTCCTTGTACTATATCTTGTTAGTCAATTTACATTTTAGCACAATATATAGTGATGAACAAGACGAGAAAAGTGCTCTGCCCTTGCTTTTTAAGAAGCATTTAAAGGATGAGGCTTCACCAATGATAGTCGCTAAAGCACTTATTAATCAATATGTTTGATTTGATTTTTGTAAGTTTCTATCATATTCCATACATTTCGTTTCTTGATGTCCAGTGCATTATCAAAAGAGTATCCTAAAATAGTATGAGCTCTAGTATCACCTGACACAATAATAAAGCCTATGGGAGATAGAGAATAGATATATAATTCACTACTCAAATGATCATTATCCAAAGGATAAATCAATTGCTGTATACGTGCGCTATTTTTGTTCATTAATTGTTCTTCACAAAATGTTTCAGCTATGTCACGTGCTTGATTTTCTGTTCTAACAAAGTCATTATTCATATTTAAGCTTTAATTCCTACAACAGCACTTTGGCCGCGGTTGAAACCTCCTGTCCTTGCTTATTAAGAGAAACTTACTTATCATTTTAGATTAGCAGTGGTTTTTCTTTTTAGATCTCCTGTTCCACTTTTATTTCTAGCCTGCTTAGGACTGGGCCCTCCTAGCAAACAAGTAATTTTTTAAGTACAGTAAACTATTTTTGCGGTAAGTGTAACATTTGAGTTTGTAAAATGCAATACTCATTGCCCAAAAAGTCATTTGTCTACAATCTAAAAAAACCGAGTTTTTCTCGGTTTCTTTTTTTAGTTATTTTTTCTTTGGAATAGGGCTGCTAGTCCTAGAAGGCTAAGTCCCATTAAGATGAAAGAGTGAGTATTTCTATCAGCGGTATGAGGCAGCTTATCCTGAGAGCTAGCTTGTTCTTGCTTAGCCCTTACTGCCTTAGTTTCTTGGTAGATGCGGGCAGCTAGTTGATGGATCTCTTGTCTTTGTTCTGCTCTTAGACTATTGGTGTTTTGGGCTGTGCCATTGGTAGCAGCAGTCACAATAGAAGCTTCAGAAGGAGCATAGGTAAAGACAAATTCTCCAAAGCCTTCTGTAGTTGATGGGCCCAGGTAAGTAATATCTGACGACTGGGCTATTAAGTCCTTAGCCTTATCTGCACTTAGGAAATGAAGATCAAGTTCCTTGATGCTGTCAGAGAAATACCAATTATTATCGACACTTGGGTTAATTGTTTTTTCAGAGACAATATAATTAATGATTGCCTGGCGGTTTTCTAGATTAAGGAGACGGTTGAGGCTGGCATTTCGCACACCAGGGAAAGTTCCACTAGCTCGGTAGTTATTAGTGACAACCATAAACTCTTGATCTGCTTTAATGGCTTTGCCTTGGTATCTTAGGTTAACTACCCTGCTAGAATGCGGGTTAATCAATTTGCCATTGTTATCGTACCTGTTGGCCTGTGTGACATCAAACTCATAGCTAATGCCATCAATAACATCAAAATTATAGGTTCGATAATCTGTATTAACCAAATTTTGAGGTCTCTTGACTTTAGGATCAATGGTATTAAACTGACCTGCAGCCATTTCTAACCATTCTTTTAAATCAGCGCCTGTAACCTTGACCACTGCGGTGACATTATCATATAAATAAAGGTCTGCGACGTTTTTAATGGCTATAGGTCCAGCTGGAATATCTGTGTAAGCCGTTGGATCATTGTGTGTACCTGCTTTAAATGGCGCTGCTGCTGAGAGCAGGGGAAGCTTAGCTTCAGGAGTACCAGCAAGCTGCTGAGCTGCATACCATCTTTGAGCATTGTTGACAATTTGGATGGAAGGATCATCCTTGACCAGAGCAAAGTAGCTGGTGATTGGGGCAGTAGTTCGTCCAACTTCTTTTCTGACATAATCAATGGTGGCTTGATGGGTTTCTTTGGCTAGGGCGATGATATCAGGATCTGCCAGATTAGATTTGGTATCTATCTTTCGAATTTCGGCATGGTTCAAGTCTTTGTTAACTTGCCAAGATCCATTTGTATAAGTGAGGTTGAGGTTAATCAGACCTATATGATCCCCATATTTACCAGCCATGGTTACAGGTGTGCCATGAATGAGTCCAGCAACACCATCAACACCTTGATAAGATTCATAGCTGCCTTTACCTGTTCCTGAAGGAAATTCAGCATGGGAATGGCCTGTAACAACAGCGTCAACTCCTGCAAGGCTGGCAATTTGATAACCGACGTTTTCTTCGCCCTTAACATAGACTGGATCTCCAATACCAGTATGAGCTAAGACAAGTACGATATCTGCCCCAGCTTGGCGCATTTGAGGAATGATTTCTGACACTGCTTCTACAGAGTCTTTAACGGTGACCTTACCTTCAAGGTTGGCCTTATCCCAAGTCATAATTTGGGGTGGGACAATACCAGTTATACCGATCCTGAGGCTAAGAGCTTTGCCATTTTTATCTGTAAAGGTTTTTGTAAGAATTTCGTAGGTTTTAAAAAGGGGGAGGACGCTTTTGGCATCCATAACATTGGCATTGACAATTGGCAAGCCGGCTGTACTAATAACTTGTTTAAGGTAGTCTAGTCCATAGTTAAATTCGTGGTTACCAAGGGTTGAAGCATCGTAACCCAGCTTTTTAAGGGCCGCATACATAGGGTGAGTTTCAGTAGCTCCTACAGGCTTGATCAGTGCGGTGTAGGTTCCTAGGGGAGTTCCTTGGAGGATATCTCCATTGTCTACCAAAACAGTATTTGGATTTTCTACTTTGGCCTGGTCAATAAGAACGGCGGTTTTTGCCAAACCGATTGTTTGGGAATCCTTGTCTTGATAGTAATCATAGTTGACCAGATTTGAGTGTAAATCAGTGGTTGAGACGATTTGAACAGAAAGATTGTCTCCTTCTACTGGAGCCTTGGTTTTGGCAGTCGCATTGGTCGCTAAGCTAGCATCAGAAACAGAAGCTTGAGAAGCAGCTGCTCCTTGGCTATTTGGAGTTACGGCCTTTAAGCCTGTATCATCTTGGGCTAAGGGAGTGGAAGAGTCTTGATTACTAGTGCTTGCTGCTGTACTTGTGCTATCTGAAGCTGAAGCAACTGCATTTGCTGCTGGGTCATTACTTAATAGGTCGCTAGTTCCTTCATTTGAGGGAGCTTCTGCTCTGACCATATGAGTAGCGCCGGTAGCTAGTAAAAGGCTCAAAAAAATGGCACTTTTAGAAATAGAGTGTCTTTTCATTATAAATCTCCTAAAATTTTGTAAAAAATAAGGTGGATTATTAGTATACCCGAAGAAAGGACTTGAATCAATATAAATAACGAACATTTTATGACATGAAGACGAAAAATATCCAGTTATTTAGAAAAAAAGCAAAGGGAGATTTTTAAAAGTTTTATCACTGGTCTGTCAGAGACTGTTAATCAGAGACTTGTACTTTTTCTTTTGCTTTTAAAGTGTTAAAATAGGGAAAAGAATTTTTAATGAGGATGAGGATGGCAAAAGAAATCAATTTAACAGGAAATGAGGTTGTTGCAATTGCGGCAAAATACATGAGTGAATCTGATATTGCACTTGTCAAATTTGCTCTAAACTATGCAACAGCAGCTCATTTTTATCAGGCTAGAAAATCAGGCGAGCCCTATATTATTCATCCTATTCAGGTTGCCGGCATACTTGCCGATCTACATTTAGACGCTGTCACAGTAGCTTGTGGCTTTTTACATGATGTTGTCGAAGATACAGACATTACCCTTGATAATATTGAAACTGATTTTGGAACAGATGTGCGTGACATCGTAGATGGTGTGACCAAACTAGGTAAGGTAGAATATAAGTCCCACGAGGAACAACTTGCTGAGAACCACCGGAAGATGTTGATGGCTATGTCAAAGGATATTCGGGTTATCTTGGTTAAGTTAGCAGACCGTTTGCATAATATGCGCACCTTAAAGCATCTGAGAAAAGATAAGCAAGAACGAATCTCCCGCGAAACCATGGAAATCTACGCACCTTTAGCACATCGCTTGGGGATTAGTCGTATAAAATGGGAGCTGGAAGACTTGGCCTTTCGTTATTTAAACGAAACTGAGTTCTATCGTATTTCGCATTTGATGAGGGAAAAACGTCGGGAACGTGAAGCTCTGGTGGATGAGATTGTTGAAAAGATTGTAAGCTACACCAATGAGCAGGGGCTCTACGGGGATGTTTATGGTCGACCAAAGCATATTTACTCGATTTATCGGAAAATGCGTGATAAAAAGAAACGCTTTGACCAGATTTTTGACCTCATTGCTATTCGTTGTGTCATGGAAACTCAAAGTGATGTTTATGCCATGGTGGGCTACATTCATGAGCTGTGGCGTCCAATGCCAGGGCGTTTTAAGGATTATATTGCGGCTCCTAAGGCTAATGGTTATCAGTCTATCCATACAACTGTTTATGGTCCTAAAGGTCCTATTGAAATACAAATTAGAACCAAGGAAATGCACCAGGTTGCAGAATATGGTGTGGCAGCTCACTGGGCCTATAAAAAGGGGATCAGAGGAAAGGTTAATCAGATTGAGCAAAAAGTCGGCATGAACTGGATCAATGAACTTGTCGAGTTGCAAGATGCTTCAAATGGCGATGCCAGGGATTTTGTGGATGCTGTTAAGGAAGAAATCTTCTCAGAGCGCATCTACGTTTTCACGCCAACCGGAGCAGTCCAAGAGTTGCCAAAAGAATCAGGTCCCATTGACTTTGCTTATGCTATTCATACTCAGGTCGGTGAAAAAGCAACTGGTGCTAAGGTCAATGGTAAGATGGTTCCTCTGACAGCCAAGTTAAAAACAGGTGATGTTGTTGAAATTGTTACCAATCCCAATTCATTTGGACCAAGTCGTGATTGGATAAAGATTGTTAAAACAAACAAGGCACGTAATAAGATCCGTCAATTCTTTAAAAATCAAGATAAGGAATTGTCTGTTAACAAGGGTCGTGAACTTCTGGTCAATTATTTTCAGGAGCAAGGCTATGTTGCCAACAAATACTTGGACCGCAAACGAATGGAAGAAATCCTACCAAGAGTTAGCGTCAAAAGTGTTGAATCACTCTATGCTGCTGTCGGTTTTGGAGATATCAGTCCCATTTCAGTTTTTAATAAACTAACAGAAAAAGAACGGCGTGAAGAAGAACGGGCCAAGGCCAAAGCAGAAGCAGAAGAGCTGGTTAATGGCGGCGAAGTCAAGCACGAAAATCGTGACGTTCTGAAAGTTCGTAGTGAAAATGGGGTTATTATCCAAGGAGCGACGGGTCTTCTCATGCGTATTGCCAAATGTTGTAATCCAGTCCCTGGTGATCCTATTGAAGGCTACATTACAAAAGGACGAGGGATTGCCATTCATCGCGCAGATTGTAACAATATTAAAAGTCAAGAAGGCTATGAGCAGCGCCTGATTGATGTAGAATGGGATATGGAGACGTCTGTCAAAGACTATCAGGCAGAAATTGATATCTATGGCTTAAACCGGACGGGTCTCCTTAATGATGTTTTACAAATCCTATCAAATTCAACAAAAAGCATTTCAAGTGTCAATGCCCAGCCAACTAAGGATATGAAATTTGCCAATATTCACGTGAGTTTTGGTATCCCTAATCTTTCTCATTTAACAACAGTCGTGGAAAAAATCAAGGCTGTTCCAGATATTTATAATGTTAAACGAACCAATGGATAAAGACAGTTAGAAGGGAATATGAAGAGTGAAAATTATTATACAAAGGGTCAGTAAAGCAAGTGTCTCCATTGATTCTCAAATAGTTGGCGCTATTGAAAAGGGGCTAATGCTACTAGTGGGTGTGGGTCCTGAGGACAAGCAAGAAGATGTGGATTACATGGTAGGAAAAATTGTTAACATGCGGATCTTTTCAGATGATCAGGATAAGATGAACCTATCTGTTCAGGATGTTAAGGGAAGTATCTTATCCATTTCACAATTCACCCTCTATGCTAATACCAAAAAAGGCAAGCGACCAGCTTTTACGGGGGCAGCCAGTCCGGAATTGGCCAGACAAATCTATGACAACTTTAATCAGGCCCTATCAGCCCACTGCCCTGTTCAAAAAGGACAATTTGGTGCAGATATGCAGGTAAGCCTTGTTAATGATGGACCAGTCACCATTATCTTAGATAGCAAGAATCGGTAAAAGCTTAATAGTTTACTTGGCTTGCACTTAAAAGAAGACTTGGACAAAAGATAGACCTTATCTTAAATGATAAATAGTTAGGAGTATAGAAATTGCTCCTAGCTATTTTTTATTAAAGAATTTATAATAACTTAATTTTTAAATTAAGCTTACTTGACAAAAATAAGTGTCAGGTATATGATGAGTTATATACTTTTGCGTCGGTAAGGAGGATTAAGTGATAACACGTAAATCTACAGAGGTTCGCTTAGAAGAAATTCATCAAGCGGCCATGAAAGTTTTTCTGAAAAAAGGCTTTTCAAAAGCTAGTATGGAAGATATTATCAAGGAAACAAGTTTATCTAAGGGAGGTTTTTACCATTACTATAAAAGTACAGATGATATTATGTTGGCTCTCTTTATCAAAGGACAACATTATCGTCTAGATCTTATTGATCAGTATCTCTTAGATCATCAGCTAACTTGGGCAGATCTGTCTGATCCTGAGCTTTTCTCAGAGGTTATTGTAGAAAAGATTATTGATCAGAATGAATTGATGGATCTCTATGCTATTTTTTTATCGGAAAAAAGGTTTAACCCTAATTTAAATCATATTTATAAAAAACTTGTTCAAGAGTCTCTTAAAGATTTCTCCCAGCTGATTCCAAGCTTTGCTTCATCTTCTAAAGAAGGCAGACAAAGGCAAATCTTGTTAACAGAAGTGATAAATAGTTTGATTTTAGGTTGCCATTTACTGGAGGCAGCTAGCCTCTTTCGAGAGAACAAAGCTTACCTGAAGGAGATGATTAAAACTGTACTCAATTAAGCCAAAAACGACTAAGCACTGTCAGAGGCACTTATCGGCTTTGACTATTATCTTGCTAAACTTTTTAATCCCACTTATTAATACCTTTTTTCCAAGTCAAAAGGGTCACTATTTTTCTATCATTCTTTGCCTTTTACTCTTTATCTTTTCTAGGGCTTTTGGGAAGCTTTTAAAGGCCCTGCTTTTCTTGTTTGCTTTTTTCAGCTTATATGCTTTGTCGCTGATTTATAGTTTGGGCTTATTACTTACAATGTTTCGGATGACCTTGCTATTTTTGCCTTGTATCTTGATGGCCTGGCTTTTGTGTAGTGAGTACAATACTTCAGAAATTTTATCTGCCCTTCAAAAATTAAGATTTCCCAAATTGTTCATCATTGGATTGATGGTTACCATCCGCTATATGTCCTGTTTTAGAACTGAATTTCGTTTGATTAAAGAAGCTATGGCAGTTCGAGGAGTAACCTTTTCTCTCAAACACCCCATAAGAAGTTTTGAATATTTGTTGGTTCCTCAATTATTTCGTTGTCTGAACTTGAGTAATGAATTGACCATTGCCTGTTTAACAAAGGGAATAAGTGCTCCAGCTAAGAGGACCTCTTACTTTGATCAATCTTGGACCTTGCTTGATTTCTTGGTGGGTCTTGTCTTTATTGGAGGATATGCCCTAATCATTGGAGGTCAACTATGAACAAAAAACTAATTGATGCTAATAAGCTCAGCTTTACTTATGCTTGTGAGAGAAGTTCATCCTTAGAAGATCTAACTTTTTCAACGGAGGCTGGGCAGTTGATCTTCTTAACAGGATCCTGTGGGTCGGGCAAGTCAACTCTGCTTAATATTCTAAATGGCAGTATTCCAGAAGTTATTGAAGGTGATTTATCTGGTCAACTTTTTCTTGACGGAAATGAGTACCCGGAAATATATCTTAGAAGCCAGCTTATTGGAAGTGTATTTCAGAATCCGCGCAGCCAATTTTTTACTAATAATAGCACCTCAGAATTGGTCTTTGAGATGGAAAACTTTGGGCTCAGCTATTCACAAATGGAAAAAAGATTGCAGGAGCTCAGTCAGCGCTTTGGTCTATCAGCCTATCTTGACCATGATATCTTGTCCTTATCTTCTGGAGAGCGCCAGTATCTGGCTCTTGTTTCTGTCCTAATGATGGAGCCACAGGTCTTAATCTTTGATGAACCCTCTGCCAACCTTGATTATGGTAACACCATGCGTTTAAAAAAAGAATTACAGACTTTGAAGAGCCTTGGAAAAACCATTATTGTGGCGGATCATCGGCCCTTTTACTTAACTGGTTTAGTAGATAAGGTTTGGCTCATGGAAAATAGAAGTATCAGTGAAGTTCCTGGCTCAGTTTTCTTTGAAAGAAAAGCAGACAGAGAGCGACGCTTTGACCTGTTCACTAGAGATTATCCTGACAGAGAAATTGTTAGCAGGCCAGATCCCAGCCTTTCACTAAAAGATGTGACTTATCAGTCTATCTTGAAGCATATTACACTTAGCTTTCATCAGTCTCAGGTGACGACCATTCTAGGTGTCAATGGGGCTGGTAAAACGACTTTAGCTCGCTTAATGTGCCAGCTAATAAAGGCAGATGAGGGCCAGATTGAAAGTAGCAGCCAACCCTTATATCTTATGCAGGATGCAGATTTTCAGTTATTTGGAGCGACCTGTTTAAAAGAGCTTGAGATTTCCTGCTCCAATCACAAAAGGAATCTAGAAGCCTTAAAAGCAGTTGGCCTAGAAGCATATGCCAACAAGCACCCACATTTATTAAGTGGTGGTCAGAAACAAGCTTTACAATTAGCCATTGCTTTGGTTAGTGATCGCCCTATTATTATCATGGACGAGCCGACCAGTGGGATGGATAAGGCTAACATGGAAAACGTGATGGCCTATTTGAAGGAACTAAAGTCAGAGAAAACCATTATTCTCATTTCTCATGACTATGAATTCATTCGGCAAGTAACTGACCGTATCATCTTTATTCACAATCATAGCTTAGAAAAAGATTTTTACCTGACTAGTGATCAGGTTGAAAACTTAGATAATATATTTAAACAAATGGAGGAACATTATGACAAAACAACTTAAACTTAAAGATTTTCTTTTAATTGCCTTATTAACTGCCGTTTATATGCTCATTTATTTTATCATTGTACCCCTTAGTGCCCCCTTAGGAGCCTTTGGTCACGCCATTAGCCCAGGACTTTGCGCCTTTCTTGCAGGGCCTGTTCTTTACTTCCTCTCTAAAAAAGTAGGCAAGATGTGGCAATTGACACTGATGACAGCTCTAATAATGGCTGTTTTCACCTTGATGGGTGGTGGCTATCTCCCATGGCTTTTATCTTCTTTGATAATGGCTGTGCTGGCAGACCTACTTGTATCAGGATCTGGCAAATTTAGTCTTTTCAAGTTAGCTTTAGCCTCTGGCCTAATGCATTTGGGACAAGCCTTGGGAGCTATTATTCCTTCTTTATTTTTTGTTAGTCAGTACCGAGAAGACTGGATAAAAAGAGGACAAAGTGCAGCAGACATGGATCAGTACATCAAATACACTTCTGGACTATGGGGCTTTGCTTCTAGTGCCATTGTTTTTATCCTAGCCTTTGCTGGTGTTTATCTGGGATATCTTATCTTGAAAAAACATCTCCAGGAGGGAAATGATGGACACTTTTAAAGGATTATTTGCTTATGCTAGAGAAAAAAGACTAGCTATGATCGCTTCTTTGATTTTATCAGCCTTAGCAACCCTTTTTTCCTTTCTTCCCTATTATTATTTTTGGCAGCTCTTAAAAGAAGTAACAAGCAGCAATCAAGCTGACCACATTAGACACTTATCTTTTTTAATCTTTCTAGCAACTGTACTTTACTCTCTAACCTATCTCTTGTCCTTAATATGCAGTCATATCTATGCTTTTCGCCTGGAAAGTAATATGCGAAAAGAAGGGTTAAAGCATTTGCTTGGGGCTTCCTTTTCCTTCTTTGATAAGGAATCATCTGGCAAGGTCAGAAAAATTATTGATGACAATGCTTCAAATACCCATACAGTCATTGCACATCTCTTGCCGGATGCTGTAAATGCCTTCTTGTTTCCTATAGGTTTACTGATTTTAGCTTTTGTAGCTAACTGGATGCTGGGCTTATTGGTTCTTGTAACCATTGCTTTGTCTCTTTTATGCTTTAAATTTATGTATAGTGACCCAAATATGATGGAAGATTATATGCGAGGTCTAGAAGATATTAATTCTGAAACTGTTGAGTACGTCAGAGGAATCCAAGTAATCAAGATTTTTGGGGTGGTCATTGAATCCTTTGACAAGCTTTATACGGCTATTGTTCACTATGCAAAAGTTGTTAATAAACAATGTCAGGATTGTAAACTTCCTTTTACCCTCTTTCAAACTCTGACCATGTCTTTTGGCTCCCTGGTTATTGTCTACGCCTACAGCCAATGGAACCTTGCTAGGAGTGGTGAGCTTATTAGTTTAGTTGTCTTCTTTATGACCTTTTCAGCCTTATTAGGCACAGCCTTTTCAAAAATCATGCTTTTTAGTAAAGATTTTCAACTGGCAAAGGATGCTATTGATAAACTGGAAGGTCTATTTGTAGAAATGGATAAAGACCAGTTAAGCTATGGGAATCGTGACCATATGCCTAATTATTCCATTAGTTTTTCTCAGGTTAGCTTTGAGTATGAGAAAGGTTTACCTGTTATTCAAGACTTGGATCTCTATTTGGAAGAAAAGAAGACCTATGTTTTTGTCGGTTCGTCAGGATCTGGTAAATCAACAATAGCTAAATTGATTTCTGGCTTTTATCCTATTAATAAAGGACAGTTAAAGATTGGTGGTTACGACATCAGTGATTACACAGCTAAAACTTTAGAAGAATCCATTGCCTTTGTTTTTCAAGATGCCAAACTCTTCAAGACCACTATATTTGAAAATGTCCAGCTAGCAAGGCCAAAGGCTAGCCGAGAAGAGGTATTAGAAGCTCTTAGTCTAGCAAGATGTGACAGTATATTGGCTAAGTTTGAGACAAGAGAAGAGACTGTTATTGGTAGTCAGGGAGTCCACTTATCTGGTGGTGAAAAACAACGTATTGCTATTGCCAGAGCCATTCTTAAAAATGCACCAATTCTAATACTGGATGAAGCAAGTGCTGCCAGTGACCCTGAAAATGAATATGAAATCCAAAGGGCCTTTGAAGCTTTGATGAAGGATAAAACAGTTATTATGATAGCCCACCGATTACCAAGTATCAAAAATGTAGATGAGATTTTGGTTATTGATCATGGAAAGGTTATTGAACGAGGCCAGCATGCTAGCCTATATGCAGCTAAGGGTAAATATCAGAAATTACAGGATTTGTATGCACAGGCTAATGAATGGAGGATAGCAAATGAAGGCTAAAATACAAAACTATTTTTCTCTGACAGACCAAGGTATTAACAATGTCTTCAAGGCTGCATTTTGGTCCCTGCTGAAATTTATTAGCTTTATGTTTCCTGTCATCTTAGTTTTTTCTTTTTTACAGGATATGTTAAGCCATCAATTAAAAGGATTACAGCTGTATCTGGCTATTTTATTGGGCATTAGCTGTCTGATCTTTCTTATATTATATAGAGAATATGGTCTCAACTATGATGTCACCTATAAAGAGAGTGTTCGTTTACGAATCAACTTAGCAGATA
Source organism: Streptococcus catagoni (assembly GCF_011421425.1). GTDB lineage: Bacteria > Bacillota > Bacilli > Lactobacillales > Streptococcaceae > Streptococcus > Streptococcus catagoni. The sequence goes on from NZ_WPCW01000004.1 coordinate 164,765, forward strand.
AAATAAGAGCACTGCCTTTATCTTATTTTTCAAAACATAACCTTACTGACCTGTCACAAACAATTATGATGGACGTCAATAATATTGAGATGACGATTTCTCATGCCTTAGCGCAGTCAATGGGCTTTATAGGCTTTTTAGTACTTGTGACTTTCTTACTTCTTTGGAATAACCTAAGCTTAGGATTGACTGTGGTGGGCCCCATTTGGCTAACTTTACTGATCATGCTACTGACCCGCAACTTACAAACCTATCTGATTTCACAGTATTATCAGCGTCTACTAGAGAATGCCGATGCTTTTCAAGAAGCCTTTGAACTGCAAAAGGAAATAAAAAGTTACTCTTTGCAAGAATCTACTGAAAAGGAACTCTTAAAAAAATTAAGCGATACTGAAAAGATCCATTTCACTTCTGATATGCCCATGGCTGTTCTTTCTACTCTGATTAGCTTGCTGCCTTACTTGGCACCAGTTTTAACAGCTACAGTCGGTGTTGATTTATTGCATTCCCATCAAATCACTTTACTTTACTATATTGGTTATTTGATGGCGGCAACGGCTTTAGCCACCCAGTATGGTATTTTAAGTGACTTTCTTAAAATGATCTTCTATTTTAAAGATAGTTTCAAGCGGGTTAGAGACCTCTATGCCCAGCCTGTTCAAGAAGGGCAAGACTATCAGTTGGAAAATTACGACTTTACTTGTCAAGGTGTTCATTTTGCTTACGGTGATCAAGAAGTTATTAGGGATCTTACTTTCACAGCTAAACAGGGACAAGTAACAGCCTTAGTTGGACCTTCTGGTTGTGGAAAGACCACTGTTTTACGGCTCTTATCCCGACTCTATGATTATGATAGTGGTCTTATTAGTCTGGGGGGAGTTGATATTAAGAAGATGGATACAGCCTGTCTTTATGATAAGATTTCGATTGTCTTTCAAGAGACCGAACTCTTTAATACCAGTATTTTAGAAAATATAAGGGTTGGTCGGAAATCTGCCAGCGATGAGGAAGTTCTAAGAGCTGCTAAACTAGCTAATGTTGATAAGATTGTTGAGAACTTACCTGAGCGCTATCAAACAGTTATCGGTGAAAATGGTTCTAAGTTGTCTGGTGGGGAACGTCAACGGATTTCTATAGCTAGAGCATTCTTGAAGGATGCCCCTGTTATTTTATTAGATGAAATTTCGGCTTCCATAGATGTGGAAAATGAAATGGCTATCCAAAAAAGTATCAGCCGCTTAATCAAGGATAAAACAGTTATAACAGTATCTCACCGTCTAAAATCAATTGAAAATGCTGATCAAATTATTGTCTTGGATCAGGGACAGGTAGAAAGCCTAGGACAGCACCAGGAACTAATGAAGCTGTCACCTATTTACCAGACTATGCTGGCAAAAACTCATAAAACAGAAAATTTTGTCTATTAATATTAATGCTTATCAGCTATAGCTTCATTTGCCAAGAAAGTGCCTTTATATCTGTTAATTCTTACTGGTCTAAAGGCTTTTGCCAAGTTAAAGTGCTTGGAGGCTATCTTTTTAAAGGACTGAGTGATTTTAGTTCTTTATTAATATCCTTAGAAAGAGTAAAATAAGGGTAAGAAAGCGTTTTAAAAAAGAATAGAAAGGCAGAGAAAGTCGTTTTTATGAAGATAGTATCTAAAGTAATTGATGGAGAAGAAGTTAGTCAGATTAGCCTGATCAATAACCAAGGTGTCCAAGCAAGATTTTTGACACTTGGAGCGACCTGGCAGGCATACCTTGTGCCACAAAATGACGGAAGCTATAAGAATTTAGTTCTTGGTCATGAAAAAGCCAGTGATTACCTAGCTAATAACATTTGTGCTGGTCAATCTATTGGTCGTGTGGCTGGAAGAATAGGCAAGGGACAGGTGACCCTATCTGGGAAGACTTACCAGTTACCCCAGAATAACTTTTCCAATTGTCTCCACGGTGGACCAGAAGGTTTTCATAGGCAAAACTGGGATTTTGATAGCAGACAAACCGATGATTTTCTTGAACTGACCTTTTCCTATAGAGCCAAGGAAGAAGTGGATGGTTTTCCAGCAGATATGACTGTCCAAGCGGTCTATCGATTGGCTAATGATAATAGTCTAAGTGTGACTTATCGAGCTTTTCAGGCTAATCATGACACTCTCTTCAATCCAACCTGTCATGCTTATTTTAATCTCAGTAAAGAAGCGACTTTGACTAGCCATAGCCTTTACCTTGCAGCCGATGAGCGTCTTGAAACGGACGAGCACTTGATTCCCACAGGGCGTTTTTTACCAGTTGAAGATACGGCCTATGATTTTAGAATAGCAAGTCCACTGCAAAAGCGCATTGAACATATTGGGGGTCTAGATGATGCCTTTCTCGTCAAGAGTTCTCTGGAAGATCCTATAGCTACTTTGACGGACAATGACAGTGGTGATCAGGTCTCTATTTTTTCAGAGAGAAATGCCATTGTTGTTTACAGTTTTAATTACCCTGAGGAGGGAGTCGTTTTTGAACGCAGTAAGGAACGTTTCAATCTTAAACATGAAGGCCTAGCTCTTGAAGCTCAGACATTACCAGATGCCATTAATCATGAAAATTTTGGGGATACTTTCCTACTCAAAAACCAGGATCTTTCCTATACTATTCGCTATCAGTTTAATCTTCCTTCCTTATTTCCCAAAAAATAAAAGAGGACTGCAGAAGTGATCTGCCAAGAAAAGTCCCATCTTTTGAAAGTGTTTGTCTATGTTATAATGACTAAAGAAGAACATAAAAGAGAAAGGAAATAAGATGGAACTAGAAAATTACTTTCCTGAAATGCAAGCTAGTCCTTTTCCCATGAGTGACGAGGAATGGATTACTGTTGAAAAAGATGAGACCTGTCTTCATTTTCCAAAGGATAAATTAAGCCAACGGGAATTAGCCCTCTTAGATTTGATTGCGGTAGATACTAATCATCATAGAAAATTAAGCTCTATCTGGTACTCCTATTTGGTGGACAAGAAGGGTCCTAGTCCAGAGGGTCTCGAGTCTTGTCAGTTCATTTATATCAACCATCAAAGCCCCTTGGCAGCTGACTTTATCCAGATTCTAAGCTCTGTATTGCCACATGTGGTAGAGCTTGTTCCCCTTAGCCAAAAACGGACAGTTATTCTGACGGATATCAGTCTTCAAAAGGATAGCTTTAGCATTTTACAAGGACTTTTACCAACCTTAGAAAGTGATTTTGGCATGCCCTTGGCCTTTTTTGTGGGTAATGAGTGGCAAAACCTGCCTCTTTCTACTCTTAGAGAATGTTTTGAAGAAGAAAACACCCTATTTTCAGCCTACTTTGTCCAAAAAGGTAAAAATAAGATGATGCGTTTTTCAGAACTCATGCTCTGGTCTTTACTTAATAATCTTAGTCTACCTGCTATTTCTATGCAATTTAACCACTACATGCTTCAAAATCCCGACCTTACTGATGTGATTACAAGCATGTGGAATTCTCATGGAAATCTGGTTCAAGCGGCTCAAAAATTGTATATTCACCGTAATTCTTTACAATATAAGTTGGATAAGTTGCGAGCTCAAACAGGTCTCAACTTAAAAAACCTTGATGATTTGGCTTTTGCTTATTTATTTTTATTGAAACAATAGGTCTGTGCAAGCTGCCCAAAGAAATTTGGGCGGCTTGTCTATTTTTTGAAAGCCTTTACTTTGCTACAATAGAGTCAAGATAATAAAACGTTTACAGTTGTATCCTCCTAAGGATTAACTGGCATATTTAAGGAGTAAAGCATGGTTGGATTAAATTTAAATCACATTTATAAAATGTACCCTAACACAACACATTACGCTGTTGAAGATTTTGATTTGGATATCAAGGATAAGGAATTCATCGTTTTTGTTGGACCTTCAGGTTGCGGTAAGTCTACAACCTTGCGCATGATTGCAGGACTTGAAGACATTTCAGAAGGTGAACTTAAAATTGATGGTGAAGTAGTCAATGACAAGTCTCCTAAGGATCGTGATATTGCTATGGTTTTCCAAAACTATGCCCTCTATCCTCATATGACCGTTTATGACAATATGGCCTTTGGTTTAAAACTACGCAAATACAAAAAAGCCGATATTGATCAACGTGTTAAAGAAGCAGCAGGCATTCTTGGTTTGACAGAGTTCTTAGAACGTAAACCTGCTGACCTTTCTGGTGGACAACGTCAGCGTGTTGCCATGGGACGTGCTATCGTCCGTGATGCTAAAGTATTCTTGATGGATGAGCCTTTATCAAACCTTGATGCTAAATTGCGTGTGTCTATGCGTGCTGAAATTGCTAAAATTCACCGTCGTATTGGTTCAACCACAATCTACGTTACACATGACCAGACAGAGGCTATGACACTGGCAGATCGTATTGTTATCATGAGTGCAACCAAAAATCCTCAAGGTAATGGTACTGTTGGTAAAATTGAACAAGTGGGTACACCTCAAGAGTTGTACAATCAACCTGCTAATAAATTTGTTGCCGGCTTCATAGGTAGCCCTTCAATGAACTTCTTTGAAGTGGTTGTTAAAGATGGTCGGATCACCAGCGAAGATGGCTTAGATATTGCTATTCCAGAAGGTCAGGAAAAAATTCTGGAAGCAGCTGGTTATAAGGGTAAAAAAGTAACCTTCGGTATTCGTCCTGAGGATATTTCAAGTAATCAAATTGTAGAAGATACCTTCCCAACTGCTAATGTTAAGGCAGAAGTCTTAGTATCAGAACTACTTGGTTCAGAAACAATGTTGTATGTTAAGTTAGGTCAAACGGAATTTGCTTCTCGTGTTGATGCGCGTGACTTCCATAATCCAGGTGAGTTAGTGAGCTTGACATTTAACGTGGCAAAAGGTCATTTCTTTGACCCTGAGACAGAAGCAGCAATTCGTTAGGATAGGCTTCTCCTAGAATAGTAAAAATCCTCAAAATAAATCTTTTGAGGATTTTGTTTGAAAAGATAAAGAAAGAGGGAACAATGGAAAAACACTGGTGGCATAAGGCAACAATTTATCAAATTTATCCCAAATCATTCAGGGATTCAAGTGCTAAGGGGATAGGTGATTTAAAAGGTATTACAAGTAAGTTAGACTACTTGCAGGAACTAGGAATCACAGCTATCTGGCTTTCTCCTGTCTACCAATCTCCAATGGATGATAATGGTTATGATATCTCAGATTATCAGAACATAGCAGATATGTTTGGAGATATGTCTGATATGGATAATTTGCTTAAAGAAGCTAATCAACGTGGCATTAAAATTGTGATGGACTTAGTAGTTAACCATACCTCAGATGAGCATGCCTGGTTTGTTGAAGCAAGAGAGAACCCTGAAAGTCCTGAGCGTGATTTTTATATTTGGCGTGATCAACCTAATAATCTCATGTCGATCTTCTCAGGCTCAGCTTGGGAGTTAGATGAGAGTTCTGGTCAGTATTATCTACATATTTTTAGTAAAAAGCAGCCTGATTTGAACTGGGAAAATCCTAATCTTCGTCAAAAGATCTATGACATGATGAACTTTTGGATAGCTAAGGGCATTGGTGGTTTTAGAATGGATGTTATTGATCTGATTGGTAAGCTACCTGATCAAGAGATTACTGGGAATGGACCAAAACTGCATGAGTATTTGAAGGAAATGAACCAGGCAACATTTGGCAGCCATGATCTTATGACTGTTGGTGAGACCTGGGGGGCAACGCCTGAAATTGCAAGACAATATTCACGCCCAGAAAACAAAGAATTGTCAATGGTTTTCCAATTTGAACATATTGGCCTCCAACACAAGGCCAATCAGCCCAAATGGAACTTCACAGATAGCTTAGATGTGGCTGCCTTGAAAAGGATTTTTAATAAATGGCAGACAGAATTGAAGCCGGGCCAGGGGTGGAATTCACTCTTTTGGAATAATCATGACCTGCCAAGAGTTCTTTCTATCTGGGGAAATGATCAGGATAAGCGTGAAAAATCTGGAAAAGCTTTTGCCATTTTACTGCATCTCATGCGCGGGACTCCTTATATTTACCAAGGAGAAGAGATCGGGATGACCAATTTCCCCTTTGAAAACCTTGAACAAGTCAATGATATTGAGTCAATCCGCTATGCTCAAGAAGCTTTAAAAGAAGGCGTGTCCATGGATACCGTCATGGAAAATATCCGCCATATAGGAAGAGATAATGCTAGAACGCCTATGCAGTGGGATGATTCAAAGAATGCTGGTTTCTCTGACGCTGGGAGTACCTGGCTGCCTGTCAATCCTAACTATAAGGAAATCAATGTCGCAAAGGCACTAGCTAATAAAGAGTCACTATTTTATACCTACCAAAAACTGATCCATCTAAGAAAAAGTCAAGACTGGTTGGTAGAGGCTGATTTCGAACTATTAGAAACAGCTGATAATGTTTTTGCCTACCAAAGAAACTTTGGCCAAGACAGCTATCTGGTAGTCGTCAATCTTTCAGAAAATGAAGAAGACTTTGACCATGCCATTAGCAGTGAAGATGAAATCATCATTAGCAATACTGACGTTGAAGCCTTTATTACAAGTAAAAAATTAAAGCCTTGGGATGCCTTTTGTGTTAAGAAACAGACAAACTAACTGATTTTTCTTTTCCTTTAAAGCCATCCAAAAAAATAACCTTGGTCATTCTACTTACTAGGATGATCAAGGTTTTTTTGTCTGTCTGCTTGGAATCCCCCCTTGCTAGGAGTAAGAGTTTTTCTTCAGTAGGTCTTTTCTTTTTAAATACTTGAGCCTCTCAGGGTCAGTTTGGTTCCTAACCTGGTCATTGTAAGGCATTTGCCTGGATGGATCAATTGTTTGTTTAAGATATCCACTGCACTTGCCCCCATTTCTTGGGTAAAGACGGTGATGCTACTTAGTGTAGGGAAAACTTGTTTGGTGATTGCTGTGTCATTAAAGCTAATAAGGCTAAGGCGGTCTGGCACAGAAATACCAGCTTCTTGGAGGGCACGTAAAGCCCCAACAGCCAAGCTGTCATTGGCAATAAAGAAGGCCTGTGGGAGCTGGTCTCCTAAGCTAGTAATAGCTTCTTTCATCAGTTGATAACCTGAATCAGCTGAAAAGTCACCTACAAAAACATATTTGGAATGGTAGATCCCCTTTTCAAAGGCATAATTACGAAAGGTACGAAAACGCTGGTCAATAAGGTGCTCTACTTGATCACTGGTTTTTTCCTCGCCAGCAATCATGCCAATCTGAGTAAGTCCTTTGGATAAAAAGTAATCAAGAACCATCATAACAGAATGGTCAAAATCCGTTGTGACACAGTGGTGCCCCCTATTAAGAGTATCAGAATCAACGAAAACCAGATTTTCACTAAGGCCCTCTAGGTGCTTAATTTGAAGGGAACTAAATTTACCAATAGCAATAATACCAACAACAGTATCATCTAACAGCAAGTGATCATTTTGAAAAAAGCGGACAATGTCATAACCCAGTTCTTGAGCCCTCTGTTCAATTCCAATGCGGATAGAATAGTAGTAAAGATCATTGAGCTCTTCTTGCTGGCTGTACCACTGAAAAATAGCAATTTTCTGCTTGATTTTTGGACTATTGGTCACTTTTTGATGCTTAGAATAGCCCAGCTCATCTGTGATGGTTAAAATGCGATGTCTTGTTTCTTCACTGACAGAGAGAGTCTCATCCTGGTTAAGTACCCGAGAAACCGTTGCCTGCGAAACCTTTGCCAACTGTGCAATGTCTTTTAAAGTTGCCATAATAAACTCTTTTCATCTTTAAAATACTTATATTATAGCATAGGAAAGAGGCATTCTACTTGTTTTAGTAAAATTTTAGTAAAAATATTGACTAAAAAAATCTCTAACCTTACAATAGAATCATAGTAATCACTAGTAAGGAGACTATTATGAAAAAGCAAGAATTACAGGCAGCATTCAAGGACATTTTTCAGGAAGAAGCTGATGGCTTCTTTTTTTCACCAGGTCGTATCAATCTGATTGGCGAACACACAGATTATAATGGAGGTCATGTTTTTCCAGCAGCTATCAGCCTAGGAACCTACGGAGCAGCTAGAAAACGCAGTGATCAGACCTTACGTTTTTATTCAGAGAATTTCAAAGCTTTAGGCATAGTTGAAGTGGATTTAAAGACTCTGGTTTTTGATAAAAAAGACAATTGGACCAATTATCCAAAAGGTGTCATCAAATTCTTGCAAGAAGCAGGACATACTATAGATAAGGGAATGGACATTTATATTTATGGTAATATTCCTAATGGTGCCGGCCTTTCATCTTCTGCTTCCTTAGAACTTCTGATTGGGATTATTTGTGAAGAACTCTTTGATTTGACATTGGATCGCTTGGATCTGGTGAAAATTGGCAAAGAAACTGAAAATAAATTTATCGGCGTAAACTCAGGTATCATGGATCAATTCGCCATCGGAATGGGAGCTAATAAATGTGCCATCTATCTGGATACCAATAGCCTGGAATATGACCTTGTACCACTTGATTTAGGAGACAATGTCATCGTTATCATGAATACAAATAAAAGGCGTGAACTTGCTGATTCTAAATATAATGAACGCCGTTTAGAATGTGAAAAAGCAGTAGAAGAATTAAATAAGGGTCTAGCTATTGAGACCCTGGGTCAGTTAGATGCAGACAGCTTTGATCAGTATGCCTATCTTATTAAAGACGCTAATCGAATCAAACGTGCCCGGCATGCTGTCCTAGAAAATCAACGCACCTTGAAGGCAAGGAAAGCCCTTGAATCAGGAGCCTTAGAAGAATTTGGCCGTCTGATAAATGCCTCACATATTTCTTTGGAACATGACTATGAGGTGACAGGTATTGAGCTTGATACACTTGTTCACACTGCCTGGCAAGAAGAGGGTGTTCTTGGAGCTCGTATGACTGGGGCAGGCTTTGGTGGCTGTGCTATTGCCATTGTTTCAAAGGATAAGGTTGATCAATTTACAAAGTCAGTTGGTCAGACCTATACTAAAGTGATAGGCTACGCCCCATCCTTTTATATAGCAGAAATTGCCCAAGCTGCACATGCTCTCTAAAGAAAGACCTACTATGACCTTAATTAATGAATTCGTAAGTGCTGTTATTGCCCGCTCCTCCTATGAAGAAGAGGATCGTATTTACCTGACCAACAGAGTATTGGCCTTAGTTGGCGAAGAAGGATCTCAGATTCCTAGTCAAGAAAGTAATATCATTGCTTTGAAGGATCACTTGCTAGAGGTGGCTGTGCAAAATGGTAAGGTAGGCCCCCTCTTAGAAGAAAAGGACTGTCTGGGAGCAGAGCTGATGAATTTTATCACACCGATTCCCAGTCTCTTAAATCGCACCTTTTGGCAAACTTATCAGGAATCACCGGAAAAGGCTATTGCTGATTTTTACCAGCTTAGTCAGGATAATGACTACATTAAAGTCTCTGCTATTGCCAAAAACATTGCCTTTACAAGTCCCTCCAAATATGGTGATATGGAAGTTACTATCAACCTTTCAAAACCAGAAAAGGATCCAAAGGCCATTGCGGCTGCTAGGTTAGTCAAGTCCTCTTCATACCCCAAGTGCCAATTATGTATGGAAAATGAGGGCTATCAAGGGCGTATTGACCATCCTGCACGCGCTAATCATCGGATTATACCCATAGAATTGACTGGTCAAAAGTGGGGCTTTCAGTACTCACCCTATGCTTATTTTAAGGAACATTGTATCTTTTTGGATGCAGAGCATGTACCATTAGCTATTAGTAAAAGCACCTTTACTCAGCTTTTGACTATTGTTGAGCAATTTCCTGGCTACTTTGTCGGCTCTAATTCTGATCTACCTATAGTGGGCGGCTCAATACTGACACACAATCATTATCAGGGGGGCCGTCATGAATTTCCCATGGCCCTAGCTGATATTGAGAAAAGTTTTACCTTTAAGGGCTTTGAAGATATTGAGGCAGCTATAGTCAAATGGCCAATGTCAGTTATTCGTTTGAGGGGGACTGATAAAGTTCACTTAGTGGAGCTGGCAGAGAAAATTCGTTTGAGCTGGCGTGACTATTCTGATCCAGCTGTGGATATTGTAGCCTATAGTGGAGAGACAGCACACCATACTGTAACACCAATTGCTAGAAAAAGAGCTGGACAGTTTGAACTGGATATTGTTTTACGAGATAATCACACTAGCGAGGACTTTCCAGATGGCGTCTATCATCCTCATCCAGAGCTCCACCATATTAAGAAGGAAAACATTGGTTTAATTGAAGTGATGGGCTTGGCTATTTTACCAGCAAGATTGAAAGAGGAACTGCGTGAAGTTGAAAATTATCTCTTAGGTAGGTATAATAAGATTGCAGACTATCATAAGGATTGGGCTGATCAGATTAAAGAAAGCCAGCATATTAAAGCGCAAGAGGTACACAATCTGGTCCAAAAAGAAGTGGCTAAGGTCTTTGTCCGAGTTTTAGAAGATGCTGGTGTCTATAAAGTAAACCAAGAAGGGCGTCAAGCATTCGATCGTTTTATTGATAGCCTTGGTATAGAAGGAGAATTCTAGTGGCAATTTTAGTTTTGGGAGGAGCCGGTTACATTGGTTCTCACATGGTCGATCGATTGATTGAAGTGGACAAGGAAACTGTCGTTGTTGTTGACAACCTAGTCACAGGGCATAGAAAAGCTGTACATAAAGCTGCTCGCTTTTATCAGGGCGATCTTGCAGATCAATACTTTATGCGAAAGGTTTTCAAGGAAAACCCAGACATTGATAGCCTTATACATTTCGCAGCCTATTCCCAAGTTGGGGAGTCAATGGAAGATCCTTTAAAGTATTTTGACAATAATACATCTGGGATGATTAAACTCCTTGAAGTTATGAATGAATATGATGTGAAGAAAATCATCTTTTCATCCACCGCTGCCACCTATGGTATTCCAAAAGAAATGCCAATAAAAGAGAACACACCGCAAGAGCCTATCAATCCTTACGGGGAGAGTAAGCTTATGATGGAAAGAATCATGACTTGGTCTGACAAGGCCTATGGCATCAAATACGTAGCTCTTCGCTATTTTAATGTTGCAGGTGATAAGCCTGATGGGACAATTGGAGAGGATCATCATCCAGAAACCCATTTGATTCCTATTATTCTACAGGTAGCTCAAGGCAGTCGAGAAAAGATCACGATTTTTGGAGATGACTATCAAACAGCAGATGGTACAAATATACGTGACTATGTCCATCCCTTTGATTTGGCACAGGCTCATAGCCTAGCACTGGATTATTTGCGTCAAGGTAATGATTCTACCGCCTTTAATTTGGGCTCATCAACTGGCTTTTCAAACCTAGAAATTTTAGAGGTAGCCCGTCAGGTGACAGGAAAATCCATACCCTCCCAAGTAGGCCCAAGACGTCCAGGAGATCCAGATATCTTGGTTGCTGATTCAAGCAAGGCCCGTCAACTACTAGGCTGGAAGCCAGAATTTGATAATATTCAAAAAATAATTGAAAGTGCATGGACCTGGCACTCCAGTCATCCAAAAGGTTATGAAGACAAAAAGTAGAAGGAAAGTGACAAGCTGATCTTTTTCTTGATCTTTGTCAATGAGAAGAAGGTGAAGCTTACATGACCTTATTTTTAAATGAGAAAGGAAGTTGTAAGATTGGAATTTGAAGAAGCTGTCAAAGCATTTGAAAAAATAGATAGTGATCGTTTAAGTAGCTTAATGGCGAGTGATGAAGACCTGGTCGTCTTTTTAGGACGTCCGAGCTGTCCTTACTGTCGTCTCTTTGCCCCTAAGCTAGCACAGGCTTTTGCTGATCAGAAAAAGCAGCCCTACTATGTGAACACAGAAGAGTCAGCCGACTTTGAAGAGATTCAAAGTTTTAGAAGAAAGCACCAATTAAAAACTGTACCAGCCTTACTGGTTCGTAAAGATGGGCAGCTTAAAAGCAAGTGTGATTCCTCATTGACCATTGACCAAATCAAACAATTTCTTGCGTTTTAGTTGAGAAATGCGAACTTTCCTTGCTATGTCTGGTTAATTTTGATATAGTTATTCATGACTTTTATATATAAAGGAGATATTATGGGTTTATCTACAATATTGATGTTTGTTGTTATGATTGGTTTAATTTTCTTCATGCAACGTCAACAAAAGAAACAAGCACAGGAACGTCAAAACCAATTGAACACTTTGCAAAAGGGTGATGAAATTGTAACTATCGGTGGCATGTATGCTTTGGTAGACGAAGTGGACAAAGAAGCTAATCGTGTGGTTTTAGATGTAGATGGTGTCTTTTTACCATTTGAATTATCAGCTATTAAACGTGTTATCACGAGTACTGGTGCTCCAACTAATCCAGTAGTTGATGAAACCATGCCAGAAGCTGAAAGCATACCTGTTGTTGAAGAAACTGCAGTTGAACCTACAAAAGTTGCAGATACTGATGTAGAAGCTGAGACAGCCATCGAAGCTCAAGAAGAAAAAGATGGAGCTATCAGTTCAAACTAGGCTTTTATAGGCAAGTAACAGTAGTTTTGACATATAAAAGCAAAAAGAGTTAGTTAAGGGAAAATCCAGTTTATTTTCCCCATAACTAGCTCTTTTTCGTGTTTTCAGTAATAAAAGACAAGTCAAATGGCCTGAAGTATGGTAGAATAAAAGGTAAGTATGCTTATCTATAAGGAAGTAAAATGTTTAAGTTAAAATTAAAATCAAAAGATGTCAAAATTGAAAAGGTCCCAAAGCACGTAGGGATTATCATGGATGGAAATGGCCGCTGGGCAAAAAAAAGATTACAACCAAGGATTTTTGGTCATAAGGCAGGAATGGATGCTCTTCAAGAAGTAACCATTACGGCATCAGACTATGGTGTAAAAGTCTTAACAGTCTATGCTTTTTCCACAGAGAATTGGTCTCGTCCTCGAGAAGAAGTTAATTTTATTATGAATCTTCCCGTAGAATTCTTTGATAAATATGTCCCTGAGCTTAAGAAAAACAATGTACGTATTCAGATGATTGGTGATACCCAAGCCTTACCAGAAGAAACCTTGAAGGCACTCAATGACGCTATTGAAACCACAAGAAAAAATTCCGGTCTGGTTTTAAACTTTGCCTTAAACTATGGGGGTCGTTCAGAGATTACAAATGCTGTAAAAATGATTGCTCAGGATGTGCTGGAAGCTAGCTTCAACCCAGATGATATTACAGAAGATTTAATTGCCAATTATTTAATGACAGATCACTTACCTTATCTTTATAGGGATCCTGATTTGATTATTAGGACAAGTGGAGAGTTGCGTTTGAGTAATTTCTTGCTTTGGCAATCAGCTTATAGCGAATTTTATTTCACACCCGTTTTTTGGCCTGATTTTAGAAGGTCAGAATTCATTGAGGCTCTAGTGGAATACAATCGCCGTAAAAGACGCTTCGGTAGAGTATAGGAGAGTAGTAAATGAAAGAACGTATTATCTGGGGTGCTATTGCCGCACTGATTTTCATACCCTTTTTAATAATGGGCAATTTACCTTTTCAACTGTTTGTCGGTCTCTTGGCCATGATTGGTGTATCCGAAATGATGAAAATGAAAAGATTAGAAATTTTTTCATTTGAAGGTGTTTTAGCCATGCTAGCAGCTTTTGTCTTAACTGTTCCCATGGATAATTATTTAACCTTCTTACCCATTGATGGAAATTTGACCTGCTTTGCTTTTATTGTCTTTTTGATTTTAGCAGGTACAGTCTTAAACAGTGACCGTTACTCTTTTGATGATGCAGCTTTTCCTATTGCTTCAAGCCTCTATGTGGGAATTGGTTTTCAAAATCTGGTTAATGCCAGGATGTCAGGAATTGACAAAGTGCTCCTAGCCTTGTTTATCGTTTGGGCAACAGATATGGGAGCTTATTTCATTGGTCGTCAGATTGGAAAACGCAAATTACTAGAGAGGGTATCTCCCAACAAGACCATTGAAGGCAGCCTGGGAGGCATTGCTTCAGCAGTAGTTATTGCTTTTGTTTTCATGTTGGTGGATAAGTCTGTCTATGCTCCTCATCATTTCTTAGTCATGTTAATCTTTGTGGTCTTTTTCTCCATCTTTGCACAATTTGGTGATTTGGTAGAAAGTTCAATTAAAAGACACTTTGGTGTCAAAGATTCTGGAAAGTTAATTCCAGGCCATGGCGGGATTTTAGACCGATTTGATTCAGTGATTTTCGTTTTTCCTATTATGCATTTATTCGGTTTGTTTTAACCGACATTACAAGAATAGACTGAAAGGAAATCTATGTTAGGATTATTAACCTTTATTATTATTTTTGGAATATTAGTTGTTGTCCATGAATTTGGGCATTTCTATTTTGCCAAGAAATCTGGCATTCTTGTCAGAGAATTTGCCATAGGCATGGGACCAAAGATCTTTTCCCATGTTGACAAAGAAGGCACCCTTTATACCATCAGGATCTTGCCCTTGGGCGGCTATGTCCGTATGGCTGGTTGGGGAGATGATAAAACAGAGATCAAAACAGGAACTCCAGCAAGTTTAACTTTAAATGATGCTGGTCTTGTAAAAAGGATCAACCTGTCTTCTCATAAAGTTGATCCAACAAGTCTTCCCATGAATGTGACCTCTTATGATCTAGAGGACAAGCTCACTATTAGTGGTTTGGTCATTGATGAATCTAAGACTTATCAGGTTGATCATGATGCCACTATTGTTGAAGAAGATGGTACAGAAATTAGGATCGCTCCTTTAGACGTTCAATATCAAAATGCAAGTATTTGGGGACGTTTAATAACTAATTTTGCGGGTCCTATGAACAACTTTATCCTAGGGATTGTGGTCTTTATACTTTTTGTTTTTCTTCAAGGTGGAGCTGCTGACCCTACAAGTAACCATGTCAGAGTTGTGGATAATGGGGCAGCCGCAAGGGCTGGGATCAAGACAGATGATCAAATCCTCCAAGTTGGGAAATACCCAGTGAAGAATTGGAATGACTTATCAGAAGCTGTCTTGAAATCAACCAAAGGCTTTAAAAAGCACCAGGAGCTTCCTATTAAAGTCAAATCAGACGGGCATGTTAAAACAGTAGCTGTTCAACCTAAAAAGGTAGGCAATAGATATGCTCTCGGCGTAAAAACAGCCCTCAAAACAGGCTTAAAAGACAAGTTATTAGGCGGTTTTAAGATGGCAGCAGATGGGGCTTTGATTATTGTTGTAGCCTTGAAAAATCTTATTACTGGTTTTAGTTTAGACAAGCTTGGAGGCCCTGTGGCCATGTACCAAATGTCCAATCAAGCAGCGCAAAATGGGCTTGAGTCTGTCCTTTATCTAATGGCTATGCTATCGATCAACTTAGGTATTTTTAATCTCATTCCGATTCCAGCCCTTGATGGTGGCAAGATATTGATGAATGTGATAGAAGCTATTCGCCGCAAACCCATCAAACGGGAAACGGAGACTTACATTACCTTAGCAGGAGTGGCCATTATGTTTGTTTTAATGGTTGCTGTTACCTGGAATGATATTATGAGAGCTTTTTTCTAAGCTGATAGGAGAATTGAATAAATGAAACAATCAAAAATGCTTATCCCTACCTTAAGGGAAATGCCAAGTGATGCGCAGGTTATTAGCCATGCGCTGATGCTACGAGCAGGTTACGTTCGTCAGGTTTCTGCTGGGATCTATGCCTACCTACCACTGGCAAATCGTACTATTGAAAAATTCAAGACCATCATGCGTCAGGAATTTGAAAAAATTGGGGCGGTTGAAATGTTTACCCCAGCCCTATTAACAGCCGACTTATGGCGTGAATCAGGCCGTTATGAGACTTACGGAGAAGATCTTTATAAACTTAAAAATAGAGACCAGTCTGACTTCATTTTAGGACCAACCCATGAAGAAACCTTCACAACCCTTGTTCGTGATGCGGTCAAGTCTTATAAGCAGTTGCCCTTAAACCTTTATCAAATTCAGTCCAAGTACCGTGATGAAAAACGTCCTCGAAATGGCCTACTTCGTACCCGCGAATTTATTATGAAAGATGGCTATAGCTTCCACCAAAATTATGAAGATTTAGATCTTACTTATGAAGATTACCGTCAGGCTTATGAGGCAATCTTTACCAGAGTAGGTCTGGAATTTAAGGGGATTATTGGAGATGGCGGAGCTATGGGTGGTAAGGATTCTCAAGAATTTATGGCCATTACCCCAGCCCGTACAGATCTTAACCGTTGGTTAGTACTTGATAAGTCAATTCCTTCTATTGACGATATTCCAGAAGATGTCCTTGAAGACATTAAGGCTGAATTAAATACCTGGATGATCTCAGGTGAAGATACCATTGCTTATTCTAGTGAATCTAGCTATGCAGCTAACTTGGAAATGGCTAGCAATCAGTTCAGCCCAAGCACCAAGGTAGAGGCTGCAGAAGACTTGGTGGAAATTGAAACACCAGACTGCAAGTCCATTAATCAAGTGGCTTCTTTCCTAGCTATAGATGAGAAGGAAACTATTAAAACCTTACTTTTCATGGCTGATGGCAAAGCTGTAGTTGCCTTACTTGTCGGTAATGACCAAGTTAATGAAGTTAAGCTTAAAAATTATCTAGGCGCAGACTTCTTAGAAGCGGCAACAGAAGAAGAGGCCTTTGCATTATTTGGTGCTCATTTTGGCTCTTTAGGCCCTGTTAATTTACCAGAAGAAGTTCGCATCGTTGCTGACCGTACCATTGAAAATCTGGCAAATGCTGTTTCAGGAGCTAACAAGGATGGTTACCACTTTAAGGGGGTCAACCCAGGACGTGATTTCCAAGCTGAATATGTTGATATTCGTGAGGTCAAAGAAGGAGAAATTTCTCCAGATGGACATGGCATTCTCCAATTTGCACGTGGTATTGAAATTGGTCATATCTTTAAACTAGGTACCCGTTATTCTGAAAGTATGGGTGCAAAGATCTTAGATGAAAATGGCCGAGCTATTCCAATTGTTATGGGTTGCTATGGTATAGGTGTCAGTCGGATCCTATCGGCTGTGATTGAACAGCATGCCCGTCTCTTTGTCAGCAAGACACCAAAGGGAGATTACCGTTTTGCATGGGGAATTAATTTCCCTAAAGAATTGGCTCCTTTTGATGTGCACTTGATCACCGTTAACACCAAGGATCAAGAAGCCCAAGATTTGACAGCGAAAATTGAACAAGAGTTAGTGGATAAGGGCTATGAAGTCCTAACTGATGACCGTAATGAACGGGTCGGTTCTAAATTCTCTGACAGTGATCTTATTGGTCTACCAATCCGTATAACAGTTGGTAAAAAAGCTGCAGATGGTATTGTTGAAATTAAGATTAAAGCAAGTGGTGATAGCATTGAGGTTCATTCTGATAATGTTATCGAAACCCTTGACATTCTAACAAGTAAATAAGATAAAAAAGCAAACTATCTCCTAAGAAGTAGTTTGCTTTTTTAAAATCACTTACCTATTGTCTTAATTGCTCTTTCTCGCATTGCCTCGTGGTTCTAGCAGTCTTTGGACAAAGCCTAGGATGCTGTCAGATAGAATGGCCATTAGGGCGGTTGGTAATGATCCAGCAAGGATAATAGCTCCTCCGTTGGTTGCATTTGTCCCACGAACGATGATGTCTCCTAGTCCTCCTCCTCCAACAAAGGCTCCGATGGCTGTGATTCCAACGGCAAGAACTAGGGCATTACGAATTCCCGCCATGATAACAGATAAGGATAAGGGTAGTTCAACCATAAAGAGACGCTGACTTTTAGTCATTCCCATGCCTTTTGCAACGTCAATAAGATCCTCGTTCACATTTTTAATACCCGTGTAGGTGTTACTGATAATGGGTAAGAGGGAGTAGAGAAAGACGGTTGCTATAACTGTTTTAGTGCCTAGGCCCAGCCCAAGCATTAAGATAGAAATCATTGCCAGAGAGGGGATGGTTTGTAGGACGTTGGCGGCTCCCATAACAAATTTACGTAGGGACAGCCTTCTTGCAATGAGTATCCCTAAGGGAATGCCCACTATAGCAGCAAGAATCACACCGTAGGCAGAGATTAAAAAGTGTTTCAAAAATTGTGCTAGAATGTAGGCCCCATTATGATTAAAATAATAGATTAATTGTTGCCAGATGTTTAAATCTCTCATTTTTTGTGGCCCTCCCTAAAGTAATCATTTTTTTCCAAGAACTGTTTTGCGACCAGAGATGGTTCTAGCAATTGGTCATCAACTTGGTAATTCAATTCCTGCATCTTTTCTAAGCTGATTTTGCCATCTAGACGGTGTAAGAGCTTTTCTAGCTTGGGATAACGCTTGAGCAATTTATTAGTAACCACCATGGAACATTCATAGGGAGGAAAGAAGTGCTTGTCATCCTTTAGGATTTTTAAGTCATAACTCTTAATGCGCCCATCTGTTGAATAGCCAAGGACAGATTGCATTTTATTGCTGGCTACTGCATCATAGACCAATCCGATTTGCATTGGAGAAATGTGGTCAAAGGAAAAGCCATAAGTCTTGGTAAAATCAGGGTAACCATCACCCTTGCGGTTCATCCAGGTACTATCAATTCCTACTCTTGCACTGTCTTTAATCTTTGCCATATCAGAAATAGTTTCTAGTTGATTTTTCTTAGCATAATCACTGGTTACCATAAAGGCATAGGTGTCAGAAAAACCATAGCTTGGAAACCAGCTTTGATCGAAACGTTTTGTAAATTCTCTTTTAACAATTTTACTAGCTTTTTGGGGATCTTTAATGGCTTGCATGCCAAGAGCACCAGTAATATCAGTTCCAGTGTAACGTGTGGCAGAGATATCAGCATCACCCCTTAACTGAGCTTGATGGGAAACATTTGAAGAACCTAGATTAGGAATGATTGTTACCTGATAGTCTGTTTCATGTTTAATCAATTCAGCCACCATATTGGCCATAATACTAGATTCAGTGGTGCTTTGGGCAGAGATCCTGATTTGTGGTTTTTCCTTTTCCTTGAAGGCTCTATAACCTATAAAAGCTGCCAAGACAAGAAGAACTATTGTCAGTGGGATATAAATTTTTTTGGTCATCCTTAAGCCTCCCTTCTTTGTTTAGGGACGAGCCGATCTTCTAATCTTCCCAAGAGACAGTCAGACACTAAAGATAAGAGGATGACTGGAATGGTTCCTCCAATGATCAGTTCAGGCTGAAACAAGTTTAAGCCACTAAAGATTAAATCCCCTAAACCACCTGCCCCTATATAAGAAGCCAAGGTTGCCCAGGCAATAACATAAATGGCAGAGAGTCTAACCCCAGTCATGATAACAGGCATAGCTAGTGGCAACTCAACCTGAAGAATGGATTGAATAGGTCTCATGCCCATGCCTTTGGCACTATCTTTTAGATCCTTATCTACACCCCTTAAGCCAATATAGGTATTTCTTAAAATAGGAAGTAAGGAGTATATAAACAAGGCGACGATAGCTGGTAATTTGCCGACACCAAATAAAGGAATCATCATGGCTAAAAGTGCCAAGGAGGGAATGGTTTGTAGCATGCTGCTTATAGCAATAACCACCCTTGCTGTCCTAGGAAAGCGTGTCAGAAAGGTACCTAAAGGGACAGCCAAGAGTACACCAAAGGCTAAGGCCATGGCAGATATATAGGTCTGTTCCCAGGTTTTGACTAGTAAACGGCTGCCATAATGTGTGAGAAAATCAAGCATTAGCTTTCCTCCTTTTCTTGGCTGCCCCAGATAAAGTCGTAGAGCATATCCACCAGAGAGGATCTGGTAATAACTCCCTTAAGGCGATTCTCCCTATCAACCACAGGGGCAAATTTCAGTCCGCGTTTCAAAATCCTTTGAGCGGTGTCACGAAGGATAGCATCTTCTTGCACCGTAAAACTGATGCTTGTCATTAGATCAGAGACAAAAAGATCCTTTTGGTAATGGTTGGTCAAGGATTCTAAGTCGATCAGACCAATCAGTTTTTCATTTTCAGTGACTAAGAGGGAGTCAACACGTTTTTGTCTCATCAGGGTTACAGCTTCAGATAAGGGCTTGTCCGCTGTGATAGATACGGGATGCGTTAGCATTATGGATTTGACAGGTGTCACATCTGATTGAGCACGGATGAGCCGTTCAGCTCCAATCATTTTTTCAACAAAATTGCTAGCCGGATGATGCAGTAAATCAGTAGGACTATCTTCTTGAATCATTTTTCCCTTATCCATAACAACAATTTTTGTGGCTAATTTCAAAGCTTCATCCATATCATGTGTGACTAGAATGATGGTTTTCCCCATTTTTTCTTGCAGGGATTTGACCAGATCTTGAATCCCTTCACGGGTAATAGGGTCAAGAGCACCAAAAGGTTCATCCATTAAAATAATATCTTGTTCGGCAGCTAATGCTCTGATAACACCAATACGCTGCTGCTGACCACCAGATAATTCAGAAGGGTAGCGTTCTAGGAAGTCTTCTGGTAATTCGACCAGTTTCATTAATTCCTTGGCCTTTGCTTTTTTATCTTCTTCTGACCATTTCAATAATTTGGGAACCAAGGTAATATTTTCATAAATAGTCATATGAGGCATCAAGCCAATATTTTGAATAACGTAGCCAATTTTTCGTCTTAATTGAACAGGGTTGAAGTTGGCGATATCCTGACCCTTGAAGAGGATCTTTCCACTACTAGGCTTGAGCATGCGGTTAACCATTCTCATGAGGGTTGTTTTACCGGATCCACTGGTACCAATAAAGCAGATAAAATCACCAGGCATAACCGTTAAGCTCATTTTTTCTACTGCAATATTATTGCCGTATATTTTACTGACTCCCTGAAACTCGATAATTGGCTTGTCCATATCTATTCTCTCTTTCTATAGCTAGTATTACTTAAATTTTTCTATTAGTAATATTATACTCTTTTCTTCTTAGAAAATCTCATTTGCTGTCGCTATAAGGCTCTGCTGCTGATTTTATTAGTTGCTTCTAAGTTTACTTTCTTAGCTGCCATTTAGCAGGTTAAAGAACTCTGCTATTATAAGAAGAAAGAGTACGCCACCGGCTGAGAGTTAGTCTTATAATGTGATAATTTAAAATAATCTATAGCCCTATTTTTTCTAAAAAGTGCTATACTAAAAGAAAGTGCAAAGGAGTTTTTTATGAAATCAAGAGCAGAATTAAAAAAGGAAGCCAAGGCTGCCCTTAAGGGCAATTGGAAGTGGGCTATCTTAGTAACTATAGTTCCCACATTTGTACTTGCTGTGATTTATGTCATACTCTCTGGTATCTTGTCCTGGTCAGGTGTTGATCTGGACGCCGAAAGAATGAATCCTCTAGCCATAAGCTTGACAGTCATCCTTTATCTCTTGTTTGGCCTTCTAGAGATTGGTTTAGCTACTGGGGTCTACAAGGCTTCTATTGACCTTATCAGGAACCAAAAGAAGGGTGCTAAAGAAACCATTTTCTATGGATTTAAAGAAGGTCGTTACAGTAAGTTCTTTATCTTAAACTTACTAATCGCTATCTTTGTCTACCTATGGTCATTGCTACTGGTTATTCCAGGGATGATTAAAAGTTATTCCTATGCTCAGTCCTTTTATGTGTTAATAGATCGCCTAGAAGCTGGCTTAGAAACTTCTGCTACAGAACCTATTACAAAAAGCCGTCACTTAATGAATGGCTATAAGTGGAAATTCTTTGTCCTAGAATTGAGTTTCATTGGCTGGATTATCTTAACAGTCTTGACTTTCGGAATTGGTTTTATCTGGCTCTATCCTTATATGTTAGTTACCAGTGCTGCATTCTATGAAGATTTATTGGTTGATCAGGGCTTAAATAGTGTGGTAGAAAACCTCCAAACACAGCCAGAAGAAGCTGAAGTAAGAACAGAAAAAGAAGACATTATTTCAGATGTACCACTAATGGGTCAACCTGAAATAAATGATGCCACTCTCAAGTAATCATAAGGACTATCCCTCCTTATCCTAAATGAAGAAAATAGAGCAGATTGAAGAAGAAAAGTCCTTCTTCAATCTTTTTCTTTTCTGATAGGCTTGCCAGCTTTAATTAACTCTTCACTACGCTTTTTTGTATGAAATGGAAGACCAAAAAACAAAAGGAAAAGACTGAAAGACAAAGTCTGTAGCTGCAAGCTTATTGTCTTTTTAAAATTTTTAAGATAGGCAAGGGCTCGAAAAGTCTAGTGATTTGTGGTAAAATAAAGCTTAAGAAAATCGGGAGAAAACTATGTCAGATTTATTGGTTAAATTGATGGAACAAATAGAAATGCCGCTTGAAATGAGAAGTTCAAGTGCTTTTTCGTCTGCTGATATTATTGAAGTTGAGGTTCATTCCATCTCTCGTCTCTGGGACTTTCATTTTTCATTTGCCCACATATTGCCAATTGCTATTTACCGAGAATTGGATTATCGGCTAAGAAGAACCTTTGAAGAGGCAGACATCAAGACTTCTTTTGATATCCAGGTTGACCAGATTGATTATTCTGATGAGCTCTTACAAGACTATTATCAAGAAGCCTTTGAGCATGCTCCTTGTAATGGAGCTAGCTTTAAATCTTCCTTTGCAAAACTCAAGGTTTCCTTTGAAGACAATCGCTTGCTTATTCATGCGCCAAAGTTCGTCAACAACGACCATTTTCGTAAAAACCATATCCCTAATTTAGCCAAACAATTTGAGAAGTTTGGCTTTGGAAAGCTTGATATTGACATGGTCTCTGATGAGGGGATGACCCAAGAACTGCAAGAGAATTTTACAAGTAGTCGAAAAGCACTCTTAGAAAAAGCTGCCAAAGAAAACTTTGAAGCTCAAAAATCCTTAGAAGCTCTGCAACCTAGCGTAGAAGAAAGTGCAAGTAAACCAACTTACGACTATAAGGAACGAGTAGCCAAGAGACAGGCTGGTTTTGAAAAAGCAAGCATCACACCGATGAAAGAAGTGGAAACAGAAGAAAATCGGATTGTCTTTGAAGGCTTGGTTTTTGATGTGGATAGAAAGACAACGCGAACTGGTCGCCATATTATCAACTTTAAGATGACAGACTATACTTCCAGCTTTGCCATGCAAAAATGGGCCAAAGATGATGATGAGTTGCACAAGTTTGATATGATCGCAAAGGGTGCCTGGTTGAGAGTTCAAGGAAATATTGAAAACAATCAATTTACCAAAAGCTTGACCATGAACGTCCAACAAGTTAAAGAAATTGTTCATCATGATCGTAAAGATTTGATGCCAGAAGACCAAAAGAGGGTTGAGTTTCATGCTCATACCAACATGTCAACAATGGACGCTCTGCCAACTGTTGAAAGCTTGATTGACACCGCGGCTAAATGGGGTCATAAGGCAGTTGCCATTACCGATCATGCCAATGTTCAATCCTTTCCCCATGGCTACCATAGGGCGCGTAAAGCAGGTATTAAAGCTATCTTTGGTTTAGAAGCTAATATCGTTGAGGACAAGGTGCCTATTTCTTATGATCCAGTGGACATGGATCTGCACGAATCAACCTACGTTGTTTTTGACGTGGAAACAACAGGACTGTCTGCTCTTAATAACGATCTGATTCAAATAGCTGCATCTAAGATGTATAAGGGCAATATCATTGAACAGTTTGATGAATTTATTGATCCTGGTCATCCCTTATCAGCCTTTACAACGGAATTGACCGGTATTACAGACAATCATTTGCTGGGTGCCAAGCCCTTAAAACAAGTCCTTGAGGAATTCCAATCCTTCTGTCAGGATACTATTTTAGTGGCTCACAATGCTAGCTTTGACGTTGGCTTTATGAATGCTAACTACGAACGGCACGATTTGCCAAGAATTACGCAGCCAGTCATTGACACACTGGAATTTGCTAGAAACCTTTACCCAGAATACAAGAGACATGGTCTGGGACCATTGACAAAACGTTTCCAGGTTTCACTTGACCACCATCATATGGCCAACTATGATGCTGAAGCCACTGGTCGCTTACTTTTTATTTTCTTAAAAGAAGCTAGAGAAAAACACCAGGTGACCAACTTAAAGGATCTTAATACCAAGTTGGTGGCAGAAGATTCTTATAAGAAAGCTCGGATCAAACACGCGACCATCTATGTTCAGAATCAAGTTGGTTTGAAAAATCTTTTCAAGCTGGTCAGTCTTTCAAATGTTGTCTACTTTGAAGGCGTTCCTCGGATCCCAAGAACGGTTTTGGATACTTACCGTGAAGGACTACTCTTAGGAACAGCTTGTTCTGATGGGGAAGTTTTTGATGCTGTTCTAACCAAGGGGATTGAAGCTGCCGTTGATGTTGCTAAGTATTATGATTTTATTGAAGTAATGCCACCGGCTGTTTATGAACCTCTTATTGCGCGTGAATTAATCAAAGACCAAGAAGGCGTTCAAAAAACAATTCAAGATTTAATTGAAGTGGGCCGTAGACTCAACAAACCAGTTTTAGCAACTGGTAATGTTCACTATATTGAGCCTGAAGATGAAATCTACCGTGAAATAATTGTCCGCAGTTTAGGACAAGGTGCTCTGATTAATAGACCTATTGGCAGAGGAGAAGGTGCACAACCAGCACCACTGCCTAAAGTTCATTTCAGAACGACCAATGAAATGCTAGATGATTTTGCCTTTTTAGGGGAAGAATTGGCCTTTGAAATTGTTGTTAAAAACACACAAGATCTGGCTGATAAAATCGAAGAAGTAGAAGTTGTTAAGGGCGATCTTTACACCCCATATATTGATAAAGCAGAAGAAACCGTTGCAGAATTGACCTACCAAAAAGCCTTTGAGATTTATGGCAATCCCTTGCCAGATATCATTGACTTAAGGATTGAAAAGGAACTCAGCTCTATCTTGGGGAATGGTTTTGCCGTGATTTATCTGGCCTCTCAGATGCTGGTTAACAGATCAAATGAACGGGGCTATCTGGTTGGTTCACGTGGTTCTGTCGGATCCAGCTTTGTGGCAACCATGATCGGGATCACTGAGGTTAACCCCATGCCACCTCACTACATCTGTCCTAAATGCCAACATTCTGAATTCATCACTGATGGTTCTGTCGGTTCTGGCTATGATCTGCCAGATAAGGTTTGTCTTCATTGTGGAACAAATTATCAAAAAGATGGTCAAGATATTCCCTTTGAAACCTTCCTTGGTTTTGATGGTGATAAGGTACCCGATATTGATTTGAACTTCTCTGGAGATGATCAGCCAAGTGCCCACCTGGATGTCAGAGATATCTTCGGAGCAGAATATGCCTTTCGTGCAGGAACTGTAGGTACGGTTGCTGAGAAAACTGCCTATGGTTTTGTCAAAGGTTATGAACGAGACTATGGCAAGTATTATCCTGATGCTGAAGTGGACCGTCTGGCAGCAGGGGCGGCAGGAGTGAAAAGAACCACCGGACAGCACCCAGGGGGAATCGTTGTTATTCCAAACTATATGGATGTCTACGATTTCACTCCTGTTCAATATCCTGCTGAAGATGTGACAGCCTCATGGCAGACCACCCACTTCAACTTCCATGATATTGATGAGAACGTCTTAAAACTTGATATCCTGGGTCATGATGATCCCACCATGATCCGAAAACTCCAAGATTTGTCTGGTATTGATCCTAAGACCATCTCCCCTGATGATCCAGGAGTTATGGCTCTCTTTTCAGGGACAGAGATTCTTGGGGTCAGTCCAGAACAAATAGGCACACCAACGGGAATGTTGGGTATTCCTGAATTTGGAACCAACTTTGTTCGTGGAATGGTAAATGAAACCAGACCAACAACCTTTGCGGAGCTGCTGCAATTATCAGGGCTATCCCATGGAACAGATGTTTGGCTAGGTAATGCTCAGGATCTGATTAAAGATGGCATTGCTACTCTAAAAACAGTTATTGGTTGTCGTGATGATATCATGGTCTACCTCATGCATGCTGGTTTAGAACCTAAGATGGCCTTTACCATCATGGAACGTGTGCGTAAGGGCTTGTGGCTTAAGATCTCAGAAGAAGAACGTAATGGCTATATTCAGGCCATGCGTGAGAATAATGTTCCTGACTGGTACATTGAATCCTGTGGAAAAATCAAGTACATGTTCCCTAAGGCCCATGCGGCAGCCTACGTTTTGATGGCCTTGCGGGTTGCTTATTTCAAGGTGCATCACCCAATCATGTATTACTGTGCCTACTTTTCTATTCGAGCTAAGGCCTTTGAGTTAAAAACTATGAGTGGCGGCTTAAATGCTGTCAAGGCTCGCATGGAAGAAATAGCCTTTAAAAAGAAAAATAACGAAGCCTCAAATGTCGAAAATGATTTGTTTACAACACTTGAAATTGTCAACGAAATGTTGGAACGTGGTTACAAGTTTGGTAAATTGGATCTTTACAAGAGTGATGCCATTGAGTTTCAGATAGAGGGTGACACCCTCATCCCACCTTTTGTCGCCTTGGAAGGTCTTGGCGAAAACGTGGCCAGACAGATTGTTAAAGCCCGTCAAGAAGGGGAATTCCTCTCAAAAATGGAATTGCGAAAGCGTGGCGGAGCTTCATCAACACTTGTAGAAAAAATGGATGATATGGGAATCTTAGGAAATATGCCTGAAGATAATCAGCTAAGTCTCTTTGAAGATTTTTTCTAAAATGAAGAAGGCTTAAAAACTAAAAGATAAGAGTCTTCCCTTATTTTAAGCTAATCAGCCTAACCATGCTCATTAGTGATAAAATAAAAACTAAAATGAGGAGAACAGATGGGAAAATTTAAAAATTCAGCCGTAAAATCCATGGTAGTCATGCGAAAAGCCTTTCGCACTATTGATACTAAGGTCTCAGAATCCTTCAGAACCTATGAACTGACAAATACACAATTTGCTGTTTTAGATGTTTTAAAGGCAAAAGGAACAATGAAAATCGGTGAATTGATTAATAGCATGCTAGCAACTTCTGGTAATATGACAGTTGTTATCAAAAATATGGAAAAAAAAGGATGGATTAAAAGACATACCTGTCCAAACGATAAACGTGCTTTCTTGGTGACCTTAACAGACCAAGGCCAAGCTATCATTGACAAAGCCTTGCCTGATCATATTGCTCGTGTTGAAGAAGCTTTTTCCGTTTTAACAGAAGAAGAGCAAGAAGAGCTGATAAGACTATTGAAAAAATTTAAAAATCAATAAGTCGTCTGAGTTGACTTTACGAATTAGTAATAATATAATTACTATATAGTAATAAAAAGAGTTTTTAGAAAGAGGACTCATATGTCAATTTTGACTAAGTTATCACATATCTTTAAAGGAGAAGAAAATATGTCATTTTTACAAGAATTGAAAAATCGTCGCACTATCTATGCCTTAGGTCGCAATACCGAAGTTTCAGATGAAAAAATTGTGGAAGTTATCAAAGAAGCTGTTCGTCAATCACCTTCAGCCTTTAATAGTCAAACAACGCGTGTTCTGATCCTCTTAAATGATCAAGTTACAAAATTCTGGAATGAATTAGTTGCAACTGATCTGCTAGCAATCATGAAAGAACAAGGTGCTCCTGAGGATGCCATGAATGCTACAAAAGAGAAATTAGCAAACTTTAGCACAGCTAAGGGAGTTGCCCTTTTCTTTGAAGACCAAGATGTCGTAGCCAATCTTCAAGAACAATTTGCCCTTTATGCCGACAACTTCCCAGTATGGTCTGAACAAGCATCTGGTATTTCATCAGTCAATGCTTGGACAGCCTTATCTGCCGAACTTGGATTAGGTGCTAACTTACAACACTACAATCCTGTTATTGATGCTTCAGTTGTATCAACTTACGGTGTGCCAGCTAATTGGAAATTACGTGCCCAATTAAACTTTGGTTCTATCGAAGCAGCAGCTGGAGATAAAGACTTCATGGCTGACGAAGACCGTTTCAAAGTCATTGGTTAAGAATAGTAAAAGAGTGATCATCGTCTGGTGACCACTCTTTTTATAGTGCACAGCAGATGATTTTCTCGTAAAAGGCAGGAGATAGTCTTTCTGCTTGGCTGTCAATATTATTTATAAGACTTACTAAAATATGTAAAAAGGCAAGGGCCTTAAAACTCTTGCCTTTTTGTATTCCTTTTACCTTAATGCTTGAAATGGCTTATACTTATTCAACGATAAGCATGTCTTCTGTCTTAGCAAAAGGATTTTTTTCATTGATACGGTCATAGAACATGATGCCATTGATATGGTCAATTTCATGTTGCACAACGATGGCATTATAGCCCTTTAATTTAATTTTATGCTTTTGCCCGTCTTTATCAAAATATTCTACAGTAACTCGGGAATGACGGACTACATAGCCTTCAACCACACGATCCACAGACAAACAGCCTTCACCATCTGCCAAAGCTGCTTCTTGGACAGAATGAGATACGATTTTAGGATTATACATCACTTCCTTTAGACTGTAAGCCTCTTTAGGCGGGTTATCTTGACTGTCTGCCATATTTGGCACAAGAACAGCAATAATGCGTTTTGAAATATCTAATTGTGGCGCAGCTAAACCAACACCTCCACGAAGCCCTAATTTTTCAGCCATGACCGGATCCTGAGAATTTTTAAGAAATTGCATCATCTTTTCCCCTAAAATAATATCCTGGTCACTAAGGGGAAGGGTCACTTCTTTAGCTTTTGCCCGTAAGGTAGGATTTCCTTCGCGGATAATATCATCCATATTAATCATATGGGCTGCTTTGATTAATTTATCTTGTACAGACATTTTAACTCCTTTAATTATTCAATGGCTTAACTATATCATAAAAAATAGCATTTTTAAAGGATCTACAATGGTGAAAAAGAACAAGCTTCTCATAAAATGAGTAAAAAATAAGTTCCTAAATCTTGCAGAACTGACTGATCATTTAAGTGACAGGGCTTAGATAAAAGATTATAATAAACTCACTATTTAAGAAAAGATCAAAAATACTTATCTTTACAAGAAGAAAGTGTGATTCTATGACTGATCAAACGAACCTTATTATAGGATCCTTACTGATTTTAGGTGTCATCTATGCCCTATGTTCAGCTATAAAGGCTAAATTGTTGGTAAGTAAAAGCTAGGTTATGACTACTATATTGCTTTTAAGGACAGGAGCAAAAGCATTGACCTTGGCGCTAATAGAAAACTTTTAAAAGATGTCAAAATCATTGCCCACGCTAAGAACCTTAATTCTTAAAGAGTTCAATCAAAAGTAAATGATCAGAAACTGCGCCACTTATTAATGGATAACTATAATCTCTCAGAAAAAGAAGTAGTGGTCCAATCCGAACAAGTAGCTGGGCCAATGGCTATGATGTAATTGGTATAGATGTCTTGTATTTTGCAGACAAGTCTATACAAGTCTAAAAAAATCTTTGTTTTCTCTTAAAAAGGACTTGTTTTAATGACTGAAAGAAGGTATGATACTTCTAATCTCCAAACAATAGATTCTTCAAAGAGAGAGAAGAAGATGACACTGACAAAAGGAATCCTGGGGAGGGTTCCTTATTTTTTATGCTTTTTAACCTTTTCAAATGCTTTCTAAGGCTTTTTAGTCATCACTTGCCAGATTTTCTAATTTTTTGTGATCAAGAATCTGGTATTCTTTAAAGGCAGAGCGTTCAATAATATTTTCACTGACTAATTGCTGAATGACACGATGCAGGTGGCGGTAGCTGGTGCCAAAAGAATCAGCCAGTAAAGGCAAATTCAAGATAAATCTGTTTGTATCGGCATTTTTTAGGATATGGCTGGCCAGTCTTTCCTTGACCGTGTAGCTAATATTTGTGGTTGATCTAATGTTTTGCTGGTAGAAATTGTCAGCCAGTTTTTGTCCAATTTGATAGAGGAATTGAGGATCTTTTAAGAGATTTTCCTTATCTGTCAGAGGCATCTGGATAAGATAAGTTTCTTCTAGGGCAATGACTGAAGTTACAGCCTGCTGATTTGTCATCAGTTCGATATCACCTACAATGCAGGGTCTGGCATGGGTTTCCAAAATGTGTTCTTTACCATTTGTTAGTCGGCGCGTGATTTTGACAGAACCTGTGACAGTATAAGAGAGAGCTTTGACATCTTGTCCTTGCTGACAAATGGTTTCACCCTTTTGGTAGAGAAGAAGTTGCAAGTTTTGATGATAGGCTTCTGGGAAAAATCCATCTAGTTTCTTATTATATAAGAAGGATTGTAATAATTTGTAATCATTAATGATTTTCATTTTATGACCTAGGTCCTATTTTTATTTCTTTCAATTGATTATACTGAATATA
The DNA here is from genome assembly GCF_011421425.1 of Streptococcus catagoni. Lineage (GTDB taxonomy): Bacteria > Bacillota > Bacilli > Lactobacillales > Streptococcaceae > Streptococcus > Streptococcus catagoni. Next base: position 195,027 of record NZ_WPCW01000004.1, read on the forward strand.
AGATCAAAAGACAAGAAAAATGAGGATACCTATCAATGAAAAATTTTCTAGAAAAAACAAGTCTTCTTAGCCTCTCGCTAATGATGATAACACCTTTTTCTGTTTCCCCAGCCCTCCCTAAGATGCTCAGTTATTACCAAAAGCTTGGCTATAGCTCTAATCAAGTCACCATCCTTTTTTCGCTATCCTCTTTTGCTATTCTTGCGACCCTTCTTGTCAATCCGATCATTAATCGTTATTTGAAGGAAAAAACAATTATCATCCTTGCTTTACTTTTAATAGCATTTGGAGGAGCTACTCCCCTTTTAATCCAATCCTATTATCCTGTTTTTTTCTCTCGGCTCTTCTTAGGTGCTGGTATAGGTTTGATCAATGCCAAAGCCATCAATATGATGAGTGAACGCTTTTCTGGTAAGGAACGCATCAAGATGCTGGGTTATCGGTCTTCTGCCGAAGTTCTGGGCTCCGCTATTTTAACCTTTTGTGCTGGTTATTTAATCACTTTTGGTTGGACAAAGGCCTTTCTTATCTATGCATTTGCTCTTATCATCCTTCTGATGTATCTACTCTTTGTTCCAGACCTAGCAAAAGAAATTCCTGAAGATTCTAAGCCAATCAAGGCTGACAAATTAAGGTTTAAACAGTTGCTAATCTTGTTAGGAATGGCTACTTATGCAGGATTTGTTATCGTTGTCAATACATCAAATACCTTGAGGATACCAGTGGTTATTGATCAGTTTAAGATCGGCAGTGCCGCCCAATCTAGTTTTATCCTAAGCCTGATGATGCTTATGGGGATTGTGTCTGGTATTAGTTTTAGCTATCTGTTAGATTGGCTTCATTCTTATCTTATGCCAGCTATTGCTATTTCACTTGGTCTAGGGATGTTGATCCTTTGGCAGGGAACCAATCTTTTCCTAGTAGGGCTTGGCGCCATCTTAACAGGCTTTGTCTACAGTATAGGTGTCACAATAGTTTTCCATAATCTATCTGAGATAGTTCCCAGTCATCAACTGACTACCGCCACAACCCTGGTTTTGATTGGCTGTAATATAGGCGGCGGAGGAGCAGCCATTATTCTGCAATTCCTCAGCTCAATCTCCAAATCCCTTATGACACCCTACCTTATCTATGCCCTAATGAGTCTAGGCCTGGGTCTCCTCATGCTTGTCTTCACCCTATCTAAAAAACTAATAAAGCCAGCAAGATAGAAAACTTTCTCAAGAAGTTGACCTGGGCTAGCTATTCTGCTAGAATAGAGTGGTCGTGAGACATACCAACTTTTTCTTGGTTTTAGGAGTGCCAATCCTAGGACTCGGATTAAGCAAAAAAGGAGAAAATATTATGGCAATCTCAAAAGAGAAAAAAAATGAAATCATCGCTCAATATGCACGTCATGAAGGTGATACTGGTTCAGTTGAAGTTCAAGTAGCAGTTCTTACTTGGGAAATCAACCACCTTAACACTCACATTAAAGAGCACAAAAAAGACCACGCAACTTACCGTGGTTTGATGAAAAAAATTGGTCACCGTCGTAACTTGTTAGCATATCTACGTCGTACAGATGTTAACCGTTACCGTGAGCTTATCCAATCTTTAGGTCTTCGTCGTTAATTTTTCACTAAAATTTCTTCAGGCTTCGTTAGCTTGCTTCGGCTAACTCTAGTTATGCCTTCAGCGCGCTGCCTTGCCTGAGAAAAATTTTATCTGAAAAAATAAGAAGAGTCTCCAGAAATGGAGGCTTTTTTGTTTTCTTGATATACTTCAGTATTATCGTCGCTTCTGTGTCTAGCTATCAAGAAATTTTAGGCTAAAATTCCTTCAGGCTTCAGTTTGAAGAAAAAGTCATTTTTTGATACCTTTCTTAGGTGGTGGGAACGGCAGCGACTTCTTTCAGAATTCCATGCCTAAGTTTTGAGTCCCAGGTCTCAAAGCTTCCCTGTATCTGAAAATTAAAGATCATTTCAGCTACTAAAACCACGGCGGAGGTAGCCTTAATCAGCTCGCTTTTGCTCGCAAAAATAGGAAATTTATTGATAGGCTGCAGAGCTTCTTAGCCTATTGGTCTAGGTAAATAGGCTTTGTCTACAGTCTGAGGCTTCCATTTGGAAGACTTTTTTTGTTTTACCTAGGTTATACCCGCAGCGTGCTGCCTCCCCCCTTCAATCTTTTTATATTTTAAAAGAAATCAACTGATATATTTTTTTGATGGCTCTTTTTCTTGCTTTCTAAGCATGTTATAACATGGTAAGCGTTATCATATTGGAAGGTATAGATATGAAAAAACCAAATGTGAGGCAAATAAAAGATCTGATAGACTATGTTTTGTCTTCTATCTTATTCTTTTGTGTGCTTGATCTATTGGTTTCCCTTTTTTGGGGTTACAGAGATATTCGGATTGGTGGCTTTTCCCCTTTTATTTTTGTTACTATCTTAGCTTGGTCATGACCAAAGAAGAAGTGGTTACGAGTTTGTCTGGTCATTGTTCTGGGTTACTTAAAAGGACGCTTTCTGAGCTTTCTTTTCAAAGATGGCTTTTCCCAGGAGATGGTACAGAAGAACGTGATAAGTGATGATAAAACAATTAGAAATTTACTGGAAATGGTTCTTGGTGCATCTGATTTCTTCTTATTAGTGGAGACGGTTATAAGTCTAGTGACCTTTCAAACTTGGTATGTCTTAAATCCTTTTTTACTCTGGCTTATTTTAGATTATCCGATTTAGTTTTTAAATCCTGTAGGTTTTCGCTTATGGAAGCTTTTGTCGATCTTAACGGCCTTCCTATTTTTGATTTTCTTTTACTTTACTTATCCTGAGCTTTGGGAAAAGAGCTGGTACTTGCCGCTATACCTTGTTTTACCAACAATCATTGTCAGCATTCTTCTTTTGAAATACAGATACCCACTCACAAAATCTGACCTTAAAAGAATGTGGATTGGCTATTAAAAATTATATGGCTCAACCTAAGTTGGGCGTTTTTTATTTATCTGAATTGTGTTAAAATAATACCTATACGTGGTTTTATACAAAGTTGAGTTTAGGGACAGCTAGATTGAGCTTTGTAGGAAACACGTAAAATAAAAAATGGAGAATGTTATGTCAAAACAAACCTTTACAACAAGTTTTGCAGGTAAGCCATTGGTTGTTGAAATCGGCCAATTGGCTAAACAAGCCAATGGTGCTACTATCGTACGCTATGGTGATTCAACAGTGCTTACAGCAGCTGTTATGTCTAAAAAAATGGCAACAGGCGATTTCTTCCCCCTTCAAGTAAACTACGAAGAAAAAATGTATGCGGCAGGGAAATTCCCAGGAGGCTTCATGAAACGTGAAGGACGTCCTTCAACGGATGCTACCTTAACGGCTCGCCTTATTGACCGCCCTATTCGTCCCATGTTTGCGGAAGGTTTTCGTAATGAAATCCAAGTCATCAATACTGTTCTTTCCTATGATGAAAATGCTAGCGCCCCAATGGCAGCTATGTTCGGTTCATCATTAGCCCTATCAATCTCAGACATTCCTTTTAATGGACCAATTGCTGGAGTACAGGTAGGCTACATTGATGGAGAATTCATCATCAACCCAGATAAAGCACAGCTTGAAGCTTCGCTATTAGAATTAACAGTCGCTGGTAGCAAAGAAGCTATCAACATGGTTGAATCTGGTGCTAAAGAATTATCAGAAGATATTATGTTGGAAGCTCTTCTTCGTGGGCATAAGGCCATTCAAGAGCTTATAGCCTTCCAAGAAGAAATTGTAGCAGCAGTTGGTAAAGAAAAAGCAGAAGTGGAACTCTTGCAAGTTGATAAAGACTTGCAGGCTGAAATTGTTGCCAAGTATAACCCTGCTTTACAAAAGGCTGTTCAGGTTGAAGAGAAAAAGGCTCGTGAGGCTGCAACAGAAGAAGTAAAAGAAACAGTCATCGCTGAATACACAGTCCGCCATGCCGAAGATGAAAATTTTGACACAATCTTGCGAGACGTTGCCGAAATTTTAGAACAAATGGAACATGCAGAAGTCCGTCGCTTAATTACTGAAGATAAGATCCGTCCTGATGGCCGTAAGGTCGATGAGATTCGTCCCTTGGATGCAGTAGTTGACTTTTTACCACAAGTTCACGGCTCAGGTCTATTTACACGTGGACAAACCCAGGCCCTTTCAGTTCTTACTTTGGCACCTATGGGAGAAACGCAAATCATTGATGGCTTAGCGCCAGAATACAAAAAACGTTTCCTTCATCATTACAATTTCCCTCAATATTCGGTAGGGGAAACAGGTCGTTACGGGGCAGCAGGCCGTCGTGAAATTGGTCACGGCGCTTTAGGTGAACGTGCCCTTGAACAAGTTCTTCCAAGTCTAGAAGACTTCCCTTATGCCATCCGTTTGGTCGCAGAAGTTCTAGAATCCAATGGATCATCTTCACAAGCCTCAATCTGTGCAGGCACTCTTGCCCTTATGGCCGGCGGTGTACCAATCAAAGCGCCTGTAGCAGGTATTGCCATGGGTCTGATTTCAGATGGAACTAATTACACTGTCTTGACTGATATTCAAGGCTTAGAAGACCACTTTGGCGACATGGACTTTAAGGTGGCAGGGACTCGAGAAGGTATCACGGCTCTTCAGATGGATATTAAAATTGAAGGTATCACACCGCAAATCCTAGAAGAAGCTCTAGCCCAAGCTAAGAAAGCACGTTTTGAAATCTTAGACCTAATTGAAGAGACAATCCCAGCACCACGTCCAGAATTAGCACCAACAGCTCCAAAAATCGATACCATTAAAATTGATGTGGACAAAATTAAGGTTGTTATTGGTAAGGGTGGCGAAACCATCGACAAGATCATTGCTGAAACAGGCGTCAAAATTGACATTGATGATGAAGGAATGGTTCAAATCTTCTCTAGTGACCAAGCAGCCATTAACCGTACCAAAGAAATCATTGCTGACTTGGTCCGTGAAGCTAAGGTCGGTGAAATCTACCATGCTAAGGTTGTTCGCATTGAAAAATTTGGAGCCTTTGTTAACCTCTTTGATAAAACTGACGCCCTAGTCCATATATCTGAGATTGCTTGGACAAGAACAACAAATGTTGCTGACGTCTTAGAATTAGGTGAAGAAATTGATGTTAAGGTTATTAAAGTAGATGATAAGGGAAGAGTAGATGCTTCTATGAAGGCACTCTTACCTCGTCCACCAAGACCTGAGAAAAAGGGCAAGGCAGATACCAAGGAAGATCAAGAGCACTCTGCCCCAAGTAAAGACCATAAAAAAGAAGAAAAACATGATAAAGACTGAAAGTAATGAAATTGATCAACGACTAAGAGCATTTATCAATGCACCAGATAATTTTTTAGATAGTGTTGCCTTGGTTAATGCCTTTCACAATTTTCCTGTGTGGGCTAGTAAGGAGCCTTATGCTATTGAGGTTGAAGGGGTAAGCGTCACACCTGTTTTTACAGACAAAGATGATATGGCTATCTTCAAAGAAGAACAAAAGAGTGCACAGAGTCAATACTGGCTGGAGCGCTCTGCCATTGCCGTCTTGGAAGAGGTTATTAAAACAGGAGTTTCAGGTCTGGTTTTCAATCTGAAGAAAAAAGGTGATTTTGGGAATTCTACGATTTTTAAGAGTAGTGATATGATTCAATTCCTCAATAATTACACCACTATTCTTAACACCCTTATGAGTGAAGACAATCAAAAGGCAGAACTGATGGAAAAAGTCTATTTGGTTCCTGCTTTTGTAACTATAAAAGACGATCAGCATTATGATCGCTTTTTCCCAACCATGTCTACGCCTGAAGGGAAATCTTATATTCCAGCTTTTTCAAACTTGCAAAGCTTTGCCAAATGGTATAACCAAGAGGACTTTGGTGGTGCCTTCCGCAAGGCGCAGGGGGTCATTCTAACCTGGACCATAGACGATATTTACCAGCCAAGAAATGGTGAAAATGATATAGATGAAAGCAAAGGAGTGGCAGTCAATCCCTTTGATGAGCAACAAGTTTTAATTGACTGGAAAGATATAGAGCAATAAGGGGAGAATGAATGAGCTGGTGGAAGAAAAGTATAGATATCGTAAAAGAGTTGGATCCAGCTGCAAGAAATTCACTTGAGGTTATCCTTACTTATCCTGGGATCAAAGCCTTGGCAGCCCATCGCCTTTCTCACTTTTTGTGGGTTCATAAATTTTTCTTATTAGCTAGAATGCACAGCCAATTTTGGCGTTTTTGGACCAATATCGAAATTCATCCTGGTGCCACTATTGCTCCTGGAGTCTTCATTGACCACGGAGCAGGCTTAGTTATTGGAGAAACGGCTGTAGTAGAAGAAGGTGTAATGCTCTACCATGGCGTTACCTTAGGAGGAACTGGTAAGGATACAGGCAAACGTCATCCAACCGTTCGTAAGGGTGCTTTGATTTCAGCTCACTCGCAGATTATTGGCCCTATTGAAATTGGTGAAAATGCCAAGGTAGGCGCAGCAGCAGTTGTTTTATCAGATGTACCAGGAGATGTGACAGTGGTTGGGGTACCAGCAAAAGTTGTCCGCGTACACGGGCAAAAAGATGAACTTAAAATCAAAAGCATTGAACATCAAAGAGAAGAATCCTATTATTCTTCTAAACTGTAAGGCCTTGACAAGAAATAAAAAAGGAAATAATGAATGATCAAAATATATGACACGATGACACGCAGCTTACGGGAATTTATTCCTATAAATGAAAACCAGGTGAATATGTATGTCTGTGGGCCAACGGTTTACAATTATATTCATATTGGAAATGCGCGCTCGGCAGTAGCCTTTGATACAATCCGTCGCTATTTTGAATACAGTGGTTATACTGTTAATTATGTTTCTAATTTCACAGATATCGATGATAAGATTATCAAGGCAGCAGCTGAGCAAGGAATGTCACCAAAGGCCTTGGCCGACAAATTTATAGCAGCCTTTATGGAAGATACTGCTTGCTTGGGCATCAAGCCAGCCAGTAAAAACCCAAGGGTCATGGATTATATGGATGCCATTATTGACTTTGTGTCTGTCTTGATTGAAAAAGGATTTGCCTATGAATCACAAGGAGATGTCTATTTCCGAGTAGTCAAGTCTGAAAATTATGCTAAACTGGCTAATAAAACCACAGAAGACCTTGAAATCGGTGCCTCAGGACGTACTGATAGTGAAATGGCCTTAAAGGAGAACCCTTTAGACTTTGCCCTCTGGAAAGCAGCTAAAAAAGATGAAATTTCCTGGGAAAGTCCTTGGGGTTCAGGACGTCCAGGCTGGCATATTGAATGTTCTGTTATGGCCACTGAAATCTTAGGTGACACCATTGACATCCACGGTGGAGGTGCAGACTTAGAATTTCCACACCACACCAACGAGATTGCCCAATCTGAAGCAAAAACAGGAAAGACCTTTGCTAACTATTGGATGCACAACGGCTTTGTCAATGTTGATAACGAGAAAATGTCCAAATCTCTTGGGAATTTCGTAACTGTCCATGATATGTTGCAAAAGGTAGACGGTCAGGCTCTTCGCTTCTTTCTTGCCACCCAACAGTATCGAAAACCTATTAATTTCACTGATAAGGCCATTCATGATGCCGAAGTTAACTTGAAGTACCTGAAGAACACCCAAAATCAACCCCTAACTGATTCAGCTTCTATGGAAGAACTGCAGAGCTACGCCACTGCCTTTACAGAAGCAATGGATGATGATTTCAACGCAGCAAATGGAATTACAGTAGTCTTTGACTTTGCCAAATGGATTAATTCAGGCAACTATACAAGCGAGGTTAAAAGCCTGTTTGAAAAGATGCTAGCTGTTTTTGGAATTGTTTTTGAAGAAGAAGTGCTTGATTCAGAAATTGAAGCTTTGATTGCAAAGAGGCAAAGCGCCCGTGCCAATCGTGACTTTGCTCAAGCAGATGCCATTCGTGATCAGCTGGCAACTCAAGGAATCAAACTCCTTGATACCAAAGATGGTGTGAGGTGGACACGTGACTAAGGTTGATGTTAATCTGATTAATGGTATTGCTTTAGCCTTTGAAGGGGATGCTGTTTATTCTTACTATATTCGTCGTCACCTCATTTTCAAGGGACAAACAAAGCCTAGCCAGCTTCATCACTCAGCGACAAAGTATGTCTCTGCCAAGGCGCAGGCTAATCTCATTCAGAAGATGTTAGAAGATGATATTCTAAGCCCCAAAGAATTAGATATTTATAAACGTGGTCGCAATACCCACAGTCATACCAAGGCAAAAAATGCAAATATTGTTACCTATCGCATGTCAACGGGCTTTGAGGCTGTTATGGGTTATCTGGATATGACAGAAAACAAGGAACGCTTGGAAGAACTTGTGGCCTGGTGCATCCAAACCATTGAAAAAACTTAGAAAAAAGAGAGGCCAGACAGCCCCTCTTTTTTCTAAGCTTTTGACTACCTAGGGCTAAAGAAAAAGATCAAGGGAAATAGATGTTTGCTAGCTGCTGGTACAGTGACCATACAATTTCATATAAATGTGGTAAATACTTGAATTTTTTAGCTATTGTTTTATACTAAAGGTAGGTAAGAATATTAAGGAGGCTTTACTATGAAAAATATGAGAAGACAAAAAGTTTACACAGCCATTACATTCTCAAGCTTGCTTTTAGCTGCTATGCTAGTCAGTCCAACTGTCAAAGCCAATGAAAACACAATGGCTGGACAAGCTCAAAAAGTCAATGCTGAGGATAAAAAAGCGGATCCTATGACAGTTACTGGAAAAATAAGGAAAGACCAACCTATTTTTGATATTGCTGTCACATTAGCAGGCCCCTTAGAAAGTGAAGGTCAAACTATGATCAGCCTTCAGGATACAAAGGGTAATGACCTAAGTATCATTAACTACCAAATGGCAGCAGGTCTAAATAACATGACTGCCTGGTTTGATATGAGCCACCAAAAGACTGGTGACTATAAGGTGACAGTGACCATAAAAACTGCCAGCAACAGCTATCAAAAAACAACAGAGACAATTCATTTTGTACAGAAATAAGGAGCTTGCTAGTAGCATTACGTTTAAGAGGACTGAAATCTAAGACTTTGGTCCTTTTTTACTTATTTTATTTGTCAGATCAATAGGACTATTTTCTCAGATTCATGCTATAATATGAATTATGAAAAATACTGAAATTAAAGAAGAGAATAAGGATATTGTATATGGCGTTCACGCTGTTACAGAGAGCTTGATAGCTAACACAGGAAATAAACTATACTTGCAAGAAGACTTGCGCGGCAAGAATATTGATAAAATTAAGGCTTTAGCTACTGAAAAGAAGGTCTCTATTTCTTGGACTTCTAAGAAAACCTTGACAGAGATGACTGATGGTGCTGTTCACCAAGGCTTTGTTTTGAGAGTCTCTGCTTTTTCCTATAGTGACTTAACTACCATTATTGAAGCTGCAAATGCAGAAGAAAATCCCCTCATTTTAATTCTTGATGGGATTACAGATCCTCATAACTTTGGATCCATCTTACGAACAGCTGATGCTACCAAGGTTTGTGGTGTTATCATCCCTAAGCATCGCGCAGTTGGGGTTACGCCGGTGGTTGCAAAAACGGCAACTGGTGCAGCAGAATACGTACCAATTGCGCGTGTTACAAATATCAGTCAAAGCATTGCTATTTTAAAAGAACACGGCTTTTGGATTTTTGGAACAGATATGGAAGGCACTCCCTCACCACAATGGAACACATCTGGTAAACTTGCCCTAATTATTGGTAGTGAAGGCAAGGGTATTTCCCAAAATATCAAAAAACAAGTAGATGAAATGATTACTATTCCCATGGCTGGACATGTGCAGAGCTTAAATGCTGGTGTGGCTGCAGCTGTGCTTATGTATGAAGTGTACCGACATAAACGATAAGGTAGTTAGATGAAGAAAAAGATTTTACTGGTTGATGGTTATAACATGATTGCCTTTTGGCAGGAAACCAAGCAGCTTTTTAAAAGTGACCAACTGGATCAGGCTAGAGAGGTTCTGCTGAACAAATTGAATAATTATGCTCATTTTGAAAAGATCGAAATCATCTGTGTCTTTGATGCCCAGTTTGTCCCTGGCCTAAGACAGCGTTACGATCAGTACATGATTTCAGTTGTTTTTACAGAAGAAGACGAGACGGCGGATGCCTATATTGAGCGTACAGCTGCTGAGTTAAACACCTCCTTACACTTAGTGGAAGTGGCAACCAGTGATTTGAATGAACAGTGGACGATTTTTTCCCAAGGTGCCCTAAGGGTTCCCGCTCGAGAACTGGAGCGTCGAGTCAATACTGTTAAGGCAGATTTGGATAAAATGTCTGAGTCTATTGATTCTAAAAAACCTAAACTGAGACCTTGGAATCAAGGACAAATAGACCAACTTAAAAACTTATTGGGCGATCTATGAGTAGAATGAGCTCCTAAAAGGCTGACCTCGTAACTTGACAAGGTTGTCAACCAAACATCCTAAAACTTAAGCAGGGTGTTTTTTCTATGTCTTGAAGAATCTGATGATAGGCAGGTGAAGGAGAGAAAACTTGCTAGGGATGTGAAAATTTGGTAGAATGTTTTGATAATAGTTTGACTATCAAATAAATTAAAAAAGATTGTAATTGAGGTACTGCATGTTTACACTAATGACGGATTCAACTGCAGATTTAACAAAAGATTGGCTTGAAACACATCCAATCCTTAGGCTCGGTCTAACTGTTGAACTAGATGGAAAAATCTATGAGACATTGGGAGAAGATGCTCTATCTACCCAATATTTATTGGAACAAATGAAAAAAGGCAGTCAACCAAAGACTAGCCAAATTAATGTCGGTCAGTTTGAAGAAGTTTTTCGAGATTTTGCCAAGAAAAATCAAGCCTTACTCTACCTAGCCTTTTCATCAGTTCTCTCAGGAACTTACCAGAGTGCTGTAATGGCAAGAGAGATGGTTTTGGCAGACTATCCAAAAGCCACTATTGAGATTGTTGATACCTTAGCAGCAGCTGGTGGCGAAAGTCTTTTGGTAATGGAAGCAGCCAAGGCTCGTCAAGCAGGTAAAACTATAGAAGAAACCAGACAGTTGATTGAAGACCTATCCCCTCGTCTGCGTTCCTATTTTTTAGTGGACGATTTGCACCACTTAGAAAGAGGTGGACGACTCTCTAAAAGTTCAGCCATCTTAGGAAGTTTAGCCCATATCAAGCCTCTCTTATCGATCTCAGCAGAAGGTAAACTAGTGCCAATTGCTAAGTTTCGTGGCCGCAAAAAAGCAAGTAAGGAATTGCTTAAGCTGACAGTTGAGAACCTCTCTTCAGAAAAGCTTCTTATCTCTTATACTGGCTCTATTGACAGCGCAGAGGGCTTAAAGGAAGAATTCCTCCAAGTGCCAGCTGTAAAAGAGGTACTGATTCTGCCAATTGGACCTGTTGTTTCAGCCCATCTAGGGGAAGGGACGCTAGCGGTATTCAGTATTGGGCAAGAAGCAAGGAAATGAGCTACCCTGTTTTTTCATAGCTTGAGAAGCTCAGCCATTTCAAAAGATAAGGAAAAAGAGCGTAAAATTGCTTGACGTGAAGCCTCATTCTTTGGTATGATAATAGACGGTATTGTTTACCCCATTTGAAAGGCCCCGGAACCTTCCAAATACCTTTGCGTGGGACGGAACACCCACCAACACTTGTAAACACATATTACGAATTCGTATAGGAGAAATCATGAACAAAACAACTTTCATGGCTAAACCAGGCCAAGTTGAACGCAAATGGTACATTGTTGACGCAACAGATGTACCTCTTGGACGTCTTTCTGCAGTAGTTGCTAGCGTACTTCGCGGAAAGAACAAACCAACTTTCACACCACACACTGATACAGGTGACTTTGTTATTGTTATCAACGCTGAAAAAGTTAAATTAACTGGTAAAAAAGCAACTGATAAAATTTACTACACTCACTCATTGTACCCAGGTGGATTAAAACAAATCTCAGCAGGTGAACTACGTTCTAAAAATGCTGTTCGTTTGATCGAAAAATCTGTTAAAGGCATGCTTCCACATAACACTCTTGGACGTGCACAAGGTATGAAATTGAAAGTCTTCGTTGGTGCTGAGCACACACATGCTGCACAACAACCAGAAGTACTTGATATCTCAGGACTTATCTAAGAGGAAAGGAGCATTATATAATGGCACAAGCACAATATGCAGGTACTGGCCGTCGTAAAAACGCTGTCGCACGCGTTCGTTTGGTTCCAGGTACTGGTAAAATCACAGTAAACAAAAAAGATGTTGAAGAATACATCCCACACGCAGACTTACGTCTTGTTATCAACCAACCATTCGCAGTGACTTCAACTGAAGGTTCATACGACGTTATGGTTAACGTTGTAGGTGGTGGATACGGTGGACAATCAGGTGCGATCCGTCATGGTATCGCTCGCGCATTGTTACAAGTAGATCCAGACTTCCGCGATTCATTGAAACGCGCTGGCCTACTTACACGTGACGCACGTATGGTTGAACGTAAAAAACCAGGTCTTAAGAAAGCACGTAAAGCAAGCCAATTCTCAAAACGTTAAGAACCGCTTTACATCAACGATTACAGGCATTTTGCAAGTCTCTTGCAAGGTGCTTTTTTGTTGTTTTTTGCTTTTGATACCTTTTTTGATACCGTTCTGGAAAAACTTCTACATCTTTTTTGATTGTTATTTTGCTTGATTGAGATAGTCCGCAAATTTTTTTGATGGAGTTTTGCTCTCCAGTTTTTGTTGTATGGGTGTAAATATCAAGTGTCATTTGACTACTTGCATGCCCTAAACGTTTAGAGGTGTTAGTTGGGTCAATTCCGATTTCTGTCATAAGAGTAGCGTGAGGAAATTCATGTGGGCGTTTAAGAACTTATTATTAGGTAGATTTGTTATTTTTAGAAGACGAGAAGGTTCCAAGAGGACTATTACAACAAACGAAGTCCAATGATACTAGTATATTTTGTAATATAATCCGATTGATTTCTAATGTTGATTGGCTATAAAACATCAATTGTTCAAGATAGAAACATGAGGAGAATGTGTTATAGTGCTGGTTTATAAAATTATATATATAACTAAAAGTAAAAGTTCCCTAACAAATAAACAAGAAGTTTTTACTAAAACAAATATGGCTTATCAGCACTAAATGCCTAGAATTTAGTGTAGCAAGTAAACTTAACTCAGAAAACTCGAAGTCCTCTTTCGGAAAATCATTAGACATTTCCATTAGCTATCATTAAAATGACCAAATATAAAATGTGTTATAATGGGTTTAAAGGATACATAATGGAGGTAATCGAATGATTTTATATGGCTTAACGATTGTGTTGGTGTTACTTTCTATTATTTCGATCAAAAGAGATGCGAGAAAATTGATTAATATCTTCCTCTTGTTTTTTGCTTTAGTAGGAACATATCTCAGCTTGATTTCTTTGGCCTACGAAAGAGCTCCGCAATTACATGAGATTTTGCTAACCATACTTTATAAGGTTTTGCCGGTAGCTGTTTTGGGTTTTGCCCTGCTAATGATTGTAAACGGGATAATCATTTTACGTAAGGAAGGAAAATCTCTAGCAAATGCTTTGTCCTTGGCAATCGGGATCTCCATACTTGGTTATTTCTTTCTTTTAGGCATTTATCTCAATCAAGCGTCGAAAAGACCCATAGGTGAAATTAATCTCTATTCTTATCAGTTATTTCATTTAATTAGTTTTCTTTTTGCGGTAGTGACAATTATATTTGTAGCTTTTTGGATTTATACATTTGTCTATGTCACCATGCCTTTAAAAAAGGACTATGATTTTATTATTATCCATGGTTCTGGCTTGTTGGGCGGCGATAAAGTAACTCCCTTGTTAAAAGGTCGCATCGAAAAAGGGATAGAAGCCTATCAGTTAGCAGAGAAAAAGACGGTTAAGTTTATTGCAAGTGGAGGCCAAGGGCCAGATGAAAAGATCTCTGAGGCCAAGGCCATCAGTGACTATTTATTAAGTAGAGGAATTCCAAAGGAAGCCATATTATTAGAAGATAAATCGAGAACCACTTTTGAGAATTTAAAATACTCTAAAGACATGGCCCAAAAAGAGCTAGACGACCCTAAATATATCTTTATCAGTAATAATTACCATGTGTTTAGAGCTAGTCTCTATGCTAGAAAGCTCAAGATGAAAGGTGAAGGTGTGGGTTCAAAGACAGCTCGTTATTACTTGCCTAGTGCTTTTATTCGTGAGTATGTCGCCATTTTACTGAAATTAAAATACGTCTTGTTAGCCTTAGCCATGGTCTATCTGATTTTTTACGTCATTAGTTACATGTGATGGGAGAAAAAATGAATAAAATTGCTTTAATTGAAGATGATAAGGATTTAGCCAAGCTAATTAAAGAGTATTTGGAAAAGTATGATTTTCAAGTTATTATGGCAGAAGATTTTAGGTCGATTGTTACGTTTGTTGAAGCTAACTCTCCAGATTTGATATTGCTTGATATCACCCTTCCAAGCCATGATGGCTTTTATTGGGCAAATGAAATCAGAAAACAATTTTTAATGCCTATTTTATTTATGTCTGCTAGGACAGAAGACTATGATCAAGTCAGGGCCATTATGAGTGGTGGTGATGATTATATCACAAAGCCCTTCTCTTTTGAGTTGCTACTAGCTAAAGTGCAATCTCATTTTCGAAGGGTATATGGTGAGTACGCTACGAAAGAGGTTGAGACCTTGCAGTATGGTAACACTAGTTTTAATCTAGCCAGACTGACCTTAAGTGTAGCTGATCAGACTGTGGATTTATCCAAAAACGAAGCTATTTTGATGCGAGTCTTACTCAAAAACTCCCCTAATATTGTCAAAAGAGAATTAATCCTCTCGGAAATATGGGATACGGATATGTTTATTGAAGAAAACACTCTAAATGTTTCTATTAGTAGAATCAGAAAAAAATTGACTGACTTGCAATCGGATTTAAGAGTCGTAACGGTTAGGGGATTAGGGTATAAGCTGGAGCTAAAAGATGACAATTAAGGTTTTGAAACGTTTTTTAAAACATTACTTAGGCTTGTTTGTGATGGTCAGTTTGGTTCAACTTTTCTTTTTTGGTAGCCTTTTTCTCATTAAAGGCATTTGGTTTAGGGAGTTTTGGTACTTTTTACTCTTAGTCTTCATTTCTTTAATCGTTTATCTATTAAGTCGTTTTTACAAGCTCTTTCGTATTTATAGCCTTTCTTTTGAGGAGCAAAAGACTTTAGAAGAATTTTTACTAGATTCTCCAAGAAATTCCTTTGAAGAGACTCATAACGCCCTAGTTTCTAAAATGTTAGAGCTTTACTACAGGGAAAAGAATCAGCAAAAAAAAGAAAAAAGAGTTCAAAAAGTTCTTATTTATCGCTTTGTCCATCAATTAAAAACACCTGTTTCTGTCTTAAAGTTACTCTCTGAAAAAAATGAGACTGTGGGAGATTTTGAGATTGCCAACAAGCAGGTGGAAACTATTCAATACCATTTAAATCAGCTTTTAGAAGTGTATCGTCTGGATGATTTAAAAAATGATTTTATGGTGGAATCGGTTAATCTTTCTCTTATTTGTAAGGACGTCATCAATCAATTGAAGGACTATTTTATTGCAAAATCAGTATTTCCTAAGCTAGAGATTGACCCTTCTGTCAGGGTTTATTCGGATGCCAAATGGTTGAAGCTTATCATTTTCCAATTGGTGACCAATGCCATCAAGTATAGCAATCCTAATCAACAGCTTAATTTTACCTTAAAATATTCTGAGAAAAGCACTATTTTAGCCATTAAGGATCAAGGTGATGGCATCCCTAAAGAAGAGCTGTCTAAAGTATTTGACCTTTTTTATATTGGAGAAAATGGTAGAAATAATGGGGATTCAAGCGGACTGGGATTGTACATTGTTAAGACCTTGACGCAATATTTAGGCCATGGTATTAGTTTATCATCAGAAGTAGGAAAAGGAACAGAGGTTACCATTCGTTTTGACCGTTAAGATATCCAAAAACATTACAAAGTTGTAAGCTTAGGTAATGTTTTTGGATTTTTCTATAGAGTTTAGCATGATAAACTTAAGTCATCACAAGAAAGGGATCAAAACATGATTTTACAAGTAGAACATTTAGAAAAAGTTTATAGCGGAAAAGTTTCTCATAGGGCTTTAGATGACATCAGTATGTTTGTTGAAGAAGGGGAATTTATTGCTATTATGGGACCTAGTGGTAGTGGGAAAAGTACCTTCTTAAATACCATTTCAACAGTTGACAAGCCTTCTGGTGGCTTGGTTTTTATTAATGGACGTGACCCACACCTCTTATCTGATCAAGAGCTAGCTAAGTTCAGAAGAAAAGAACTCGGTTTTGTTTTCCAGGATTTCAATTTAATCAATACCCTTACGGTTGAGGAAAACATCATGCTTCCTCTTGCTTTAGATAATCAAGAAAACAATCGGATGTTAGAGAAAGTGAATGAGTTAGTCCATTTACTAGGTATCGAAAATATTTTGAAGAAAAGAACTTATGAGATTTCAGGAGGGCAGGCTCAACGTGTAGCTGTGGCAAGAGCTGTTATCAATCACCCTTCTCTCTTATTAGCAGATGAGCCGACAGGTAACTTAGATTCGAGAGCAGCCAAAGATGTGATGAAATTATTTCAACTACTGAATGACAAAATGGGAATAACTATTTTAATGGTTACACACGACCCGAATGTAGCCTCATATTCAGATAAAACTTATGTCATCAAAGATGGAAGTATTTTTCAAGAACTGTTGAAAAAGGATAGCCGAAGCACTTATTATAAAGAAATAATGAGCACTATGTCTCTGTTAGGAGGGGAGAGCAATGACTTTATTTGATTTGGCTTATAAAAATGTGGTTAGAGACTTTAAAACCTATCTTTATCATTTCATCAATTGTCTCTTTTCCGTCTTTGTTTTCTTTATTTTTTCAGCCTTTGCTTATCACCCTGCTTTAAAAGTAGTAGAAGATGGTAGTACCATAGGTTTGATTTTATTGACAGCAGAGATTATCTCACTTCTCTTTGCCTTTGTTTTTACCCTTTATTCCATTGGAAATTTCCTTAAAGTAAGAAGTAAACAATTTGCTATTATCAATCTTGTTGGTGCTAGTAAGAAGCAGTTCAAAGCCATTATTTTTTATGAAAACATGATTATATCTGGCTTGTCTTTGATATGTGGTATTGGTTTTGGTCTTATTTTTTCCAAATTTTTCTTTATGATTAGTGAAAAAATGATTCCTAATATTCAATTAGACTTTTACCTTCCTCTAAAAGCCATGTTAATGACTTTCTTGGTAGTGGGTGGACTGTTCCTTTTTATTTCCTATGTGTCACCTTATATCTTGCGTCGAACACGAATCATCAAATTATTAAAAACAGAAACGGTTTCGGAAAAAAGTTACTTAGGTGTGCTTTCTCTTGTTTCTATAGTCATTTTAGGGCTCATTTTTTATTTGTATCAGACGGATAGTATCTTGTTTCTACCGCTCCTTGGAGCGTCTAGCTTAACTCTTTTCTATACTTTTTTTGGCCTGCTGTTTAAGGCCTACACTTATGCTTTACACTTGTTACAAAAAAGAAGACGAAAACTCCAACTGCTGACTGTTAGTAATTTTAACCATAAAATTCAATCTAATTTAAAAACTATGAGTTTGGTCTTCTCCTTGTTAGCGATTATCCTAACCTCTTTTATTGTTATTATTGGCTCGCCATTAAAGGTTGAAGAAGTCACACGTAAAATTCTTCCCGTGGCTTATACCTATACTGAATGGCAAGATACCGGGCATTCAGAAAAGAATGTTCAATACATCCGACATGTTTTATCTCCTAAAAAAGGCTACAAAGAACTAAGGGTTAATTATCTCTACAATGATGATCCGACCTCAGATTTACCCTTTGTAACAGGAATTATTAGTAACTCCACGTATAATCAAGTGAGCACTTTAATTGATAATCCTAAACTTAATTTGAAATCAGATGAGTATTTTCTGGCAGGATTTGATGGCAAAAAGCTTCCTGTCATGGGAGTTATGCAAGGAGAAGCATTTCGTAAACTTGGGATTTCAAATGAAAGAGGCCGTACCAAAAAAACCATTGCTTTATCAGGCTACTTTCAAGAAGTTATTGTCATCTCTGATCAGAAATATCAAGCCATTCAGGACAAGTTCTCTCATTCTCACTATACTATTTTTGATATTTTAGACTGGAAAAAAGCTGGAAAAGAAACAAAAATGCTGCAGAAGTATCTTAAAAAAGATACAAAAAAACTAAAGGTTTCCCTCTCTTCGGCCTATGAGTACTATAATAATGAGTGGTTTACGCGAAGTTTAATTTCTTATGTGGGAAGTATTTTATGTTTTTCATTTCTAGTAGGGATGACAAGTTTGATTTATTCAAGACTTTATAATTCTTCAGAAGAAGAGGTAGAACGATTAAAAGCACTTCGAAAAATTGGCTTATCTGTGACTGATATCAAGAAAATTCTATCAAGTACGGTTAAGTGGATTTTAATTGTTCCTTTTATATCAGCAATGTTTGTCACTTGGGGAATATTTATGATTATCAACAATTACAGTATGGCTTCTTATTGGAATATTGTCTTAGCTTGTAGTGGGCTTTACCTCATTATCGAAACAGTTTCATATGGCTTGATTGTTAGCCATTATCAAAAATTTATATTAAAAGCAATTTGCAATGAGTAAACATTAGTTATTATGAAAGGAAACGAAACAATCGAATGAACAGAAATCAATTTAAAATCTTATTGCTGTTAGTGATGGTTTTAGATCATGCTAGTTTTATTTTTCCAGCTTCTTACGGTATTGGTATTCACATTATCTCACGATTTGTAGCTGTAGGCTTTGCCTATTTAGCAGTAGAGGGATTTCGCTACACAAGTGATGTCAAACGCTACATCATGCGTATGTACCTTGTTGCTATCGTTATGTTTGTAGGAAATAAAGCCTTAGGGGCTCTAGGCATTTACTCTGAAAATAATATTTTACTGACCTTAGGGATAGGTCTAACGGCATTATGGGCAATCAGGGCTATCAAACAACCGATTTTAAAAATCTTAGCAGTATCAGCCTTGTTAGCACTAGGTGTTCTATTAGCAGAAGGTGGTATGGTCGTTATTCCTTTTATGTTGTTAACTTATCTTTTTAGAGAAAGTAAAATCAAACAATATATTAGTTATTTGTTATTATCAAGTCTCCTTTTATTGTTTTCAGTCATGGACATGCCATCTTCAATGACCTTAACAGAGATAATGATGCTTAATGCAGACTTTATGTTTATCACAGTTATTCCTTTATTGGAGTGTTATAATCATAGACTTGAGAAGAAAACAGCCTTTAACCAATCATTCTTTTATGTTTTTTATCCCCTTCATCTTTGGAGTTTAGCTATTATACAGTCTTATGTTATCTTAGGATGAGAGTAGTTTCTCTAATGATAACTAATAGAGAGAATACTTTACTGGAAAAATCATAGTTTCAAGTTATTAAACTTTTAGTTTGTATGGCTTCGAAGGTAAAAAAATTAGATTTATTTTTATTTCCTAAGTTAAAGAATGATTATTATAGTTAGTATTAATAAAGAAATATGCTATATTTTGAATCGGTTACACTAAACTAGACAGAAATTATAAAGTGTATTACACTGAAAAAACAGGAGAAAACAAATGTCTAGAAAAATTCGCCGTACCTTCACCGATGATTTTAAGCAACAAATTGTTGACCTTCACAATGCAGGTAGGAAACGGAGTGAGCTTATTAGTGAATATGATTTAACCCCTTCTACCTTTGATAAATGGATCAGACAAGCCAAAACTACAGGCTCATTTAAGTCTATTGATAATCTAAGTGATGACCAACGAGAGTTGATTGAACTCAAGAAGCGAAACAGAGAGCTTGAAATGCAGTTAGACATCTTAAAGCAAGCGGCAGTGATTATGGCACAAAAAGGGAAATAATCACTGCTAACAAGAATAAATACAAGATTTCAGCCATGTGTCGTTGGCTGAACATCCCTCGTTCTAGCTATTACTGCAAAACTGTAGTTCCTGTATCTAATTCCGAAATGGAAGAAAAAATTAAACACATTTTCTTCGAGAGTAAATCCAGATACGGTGCTAGGAAAATCAAGAAATGTCTGCAAGTCGAAGGAAGGGTAATGATGAAGTCTAGAATGAAAAAAGAAGGTGTTTAAGAAAACCAGGTCTTAAAAAATAACAACTATGAAGATATTGCTTTATATGGGATTATCAATCCTAAAGAGTAAAAAATAAAATTTCTTAATTGTTTATTGTCTAGGAATCTTGATAGAATAATGTTTTATTTATCAATATTCCTTTCGTAAATTATTGTGAAATACAAAAGCATTCACAGAAGATGAACTGTAGACTAAAAGTTAGAGGTAAAAGCTAAGGGGGAAGTTCAAACTGCGAATGCTTTTCTTGCTCCTGACGGCTGAGAGAAAGTATGGTATGATAGTTTTATTGTGAGATGGCTTGTTTTATGCGGATGAAACGGCAGCTTATGATAGGTTAGTTGTAAAGGAAGGTAAAAGATGTTACCAAAGAATGCTGGTCGTCCAAAGAAAGTTCAGGTTCTGGATCATAGCTTTAAGATAATGATTTTTACAAAGTTAGCATTTGCAATTGGTGAGACGCTATCAGGCATACTTTTGCTGGTATTTAAACACCAAACCATTCAAAACCTTATCTTCATTCTAACGTCTGGGCAACTAAAAGCAAACCCTAAAGCTTTTATTGCCAGTCATCTTGTTCAGCTGGGAACTGTTATCACCCTATCAGGACAGCGCATGGCTGCTCTTTATTTGTTATTGCATGGCATTTTGAAATTACTAACCTTGATCCTTCTTTTGCGCAAAAAACTCTGGGCATACCCCTTGTCCATCCTCTTGTTCCTGGGATTTATTGTTTACCAAATGAGAGATTTTTTCCTGACCCATCATTTCAGTATGATTGCCTTGACGCTATTTGACCTTTTGATCATTATCCTTACATGGCTGGAATATAAGGAATTAAAAAAACGTTGGACCATCTAGAGGCCAAGCCTCATTAGCAGTGCTTAACCCTGGATCACACTAATAAAGTAAAACATAAAGCTGCATAAGATAAAAACATTCTCATCTCTGGGAATGTTCAGACTGTAGACAAACCCTATTTACCTAGACCAATAAGCTCAGAAGCTCTGCAGGCTATCAATGGATTTCCTATTTCTGCGAGCAACCGCGAGCCGATTAACGATATCTTCGCCGTTCTGAAAGTATCTAGAATACCTTTAATATAGGGGTTTTAGACACCGGGAACTTGCCAGACCTTAGGCTCGAAAGTTAGGTATGGAATTCTTTGGTTTTCTTAAACAGTCACTCCCCTGACTGTTTAACCTGTCCGACAGCACCTAAGGAAGGTATCAAAAATGACTTTTTCTTCAAACTGAACTTAGGTAGTGCAAACTACCTAAGTTTTTAATATGGTTTCATTTAAGCTAGTTAACTGATAATTGTCTCAACTTTGTAATACTTTCTGCTAAGAGAGAATTGTCTTTTTCTGTCTATTGAAATTCTTTCAGATAATCTAAACGAAAAGTCATGTGGTCTTTTAGTGAATTTAAATAATGGGTACTACTTTCATTAACTTGGAAATCTTCTAATGAGCCAACTTTTTGAAATGACAAAAGCATTGTCGTGCAGAACTTGAATGCTGTATTTGCTATCATGTTTGGAATGTGTCAAATTTGATTGATCAGAAGCAGATAAGTCAAGAAGGAAGCTACATAACTAGTTTCTTCTATATTTAAATTCTTAATTGCATACAAGAACAAAATATGTCATTAAGAACACAAAAAATTTAATCTTAATTCTCTTGACAAGTAGACTAACTTGCAATACAATATAGCTATATAAAGTAACTTGTATTACAAGATAGACAAAAGGGGGGGCACTACTTGATTCCGTCACAAATGTTAAAGGGTTTGTTGGAAGGTGCTATATTAGAAATTATTAGGCAAGAAGAAACTTATGCTTATGAAATTTCAAAAAAATTGGAAGTCTATGGCTTTGGTATCGTTTCTGAGGGAACCATTTATCCGATTATTTTAAGATTGCAGAGCAGTAAATCAATTGAAGGGATAGCTAAACCATCTCCGCAAGGGCCAAAACGTAAATATTATAGTCTAACTGAAACTGGCTTACAGCAATTAGCAGACTTTAAAGCAAATTGGTTGTCGCTCAGCTCTGCGATTAACCAACTCTTAAGTAATGAAAAAAAACGATCCTAGTGAGGTAGAATAAATCATGAATAAAGTCAAAGCACTACAAAAAGAAAACAGCACATTAGAAAAAGAATTAGATAAGGTCTACTCTGATGATTACAGCAATATGATTGTCTACATGCGTGGGACAAAAATAAATGGGTTTCATCAAGAAGAAATCCGTAATGATTTGATTAATTTACTCCTTGAAGGTCAAAAGCGTGGAGAGAGTTTGGAGGATGTTTTTGGGCAAGATAAACAAGCTTTTATTGATGATGTTATTGCTTCAGCGCCAACAATGACAGCCACAGAAAATTTTTTAAGCCAACTAAGCCTGGTTTTAACACTCATCCTAAACTTTTCTTTTATTTTCATTTTTGGGGACCTATTAACCTTCTTCTTAGAACACCTAGTGAAACATAACCAAGTCCCTCTTAGAATGACCATTACTTGGTTAGACTTAATTTCTATGCTGGTGATTATAGGTGTATCGATTGCTATAGTTAAAATGATTATCAAAGGAACCTATATCCTATCTGACAAAGTCATGAGAAGACGGTTCATCTTCTATTGTCTTCTTATCTTTATTCTTATTTTTAGTCTCCTATTTCTAAACCAATCCATTAACTCCAATATCCTAGAAGGCCCCATCTGGTATTATCTTCCTTTATGTGGATTGCTAGCGCTGGCTAAGTTTGCAGTCAGCTATTACTATGATAAGACCTATAATAGGCCATTATAGCAGAGGCCAGGAAAATCTGGTGCAGATGTCCCATATGGGCATGTCGCAATTGTTGAAAAAATGATGATATTTAGACCTGCTGATTTAATTACAGCGCAATTAGCAATTATAAAAAAACCTTTGAACAGTACTTGTTTAAAGGGTTTTGTGATAATAAATAAGGCTAAGCAGATCTTTATGAGAAAGGGGAAACTGATCATATCAAAGCTTATGTATCTTTCTGAGAGGGATTCTACTGAATTGAAAGAAAATGACATAAATAGAACAAAATCCTCTTGACAAAGGTGTCTATAATGGCTATACTAATAAAGCTGTCAGGAGCCAGTAACTTAAGAAAGAAAAATAAAAAGCTTAAAAAAGTAAAAAAGATATTGACAAAGTTAACCGCACCTGATAGAATAAAATAGTTGTCTCGTAAGAGAAACAAGACCTTTGAGAACTGAATAAGACGAACCAAACGTGTAGGGTGATATGATTATGCATATTACCTGTCAATAAAAAAACGAAAAAAATCTGTCAGCGACAGAAACAATGAGTGAAAGACTCAAACTTTTAATGAGAGTTTGATCCTGGCTCAGGACGAACGCTGG
>NZ_WPCW01000005.1 GCF_011421425.1 Streptococcus catagoni
GCACCAGTCCGCAGCGTTCTACTTGCATGTATTAGGCACGCCGCCAGCGTTCGTCCTGAGCCAGGATCAAACTCTCATTAAAAGTTTGAGTCTTTCACTCATTGTTTCTGTCGCTGACAGATTTTTTCGTTTTTTATTGACAGGTAATATGCATAATCATATCACCCTGCACGTTTGGTTCGTCTTATTCAGTTCTCAAAGGTCTTGTTTCTCTTACGAGACAACTATTTTATTCTATCAGGTGCAGTTAACTTTGTCAATATCTTTTTTGCTTTTTTAAGCTTTTTATTTTTCTTTCTTAAGCTACTGGCTCCTGACAGCTTTATTAGTATAGCCATTATAGACACCTTTGTCAAGAGGATTTTTGAATTTTATTAAAATATTCTCAAATATCATTTTCTAACCCTGTTTCTCGTGAACAATCTGGATCCCCTTTTTCTTTTGAATGGCCTTAGATACGACATAGTTGTCGTACTACTCTTATTCCTTTAGCTTTTTAGCGATACTTCCCATCTTAAGGGTTTCATTATTATAGTAACGATATTGTCTGGCTTGTCCATCTCCTATATAACTAACTGGTGAGAAAAGGTGACTCTTAAAGGCATTGTCCTCATCAATTAAGTCATCTTCTACCCAGCGTTTTGTAACACGGGCAACTACATTTGTTAAGGCGCCACATTCTGTCATTTCAATGACCTGGCACTCCATAGATACTGGGCACTCATTTACTAAGGGAACATCAGTACTTTCTCCAATAGTATAGCTTAATCCTGTTAAGTCAAATTTGTTTTTTTGACTATTAAAGCCTGCTATCTCAATTTCTGTCATGAGCTCTTTGGTTGGTAGGTTGACTGTGAATTGTTGGTATTTGCTAATCTGTGTAATAGCATTGCCTTTAGTTCGCATAGCAATAACAATCATACTTCCTAATGAATAGACTGAGCTTGATGTGGTTATGTTGTATTCATGTTGTTCATCCTTGTAACCAAGGAAAAATACTGGGAATCCAAAATAGAGTTTTCTTGTTTCAAAATTACGTTTTGTCATAATCGTTCCTATATTATTTCTTCTTTATTTTCTTATTTGAATCAGTAAGTAGTTGAATATCTTTCTCCTGCTGCCGCTAATAAATAGCCTGTTGCAGGGTGTCCAATTGCTATTGGCCTTTGAAAATCCCTGATTTCATCCACCATTTGCCCTTCTGACATGACTAAAAGGCGGTGGCAAATAGCTTGACATAAGTGAAAATCGTGCGAGATAAAGATATAAGTTAAGTAGTATTTTTTCTTTAAGTCATATAAGAGCTTTAAGAGCTTTCCTTGTATGACTGCGTCAAGCCCAGACAAGGCTTCGTCAAAGATGATTAGCTTTGGTTTTAAGAGAATAGCTCTTGCAATGCAAACACGCTGTAGCTGTCCCCCACTCAGTTCATTTGCTTTTTTTGAAAGGATCGTCTGATCTAGTCCTACATCTAATAGCAGTTGAAGCATTTGGCTCCTAGCAATTTGACTTTTTGGGCCCTCATAAAGGATATTTTCAACTGTAAATAGTGGATTAACTGCATGTAAGGCATCTTGAAAAACTAAGAAGATCTGGGCTCCCTGCTTTTTAACTGAGTATGAGTCACCTTGGAAAAGCATTTGACCAGAAGTTGGGTTTTCCAAACCTACAAGTAGCCTAGCTAATGTGCTTTTACCACTCCCACTTTCTCCCATTATGCCTAAGATTTCACCTTCTTTGACGCAAAAATGGCAATCCTTTAGCACTAATTTCTTTTGATAATACTTGGTAACGTGTCTACAATCAATCATATTCACTTACCAATCGTTGAAAATGATTTTTTAAGAGCAGATCCTTGCTGTAAGAATTTTTAGGGAGCCGCAATAATGATTGACTGTTTCCCCGTTCTACAATGCTACCTTCTTGCATAACCAATACTTCTCCTTCTATCGCTTTTACTAGTTGATAGTCATGTGTCACAATGATTAGCGTCTTTTTCGTTTGGATAAGACCTTTCAAAATGTCAATAATATTATTGCGATTATTGGCATCCAAAGAGGAGGTCGGCTCATCAAGTATGATAGTCTGTGGATCCATACAAAGTACAATAGCCAACATAATCCTCTGTAACATGCCTCCACTTAACTCAAAGGGATATTTTTCCAAGAGCTCTTCTGTCTGATTTAGTTGTAATTCTTTCATAGTAGTCACTGCTTTTTGAAGGCAATCCTGTTTAGAGCATTTTTCATGACTTAAAAGGCTTTCTAGAAAGTGGATCTTTATTCTTTGAAAGGGGTTAAACATGGCCATAGGGTTTTGTACTAGATAGGCTATCTGCTTTCCTCTAATGGCTCGGAACTGCTTCTGACTAAGTTGGTCTAATCGGCTTCCCCTATAAGTAATGGAACCTGTCATTGTGATTCCCTTTGGTGCTTGGCCAATGAGTAGCTTGGTCAAGAGTGTCTTTCCTGATCCGCTTTCACCAATAATGGTCAGACAATGGCCTAGAGGAAGCTTGAAATGAAGATTTTTTAGGAGTCTCTTGTCTTTACAATAAGCATTGAGGTCTGTGACTATTAGTTCTTCCATTTCTTTGTCCATCCTTTCTGATCAAAATGTTCTCCCAAGATGTTAAAAGCTATAACTGTTAGAAAAATAGCTAGCCCTGGTGATACCATCATCCAAATGGCTGTTCTAAAATAAGTTCTGGCATCATGTAACATCATTCCCCATTCTGTTAAATTAGGTTGGACACCTATTCCTAAAAAGGAAAAGCTTGAAATCATTAAAATAATATTTCCTATGTTCATTAGCCCCAAAACTAAGATAGGCTTATAGATAAAAGGAAAAATATGTTTTCTTAGAATGTGGATCACTGACATTCCCATCATTTGGGCATTCAAAACGTAGAGTTCTGCCTTGGCACTTTTGACCAAATTTGTGACTAACCTGGCATAGTACACCCATTCAATCAAAACGATAGCAACAATCATGTTGGTCATTCCTTGTCCAAGGATGCCTACCGTAGCAAGGGCTAGTTGAAAACTAGGGAAGGCCGCAATAATATTCGTTAGCCATAAAAAGAGACTCTCTATTTTACCTTGGTACCACCCCACAACTAAGCCTACCAAAAAGCCAATAGAAAGTTCTAAAAGGCTAATGATAAGAGCTATGCTTAAGGAATATCTGGCTCCATACAGTAATCTTGTAAAGACATCTCTTCCTAGCTGGTCTGTACCAAGCCAGTGCTGCTGACTGGGAGCCATAAGTTTTTGAGAAACATCAATATATTGTGGGTCACCATTTGTAAGATAAGGGGCAAAAAAAGCACCAGTCAGAATGCAAACCATAATGGCAACTGCAAAAATAAAGCGTTTTGACATGCCTATTTCTCCTGATTTCTAAGCCTTGGATCAACCCATAAGACAAGTTTTTCGGTGAAGATATTATTGAGAAGATACAAGCTGCCAAATAAGATCATACAAGCCTGAATGACTGGAAGATCTAGGGTTTGTAAACTATGGACAAATAAACTTCCGATACCATTCCAAGAGAAAACCTCCTCCACAATTAAAGAGCCTGTAAGCAGATAGATAAAAGTCAGACTTAGTCCCGTTACAATTGAAGGTAGGGCATTTCTAATCAGATGGTGTCTGATGATATAAGTGTATTTGACACCACGTAATTTGGCATTTTCAACATGAAGACTAGAGAGCTGCTGGCTTATAGCCTTACTAATGAGTTCTGTGTATTGTCCAATCAATGAGAGACTGAGGCTGATACTTGGTAAAATAACACTTGTTTGCTCTTCTTTGCCTGAAACAGGTAAGAGTTGCCACTTAAGAGCAAATACGAGAATGAGAAGATAGCCTAAGAAAAAGCTTGGCAAAGAGACGCTTGCGAAAGAGAAAAAGCGAAGGACTTTGGCAAAAAGACTTTTTCTGAATAATCCACTTGCTATGCCTAAAGGGATTGAAAGCAGACAAACAATGAAAAAAGAAACGGTCCCTAAGTAAAGAGTTGCTGTAAATCTTTCAAGGACCAGAGGCAAGACAGGCGTCTTCAAGAGATATGACCTGCCAAAGTCTCCTCTTATAGCCTTACTGAGCCAGTCAAAATACTGCTGCCACCAAGGTTTATTCAGACCAAGAAATTGCCTTGCTTCTGCTAGAGCATCAGATGTTATCCCAATTTTAGAAGCTCGCAAATAAGCTTCTGCAGGATCTGAAGAAGATAGCTTTATCAGCAGAAAGGTTAAAAAAGAAATGATTAAAAGTGCCGAAATAAAGGCAGCTATTTTTTGAAGTCCTCTGTTCTTTTGATAGCCTAATAAATGTCTTTTATTCTGGATCATTTCCCACTAGCTTTCTCAATATATGGTAGTGGAAAAGAATTTTCTTCAGCTGCAAAGCGCATTTTCTTAAATTCGCCTTTACGGTAGACTGACACAACGGACTGGTAAGTTAAGGGGATGTAAACAGCTTCGTCATGTAATAAGGTCAAAACCTTTTTATAGCCTTGATCAACCTTTTTCTCATCAGGTTCAACTAAAATGGATTTAATGGTGCGGTCTATTTCAGCTTTTGACGGCAGGCTTTCCAGAGAAACATTTTCTGGATGTCCATGGTCTGCTTTTACTGTTAGAGCTGTCATCCAGGCATGTGGATCCCAGGGTGCACCCCAAGAATAGGTCAACATCATGTCAAACTGGCCAGTCTTAGCATTTGCCCAATAACTATCTTCGTCCATAGCCTTCAATTGAACATCAATACCCATTTTTTTCCATTCACCTTGAAAGTATTGAACCAAATCTTTATCTGTCGCTTTGGTTGAAATATAGGGAAGGGTAAGACTTAATTTTTTTCCATCCTTTTGTCTGATACCGTCGCTCTTCTTGATCCAACCAGCTTGATCTAGGAGTTCTTCCGCCTTTGCTTGGTCATAGTCGTAGGGTTTTAATTTAGCATCTGAGTGAGGGGTACTTTTTGAAAAGATGGTATCTGCTGGTCTTTCTGTTCCTCTAAAGGTGTGCTCTGCAATAGCTTTTTTATTAACAGCATGATTCATGGCCTGACGGACAATTTTATCCTTAAAGGCTGGTCTCTGTGCATTTAAAAGGAGCAAACGTGTTGACATAGGCTGTGAAATAGCTGTTACATAATCCTTGTTTTTAGCATATTGTACAAAGGTGTCCAAACCAATTAGTCCGTTGCCATAGAGGAGATCAATCTTTCCTGCTTCAAATTCTAAGGCTCTTGTCTGTGCGTCTGGAATAATTTTAATGGTAACTTCTTTGAGTTTAGGCTTTTTACCCCAATACTGTTCATTTCGTTTGAAGGTAATATATTCATTTGTTTTTTTACGATCTACCACCCATTGACCTGTTCCGATTGGTTTTCTGATATTATCTTTAGTAGTATCATCTCCCTTAGGAAAAGCCTTATCAGCTAAGAAACGGATGGGGCGGATCATGGATAAATCATACAAGGTAGCACTATAGGCCTGCTTGAGAGTCAATTCAAAGGTATGATCGTCAATGACCTTATAAGAGGCCAATTGATTTGTAAAGTCAAACCAATTATGATTAGCCCTATTCTTTTGGGAAAAAATGCTGTCGAAATTACGTTTGACATTGTCCGCAGTAAAGTCACTGTGATCAGAAAATTTTGCATGGCGAAGCTTAAAGGTATAGGTCTTGCCATCTGGACTGATGGTCCAACTCTCTGCCAAGGCTGGTTCTATCTTTCCCTTATCACCATAGCGCACTAAGCCTTCATAAACCATATCTTGTATGACAAACTGGTCTGGGTTGTAGCGGTGGGGATTAATATCACCAAAGTCTTCTCCAAAGGCAAGTGTCAACTTATCAGCGGATGCAACTTTCTGGCTTTCATTTCCATGGCCTTTACATGCTCCTAAGGTTAGGACTGTCAGGCTCGTGATTACTAACAATAGTTTACGTTTCATATGATGATACCCTTTCTTTAGTTTTTGATTTTTCTTAGGTGTTTGAATAATAAGCTTAGTATTTCCCTTCTAAAAAATCGCGAAATTCATCAATGAAGGCATCTGGTAGACCAACTTGATCGTGCAAATCATCGCGGTAGGCTCTTATAATCTGATCTTCTTGTCCAGCTAGAACTTTTTGTGTCCAGTCCGGCTCCAATAAAAGAGACTGTCCCAGAGCAAACAAGGGGATTCCTTCATCTAAGACCTTCTGAGCATCTGCTACACTCTTAATCTTTCCAACTGCAATCAAGGGAACCCTACCCTTGATTTTCTTTTTCAGTGCCCAGATAAGAGGCTCTTTTTGACTTTTATCTCTTAGAGAGCTCTGCCAGACATTGTCCATAGAAAGGTGCAGGTAATCAATCTGTAAATGGATCAACTGTTCTACCAATTGGAGTGTGTCTGATAGGGTTATTCCTGGCTCTTCTATTTCTTCTGGTGACAATCGGTAACCTATCAAAAATGGCCGATCCGATTTTTCTTTTAGTAATTGCTTTGCTTTTTTGACTAAGCTTTTAGCAAAGCGCATGCGATTGTTGAGGGTTCCGCCCCATTTATCTTTACGTCTGTTGGAATGAGGTGAGAAAAATTGTTGAATTAGGTAAGTGTTGGCCCCATGTAACTCCACACCATCGAACCCTGCTTCAATAGCTCTTTCAATGGCCTTGATAAAGAGGGCAAGGACTTCTTCAATTTCCTTATATTCCAGAGCCCGAGGCTGGGAAACTGTCCCACGAAGAGCCCTAATACTACTTGGTGCAATAGGATCTGTCTCAGTCATCTGTGGAGGAACCATACGGCCACCATGATAAATTTGTAAGATAGCTAGAGCTCCCTGAGATTGGATAGCCTGGGCTACTTGTTTCAGACCTTGGATTTTATCATCTTCAGCCACACTGAAGCTATTTGGAAAGGCCTGTCCACTAGGATCAATATAGGCACTCCCTGTAATAGCCATCCCTACAGCGGCTGAGCGCCTTTTGTAAAAGGCAATATCTTCTTCTGATACATAGCCTCCTGCTTTTGAAACAGCTAGGGTAATTGGTGCCAGAACCACGCGGTTTGGCATTGTCAGACCATTAGTAAAGGTAAAACTATTCTGAATTTTCACAGTCATCGTCTGTCCTCATTTCCAAATCATATTTTGTCCATTCTCCATCCTGACATTCCAAAACCAAAACACTTCCTTGGGGAATATCAATGGACCAAAAATCTGTAGTTTGTCCCATGATATACTGATAGATTAAGCGTAGGACACCTAGGTGGGCAACTATAGCTATCCTCCCTTTGTCAGACTTAAGAAGTTGGTCTGTTCTTTTCCAAACTCGTTCTTGAAAAGACTTAAAATCTTCTGCTTGGGGAGGGGTCACTTCAAAGGGACTTTCAATCCAATCCTGCCACTCTCTTGGAAACTTGGCATCAATAGCATTTGCATCTAGCCCTTCCCATTGCCCGAAGTCTCGTTCATTAAAGTCAGACAGTTTATAAGTAAGTTGGCCTGGAAAGGCCAAGTGGGCTGTTTGCTGACTTCTCTTTAGTTGACTTGTGTAAAGGGCATCAAGTTCTTGATGGGCCATCAGTTTTGCTAAATTCTTGGCCTGCTCTTTGCCCTTTGAATTGATAGACACATCACTACTTCCATAAAAATAGCGTTTCTTGTTAAAGTCTGTTTCCCCATGTCTCATTAAATACCATTTCTGATTGTTCATAAGATTAATCCTAATAAATAGAGTACTTGGGCCATTTCCACAAAGGCTCCTAGTGTATCTCCGGTATGCCCGTCAATTTTTTTATAGACAAACTGTCTGTACACTATTGCACCCACAAGAACAAAACTATAGGCTAAGGCACCTTTCCAGTGAAAGGCGACCAAGGATTGCGCTATGGGCAGAAACTGAGCCAAAACTATATGGATGGTTTTTGTCCCTACAAAAAAATTCCCTGAACCTTCTTTTTCTCTGGCATAGACCATATGATAGAGCTGTAAGGCTAGGCCTGCCTTACCAATAGTTGCTAAAGAGATAATCAGGATCCATCTAGCATGAGGTAGATAAGGATAGATACTAATCATGAAGGCATAATAAAGAATAAGAGCCAAGACGCCGTTACTACCAATGCGACTGTCTTTCATGATTTCTAGCATCCGTTCTTTTTTCCGAGACGAGAACAAACCATCTGCTGTATCAGCTAGGGCATCTAGATGAAAACCGCCAGTCAGCAAAAGATCAGCTAATAAGTATAGAATCCAAGCAATCTGACCTGGTAGAAAAAGCTGACATAAAGCATAAAATCCTGCTGTTAGGCTTCCCAAAAGAAAGCCAAATAAAGTGATATAGGGCACTCCTTTTTTCACATAGGTAATGTCTACCTGCTTTGAAATAACAATACGGCTAAAAAACTGCGTATAAATAATCAGTGCTGAAATCATTTTATTTGTTGAGCGAGACCACATATGACAATGTAAACTTCACTCGCCTCCTTTGCTAATTCTTGATTGAGCGTTCCTTGAAGATCTCTAAAAAAGCGACCAAGTTTTGTTTGAGGAACAATGCCCAGACCAACTTCATCAGTCACAATCCAGACCTCAGCCTCTTTTTCTCTAAGAGCTTCTATGAGAGAATGCCATTTGGCCATGATGGATTGAGACAAGTGGTCCTGCTCTTCTTGGCTTAGAAAATGCTCATCACTTAAGGCTATCTTATCAGGATACTGAGCTGCAACTAAGTCAAATAAGAGATTGCTTGTAAGCATGGTTGCTGAATCTAATAAATAAGTAGGATAAGATTGATCACTAATCCAAAGATCTAGGTTTAAATAAGCTTCATGAGTTACCCAGCTATCAGGTCGTCTTTTTTGATGTGCCAAAACACGAGCCTGCCATTCTGGGTCTTTCTCCTTTACAAGGCCTGTTGCAATATAGCAGACCTCTTTTTTATCTTTTATTGTCGCCTCCACAAAGGCAGATTTGCCACTCTTGGCACCTCCTGTTACGACTTTTAGTCTGGCCATAAGTTCACCCTTTTATCATCTGAAAGACCCGATCAAATGCTGCGATGGTCTTTTCCAAATCTTCTTGACTATGTTGACTGGATAAGAAGTTTGACTCATATTGGGAAGGTGCAAGATAGATCCCTTCTTCAAGGAGTAAGCCATGCAATTGGGCAAAGAGTTTATGGTCAGAAGCCTTGGCAGCTTCGAAATGACGAACAGGATCTTTGGCAAAGAAGAATCCAAACATTGTCCCTTGGCAAACCACCTGTAAATCAATGCCATGACGGTCAGCGGCTTCCTTGATCCCTTGACAGAGAAAGCTCGTCTTCTGCGCAATGGACTGAAAAATATCTGCAGTAAGTTCCTTAAGGGTTTCATAGCCAGCGGTCATAGCAATGGGGTTACCTGACAAGGTTCCAGCCTGGTAGATGGGTCCTAGTGGTGCGATTTGATCCATATAAATGGCCTTCCCTCCAAAGGCTGCTACAGGAAAACCTCCTCCTATAACCTTGCCCAGACAAACCAAATCAGGATCCAAATCATAGAGGCCGACTGCTCCCTGATAATGGGCTCTAAAGCCTGTCATCACTTCATCGACAATAAAGAGGGCTTGGTGCTCTTTACAGAGATTTTCAATAGCCTTGATGAAGCTGCTGTCTCCTGGAATTAAGCCCATATTTCCCGCAACTGCTTCAACGATGACGCAGGCAATATCGTCTCCTTGCTTTAAGAAAGTTTCTTCTAGAGCCTTGACGTCGTTATAGGGCAAGGCAATGGTCTCACTGGCAACTTGTTCAATAACACCTGCAGAATCCGCAATACCAAAGCTAGCCACACCTGAACCAGCCTGAACTAAGAAAGAATCACTATGCCCATGGTAACAACCAACAAATTTTATAATTTTGGAACGTTTGGTGACACCTCTTGCCAGGCGAATAGCACTCATGGTTGCTTCTGTTCCGGAATTAACCATTCTCATCTTTTCTAGATAAGGCAATCTTTCTTTCAATAGTTTTCCCAAGCTGACTTCACGAAGACTTGGTGCTCCAAAGCTTGTTCCTTGCCAAATAGCCTGGTTGACCTGCTCCAAAACCTGCTCAGGAGCATGGCCCAATATCATTGGTCCCCAGGACATGACATAATCAATATAAGTATTTCCATCAACGTCATATAAGTGGGAACCTTTTGCGTTTTTAATAAAAATAGGATTGCCACCTACTGCTTTGAAAGCACGAACAGGGCTATTGACCCCTCCAGGAAAAATATGCTTGGCTTCTTCAAAATAATGGTTGGAAATGTCTTTTTTCATTGCTACTCCTTTTATTCTTGTAAATAATTGGCCACATCTTTAGCGAAGTAAGTGATGATGAGGTCTGCCCCTGCCCTTTTCATACCTAATAAGGTTTCTAAGACAATGGCTTTTTCATTGATCCACCCTTTTTGGGCAGCTGCTTTAATCATAGCATATTCCCCACTGACATTATAGGCTACTAGGGGCAGCTTACTTTCTTGGCGAAGATCTCTTAGAATATCCAAAAAGGCCATGGCTGGCTTGACCATTAAGAAATCTGCCCCTTCTTTTTCATCACTTTGGGCCTCACGAAGAGCTTCTAAGCGATTGGCCGGATCCATCTGATAGGTCTTGCGATCACCAAAAGAAGGAGCTCCCTCAGCGGCTTCCCTAAAAGGTCCATAGAAACTGGAAGCAAACTTAACAGCATAGGACATGATGGGGATATCTTCAAAGCCAGAGGAATCTAAAGCCTTACGAATGGCATAAACAAAGCCATCCATAGCATTTGATGGAGCAATAATATCAGCTCCTGCTCTTGCTTGGCTAAGGGCTACATCAACTAGTCTTTCTAAGGAGGCATCATTAAGGACTGTTTGCCCATCTAATAGGCCGCAATGGCCGTGGCTGGTAAATTCACAAAGGCAGGTATCAGCAATAAGTAAAACCTCTGGATAATGTTTTTTGATCAGACCAATGGCCTGTTGAACGATTCCATTATCATCTGAAGCCTGACTTCCAATAGGATCCTTATGTTGAGGAATACCAAAGATAATAAAGGACTTAAGTCCCCTTGAAAGACAAGAGGCCACCTCATCCAGAAGATCCGCCATAGATAACTGATAAATTCCTGGCATTGAACTAATTTCTTGCTTCTTCTTTAAACCTTCCTTGATAAAGAGGGGGTAAATGAGGTCATCACAGCTGAGCTGAGTTTCTCTGACCAATTGACGCATTACACTTGTCCTTCTCAATCGACGATGTCTTGTAAACATTATGACTACTCTCTTTCTTCCTGGATAATTGTTTTTATCATGGCATCAACTGATGGTTCTGGGGGCATAAAATCAACCCTGTACCCACAGCTTTGAACCGCCTTTGCTGTACTCTTTCCGATGACAGCTATTTTATGACTGGCCGGCAGTGGAGTCTTAAGTAAAAGCTGATAAAGACTGGCCCAGGCAGATGGGCTGGCAAAGGTCCAGATGACCCCTTCCTCTTGTAAATAAGTCAGAGCCTTTTTTTGGCCAATAGCAGAGCTGACTGTCTGGTATAAGATCCAATCAATGACTGTATGACCAGCCTGACGCAGTTTTTGAGCAATAAGAGGATTTGATAGACTACTCTGAGGCAGCAAAATCAGTTGAGCAGGTAAAGACAGATCCAGCCATTCCTGCACAAAATCAAGAGCATAATGACTTTCTGCCTGAAAATCTACTTTTAGTCCCTGCCTTTTGATAGCTAAGCTGGTTTGATGACCAAGAGAAGCTATTTTTAAGTGAACTCTGCAAGCATCCTTAAAAAAATCTACTGCTAGGGCACTGGTAAAAAAGACCCAATCTGCACGCGCAAGCTGACTGGACACCCTTTCTTCTATCGGTCTTTTAAGACAGGAAATCAAGGGCAAGTGACAGGGTTGAAATCCTGCCTTAGTTAGAGCCTGTAGACTGTCTTTAGCAAGCATTTCCTGTCTGCTAATCACTACTTTTTTTGGCATGGTATCTCAAAGGCTCCCTTTTCTTTCAATAAGACTAAAGCTTGATCCGCTAAACAGCTTTGGTCTTCTCCTTCCACTCTGACATAGATACACTTATTATCCTTGTCAGCTAGCATGGCATCTAATTGATAAAGAGAACCTTTTTCTTGAGCATAGGCAGCAATAGGGAAGGTACAGTCTGCATTCATTAAAGCTAATAGCTGGCGTTCAATCTTAACAGCCTCGGCTGTTTTGGGATCATGAATAGACTTTAGGATTTCTAATAGGTCTTTATTGTCAGAAAGACATTCCATTGCTAGGGCGCCCTGAGAAATGGCAGGAAGGCACCTATCTAAGTCTAGCGGCTCTATATTTAGGAGCCCTTTTTCTGTCCAACCCATCCGTTTAAGACCAGCCATTGCTAGAACGATAGCATCATATTGACCATCTTCTAGTTTTTTTATCCGAGTATCGATATTCCCTCTCAGAGGCTGGCAAATAAGATCTGGCCGAAGTTTTTGAATCTGCACTTGTCGCCTAATACTACTTGTCCCAACAATGGCATTTTCAGGCAAGTTATCAAGTGTCATATGAGCTTCTCTAAAAATCAGGCAGTCCCTGACATCTTCACGCTCCGAAACAGCAGCAATGATACAATTTTCAGCTAGTCTCGCGGGTACATCCTTGAGACTATGAATTGCTAAATCAACTTCTTTATCAAGTAAGGCCTGCTCAATATCCTTGACAAAGACACCCTTTCCTCCAATTTTTTGAAGGTCCACATTGACTAAACGATCGCCCTTTGTTTTATAAGGGATCAATTCAAAGCTAAGTTGAGGATGGC
Organism: Streptococcus catagoni; assembly: GCF_011421425.1. GTDB lineage: Bacteria > Bacillota > Bacilli > Lactobacillales > Streptococcaceae > Streptococcus > Streptococcus catagoni. Next base: position 12,832 of record NZ_WPCW01000005.1, read on the forward strand.
ATTTTTTCAAGGCATCAAGAACCAGCTGAGTCTGAGTCAGTGCTAATTTACTTTGACGTGTTCCTACTCTAATGACGGTCATCTCTCTTATCCTCTTTCTTAATAGACTGTAATCCAAAAATTTTAGCGATCAAGGCAATATTATAATCAGAATGATCGCCGACTGATAGTTCCTTGAGCTGCAAGATCGGCTCCTTAATCATTTGGTTAATAATACTTTTCATATGCTTGGTAATTTGCTTTTGCTGACGTTCTGTTAAATCAGGGAGCTTTTGTGTCAAACTGGTCATGGCTGAAACTTGAGCGTCCAAGGCGTTTTCTCTAATCTCCTTGATCAAAGGAATGATCCCTAGCTGTTTTTTCCAGTCGTTGAACTTAAGCACTTCATCTTCTATTTCCAAACTAATCTTCTCTGCAATTTCTTGGCGCTCAGCCTTATAGACACTTAGTTGATTGCTCAAGGTCTCTATATTATAGAGCCGCAAATGATCAGCTGGGTGGCAGGTTCTTGGCAAACAAAGGTCAAAGACAATGGCATCTGCCTTAAGCATATGCGGAAAGATGATATAGCCGTCTACTTTTACCACTGAAAAAATCACATCTGCCTCTGGAATGACTTGCTCTAGGTCAGTAAATGGCTTGACCGAAACACGGGGATCCCCTAAAAAGGGCTGAGCTTTTTCAAGGCTGCGATTGACTAGTATAATAGAAGAAAATGGCTTTTTGACGACATACTTGCTTACCAATTGTCCCATCTCACCTAGACCAATCACAGCCACTGTCAATGAGGGATAGTCCACTAAAAGCTTATCTAATTGCTGCATAGCTGTTAGCCCTAGTGAAATCGGCCGAGCATTAATCCTATATTTCTCGTGCATCCTTTTAGCAAAGGTTAAAACTTGCTTGAGGAGCTGGTTGAGAACAATGCCCGTCGTCTTCATTTCCTGTGCTTTAGTAAAGGCCTGCTTCAATTGACCTAAGACCTGGGTCTCTCCAATAATTTTGGATTCAAGACCAATAGACACCCGTAAAAGATGAACCAAGGCCTGGTCTGACTCCCTAAAAATCAGATAAGGCTCTAAATCCTCAATTGGAATGCCAAAGTAGTTGGCCAAAAAGTGCTTCCCATAATAACGACCTGTATGCAGTTGGTCAACGACCAAGTAAAGTTCTGTCCGATTACAGGTTGAGACGATGGCATCTTCTAAAACACTTTTCTCTTCTTTTAATTGCCTGAGAGCAGAGCCTATGGCAGCATCTGAAAAATGGACTTTCTCAAGTAGGGAGAAGGGAGTTTCCTTATAGGTTATTCCAATATATAACAAATGCATTTTTTATTTTTCTTCCTCTAAGTGATCTAAAATTTCTTCTAGCTGTTTTCTAATGGCCTTTGAACGTGCTGGGGATGAACCATTGGTTGAGATCATGACTGAAAGATCATTTTTTTGAGTGATGGCAACATTATAAAAGTCGGAATAGTGCTTATCAGAAGTGTTGTTGACCAATTGGCTGGGGTGAGCATCTCTCATAATCTGTTCATTAAGAGCCAGGTCATTGGTACAAGCAAAGACCAATTTGGCATCAGACAGATCCCCTTTTTGATACTTTCTGGCTAACCAATGGATCTGATCCTTAGGAATCCCTGAGTCAAGGTCAGGGCTAATGACAAGAAGATCTGCACCTTCTTGTAAGAGCCCTTTGATCTTTCTGGCAGCGACCTCGCCACCACCAACCAAAACCACTTTCTGATCACGTATATTTATCATAATAGGATACATATTAGTCTTTTAACCTTCTTTTTTATGTCGAAAAATCTTAGGACTACGCTCATAGACTGTATCAGCCTCTCCTAATCGATCATTAACTAATCTGGCTAGTACAAAAAAATAGTCCGATAAACGATTGATATATTGCAAACCAAAGTCATTTAAGGTCTCACCAGCTTCCAAAAGAGCAACCATCCGACGCTCTAAACGACGGGTAATAGTGCGGGCCATATGTAAGAGACTGGCTATTTTGTGTCCACCTGGGATAATAAAGTGCTCTAGTTTAGGAGGAATAGTCATGTAGCAGTCGATTCGTTCCTCTAGCCAGCTGACATCACTGAGTTCTTGCTTATAAGGTCTTAACTCTCTGGGAGTTGCTAAATCACTGCCGCAATCAAAAAGCTGTTGTTGAATTGCTTGACAATCTTTTCTTAGATCCTCTAGAGCTTGGTAATCTGCCATGTGAGATACAATGATCCCTAGCAAGGAACAGAGTTCATCCATTGTGCCATAGGCTTCTACTCTAACATGGGTCTTACTAACACGATCCCCACCATAGAGTCTGGTAAAGCCTTTATCTCCGTATTTTGTATAAATTCTCATTGCTAGCCTTTTCCATTTAATATCTGATAGATTTTAGTCATGTCTAAGGAATTTCTCAAGAGATCTGCTAATTTAGCATATTCTTTTTCCTTGAATGCCTGAACTGATAGTGGCTTATCTTCTAGAATGTCCATACCTTTGTTTTGGCGGATACGGTTCAGATAGTGACGCGCCCACTCAGGATTATCAAAAATACCATGTAAATAAGTACCCTGGACTTGTCCATTATGAACTACCGCACCATCATAACGCTGGGTCTCATTGCCATTTTCTTCAAAGATTAATGAAAATGGCTCCACTCCGTCTTTGAGCAAGGTTTGACCCATATGTATCTCGTAACCACTGAGTTCATAGTCTCCTTGACGTGCCCGGACTTGATTTGTTTTTTTAACCTCTTGCATGACAGTTTCTGCATCAATTAAGCCTAAAGCTTGAATACTCTCTTGCTCAGTCTCCACATGAAGAGGATCTGAAATGCATTTACCAAGTAACTGATAGCCTCCGCATATGCCAAAGATAGGAATACCTTCTTTAAAACACTTATAAATCTCTTTATCTAGACCAGATCGTCTCAAATAAGCCATGTCTTCTATGGTATTTTTACTTCCTGGTAAAATCAAGAGATCTGGTAAACCAATAGCATCACCTGGCATGACATAACGTACAGAAAGGTCTTCTTGAATCTCTAGACTATGAAAATCCGTAAAATTAGACAGTCTCTGCAGGCCAAGAATAGCAATATCTAAGCTCTTACTGCGATCAAAGTCACGCCTTTTTTGCTGCAAAGCGACACTGTCTTCACTGTCAATGGCAAGTTGAGCATAAGGGACTACTCCGATAACAGGCACCTGGGTGAGCTCCTCAATCATATCAATACCTGATTGTAGCAAGGCCACATCTCCTCGGAATTTATTGATGATGACACCCTTGATACGATTTCGGTCTTCCTTTGACATCAATTCAATGGTTCCATAAATTGAAGCAAAAACACCACCCTTATCAATATCTGCAACTAATATCACAGGAACATCAACCAGTCTAGCCATGCCCATATTGACAATATCTCTTTCATTAAGATTGATTTCAGCTGGACTACCAGCGCCTTCTAGGACAATGATATCATTTTCAGCACCCAGCTGATCATAAACCTCTTTAATTTGGGGTAGGAGTTCTTGCTTAAATTCATGGTAATCAAGAGCATCCATATCTTTTAAAACTTTGCCCATGAAGATGACCTGTGATTTACGGTCTGAGCTAGGTTTAAGTAAGACAGGATTCATTCTCACATCGGGTTCAACACCGGCGGCCTCTGCCTGAACCACCTGGGCTCTTCCCATTTCATGCCCACTTTTTGTAATAAATGAATTTAAGGCCATATTTTGTGACTTGAAGGGGACAACTGCAAAGCCATCTTCTTTAAAAATACGACAGAGTCCAGCTGCAATGATACTTTTACCAGCATCAGAAGCTGTTCCTTGTACCATGATTGATTTCACCATTTTTTCCCTCCTGAAAATTCTTTAAAAAAGCTTTCTTCGTCATGAGCTAGGGGAGTTCCTAGGCTCTGGTGTAATTTTACGACCCAGGGTATGCCTAGGTCTGCTTCTTCAAGCAGATCTCTTTTTTGAAACAAGTCATATTTGTCACCCTGGCCTATTAAAGCTCCATCAGATAGCAAATAAGCAAAGTCGCAACAATCATACATAAGATCCATATCATGACTAGAAATGATAATGCTGGTGCCTGAGGCCACTAATTTTTTCATGGTCAACATCATCTTACTGCGACCCTTAGGATCAAGTCCCGCTGTAGGTTCATCCAAAAGGAGATACCTGGGCTCCAAGGCTAACATCCCTGCTATGGCTACTCGCTTCTTTTGACCATAGCTCAAATAATGCACAGGCTCATACCTAAGATGACTAATGTCCATTTGCTCCAAGGCTCTGGATACTCTTTTTTCTATATCCTGATCTGAGTAATCTAGATTTCTAAGAGCCAAGGCAACATCATCTTCAACAATGGCATAAAAGAGTTGCTGCTCTGGATCTTGTAAGACCATATTAACCTCTTGCCTATAGTGGTAAATCTCCTTCTTGGAATGGCCAATGGTGTGCCCATCTAGGCAGATAGTCCCCGTCCTAGGCTTGAGAAGCTTGGTCATCAGCTTCATCAAGGTTGACTTGCCTGAACCATTTGCTCCGAGGATCCCTGTAATCTGATGCTCCTTAAAGAACAGTGTCAGATCTTTTAAAATGTGCCTTTCATCATAGGCAAAGGTCAGTCCTTTGACTTCTAACATGCTTTATTCCCCGTTTCCCTTGCCATCATATCTTAATTGGAGGGCATCATTAATTTTTTCATTATCATCTAATATCTTCAAAAAGACGGTATGAGCTAAGCGTGCCCACGTCTGGTAAGAAGCTCTCTTGCGGTAAAAAGAAAACTTCAAGTCAAGACTATCTCGCGTTAGGACAAATTCATATAAAACCAAAAAGATAAAACGATACATCAAGACTATTATTTCAAGTAGTATGGTCGGAAAAGACAATCTCTTAAAAAGCTGCAAAAGCTGGGCAAAAGGGACTGTCAAGGTCAGATAATAGGTTGAGACCAAGGAGGAGTAGACCCTTAAAAGAATAAAGAAAGCTTGTTCAAGTGCCTCTCTAGTGCAACCTAGATAACCCATACCCATTGGTAGAAAGTATAAGAATTGGTCTTGGTTTTTGCTAAAGCTAATCAAGAAGGTCACTAAACTAATAGCGATAAAAATACTGGCATGAAGATACCATTTGATATATCGTTTTAAGGGAACTTTCGCCAGATAGCAAGTCAAGGGTGCCAAAGCAAAAATCACAAGCAGCTGTAAAGGAAGCACTCCTGAGAAACTCATGATCAAAAAGACGACATAGCTTAGCACCTTTAGCTTAAGTGGTAGGTTTTTAATACGATTTTGATAAGCATATTTATCAATAAGAAACATCTGACAGCCTCCTGATTGAGCTCTTAGTCCTTAGAGCCTTGTTGTTTACCTCTGTGATAGCCAATCACATAAAAAATGATGCCTGCACCGATGCTGCCTTGCAAAGTAAAGAGAAGGCTTTCCACTTCCCCTGCTGGTTCAAATATGGGTGAAAACCAAGGTTTATAATCTTTTTTCAAGCTGCTAATGGCTGTCTCAGCAGCATCGTCTGTTCCACTGTATTCTACGCCTTTTGGTGCAAAGACAAAGGCACTTAGGGTAATGATGATAATAAGACCTACTAAGATAAGATTTCTATGTTTTTTCATATGAATAAATCCTCTTTTCCCTTGATATTTTCTGAAATAAGATTAAATAAAACAACGGTTAATAAAGCTTCAACCACTGCAATAGGCAGCTGAGTGATCAAAAAGACTCCGAAAAATTTAAAGGTAGCTCCTACTATACCAGCCTTAGCATCTGGAAAAACCAGACCCAGTTGGATAGAGGTTGTGGCATAGGTAGATAGGTCAGCAAGAAAAGCACATAAAAATAATGAGACAGGCTTTGAGACCTTCATTGACCGAGCCAGTTTATAAATGGCAAAGCCGACAAAAGGACCAACCACAGACATTGAAAAGGCATTTGCCCCTAGAGTGGTCAAACCACCATGTGCTAAGAGTAAGGCCTGAAAAAGCAGGCAAATTGTCCCTAAGACACTGATGACAGAAGGTCCAAACATAGCTGTTCCAAGTCCAACACCGGTGGGATGAGAACTTGATCCTGTGACAGAGGGTATTTTTAGTGACGATAGAATGAAAATAAAGGCTCCTGATAAGGCCAGCATGGTCTTAGCATTAGGATTTTCTGCTACAACTTTTTTAATTCTTAGAAGCCCTGCTATGAAAAAAGGTAAGAAAAGAACAAACCACAAAAGGCACCAAATGGGTGGCAGATAACCCTCCATAATGTGCATAGCGTAGACTGTCTGGGAACTCAAAAATCCAAGCAAGATTAACAAAGCAATAAAATAGAACTTTTGATGTTTTTTCATCGTAAACTCCTCAATGTCTAAAAATAATTAAGATAAGATTGTTTTTTTGACAATCATTGTTGTGAAATAGCTGAGCTTGCTATCAAGTCTTAGGTCTGACACCCCACGAAGAATTTTTTGCTCTGGCATTGAAGCATGACTGACAAGAAAAGTCTTGTCTAATAGTTGGTATTTTTCTAAAAGGGGGAGGATTTTATCCAAGTGATTAGCAACCTTCATTAGGACAAGGCTATCATGGATCTGTAAGGCTGCCTCTATTTTTGAAGCAGGGGCCGTAGCTGGCACAACTGCCAAAGATTCCTCATCCATGGTCAGAGGCTGGCCTAAGACCGAGGCCATAGTAGAAAAAGAAGTAATCCCTGGGATGGTCTGTGTCTCTATTTGTGAGCCTACTATTTCTAAAAGATAGCTATAGGTACTGTAAAGCATGGCATCACCTAGTGTGATAAAGGCCACATTCTTACCTGAAAGAACATCTGCTATAATTTCTTGACCAATGCTTTGCCATTGAGCTTCTTTTTCAGACTGGCAAGCAACCATTGGAAAGTGCCTTTGTTTGATCTCTACAGCTTCTGATAAATAGGGCTCTGCTATAGTTAAGGCTAGACTTTTCCCAGCTTTTTTTGCCTCTGGTGTATAAATAATATCCAGCTCTCCCAGAAGTTTACTTGCCTTAACCGTAATAAGTTGGCTGTCTCCTGGGCCTATACCAATTCCATAAAATTTTGCCATCTGCTACTCCTTAATGATCTCTTCTAAGTGCCTGATATACTGTTCCTTTATTTCAGGAAATTCCCCCAAGCCAGTGAGTTCTGTACTTAGCTCATAGCCACGCTCTTTAAAGAAACAATACCAGGAATCTGCCTCTTCTGAGGTCATATCATTCTTAGCATGTTCCCCAGCAACTAGCATGAAGGGAGCTAGTTTAACCTTCTTGATGTTCTTTTTTGCCAACTTTTCTTCAATTAATTCAATATAAGGATAACTTTCTACACAGGCCAAATAGACAGAGCTAGCATCAAGCATATGATCTAAGGCAGAATAGGCTGTGAAGGCATAGTGGCGGCTGCCATGCCCCATCAATACAGTAGCTGAATGGCTATCCTTAGGCTGATAGTATTTAAGCAAGGTATCTTTAACAGCCTGATAATCAGCCATAGTATTTAACAAGGGTTTGCCAATCTCTATCTTGTCAAAAACAGTCTTAAAGGCTTTAGCCTGACACAGTATTTTTTCAAACTCCTGACCTAGGATAATATGAAGAGGTTGGATGTAAACTTCCTTAATGCCTCGGCTTTTTAAACTTTCTAGAGCTTCCTTAACTGTGGAAATCAGTAACCCTTCTTGCTCTTTGATGCGTCTAATGACCACGGTCGATGTAAAAGCAGACTCAACAAGATAGGCAGGAAATCTTCTTTTTATAGCTTTTTCACAAGCTTTTATTGTTTTTTGACGAGTGTCTGCATGGGTCGTTCCAAAGCTAACAACCAAAATAGCCTTTGTCATCTTTATTCTCCTTTCGTCACTAGCTCAATACACTTATCCCGCATGGATGCTAGCGTCGCTTGGTCACTATCAACAATCCTAGTAAAATCAGAAGCTTCTAAAACAGCCCTGGTACTTTGACCCATCACAACTATGGGACAGTTATTAGGTAGTTCAGCAAAGTAGCCTTTTTCTTTTAAAGCCACAAAGTTGCCAGCTGCTACAGAGTTTGGTAGACAAATACAGTCTACTTCTGAAAAACTTTTAGGGAGTGACGGAGCTGATTCAAAATCCATCAGATGGGTTTCTACTATGGGTAAAGAACAAGACCTGCTCAAATCTCTTAACTTGTGCTGAGGTGCTAGAATAAGCCAATCTTTTTCTGTCTTTGGCAAGGTGTCCAACCAGTCTCTATCTGATAGGTCTTGATTTTTTTGGTAAAGTATGAATCCTGATTCCTCAATAGCTTTAATAGTATGATGCCCAGTAGCTACCAGCTTAAGAGAGAGCAAGCTTCTGATATCAATGGATCTTTTCTTAAGATAAGTCAGGAATTGGAACCAACTTTCCACATCTGCAAAGATAAGCCCTTCAAGTTCTGATAAGTCTGGTAACAGAAAATCCCTGGGATTGATCTTGGTTCTTGCTGGAAAGGTTACTAGGCTAGCACCGGCATCCTTAAGATAATGAGGAAGTCTTCCTTTTTCTGATTCTTGGATTAACACTCTCTTAGCAAATAAGGGGAGGGCTTCATGGAAATTAAGCTCTCTTCTAAAAGCAACCACATCTCCCACTACAATTAGGCTGGGTGCCTTAAAGTGATTTTCTTCCACAAGAGAAAGGATGTTGCCAAGATTTCCATCAATAGAGCGCTGCTGTGGATGAGTGGCCCACTCAATAATGGCAACCGGCTTGTCCTTAGTATAGCCAGCTGCAAGAAGTTGACCAACAATCTTGGAGAGATTCTTCATGCCCATGAGAAAAACCAGGGTTCCCTTGAGCTGACTAATGGCTGACCAGTTTAAAGAAGCCTCTTCATCCTTTAAATGCCCTGTAAAAATGTGAAAGCTTGTCGCCACATCACGGTAGGTGATGGGAATGCCAGCATAGGTAAGGCCTGCGATGGCAGATGTCAAACCAGGAACAACTTCAAAAGGAATACCTGCCTTTCTTAGGGATTGTCCCTCTTCGGCACCACGTCCAAAGACATAGGGGTCACCACTCTTTAGACGAAGTACCTTTTTGCCTGCTTGAGCTTTTTCAACAAGAATAGCCTCAATGGCTTCTTGACTGATTGAAGCCTGTCCTGGTCTTTTTCCAACATCAATTAATTCACAATCTGGCCTGACATATGCCAATAAGCTAGCATTAATAAGCCGATCAAAGACTAGCACATCTGCTTCTTTTAGGCGTCTCATTCCCTTTACTGTTAAGAGCTCCTCATCGCCTGGACCAGCTCCTAAAAGCGTGACTTTTCCTAGCATCTCTTCTCCTTTACTTTTCACTGCCATCATTTAAATAAGCTTCTAGCTCCTCAATTCTTGATACCATTTTGGGGTAATCCATCTGAGGTCTTGATATGATAATGCAATCTATTCCTAGTTCTATACAGGCATCAATTTTTTCTCTGACGCCACCAACTGTCCCACTTTCTTTTGAGACAAAAACATCTGCTTTTGTCCTAGCAATCAATTCCCTGTGACAGGCTTTTGAAAAGGGAGCCTTGATAGCATCAATCTGATCAGCTACTAGGCCTAATTTTTCACAAGCCAAGAGGACTTCTGAGGTGGGTAAAACCCTAGCTACAATCCGTCTGTCCCTTAGTTGATTAACAAATAAAGGAAGGGTCTTGCTGCCAGTTCCCAAATAAATGGTCTGGTAGTTTTTGGCTCTTAAAATGTCAATGGCTTCCTGGGTTGAAGTCGCAAGAATAGCTCCCGTCAAATCCATACTTCTTTGTCTTTCAAAACGAATATAGGAAATACCAGCTTCTTTGGCAGCAGTCATTGCTTCTTTTGAAACTACATCTGCAAAGGGATGTGTGGCATCAATAATCTCATCTATTTGATGGTGATTGATAAAAGCAAGCATATCAGATGCTGTCATTGAACCCTGATGTACGGGTTGCCCCCATTTTTCAGCCAGGTGTCTGCCATAGTCTGTCACGACCGAAGTTATAACAGGAATTTTCAACTGATTTAATAGGGTTAAAATAGCTGTACTGTCAGAAGTGCCACCTAGCAACAATTTTTTCATAGGCTGTAACCCCTTGGAGTGATCATCAATCCATTTTTAACATAGGTTTCTTTATTGCCAATGATAACTATGGTGGTCATATCCACTAAGCTGTCATCTATATCCTCAAGTGTGGTTAAGATTACCTTTTCTTTCTTACGTCCAATATCTTTTCCTAGACCAACTACAGTATCCAAGGCTTTGTATTGGGAGATGATCTGGACTGCCTTTGCCAAATGATCTGGCCGTCCCTTGCTTTTTGGATTATAAAGACAAATGACAAAATCACCTTGTGCAGCAGCATGTAGCCTTTTTTCAATCATTTCCCAAGGTGTCATTAAGTCACTAAGGCTAATATGACAAAAATCATTCATCAAGGGTGCTCCCATTGCAGCGGCCGCTCCTAAGCTTGCTGTGATACCAGGGATAACTTTTACTGCCAGATCTGTGCTGTCTCCTAAGAGCTCTAAAATAAGACCTGCCATGCCGTAGACACCAGCATCACCACTGGACACAACGCCAACATTTTTACCTGTTTCACGCGCCAAATCAATGGCTTTTTGACAGCGATCAATCTCTTGCCGCATCCCTGTTGCCACGTGCTCTTTATCCTTTACAAGATCACGGATAAGGCGCATATAGGTTGCATAGCCTACGATGATCTCACAATCTTCAATGGCTTGCAGAGCTTCTTTGGACATTAAGGCTTCTTTTCCTGGTCCTAGACCAATGACATATAACATCTTTGATTATCCTTTACTATTTATTAAGATTCCATTTACCTAAGGCGTAGGTACAGCCCTTGTATGCAAAACGCTGGCTTAAAACCTGACCCTGGCTTGCCAGATCGGCGCTAGCCTGAGCCACACTGCCTACTCCTACGGTTTTTTTGACAAATTCTGACTGAGGATACTTATCAGCTACTGTCAGTAATTCTTCTTTGCTGTAGGTTTCAAAGGGACAAGCTAATTCTTTAGCCAAGGCCAAGATAGCCTTTTCATCTTTTTTGAAATCAATACTGACTATCTTACCAATTTCCTTAGGATCTATTTGCTCTTTTTGACAGAATTGTTCAAAACCAACCTTAAATAGTTGGGGATCAGTATTTTTTCGTGCTCCGACACCTAAAACATAGGGCTTGGGATGGATGAGAGCCAGATTTTCTCTGTCTTTTCCAACAACTTCGGTAGAGATTATAATCAGAGGATCTTTTCCCTGGAGCTTTTCTTTAAGTTCTTCTTTTTTAAAAGGGATCAGACCTCTAAAGTCATCTATCCAAGCTTTTTCTTGGTAAAAATAGAGAGGCTGCCCACTAGCTAGCAACTGATTAAAGGGCTTAACAAGGGGTCTCAGATCACTGCGCCAGCCATTGACAGATTGAGCTAGGGTATCTAGAGCCACCACATCTTGAACATCCGTTGCTGTTGTGATAACAGGATGGGCTCCCATGAGCCTAGCAATCTCCTTGGTCAGCTTATTAGCACCTCCAAGGTGTCCACTGAGGAGACTGATGACATTTTGCCCCTTTTCATCCATGACAATGACTGCCGGATCGGTTTCCTTGTCCACAATCACCGGCGCAATAGCTCTTACCACTATACCTGTTGCCATAATGCCTATTAAGACATCTACTTCTGTAAAGAGTTTAGCTATGGCAGCTCTTGGACTTCCACTTAAAGGGCGGCTTCTTTGATCAGCTAGTTTTTCTGTTGTGTAGACCTCTGAGTCTTGCTCCAACTTAGCCTGCAAAGAAAGGGCTGTCTCTTTCCCACTTTCTGTAAGGGCTACAATGGCATAGGGGCGCCTTTTTTTACTGGAAATTGCGGTATTCATGGGCAAACTCTTTATCATATAATTTTGAGTAATAGAACTCTTGTCCTAGAAAATCACCTACTAAAATGAGAGCTGTTTTACTAATATCAGCTTCCTTAACTTTTTTAGCAATGTCTTCTAAAGTTCCAAACACCTTCTTTTCTTCTGGCCAAGTAGCCTTATAAATAACAGCTACTGGCGTTGATTGTGGATAGCCTCCTTCTACCAACTCAGCTACCACCTTCTCAATGCCTTGAACAGATAGAAAAATGGCCATTGAGGTCCTATGTTGAGCGTAGCTCCTTAGGCTTTCCTTTTCAGGCACAGGCGTTCTTCCCGCCATCCTAGTGATAATTAAGCTTTGCGATACCTTAGGTACAGTATATTCAGCTCCAATACTAGAAGCCGCTCCTAAAAAGGAACTAACACCTGGAATGCAATCAAAGTCAATATCTCTTTTTTTCATTTCTTCGATTTGCTCACGAATAGAACCATAGATAGAAAAGTCACCTGTTTGTAAGCGGACCACTTCTTTATTTTCTTTAACTGCATCTTCCATGACATCAATGATTTCTGTAAGGTGCATGTGAGCACTGTTATAGATGGTAGCTTCTTTTTTGCAATAAGTTAGTAAATCAGGATTAACTAAGGACCCTGCGTAAATAACAACATCTGCTTTTGATAAGTAGTTGTAGCCTTTTAAGGTGATTAATTCGATATCGCCTGGCCCTGCTCCAACAAAATGTACTTTTGACATAAGTTACCTCACTTTATGATTTTTGACAGGAAATAATGATGGTCGGATTTTGGGGTTTAAAGTAATGTCCCTTACCTAATCCAGTCCAGCGACTGGCTTGAATAGAGACCATTTCGATGTCTTTCCAAGACATCTTTTCCATCAGTTCAATAGCTCCTAGGGCATTTTCTAGTAAAATAAAGTTCAAAACCAGGCGTCCACCAGATGACATTAGGTGGTCAGCCCACTCCAATATCTCTGCTAAATTTCCACCTGTTCCACCAATAAAAATAGCGTCAAATTGCCCTTCAACAGACATAGGAGCTAGGCCCTCATGGATCCTGACATTGTGACAATTAAAAGATAGGCTATTTTCCTTGCTTAGAGCCACTGCTTCTGGATTTCTTTCAATGGCAACCACTTCTAAATGGGGATAGGCCTTGGCTGCCTGAATACTGACACTACCTGTACCTGAGCCTACATCTAAGAGTCGTTTTGCTCTATGCAGAGCCAACTTATCTAGGCTAATAGCTCTAACTTCTTCTTTGGTCATAGGGACCTTGGTTCTGATAAATTCTGAATCCTTCATCTAATACCACCACTACATTCATTTTGTATTCTTTATCCAGCACTTGCTTTGCTGGTAAAATTGTAATTTTTTCGTCTGGATAGCTGAGCTGCTCCCCAATAACAAGCTGTTTTTTCAAGCCTCTTCTAAGAATCTCTTGAGCAATCTGGTAGGGACCAGTCTTTTGGTCTGTTACCATAAAAACCTTAGGCAAAGACATGATTAGATCATAATTGGGAGCTTTAGCATGACTACTGGTTAGGTAGGCATCGTTCATAGACAGACAAATTCGACTGGCCAAGTATTGCATAGCGCTGACACCTGCCATAATACGGACACGACTGGGAAATTTTTCTGCCAGCCACCTTCCTAGGCCATAGATCAAGGGATCTCCTGAAGCTAGATAAAGAACCTTCCTTTCTTCAGGTAAATGGCGGAGCAGTTCTTCTAGGGCTTGCAATTTCTTTGGAGCTATCTGCCCTTTTTCCTTATAGACACTTGGCAAAATAGCTAAATGCCGTTCACTTCCTAAAATAAGGTCCGCCTCTTGAAAGAGTTTTTGATGGCCGACCAGGCTGTATGCCTGATTCCCAGGACCAATGCCAATAAGATCAATCATTTCCATTCCTCCTTTAGCTGATCTAGACTTTTTGTAGAGGCTAGATAGCCTCTTTCTGAAGTAAAGATCAGTACATCTACACTAACCTCTGGTTTACGGAATCTTAAAAGACGCTCACTCTTCTTTTTGATCTTATCAGCCAAAATCTGATAAAGACCTTCAAAATGGTATTCCTCGATAAGAGCAGCTGCTGCTTCAGTCGTGATACAGGCATCAATCTTTTCAAGGAAGTCAAGAGGGGCTCCCATTAGAGCTAGATTGGCAATGAGAGTTTCAATGCGGGCATCAGAATCTTTACTGTGGGTCGAAAAGATGCCTGCTGCTACCTTAACAAATTTTCCCAGATGACCAACCATCAAAACCTTGGTAAAACCTATGCGTTGCACTTCTTTTAGGACATGACCGACAAAGTTACTCATGTTGACGATCTTATGCTTAGGCAATCCCAAAGCTGAGACCGCAAAGCCTTCACCATAATTACCAGGAACAAGGACGACTGAACGGTGACCCTGATTATAGAGCATGCTTAGCTCAATAGTGATAGCAGCCTTCCAACTTTCTTCTGACATGGGATTGACTATGCCTGTGGTTCCTAGAATAGAGATGCCACCTACGATCCCTAGACGTGAATTATAGGTCTGCTTGGCTCTTTCTTCTCCTTCTGGCACCCATATAAGGACCTTGGCACCACAGTCTGGACCGATGATTTGTCTGACCGACTCTTCTATCATCCGTCTGGGTGTTGGATTAATGGCCGCAGAGCCAACACCAACTGCTAAGCCTGCCTGGGTCACGCGCCCAACACCTTCTCCACCATCAATGCTAATGGTTTCTTGGTCTGCTAGTAAAGTTACTGTTGAATAGATCAAGAGCCCGTGTGTGGCGTCAGCATCATCTCCACCGTCTTTTTCAATAGCAGCAGTAGCCTCTTGTGGTCCATAAGAAGGATCACAAACAGTCATATTCACTTCAAGGCCAGAAGCTGTTTTAACTCTTACTTCTTCTTCAATTTCTTGATTGAGAATCATATTAAGAGCAGCAACAGTAGCTGCGGTGGCACAGGTTCCTGTAGTGAAACCTTTTTTTAATTTTTTACCATTAACATAGGTATATTCTTCCATCTGCAAGCACCTTCACTCACCCTTATGATCTCTTGTTGGAACAGTATCATCCTTGTCATCCTTTATATCAGTTAGGAGCTGATATAAAATAGCATTGACAATGGCAGCTGCAATGGTACTTCCTCCCTTACGACCTAAAGCGACAATGGAAGGTAAAGAACTTTCATGGAGCTTTAGCTTTGATTCTGCTGCTCCGACAAAACCAACCGGAACGCCAATGACTGCATCTGCTTCAAGCCTTTCTTCACCCACCATATCTAGCACCTTGAAAATGGAAGTTGGGGCATTGCCAAAGACAAAAAGCTTTGGCCCTTTACACTTGGCTGCATATTCCACTGCTGCCATTGATCTTGTGATGCCTTTTTCTTTAGCTTCTTTGAAGATTTCTGGCTCATTGACCAAACAACGATAGCTTACCTCCATCTGGTCTAATAGTTTCCTGTTAAAACCACCCAAGACCATGGTTGTATCTGTAAAAATGGTGCCTTTTTCTTTTAAGACGTGACATATTTTTGCTATGACATCATTTGAAAAACTTATGTTATAGAGGTAATCAAAGTCAGCACTGGTAAAGACCACACGCTTTAAAATAGCTTCTTCAAAAGGATCTGAAAAGTGGATAGATGGATGTTCCTGATCAATGATAGCTTGAATTTTTTGGAAGCTGGCTTGCTCAATCTCATGAGCCTGTCTTAGATAAGGCATCTATTTTTCTCCTTCTTTTCGAATATAGTCAGAAGAGTAGCGAATGTAATCTTCTGTTGCTACTGCCTTTAACTGGTAAAGAATGGCATTGATCGTAGCTACCACAATGGTACTTCCTCCCTTACGACCTACTGTAATAATGGCTGGTATCTGAGAGGCTAGTAGAGCTTCTTTAGATTCTTCCACTTGGATAAAACCTACTGGTACCCCGATAAGGGCATCTGCTACTAGCTCTTTTTGTTCTACTAAGGTCAGTAAATGGGATAAGGCGGTAGGTGCTCCTCCAAAGGCAAAGAGTTTGGGGCCTTTGATTGATTTTGCAAGTTCTACAGCTGCCATTGAGCGGGTGATCTCTTTTTCTTTAGCCAGTTGGCTAACCCTGAGATCTGTCAATAAACAGGTATAGTTAACCCCCATCTGATCTAAAACACGCTTATTAATTCCATTTAATGAGATGGTGGAGTCCACAATAATGGTTCCTTTGTTTTTAAAGATCTCTTCTATGACCTCATTAACACCATGGGTGAAACGCATATTATAGAGGTAGTCAAAATCTCCTGTGGTATGGATGGCTCTTTTGATGATGGCCTCTTGCATAGCTGTTTCAAACTGATAATCAGGATGCTCTTTTGCAATCTCTGATTGTATGATTTGAAAGCTTTTTTCCTCAATGGAGGAAGGATTTTTGACATATGACATAAAAGTTCTCCTATAAATTGCTTAAAATAAGGTAGCCGATAATGCCTAAGATAAGGGCTATCATGGTAGACATATAGAGTAAGGACAGGCAGCTTTTGATATCCTCTGGACAAGCTTTTCTCCTATTGTCACCAATTTTTGGCTTGTCAAGAAATTCCCCATGATAATAATGGCCGCCACCCAGTTGAATGCCGAGGGCACCTGCTACAACTGACTCTGGAAAGGCGCTGTTGGGACTGGCATGTTGGTAACGGTCTCGAATACCAATCCTAAGTGCACAAACTCCGTCCAATTCAAGCATGTAGCTGGCCACTAATAAGCTTAGCCAGGTTAGCCTTGCTGGAATAAGGTTGACAAGGTCGTCTATTTTGGCAGAAACATAGCCAATTTTAAAGTA
Source organism: Streptococcus catagoni (assembly GCF_011421425.1). Taxonomy (GTDB): domain Bacteria; phylum Bacillota; class Bacilli; order Lactobacillales; family Streptococcaceae; genus Streptococcus; species Streptococcus catagoni. The sequence goes on from NZ_WPCW01000005.1 coordinate 29,591, forward strand.
TTTTTTGGTTTTGTAGCCCACCATGGAATCCAAGGTATTGACAGCCTTATAAAAAATAGCTAAGAGCGGGCCGCCTAGAAAGAGGCAGAGAAGGGGGCCAATGACCCCATCACTGGTATTTTCAGCAACTGTTTCTATGGTTGCTTTTGTAATTTCTTCTTCTGAGAGCTCAGAGGTTTGACGTCCAACAATCATGCCAACCTGATCTCTTGCCTCATCTAGACTAGCTGTGGTCAGCTTTTCATAGACCTTTCTAGCTTCATGGGCAAGACTTTTTGTAGCCAAGCAAGCATAGGCCAGATAAATCCAAATAAGCCAATAGAAAAGCCAATGAATGGTCGAACTAAACCATAAAAGACCAGCTGTTAGACCTAGGCTCAAGCTAATGGTAGATAGCCATAGAAGTGCCCCAAAAAGATAGTCCGAAAAAAGAAACTTATCTTTTAGTTGTAGAAAAAAGTTAATATAAGAACCAATGGCTTTTATGGGATGGGGCCAGGAGTAAGGATCTCCAATGGTCCAATCTAGTAAGAGAGCCAGTAAGATGGCAATCAGTGTCATTTCTTTGCCCTCCTAATATAGTCTAAGAAATGAGCCAGTAGAGCCTCATCTTGGTAAAAATGAATATGAAGATAGCTGGCAAAGCTGTGGCCTTTTTGGTAACCACATTCCCAAGTAGCAACCAGCTCCTGATCTCTGACTTTTTTCATGGACAGAACTGGCTCTTCCTTGGTTTGAAATACAGAGTGGTGGAACTCATGCCCTCTGATTTCTGTACCTTTTGGCCCAAATAAACCGTCTGTCTTTGTCTTCGCCTGACAGTAGCCAAAACGTTTGAGCCTTGAAGTCATGATACTTTCTCCCTCAAAAATACCAACCATGTCATAGCAATCTTCTTCTATTTGTAAGTCTTTTCCTAGGTACATGAGACCGCCACATTCTGCAAAGATGGGAATTCCCTCTTTATGAGCTTTTAAGACTGACTTCCGAAAGCTATGATTGTCTGACAATTGCTTGGCAAAAACCTCTGGGAAACCGCCGCCAAAGTAATAAGCATCTGCCTCTGGCAATTGCTGATCCTTTAGGGGACTAAAAGGAAGTAAGCTTACTCCCAAAGACCTTAGTAATTCAAGATTATCCTCATAATAGAAATGAAAAGCTTGATCCAGAGCATAGGCAATCCTTAAGGATTCTCCTTTCCAAAGGGTAAAAGGATTCTTCACAGGACGTTTTGGTCTTTCCACTACTTCTAAGAGCTGATCAAGGTCAATATGCTCTTGAGCCATGTCCCCAAGGAGGGTCATGGTCTTCTCAAAATCTTCTAGTTCGACGTCAGGAACAAGCCCTAGATGTCTGGAAGGTAATTTGAACTCTGTGTTTTTAGGGAAATAGCCTAAGACAGGGACTTGACTATAGCGTTCAATGGCCTTCTTGATCAACTGATAATGTCCCTGTGAAGCTAGACCATTGATAATAACACCTGCTATCTGCAAATGAGGATCAAAAGTGTCAAAGCCGTGTACTATGGCCGCTACTGAAGTAGAGCTGGACTTGCCATTTACAAGCAGAATAACTGGAAGATCTAGTTTTTTAGCTATATCTGCTGAAGAAGCACAATCCTTGTCTGTACCCAGACCATCAAATAAACCCATGACTCCTTCAACAAGAGCCACATCTGCGTCTTCTTGACAATGATAGTAGGCCCAGTTTAAGTAGTCCCTATTTGGAATCATAAAACTATCTAAATTTCGTGATGCTCTGCCTGTAATGCGACTGTGATAAGAACTATCAATATAATCAGGACCAACTTTGTAAGGTTGCACCTTATAGCCTCTATTTGCCAAGGCCTTTAATAGTCCTAAAGTTATGGTTGTTTTACCAACGCCACTTGATACACCTGCTATCATAAATTGTTTCATTGGATCTCACTTTTTTGATGAAATAAAAAAGCTACAAAAAATATTTCTATTTTTTGTAGCACCGTTGCTCTCTTATTGGAAACACTCCGTTGTGTTTATGTAAGGGCTTACCCTAACCTTACATCAATTTTAATATAAAAGTTATCCTTCGTCAAGTTTTTTCGAAGGTGGGTAAGCTCTTACAAAAGCACTGCTGCTTCCTTTTGCTTGAGCTTGATAGATAGCTTTTGACTGATTAAAAAGGCTCTTACAGACTGATAACCTTTACTATTTAAGACTGCCAGTCAGCTGGATAAGTGACGTAGATAAAGCGAGCCTTACCCTTAACTGAGAACTTAATATCACTTCCCTTAGGAATGAAAAGTAGTTCACCAGGACCTGCGCTCATCACCTCACCACCAACTATGATATCTAGCTGACCTTCAATAACGTAGTCAACTTCATCATAGTCCAAGTGCCATGGGAAAGTTGTTTCTTCCATGGTCATTAAGCCTAGCCCAAGTCTTGGACTTTCTTCTAAGCTTAAGAGATCCCTTGTATAGACAGAGTCATTAGCATTGCCAGTATCCAAGCGATCTTCTGGACGTACATCTACTGATTTCAAAGCAATTGAAGCCACTCCGGACTTGCTAACTTTTTTACTGGAATCTGTTTTTGCCAGCTCTTCTAGTAAAATCTGACGAACCAAGCTTTCTAAATCTGATTTCTTAATATCTTCCATTATATCATCTCCTTACAAGCCTTATTAAGCTTCCTTTTTGGTTAAGAAAAAGGCTAGAAGCACTGCTGTAATACCACCTACTAATTTGCCAACCATCATTGGAACAATCATTTCTGCATTTTGCCCAGCTGTAAATCCTAAATGGTCTCCTATAACAAATGAAGCTGAAACAGCAAAGGCAACGTTGATAATCTTACCGCGCTTATCCATATCCTTCAACATTTGGAACATGGCAATATTGTTAGCTAAAGAAGCTACCAAACCTGCAGCACCAACTTCGTTCATGCCCAAGGTTTTACCAATTTTTGATAGGGGTTTATTAGCTACTTTGGTAAAGACAGCCACAAGACCAAAAGCTCCGGCTAAGGTAACGGCAATTGTCCCAACCACTACAAAGGCTTCTTTTAAGGTATCTGGACCTTTAGGATAAAGGTTAATCAACCATTGGTTACCTGTTAGAAGCTGAGCTGCTCCTAGTGTTAAACCTAGTGTAGCTATAATGACAATAATTTGACCAAAGACTTCAAAACCTTTTATCATGGCATTTGGAGCCAATAAAAGACCAGCGAAGATTAGAGCTGATACAATGATAATTGGAATTAAATTGATGAGTAAGGTTCCTGCAGGTAAACCAGGAACTAAGAGACCCCCGATCAAACATCCAATAGGAACGGTTACTAAGCCATATAAAATACCTCGTGCTAACAAGGGACGGTCTTCTTTGTCAATGATTCCCAAAGCAACTGGTATGGTAAAGACAATGGTTGGTCCCATCATAGAGCCTAAAACATAGGCTGCAAAGTTCCCTACAGTTTCATTTTGGGCTAAGCTAAGTGCCAATGGTGCTCCACCCATATCATTTGCAATAAAAGTTGTTGCAAAAATCGAAGGGTCAGCTCCAACTAAACCATATAAGGGAACTATTATTGGTTTTAAAACGCTAGCAAGTATAGGAGCCACAACCATGATCCCTGCCATTGAAAGGGCAAGTGCTCCCATTGCCATGATACCTTCTTCAAATTTTTCACTTAATCCTAATTTTCCACCGATGCACTTATCTATTGCACCGATTACCATAAATAGAACCATGATGTAAATGATGATTTCATTTATACTCATATTTGTCACCTTTTAATTTTTTTATTGATCATTTTGATAATCAACTTTGTCAATAATTCCGACGATAAGCATATCAACTGGTATATTATCTTTTCCTAAGTTGATTCGTGCAGCACTGCCTGTAGTCACTAGAACTTGGTCTCCTTCTCCAGCACCAATACAGTCGGCTGCAATAACAAGAGCAGAGTCTGTTTGATGTTCATTTAGTTGGCGTTCCACCACTAAAAATTTCAGACCATTCAATTTTTCATCTTTTCTAGTAGCCCATAGACTGCCTTTTACATTCCCAACAAACATCTCTTTACACTCCTATTCTTCAATTATAATGTGATGCCTTTTTAAGTAGTCCCTAGCTAGATCTGTTATGATCATATCTTCTTCTAGTCTAAAGAACTGACCAGCTCTTAACTGCAAATTTTTTAGCTTGGCTTCTGTTATCAAATTCTTTTTCTTAGAGACTTTTTTGTTAAGTTTTTGATCGCCTTGAAGCTCAGCTTTTTTAAGCTGCTGCTTTTTCTTTAAAAGAGCCATTAAGGTCTCTTTTTCATAAAATTGAACTCCATAATTGTCTAATTTTCTTTTTTGTTCCAACATCTCACGATAAAGTAAAGACTTAGCCTTTTTTTGATAATGAGCCAGTTGTAAACAAGCTGACCATACAAAGACCGGCTTTCCTTCTAAGAGGGCAGATAATAATATGGATTCTTCTTTGCTGGTTGGGCAGAGTGAAGCCACCCTCAAGAGGGAATCCCTAGAAAGACTAGTGACAATGAGGTAATCGGCACTGTCTTCTTGGTCGACAATCTTATAACCTTCTTGAAGCAAGTGGCTTTCATTTTCAACTTGCCCAATCACATAGACTTTTTTAGCCATTGACTCTTGATGGAGGTTTTCTAATAAACGGTCAGTTATTTCTTGAACCAATTTGTCTATATTTACCATTATTTTCAACCTTTCCGCCTATGTCTGTTTTTATTTTTTAAGGATGCGACCACGTAGCCCTTTTTTAAAGCCGCAAGCATTGGCTTCATCATAGTCAATGTGCATATAGGTTGCAAATTTAGGGCTGACACGGATGACCACATCATCAAAAATCATAGGCCGCTCACCGTCTACTTTCACTTGGACAATTTCATGATTCTGAACATTTGCCTTTTGGGCATCTTCAGGGGTCATATGAACGTGACGTTTGGCCACTATTAAGCCTTTATCTAAGGCAATACAGCGATTTCCATTGGTGAGAATGATTCCTGGTGTTCCTCCGATATCACCACTTTCTCTAATTGGAGCCTTTACTCCTAATTGGAGGCAGTCTGTCAGAGAAACTTCCACCTGTGATTCCTTACGAACAGGTCCCAGTATAATAACATTGTGAAACTGACCCTTAGGGCCAAGAACTGTTAGCCTTTCTTGACAGGCAAATTGACCTGGTTGGGATAAATCCTTAACCTTTGTCAGCTGGTAATTTGGGCCAAAGAGGGCCTCTAAATCCTTTTGACTTAAATGGATATGACGTCCACTGGCTTCCACTTCAAAGCTTCCTGCTAACTCCTCTTCTACTTTAACAACAATTTTATTTATCAAATTTTCTAAAGTCATCACCAATCTTCTTTCTCTTCCTTATTCACTCATTACAAGCCATAAGAGCACTTCCAGCGATTTTAATAAGCTCACTAATTGACAAGCAAATAAATCTCTGTCCCCCTTAAGCAGCGTCTGGAATTCTTTACGCAGAAACACTGTCTCAATATAGGTTTGATAGCAAGAAAGCTGCCAGTCACTACTTTTATAATCTGGTCTTCTAAGCTGATCTAGACCCTCTCTTAGGCGGATAGCTTCTAAGTCCTCTCCACCAGCTAGCTCTTGTCGGTAATGACTAGGATCAGCTAGTATTTGGCCATCAAGCACCTGATCTACGATATCAATGATTGACTGGATCTGTTCAAGCTTAGCCATTTCAAATGCTAGATGCACTTCTTTTTGTGTCCTTAAGAGATAAGGATATAGCTTGCTCAAGTGAAATAGTCGTGGATACACAGCCGAATCTTCAAGACTTGAAATGGGTTCTAATAAGCCTTCGTCATCTGTATCTGAGTGCTTGTTGGATTTCTGATCAACATAGCGGATTCTAACATGGTGATCATTTAAGAAACTTTTTGCTGCTGGCGTTAGCCTGTCTTTATCTCTTATCTCTAAAAGACCATGATCAGAAATAAGTGACTCCCTAAATAATTTTCTAATCTTTGTTTCTGTATAAACTGGCATGTATTCACTTCCTTTTATTGAATAAATTAAGACAGCATATACCGCAATGACTGAAAAGCAGTATTACGATATATGTGCCTGAATAGAGCCACTGAAACTTATTTAGGTAAGATTACTTCTACTTCTGCGTGTGGACGTGGGATGACATGTACTGAAATCAACTCGCCTACGTTTTCTGCAGCTGCTGCTCCGGCATCTGTAGCTGCTTTGACTGCTCCTACGTCACCACGTACCATAACAGTTACTAAGCCTGCTCCTACTTGTTCTTTTCCAATTAGGGTAACATTTGCTGCTTTTACCATTGCATCGGCTGCTTCTATTGCTCCTACTAAACCTTTTGTTTCTACCATTCCTAATGCATTTGCGTTTGCCATATTCTTTTCCTCCTAATATCTATTTTTATAATTCTTTGCTTTTTTGTTCTGGTAAGATGACTTCTACTTCTGCGTGTGGACGTGGGATGACATGTACTGAGATCAATTCACCTACGTTTTCTGCAGCTGCTGCTCCGGCATCTGTGGCTGCTTTGACTGCTCCTACATCACCACGTACCATAACAGTTACTAAGCCTGCTCCTACTTGTTCTTTTCCAATTAGGGTAACATTTGCTGCTTTTACCATTGCATCAGCTGCTTCTATTGCTCCTACTAAACCTTTTGTTTCTACCATTCCTAATGCATTTGCGTTTGCCATATTCTTTTCCTCCAATTTTTCAAATATATTAAGTAAGGGTTATCCCCTTTGAATGAGTTCTACTGATTTTATTTTCCAATTTGTGATAAGACACGTTTAACGACAAGATCAAGGAGTTTGTCGTCGTCCAGATTAACAATCTGAACCTTGTGAGATGATTTATCAGCTATTTGTTGATTTTCTGCTTGGCGTAGGTCTGATAGTTCTGATGTTCCATAGGCCACACGTCGAATATTGTATAAGTTTAGTGGACTAACATTATCTGAAGTGGCACTGCCACCCACAGCTCCGCAACCAAGTGTAAAGGCTGGGAATAGTCCTGTGGTTGCTCCTACACCTCCCAAGGCTGCTGCTGTGTTAACCAGTATTCTTGAGACAGGTTTCTTGAGGGCAAACTCACGAACGATGTCTTCATTTTGTGTGTGAATAGCTAGTGTATGTCCAGCGCCTTCATGGTGTAAGATTTTAATGCTTAATTCGCAAGCTTCTTGCCAATTCTTAACAGTGTAAAAACCTAGGATAGGGGCCAATTTTTCCATTGAGTAAGGGGCATCTTTACCAACTCTACTTTCTTCAGCAATGAGAACCTTGGCATCTGCTGGAACATCTATTCCTGCTAGTTGGCCAATAACCTGAGGAGTCTTTCCGACCATCTTAGGATTCATAGCACCACTTGGTAGGATAATATAGTTACCTAAGATCTTGGCATCCTCTTCTGGGACAAAGTAAGCGCCTTGCTTTTTAAATTCTAAAATAACACTTGCTTTCATTTCTTCTTCAACAATGACAGATTGCTCTGAAGCACAGATAACGCCATTATCAAAGGTTTTAGAGTCTATGATCTGCTTAACAGCCTTTGGAATATCAGCTGTTTTTTCAATGAAGGCTGGGCCATTTCCTGGTCCCACTCCTATAGCTGGTGTTCCTGATGAATAAGCAGCCTTGACCATTGCTGTTCCACCGGTTGCCAGGATAAGATTAGTATCCTTATGTTTCATCAACTCACTTGTGGCAGCTAGGGAAACTTTTTCGATAACTGACACTGCACCATCAGGACAACCTGCTGTTTTAGCGGCTTCTTGAATCACCTTAACGGTTTCAATGATAGATTTGAGGGCACTTGGGTGGGGAGAAAAAACAATACTATTTCCAGCCTTTAAAGAAATAAGTGCCTTATAGATAACTGTAGAGGTTGGGTTGGTTGAAGGAACAAGACCTGCAATCACCCCTACCGGAACACCCACTTCTAAAACTTTCTTTTCCTTATCCTCACTGAGGATACCGACTGTTCGCATGTCTTTGATTTCTTCAAAAACACCCTTTGAAGCTAAGGCATTCTTTAAAACCTTATCTTCCCAACGGCCAAAACCTGTTTCTTTGGCTGCTAATTTTGCTAGTTGTTCACGCTTATCATAACAAGCCTTCGCAACAACTTTTACAATGGTATCAATCTGTTCCTGACTCATTTTTGCTAGTTCTTCTTGGGCTTTTTTGGCACCACGAACTAGTTTACGTGTCTCTTGGATTGATACAAGGTCTTTATCTTCTAAATACATTCACTCTTACTCCTCTCTTTCTATTTCTGTCAAAGCATCAATTAATAAGAGCTTGTTAGCAAATTTAATTTCTTTCTTACTTAGTCGAACCTTGTCTTCTCTATAAGCTAGACTTCTGAGCTGGACAACTTTTAGTCTTTCAAGTTCCATTCGTGTATATTTCTTATGACTTTTTTCTTTTTCAAGCTCTATGGGCTCTGGAACTTCAAGGGCTAGAGGTCTTTCTTTGAACTCATTTCCTCTTAAATCCTCTTTGGCTGGCTTATCTTCTTGAGGTTGACTGGAGACATATCCTCCCATTAAGGTTTCATTTTGTTCAATGGTTTTCTTTGGGTCTGACTTTGGAAAAAGGGTCTCGGTTTGCTGATCAAGCCTAGCAATGACATGACTAGTTATATAGTAAGGTTTTTCCTGCACCAAATTGACCGCTGTATCTACAGCAGATTTAACAGCACTGACATCTCCAATAAGTTGTACCGTGTTTAAACCTGCTTTGATGGTCTCAATTGCTAGTAGTGATACATTTGCTGCCTTGAGAGCTGCATCTGCTGCGACAATGGCACCTAGATAACCACGTATCTCAATTAAGCCTAATGCTTTATTTGCCATCTCATTAACCCCTAACTTAATAATTCTTCGGATTTTCTGCGATCGTTAGGACTGTATTAGCAAAGGCATCACAGGCTGCACGACAGGCTGATTGGGATCCTACCAAAAGTCCTCCTGCAAAGTTTGTTTCACTAGGTGGTCCGTAGAAGGCTCCAATGGTTACATCCGCAGCCTTTAAGGCAGCATCAAGTGCTAACATGGCTTCTGCTGGTGGAGCTATCAAGTAAGCAATGGCTGTTCCTTCTTCTGCGTTGGCACCTTCTGATAGGTAGGTACCAGCTCTTGAGATACAGTGGGCAAAGTAAGGAATGCTATTGTCATCATTAGCACTGTAGAAACTTGCTCCATTTTCAATTTCTTGAACAACCACATCCAAACCACTGCGTACTTCTTCAGGATTTGGACCAGCAATGATCCCAATAACTTCACCTGCTAATTTTGTTGACGCATTGCCAGCCCCAGCATACATACTACGTGCGTAGACGACTTCAACGTCTACTGCTTTGGTTGCCTCATCTAAGGCAACATAGGTCACATCATCGCAGTCAGAGGTGATAATTCCCAAGCTTCGATGATAGGGTTTTAAATTGAGAGATGATGCTAAGCCCGCATCAACATTTGAAATGAGAAGAGCACTTAAAACGGTTGCTCCTAAACGTTCATTTTTCAAAACAACTACCTCCTATCAGTTATTTCAAATCGACTCCAGATTTTTTATGTTCAAGAATCTTCTTAATAATTTCGGCTACATAGGCACCCGCTTCAACAGCAGGAGTCCCACCCTTATGGATGTTAGAAAGGACTGTGCGTTTAGCTTCTGGCATGCCTACACTTGGCTTATAGGCTAAATAAGCACTCATTGATTCTGCTGTCACAAGCCCAGGACGCTCACCAACCAGCATACAAACTACTTCTGCGCCAGTTAGCTCTGCAATTTTATCCATAGCTGCTACCCGGGCATGCTTGATAAAGAGAACTTCATTAAAGTCTAAGCCAAACATTTTCAAACCTTGTTTAAGGGCTGGTAAGAAGTCTTTGACATTGGCTTCAATAGCTGAAGAACTGAGTCCATCACCAACAATGACTTGAACTTTAGCATTTTTTTGACATTTTTCCTGAATAATCTTTTGTTGGTCTTCAGAAAAGATTCTGCCTAAATCTGGACGGGTCAAATATTCGTCTTTAGTCTTAGGCATGGTATGCACAGCGACAAAGCCCATTTCTTTCACGAAATCGTCTGAAACGTAAGAAAATACTGCGTCTTGTGCTGCCGCATGGTCTGCTCTAAAGCGTAAGATTGACTGGGTCATGTAACGGTTTCCAGCTCGCCATAGACCAAGACGTGCCGGGGTAAATTTTTTGATTTTACGATAGGCTTCTTCATTAATAGCATGTGGTATTAGAAATTGTTCCTGGATATTAACTTCTGTAATATCAGGAATACAGCCATCTTCAATAGTACTTTCTTCTTGATTCTTATTCTCTTTTAAGTCTTCTTTTGATGAATCTGTCTCAGTTTCTGCCTTTTTAGCTTCTGAATCCTCGGCTATCTCGCTTAACATTGAACGAATCATTTCTTTTAATTGTTGTTCATCCACAATGATTTCCCCCTTATTAATTTGACTTCATAAACACCGAGCCATCTCCCCCGATACTAGTAAGATGACCATCTTCCATCAAGCCCATTTTCTCCATCCAGATTTCGAATTCTTTAATTGGACGTTTACCTAATAAGTCACGTATGGTAGCGGTTTCGTGATAACCTGTTGTTTGGTAGTTCAACATAATATCATCACCATGTGGAATAGCCATAATATAATTAACATTGGCTGCTCCCAATAGGACTAATAAGTTTTCAGCATCATTTTGGTCAACCTTCATATGGTTGGTGTAGCAGATGTCACAGCCCATTGAGATACCTGTTAGTTTGCCCATGAAGTGATCTTCTAGACCTGCACGGATAACCTGTTTTGAATCATAGAGGTATTCTGGACCAATGAAGCCGACAACGGTGTTGACTAAGAAAGGATCAAAGCGTTTAGCAAAACCATAACAGCGAGCTTCCATGGTGACTTGGTCTGAACCATGATGGGCATCTGATGACAACTCTGAACCTTGTCCTGTTTCAAAGTACATGACATTAGGACCAGCAGCTGAGCCGACTTTAAGAGCTGTGTCTTTTGCTTCTTGAATAGTCTTAGCATCAAAACCAAAGGCTGTATTTCCTTTTTCAGAACCGGCAATGGATTGGAAGACAAGTCCTGTCGGAGCTCCTTGATTCATGGCTTCAATTTGTGTGGTGACATGGGCCAAGACACAATGTTGTGTTGGAATTTTATATTCCTCAATAAAGTCATTAAATTTGTGAAGGATCCGTTTGGTACTTTCAACCGAATCATCAACGGGGTTCAGACCTAGGAGAGCATCCCCACAACCATAGGCAAATCCTTCCATGGTCGAAGCCATGATCCCATCTGGGTCATCAGTTGTGTGGTTTGGTTGTAAACGAGATGAAAATGTTCCTGGTAGACCAATGGTTGTATTGGCTGTCTTTGTAATAATAATTTTATTGGCACCGACAATTAAGTCTAGGTTGGTCATTAATTTGGCCACAGCAGCAACCATTTCAGATGTTAGACCTCTGGAAATCCATTGGATATCAATATTTGTTGTTTTGTTATCCAAGATCCACTCTCTTAGTTCTTGGACTGTCCAATTTTTAATTTTTTCATAGGTTCGTAAGTTAACATCATCAATGATGATACGGGTTACTTCGTCTTCTTCATAGGGAACGACTGGATTGTTAAATAAATCAGATAACTTTAATTCAGCTAAGACAACTTTTGCAGCTACGCGCTCTTCTGCTGAGCTTGCTGCAACACCTGCTAGCTGGTCGCCTGACTTATATTCATTAGCTTTGGCAAGAACTTCCTTGACGGATTTAAATTCATAGATTCTACCAAATAATTTTGTTTTCAAAATCATTGAGTATATCCTCCTTTTTTATTTAAATGTTAGTTAAAGACCAGTGTCTTAACAACGACTGGTAATACCGATCCTTCAATCACTGGATTTCCAATATCAATGTAGTCGCCATTTTGAACATCAACAGAATCAATACAAACAAAAGGGTAATGTTCTGGTAGTTGTGCATAGAGACACTGTCCTAAGACTTTTGCCATGTCTTCACGAACGACAATGATTAAGGGTATATCTTTTTCAATACTTTCTTTCATTCCTCCTACAATAGCTTGGGCATAGTCAAGTACTCGACTGAATGATGGGCTCTTTTGGCCATCAAGGGCTAGGGCAACTTGTTGCACTTCATTTTCCAGCATAAACCATCTCAGCTTATCTTTGATAACTCCTTGCAGCTCTTCTGCGCCGCAGCTTTCATCAGACTGACTTAGCTTAAGAACGGGAATATTTTTGATAGGGAGGGTATCTGCTATATAGGTAATGGTGCTGCCACTAACTTCTGTGGTGTGACTACCTGCTCCAACAACCGTTGCTCGGATGGTTTCGGCAGATTTAATAACACGTTTTTCTGCATAGATCTTAGATTTCTGTAGAGCTCGTCCTAATAGGATTCCGATATCACCATACTTAAAATCATCCAGAGAATCTTCTGCTTCCAAAATAGCATCTGCCACACCACCTGAGAAAGAGATACAGTTGATATCATAGGCCAAACTCAGACCGTGGTTTGTCTGGAGTAAATCATAGTAGGGACTTTGATGATCAATGCCGACTGCCTCTTCTAGTACTGTGACCATTTCTTGGATCAACTCCTCTAGATCTTCTTTCTTAGCCCTTTCTCCCACTGTCAAAGCTAAGCTTTTATCAGCAATAATGGTTTTTAATTTAGGTGCTATATAAGAAATACAGTGAGTCTGAGGATCTAATTTGATTAGCCGTCCCCCTATGTCAAAACACGCGGTATCAATGACGTCTCCCTCTCTAAAAACGGCTATGTTAGAGGTTCCTCCACCAATATCAATATTGGCTACTGAGGTATGATGTTCTTGAGAATACTGATGACTGCAAGCCCCCTTACCTGCAATAATACTTTCTAAATCAGGTCCTGCCGTTGCCACGACAAAATCTCCAGCATAACCACTCAGAGCTTGTAAAACCTGACTAGCATTGTCTTTACGAGCTGTTTCCCCTGTTATAATGACAGCTCCCATTTGGATATCACTTTTTTGAATGCCCGCTTTTGCGTATTCTTTAATGACAAAATCTTTGATCTGATCAACCTCTATCAAGAGCTGATCAGAAATGGGGGTGAAGATAATATCGCTCTTGTATAAAACCTTTTTATCTGTTATATAGACGCGTGGGATGGTAAAAACAGATGCAATATTTTCAATGGTTAACTCTGATAGAACGAGCTGAGTGGTCGCTGTTCCAATATCAAGGCCAACGCTCAAAATCCGATCTGACATTTTTAAACCTCCAAAAAAAGACACTCAAAGAATATAAACGAGGAAACGTTTATATCCTTTAAGCGCCATTGCTTTTTTTATGACTAACATCAGTGTTAGCTATTGGTATTCAATTTTTAAATGTAATAGTTGTGGTTGTTCCATTACTATCTGAATGGACATCCAGTTTGCCTTGTAGCTTACTTTGGACAAATCGACTGACCAGCAACAGTCCCAAATGGTTATTGGAGAAATAACCTTTTGCATTGTAACCGCTACCATTATCGCTTACAGAAACTTTCGTTAAACCCGCTTTTGAATCTAGTTTAAGATGGATCTGTGGCTTTTTCTGATCGGCCTGATTAAAGGCATGATCATAGCTGTTTTGCAAGAGCTCGTTGACTATTAGAGCCATTGAGGTTGCTCGGCTACTATCTAAAAAAACAGTTGTCTTAATATCATAGGTCACTGAGATATCCAGATGCCCTAAGAAGCAGCGCTGAACATTCTCTAATACCTTTTTAAGCAGTATTTCCACAGAGACTGAGGCGTCACTACCAGAGGATAAGATATCATGCATACTGGCAATTGACAAGATGCGATTGACACCATTTACCAATGCTTTCTGGGTTTCTTCTGACTGACTTTGCCTTGCTTGTAGGCGTAGTAGGGAAACCACTGTTTGCAGATTATTTTTAACACGATGATTCATTTCACGTAGGGAGGTGACCTGTGTTAAAAGCTGAAACTCCACACTTTTAAGATGTGTAATATCCTTACAAATCATTACTAGGGCATTATCAGCCTTGATAAAATGCCGCTTTATTAAGAAATGATAACTGCCATATTCCACTTCCGTTTCGGCATACTGCTGTGACTCTTGTAAGTAACAATGCCAAATATTTTCAAATTGGACATTATCTAGGACAAGATTATCATAGTGCATGCCTTCAATGGAATCAAGGTAACCTAGTTGATGACAGTAAACCTCTTGAGCCATCTCATTGTGGTAGACAAGGTAGCCTTCTGAATTGAAGATTAAGATAACATCATCAACATAATTTAGCATAGCAAAGCGTTCTGCTAAGCTTTGTTCAACAACCTCATAAACATCACTTTGTAACTGCTTCTTCAAGACAAAACTAGGTGATAGTTGTGTTGAATCTGTTTCCACAATCAGTGTTCCAATGACCTTTTGTTTTCTCAAGATGGGAAAAACGGTCTGATAAATCTGGACTCCCTCTTGGGAAAGTGCTGACAAGCCGATGGAAGGCATTCCTGTTTGCAGGGTTCGTATCACTCCCGGCTCATTTTGCAGGTAGGCTTCTGCGCCAACAACTGTCTTTTCATAAAGACTATTTCTTGTTTTGGGTTTTTTATGAAAGATAACGATAGCATTATCAGCGGTATAGACATTCTTAACATCTATAAACACATCATCATTGGCATAGGCAGAATCCATCAACAATTCATCTGCTTTTGATACCAGATAATCAATGTCTCTTTCTTCCAGATCGGTTTGCTCTTGACAAATTTGTTTAATTTTTTCTTTATACTTCATCATTAAGTACTAGTAATTTTGCAATTTCAACCATGGGAACCCTTTTTTTCATACTGATTGTTCGAATTTGTTTAAATGCTTCAGGCTCTGTTAAATTATCGCGTAACATCAATAGACCTTTTGCCTTTTCGATGACGATACGGTCATCAATCTTCTTTGACAGTTTGACCATCTCACTGGATAATTTTTGCAAATGCCTTCCCTTTTCAATACAAACTTCAACCATAGGTATTAGGGACTTAGCGTCTAATGGTTTTACCAAGTAGGCACTGGCTCCATAACGCTTTGCTTTTTGAATATAGTGATCATCGCTATAGCCAGAAAGTAAAATGACACTATGAGCTAAAGCATCATCTAGAATCTTCTTGCTAGCTGTTAGACCATCTAGTAGTGGTAGCTTGATATCTACTATCACTAGATCAACCTTGTGTTTTTGGCACAGCTCTATGGCCTCAAAGCCATCTGAAGCTTCAGCAACGACTTCATAATGCGCTGCTTCCAAAATGCTGCGAATGTCTAGTCTAACTATCGGATCATCGTCAACAAGAAGTATTCTACCCTTCATAAGTTCCCCCGGCGATTATATTATGTTTTTGTTACTGTAGTGCTTGAAAAGCCTAAAATCTGCTCCAATCCTTGTAAAACGGAATTAAGAGCAGTCTCAACGGATGACACATCACCCGACATGACAACAGAGCCACTAAAACGGTCTACAAAGCCAATCTGAACACCTGCCGCCTTAGTGGCAATATCCACAGCAATAATAGCTGCTTCACTTGGTGTAATGGTTAAAATCCCTATGGCACCTTTATCTTCCACTTGCAGACCAAGTTTTTCAAAGATAATCTGATCAGGATTGGCAATGAGATGCGCCAGTGTCACCTGTTTACCAGGCACATACTCTTGGATCATTCTTTGTTTTTCTTCCAACATCATAAACCTTTCTTCCTTGTGATTTAGAAGTCTAGCTCATGCTCCTAGTATTATAATATTTTGTAAATAAAATTTCAATATTATTTCAAAAGGAGTTTTCTAAAACTTTTAATAATTCTTGGGACGAAGAATCTCTTGGATTGGTCACTGTGCACTTGTCCTGCAAAGCTGATTCCGCAATTTCTGCCTTATAACTATTAAAGTCCTGGCTAGAAATACCATAACTAGATAAAGACATCGGAAGCTTTAACTGCCTTTGAAGCTTTTTGATAGCTTCTAATAATTGTCTAATCCCCAAAGCTGGATTAGAAGCACTATAGCCTAGTAGCTTGGCAATGGCCTGGTAGCGTTGAGCGGTCTCTTTGTTCATATCAGCTGATACCCGCTGGCCTAAGTCAGCATTATATCTGATAACATGAGGCAGCAGTATGCTATTTAAGCGTCCATGAGGAATATGAAACTTAGCTCCAGCTGCATGGGCTAGGCTGTGGTTAACTCCCAGTGAAGCGGTATTGAAAGCCATACCTGCTAAGGTAGAGGCAATATGCATTTTCTCACGCGCTTCACTATCTGAGCCATCCTTAAAGGCCCTAGGTAAGTACTCAAAAACTAACTTAATAACTTTTTCTGCCAAAGCATCTGAAAAATCAGTCGCTTTTGTTGAAACATAAGCTTCGATGGCATGCGTTAGAACATCCATACCCGTATCAGCTGTTATCTGACTGGGTAGTGACAAGACCAAATTAGAGTCTAAGATGGCTATGTCGGGTAAAATTTCTTTAGAAACCAAAGGATATTTGGTCCCTTTTTCAGCATCTGTAATGACAGAAAAATCCGTCACTTCAGAACCTGTTCCACTTGTAGTCGGTACTGCTATTAATGTTGCTTGAGGAAAGATAGATTTCTTTTTTGCAAAGTAATACATGGCCTTAGCCGCATCAATGGCAGAGCCCCCACCAATAGCAAGAATAATAGTTATGGCTTTGTCTCCTGCCTTTTTTATTCCTTCAACCACTGTATCAATAGGAGGGTCAGGAACAATCTCGTCAAAAACGGTAAGATCATTACTTGGATCAAGATGTCCTAATATTTGGTCTAGTTGACCTGACGTTTTTAAAAAGGGATCTGTTACCACTAAAATTTGTTGGTCCCTATAAACACTCAATTGTTCCAAAGCACCTTTACCGACAAATAATTTTGTTTTATAGAAAATACTGTACATTTTCACTCCTTTCACCTAACAAAATATCTGACAAATAAAAGAAGCCGCATGAAACAAACTACTCTTTCATCAGTGTAGTTTCCTCACGCAGCAACATTGCTTCGTATTCATTAGTACCCCTTTGTACCTTGAGAGCATTATAACACAAAAGCGCTTTCAGTGCAATTCAATTCTTAAAAATAATTTCTGTTAAAGTCAGGCCTGTGCTAGTAGGTACACCATAAAGAGATAGGAAGTTTTGGCTAAGAAAAGCTAGTGCTTAAAACTTTTAAGAAGATCAGGCTTGTCAAAGATAATGAAAGGTGTTAGAATGAAATTACTAGAAACTGATTTTAGTACTTTTAAGGATATGGAAGTTTGGTGAAAATCCAACGCGGTCCCGCCACTGTGATAAGCGTCAGCTTTAAGTCAGGTCTTTATGCTTAAATTTTAGTAGATTTCACTTGTCTCGATGTAAGGCGGTGATGTCATAATTGGATACTACGTCAACAGCAGTTTCCATTATTGGCTCTACGTATAAGTACGTATCAATTTCTAAAGATAAGATTTATCTTATCTTACTTGCAATGGCGCAGGGTCAATAATGGGGAAAGCTGCAGCTAACCAACGACGCTTAGTAAATCGTACAGTGACGTATAGGGCTTTCTTTCTTTTTGCTAATCACACTCTCTACCAGCTTATGGTAGGGAGTTTTTTAGTAGACCACTCTTTCTAAAAAAGAAGAGCTTTCTGTATAAACAGAAAGCCTTTTTCTTTGGTCAAATCCTTAAATCTTATAACTTAACTACTCCTACACTCTACTGTGACTGCGACCATCTTTCGACATCCGCCTTGGTAATATTATGAAAGACTTTTTCGCCACGTTCATAGGCAATATCCTTTTGTTTCTGGCTATAATTCACCACGCGCGCTAGAGCAAAGAAGTAATCAGATAGTCGATTGACAAAAATAAGCACCTGATTATTAATATCAGTTGACCACATGGTGGACACAATGTGGCGTTCTGCTCGTCTTGCAATTGTTCTTGCCACATGTACCATGGAAGCTATCTCGCTACCTCCTGGCAAGATAAAGGTTTCAAGAGCTGGAGGGATATCTGCGTAGGTATCTATTCTTTCTTCAATCCAGTCAATCAGGTCTTGATCCACCTTATAAGGATAAACTCCCTGGGGAGTTGATAGGTCTGAACCACAGTCAAACAAGTAATGTTGTAGTTGAAGCAGTTCATCTTTTAATTGGTCCTCTGCTTTTAGCTTAGAGATAATGTAACCAATCCAAGAATTCAATTCATCAATTGTGCCATAGGCCTTTACACGGGCAGCATCCTTAGCGATGCTTTGGCCACCTACTAATTTTGTTAGGCCCTTATCACCTGTTTTGGTATATAATTGCATAGTTCCTCCATTCTATCCTTTACGGATATCAATATAATCTTCTTTATTTAATTGAGTCTGGGAGAAGGTTGGCATTTTCCTGATTGTCGAAACAGAAGTTTCTATCAAGGAAAAGGCTAAGGGACAACCCGATCCTTCACCTAATCGCATATCCATCATAAGCATGGGCTCTAAGCCTAAATATTGACTAACCTTGTCATAACCTGGCTCAGTAGAGACATGCGAAGCAAAACTATAATCTAGGACATGGGAACATAATTGACTGGCAATCAGTAGGCCTGTCACAGAGATCAAACCGTCAACTACACAGGGAAGCTGAGCCTGGGCACATGCCAAAAAAGTTCCTGCTATCCCAAGCATATCAAGTCCTCCAACCTTAGCTACGATGTCTAGGACATCCTTGAATGGGGAATGCTTTTTAATAGCTGCCTTAATCACTGCTATTTTGTGAGCCTTCATAGGTTCTGTCAGTCCAGCCCCATAACCAGTGACTTCTTCTGGAGCTAATTCTAATATGGCACTGATGACAGCTGCTGAGGTAGTGGTGTTTCCAATACCCATTTCGCCAGTGCCAAACAAGCTATAACCTTCTTTAATCAGCTCTTGAGTCTTCTCATAACCAACCAAGATAGCTTTTATGCAATCTTCAGCACTCATAGCTGGCTTTTCGAGCATATTATGGGTTCCTGCCATGACCTTAGATTCAGAAGTGCTAAAAATATTTTTTTTGCAGCCAATATCAATCAGATAAATATCTGATCCCAACTCTTGAGAAATGGCACAGAGGCCTGTTTTCCCAGCAAGAATATTTTCTGACACCTGATAGGTGGTTTCTTGGGGATTGGCAGATATCTTCTCGGCCACAACGCCATTATCTGCTGAATAGACCATCACCACTTTTGGGGTCAGATTAATTTCCCCCTCAAACATAGCAAAGAGCTTGGCATAGATCTTTTCCATCTTTCCCAGAGAACCTAATGGTTTAGCCAATGAATCACAGTAGGCCTGACCTTCTTTTTCCTTAGCTCTATCAATAGGTTTAATATCTTTTAGGATATCATCTAAGCTTATCACCTATTTACTCACCTCCTCTAAATTTACCATGCCTTGATAGGTCACCTGGCAGAGACTTCTTGACTTATAATAAGCTGCAAGGGGACTGTTTTTGATTTGCTTTTCAAATTTGTCCAGACTAGCAAGTTCTTCTTTTTTCAGTAGTATACCAATTAAACTGCCACTATGGGCAATATTTATGCCAAGGTACTGATTGC
Organism: Streptococcus catagoni; assembly: GCF_011421425.1. Taxonomy (GTDB): domain Bacteria; phylum Bacillota; class Bacilli; order Lactobacillales; family Streptococcaceae; genus Streptococcus; species Streptococcus catagoni. The sequence continues at coordinate 49,281 of NZ_WPCW01000005.1, forward strand.
TAAAGACCAGTTCAAGCACCTCTTCTAAGTAAGGTTTGGGTAAACGTTTGTTATTTAATAGGGCACTATAGGTGGCTAATTTTCCTAATTTTTCAAGACTTTCTTCCTGGCAGGCCTCCTGAAAAAGTGGGAAGAGGTTTTCAGATTCTACAGTGGCATAACTATCGCAGGCTGTTATCCTTCTAATCTTGTCTGTCTCAATAGAAACATCTGGTTCTAAAACATAGACATATAGATCGGGCTTCCAAGATGTCTGCCATATCCTCTCTCCTGTCAAGGGATTGATGACCGTCCAATCTGAAAAGGCAACCGAATCTGTGGCCTCGATCTGGGCACAGAGTCTGCTGATTTCGTCTGCTGTCTTGAAAGTTCCCTGATATAAAAAAGCTGCCTGTAAAAAACTAGCCAAATCAGCTGTGCTACTAGAGTAGCCCTTACCTATGGGCAATTGGCTTTTATGATCCACCCTGATTTTCTCTAAGTCGGGTAATAATTGCAGAGCTGCCCTAAGTTTGCTTTTTCTTTTGGGGAGTTTGTGCTTTTTGGGATGACTGGATAGGGTTATCTGGCTGACCTTGTTGATATTATAAGAGAGTAAAACTTCCTGACCCTGGTAAACGCCCTGAAATAATTCGCCACATGAGCCTGGACAGCTAACACGAATCTTTTTCATGGCTTCCACTTACTTTCAAAATGTCTTTTATGGCCTCTACTAATAGGCTATTTTCAGCATGACTACGAATGGCCACACGATAATGTTTCTCACTGAGGTGATCATAATTTTGACAAGATCTGATAAAAATCTTCTTTTGCCATAATGCTTGACGCAAATCTATGGGCGCCTGGCATTCAAAGAACAAATAATTGGCAGTCGGCTTGACAGCACTAATCTGTGAAATAGCTGTAAAGGCTTTATATAAAAAATATTGTTCCTTTCTTAACCATTGTCTGGTTTGCGCAATATAGTGCTCATCACTTAACAATAGAGGAATAGCACTTTCAGACAAGGCATTGATGGTCCAAGGGGCTCTTTTTTGGGCAATATCTTGCAAACAAGTCTTGTGGCAGGTCACTGCATAGCCCAGGCGTAAACCTGGAATGGCATAAAATTTGGTTAGAGACCTAACCACAATAACATTAGGAAAATCTGCCAGATAGGAAATAAAACTATAGACCTCATCATCTTCAATAAAGTCCATAAAGGCTTCATCCAAGATCAGAAAGATAGCTTTTTCCTTTAGATAATTCGCCACCTTTCTTAGGACCTTATTATTGACCAAGCTACCAGTGGGATTGTTGGGATTACAGATTAGAACCACATCTCCTTCTTGTAAATCCTCTAACTGAGATAATAGGCTTTGAAAATCCCATTGATAATGAGGAGCTTCTAAATGCAAATGACTGATCCTTGCGCCAACCTGCTTGAAGGCTTTTTGATATTCCATAAAGGTGGGGCTGAGCGTTAGAAGTCTTTCTGGCTTGAGCTGATCGGCCAATTGGTAAAAAATCTCCACGGCACCATTAGAAAGTAGGACATTATCACGACTATAGCCATGATAGTCTGCCAGGTAGTTTCTTGCCTTTTGATAGTGAATATCTGGATACTGCGTCAAGCTTTCTAAATGATCAATCAAATGTTTTTTGAGCTTGGGGGATAGCCCATATGGATTGATATTGGCACTAAAGTCCAGGCAGTCTTGAACATTAATTCCCAACTGCTTAGCTAATTGCTGAACATTTCCTCCATGTTCAATTTCCATCTATTTTTTCTCCTTCTTTCTGCTAGTCTACCTATGAAGTCCATTTCATTTATCACTTTTGTCTTTTTCATCTGACAAGAGGAAGTCTTTGAGTTGACTAATTCCTTGATCTTTGACAGCTGATAATTCAAAAATAGAACTTGCTCCTGCATTCTTCAACTCTTCTTTAGCCCTTTCAATCTGTGAAAGGGATTCAGCCATATCTGTTTTAGTCACAATACCAATAACTTCCTTATTAAAAAGTGAGGCAAAGCCTTGGGGAAATGTCTGCATTTTTTCCAGAGATGAGACCAGAAGTCCAATCACATCAGCTTCGTTTGCAGTCACACTTAAAGCATTATAATACTTACGATGTTGTAAAAACTCGCCTGGGGTATCTATGATGGCGTCATAAAACTGAATGGATTGTGTTTTATAATAGTTTAAATCTAGTCCCTTCAGACGTTGCGTCAGCGTTGTTTTACCCACGCCGACAGGGCCAACAAACATAATTTTTTTCATTTCTTCTCCAAATTTTTCATCTTATGAGTTTTCTTAATGAGCCTATATCATCTGTTTTATCCTAGAACCTGTACTGGCCAGCTTTTAAACTTAGGTTTGCTCAGTTAGAGACAGGATCTTGAGGAATAAAAAAGAGCATAGGAAAGCCTGATCGTCTGAAATACTCGCTTCTTTGCGTTCAGATAAGGCCCCTTTGCCATTTGTTGATTATAAAATTGTAACCGCTTAATAAAATTATTATATAGCATCCTTGTCTTCCAGTCAACCATAAATATAAGCTGAGCTTATACTTAACAAGCAAAAAAGAGCCTCTTGTGAAGCTCTCAGATTGAAACTTTTTCTAAGTGAAGAGATGAGTACCACTATCATTTAGGAATTTCAGCCTAGATGTGGGTATCCCAGCTGTTGAAAGAAAAGGATCTTGGGCAGTCGGTTTAGAATGCCTCTCTTTTTAAGGACCCACTTCTTTGGCTAGTCACTTTGTCTGTCATACGTTTCTTCTCTCGGAAAGAAGGCTTTTTGATTTATTGACCGACATGATGACAAAACGCCTGCTTACGAAATGGGGCTAGCCTTAGCTCCATTTCGTAAACAAGCGTTACCACTAACAATATGATGAGTGTTCCCGCTAGGAATAAATCCTAGCGGTAGACCAGAGCTAGACTAAGAATAGAATTGAAACTATTCCATCATCATAACACTCAACAAAATTGATAAAAATTATACTAATTCAATAATTGCCATTGGAGCAGCATCTCCACGGCGTGGTTCTGTTTTAAGAATACGTGTGTATCCACCGTTACGTTCAGCATAACGAGGTGCAATTTCAGAAAATAGTTTTTGAAGAGCTGAAGTTGATGTATATTTATCAGTAGCTTCATCATAGTTTTCTGATGCAATTTCATTACGTACATAAGCTGCTGCTTGACGACGTGCATGAAGATCACCACGTTTACCTAAAGTAATCATTTTTTCAACTGTTTTACGGATTTCTTTTGCACGTGCTTCTGTCGTTACAATAGATTCGTTGATTAAAAGATCAGTCGTTAAATCACGAAGCATTGCTTTACGTTGTGAGCTAGTGCGTCCTAGTTTACGGTAAGCCATTTTGTCCTCCTCTATTATTATTTATCGTTTTTTAGTCCTAGACCTAGGTCAGCAAGTTTAACCTTAACTTCTTCAAGACTCTTACGTCCTAAGTTGCGGACTTTCATCATTTCAGGCTCAGATTTTTCTGTTAAATCAAATACAGTGTTAATACCTGCACGTTTTAAGCAGTTATATGAGCGTACGGATAAATCAAGTTCCTCGATTGTGCGGTCAAGTACCTTTTCGTCGTTAACTTTTTCTGTTTCTTTCATAACATCTGTTGCTTTTGCAACTTCTGTTAGGTCAGTAAAGAGATTCAAGTGTTCGATTAAAACTCGAGCAGATAGACCTAAGGCATCTTCAGGAATGATTGTTCCATTTGTCATGATTTCAATTGTTAATTTATCAAAGCCATCATTGCTACCAACGCGGGCAGGCTCAACTTGATAATTAACTTTTTTCACTGGCGTATAGATAGAATCAACAGCCAATGTTCCAACAGGTGCATCATCTTTTTTATTACCTTCTGCAGGAACATAACCACGTTTTTTGGCAACAGTCATTGTTGCTTTCAAAGAGTGTCCTTCTGCAATGGTAAAGAGATAATGATCTGGGTTAACAAGTTCGATATCGCTATCTGTTAAAATGTCTCCAGCGGTTACTTCTGCTGGTCCTTCAACATCTAGTTCGATCATCTTTTCGTCTTCTACGTAAGATTTAACTGCAAGTCCCTTAACATTAAGGATAATTTGCATGACATCTTCACGCACACCTGGGATTGTATCAAATTCGTGTAGTACTCCATCAATCTTGATTGACGTAACGGCTGCACCTGGTAGTGAAGACAAGAGTACACGACGAAGTGAATTACCTAGAGTTGTCCCATAACCACGTTCTAATGGTTCGATGACAAATCTTCCGTAATCTTTATTTTCATCAATTTTTGTTATTATTGGTTTTTCAAACTCAATCATTTTTTCACCCCTCGAAACGAAACTTGTGTACTATATTAGTAATTATGATTATACACGACGACGTTTTGGAGGACGAGCACCGTTATGTGGTACAGGAGTCACGTCACGAATTGCAGTTACTTCAAGACCTGCAGCAGCAAGTGCACGAATAGCTGACTCACGACCTGAACCAGGACCTTTTACAGTAACTTCAACAGTTTTTAGTCCGTGTTCTTGGGCAGATTTCGCAGCGGCTTCAGCAGCCATTTGAGCAGCAAATGGTGTTGATTTACGTGATCCTTTGAATCCAAGAGCACCAGCTGATGACCATGCAAGAGCGTTACCATGAACATCTGTAATCATAACAATAGTGTTATTAAATGTAGCGTGAATATGGGCAACACCAGATTCGATGTTCTTTTTCACACGACGTTTACGTGTTGGTTTAGCCAATTGTTTTACCTCCTATTTTATTTTTTCTTACCTGCAATCGCAGTAGCTTTGCCTTTACGAGTGCGAGCGTTATTTTTAGTGTTTTGTCCACGGACAGGAAGTCCACGACGATGACGAATTCCACGGTATGATCCGATTTCCATCAAACGTTTGATGTTCATGTTCACTTCACGACGAAGGTCACCTTCAACTTTGATTGAATCGATTTCACGACGAATTGCATCTTCTTGATCAGTAGTTAAATCTTTAACACGGATGTCTTCTGAAACACCTGCAGCTGCTAAGATTTTTTGAGATGTTGCAAGTCCAATACCGTACACATAAGTAAGTGAAATTACTACGCGTTTATCATTTGGAATATCAACTCCAGCTATACGAGCCATTTGTTCTCCTTTCTATATTATCCTTGACGTTGTTTGTGTTTTGGATTTGTTGGACAAATCACCATAACACGACCGTTACGACGAATAACTTTACAGTATTCGCAAATTGGTTTAACCGATGGTCTTACCTTCATGTTCTAATCCCTCCAATTATTTCGATTATTTAAAGCGGTATGTGATGCGTCCACGTGTTAAGTCATAAGGACTCATTTCTACTGTTACACGATCACCCACTAAAATACGAATGTAATTTTTACGGATTTTTCCTGATACAGTTGCTAGAATTTGATGTCCATTTTCTAATTCAACAGTAAACATTGCATTTGGCATGGTTTCAACAACCTTACCTTCAATTTCAATCACGTCTTCTTTTGCCACGCAAAAGTACCCCCTAAATTTCGATTTGATGTCCTCTGAATACAGAGGTAACAATTATAAGTCAGACTAGCCTATTATAGCATGTCAAGTCATCTTTCGCAAGTTATTTATGCGAATTTATTATAGCTTTTCAATGACTTTTTTGATTTCCACGAAAACTTCTGAAATGTCTTGATTGCCATCAATATCTTGAACAATACCCTCTTTACGGTAGTGATCAATGATTGGTTGGCCTTGTTCAATATTAACATCTAAACGACGTTTAACAGTTTCAGGCTTATCATCCTCACGTTGGTAAAAATCATTTTCATCGTAATCACCAGCTGGTGGATTAAAGACTTTGTGGAAGGTTTCACCCGTTTTTTTGTTGATAATCCGTCCACTTAGGCGTTCAATAAGTGAAGCTGGATCAACTTCAATAGAAATCACACCGTCAAGTTTCAAGTCTAATTCTGCCAAGGTCTTATCTAATGCATGAGCTTGGTCAATTGTTCGTGGGTAACCATCCAATAAGAAGCCTTTTTCTTTAATATCAGATTGTGCAAGGCGTTCTTTGACAATACCATTAGTAACGTGATCTGGAACTAAATCTCCTTTATCAATGTAAGATTTAGCAAGAACTCCCATCTCAGTTTGGTTAGCCATTGCCGCACGGAACATATCTCCAGTTGAAATATGGATTAATCCAAATTCTTCAACAATTTTTGCGGCCTGTGTACCCTTACCTGCACCCGGTAAACCCATAATTAATAGATTCATGTTAGTCTCCTCTTTGACTTAAAGTTAGTTTAAATGAAACATTTCATTTTGTTTTCAAATGATCATAAGAAATACTATGAAAGTCTTACAATCACCTTAAAACAAAATAGTAGGTTGACAAAGTCAACCTATATACTATTCTGCTGTATTCATAAATCCGACATATTTTCTCTTTAGAAGATAACCTTCAAGTTGTTTCATTCCTTCGATACCTGTTGAGATCAAAATGAGCAAACTTGTTCCCCCTAGAGCAATACCTGCTGATAGGTTGAGAGCTTGTTGTGCTGCAATTGGTACTAGAGATATAAAGGCTAAGAAAACAGACCCTACAGTTGCTAATTTTTTCAGCAATGATGACATAAATTGTTCTGTTTCTCGTCCAGGTCGAACACTTGGAATATAGGACGAATTCTTCTGTAGATTTTCAGCTGTTTTCTCAGGATTTACTTGTACAAAAGTATAGAAGAATGAGAACAAGATAATCAACAAGGCATAAACTAACATCCCTGTTGGGGTTTGATAATTAAAAATTTCTTGTAATTTATTTAACCATGAAATATCTCTACCATTTTGAAAGAACGGTATGATTGTACTTGGAATTGTTGTAATCGAGCTAGCAAAGATAACGGGAATAACACCAGCTGGATTAACCTTCAAAGGAAGATAAGAACTTGTAGGCGCACCTTGAACAAGTTTGGTATATTGGATTGGAATTTTAAATTCTGCCTGTTGAACAAAGGTTGTGAAAAAGACGATTGCCAAAACTGCTAAAATTAAAATACCGACAATGATATATGAAGAACGCATGTCTCCAGTTTTAACATTGACAAAGTAATCATCACGAACAGTTGCAATGGCATTTGGAATGGATGAGATGATACCTGCAAAGATAATCATCGAAACGCCGTTTCCAAAGCCTTTATCTGTAATTTGTTCACCAAGCCAGGTAACAATAACACTTCCTGTTGTTAGCAAAGCACCAATTAACAAATATGTTTTGACATTTGGTGTGGACACTAAAGCAACATTTGATAAGGTATTAAAGCCTGCCGTAATACCGATTGATTGGATAAAAGCAAGAACTAGTGAAATGTAACGTGTTGCTTGATTGAGCTTACGTCTACCTACCTCACCCTGTTTTCCCCATTCAACGAATTTCGGCAAAATATCCATTTGTAAAAGTTGGACTACGATAGAAGCTGTAATGTATGGACTTACCCCCATTGAGAAAACAGAGAAGTTTCGCATGGCATTACCACTGACCAAGTTCAACATATTTAGAAAGGGAAGTTCACTCAACTGCTCTAAGCTTTTTGCATTAACACCAGGAACTGTAATATGAGTCCCGATTCGGAATATTAGAATAATAAAGATAGTGTAAAAAATTTTATGTCTTACATTCTTTATTTTCAATGCATCTTTTAATATTTTTAAGAACATAATGAGCTACCCCTCATTAGATGACTTCTATTGAACCACCCTTAGCAGTAATTGCTGATTCAGCAGTTTTTGAGAACTTAGCTGCTTTAACAGTCAATTTTTTAGTCAATTCGCCTTTACCTAAAATTTTAACGCCTGATTTTTCAGCACGAACAATTCCAGCTTCTTTAAGAACGACTGGAGTTACTTCTGTACCATCTTCAAAAACGTTTAATTGATCAAGGTTAACAAGAGCGTACTCTTTAGCATTGATGTTTGAGAATCCACGTTTTGGCATGCGACGGAACAATGGAGTTTGTCCACCTTCAAAACCTAAACGAACGCCACCACCACTACGAGATTTTTGACCTTTTTGTCCGCGTCCAGATGTTTTACCATTACCTGATGAAGAACCACGTCCTACACGGTTACGTACTTTACGTGAGCCTTCAGCAGCTTTTAATTCATGAAGTTTCATTTTTTCTCCTTTTTTTGTAAAATGCTAGCGCCTCTATGAAGAGAAAGGATCCTCCTATAGAAACTCGCCTATACATTGTTTGAATCGTTTGAAACGATTGATTAATATATGCACTAACCGACTACTGCATGTTGTTAAGATTAACAACTTACAAAAGTCGGCTTTATGCATTGATTATTTTTTTTGAAAATAAGGTCTTTAGTTTAAAGTTTTATTTAACATCTTCAACAGTAAGCAAATGAGAGATTGCATTAACCATACCACGGATAGCAGGGTTATCTTCTTTAATTACTGATGAGTTTAATTTACCAAGTCCAAGAGCAACAACTGTTTTACGTTGTTCTGGCTTACGTCCGATTGGAGACTTAGTCAAAGTAATTTTAATTTGAGCCATTACGATCCCCTTTCTTATACTAAGTCAGCTACTGAAACACCACGTAATGCGGCTACTTCTTCAGCACGTTTAAGTTGTTTAAGTCCTTCAACAGTTGCACGAACAATGTTGATTGGAGTATTTGAACCAAGTGATTTTGAAGTAATATCAGCAATACCTGCTAATTCCACTACGGCACGAACTGCACCACCAGCGGCAACTCCAGAACCTTCAACAGCTGGTTTCAACAATACTTTTGCTCCACCAAAGTTTGTGAAAACTTCGTGAGGAATAGTAGTTCCAACCATTGGTACTTCAATCATGCTCTTCTTAGCAGCTTCAACTGCTTTACGAATAGCTTCTGGTACTTCTTGAGCTTTACCAGTTCCGAAACCAACACGGCCATTGCCATCACCAACTACTACAAGAGCAGCAAAACGAAGACGACGTCCACCTTTTACAACTTTTGTAACACGGTTAATCGCAACAACGCGTTCTTCAAGTTCAACTGCATTATCTTTAAATGCCATTTTTTTGTGTCCTCCCTATTAGAATTTCAATCCGTTTTCACGAGCTGCATCAGCCAAAGCTTTAACACGGCCGTGATATAGATATCCACCGCGGTCAAACACCACTTCAGAAATACCTTTAGCCACTGCACGTTCAGCAACAAGTTTGCCGACTACAACGGCTTGTTCAGTTTTAGATCCTTTAGAAACGTCTTTATCAAGAGTTGATGCGCTTGCGAGCGTTACACCCGCTACGTCATCAATAACTTGAGCGTAGATGCCTGTATTAGAACGGAAAACGTTCAAACGTGGGCGTTCTGCAGTTCCAGAGAGTTTACCGCGTACGCGACGATGGCGTTTTTGGCGGGTTTTGTTTTTATCTGGTTTTGAAATCACAATTTTCACCTCTTAATTTTTAAGTTAATTTATATACAAAACGGAAATGAGTCAGTATTTGGTTAATATTAACTAACAAAGCTACTAAACTATTATTTACCAGTTTTACCTTCTTTAAGGCGTACATATTCACCAACGTAACGAATACCTTTACCTTTATAAGGTTCTGGTGAACGTAGACTACGGATATAAGCAGCTGTTTGACCAACAAGTTCTTTGTTGATTCCGGCAACTGAAATTGAAGTTGGGTTAGCAAGAGTGAATGTAATTCCTTCTGGTGCTTCCACTTCATCTTGGTGAGATTTACCTACTGAAAGGACAAGTTTTGTACCTTGAAGTTGAGCACGGTAACCGACACCCTTCATTTCAAGATCTTTTTTGAAACCTTCAGAAACACCAACAACCATGTTGTTCAAGTTTGCACGAGTTGTACCATGAATTGTTTTCATTTCTTTTGAGTCGTTAGGACGTGAAACTGTGATCTCAGTTCCTTCAACTTTGATTTCAATGTTTTTGTTGAACTCACGAGTGAGTTCGCCTTTAGGGCCTTTTACAGTAACAACGTTTCCGTCTTGACTGATTTCAACACCTGCAGGCATAGTAATTATTTTATTACCAATACGTGACATGTTTATTTTCTCCTGTTAAATTGTCAGGCCGCTTAAGCGACGAGTTTTCACGGGGCGAACTAAGATACTAAGGGCGTAAAAGGCAAAGTGAAAATAGGAAACTTTACTATGAAACCAAGGTTTCTAGAAAAGTTTATCTTTTTCACACAGACTTTAGCCCGTGTTCAATTAGTTCTTTTACGTTTGTTAAAAGATAGTATTCAATATTTGAACACAGCCGGCGAACTGCCATCTAAAATAGACCAACTATTTTGTTTGCAAGCAAACTACAACCGTTTTCTAATTTTAGATTATTCCTTACGGCTTTTGTATCATTATTTTAATAGTACAGCTAGTCCAAAGCGAGATTAGGCGACGCAGTCGAAGGTATAACTTGAAGTTAACCAAGACAAGCCAACGCAATATCGCATAGGAATGATTGTGCTATTAATTACCAAACGTAAGCGATCACTTCCCCACCAACATTTTTTTGGCGAGCTTCTTTGTCAGTCAAAAGACCTTCTGAAGTTGAAATGATTGCGATTCCTAGTCCATTAAGAACTTTAGGAACATCTTCACGTTTTGTGTAAACACGAAGACCTGGTTTTGAGATACGTTTTAAGTTAGTAATAACGCGTTCACCATTTTGACCATATTTAAGGAAAACACGGATGATTCCTTGTTTGTCATCTTCGATAACTTCAACGTTTTTTACAAAACCTTCGCGTACAAGGATATCAGCAATCCCTTTTTTGATGTTTGAAGCAGGAACTTCTAACATTTCGTGTTTTACTTGGTTAGCATTACGAATACGTGTTAGAAAGTCTGCAATTGGGTCAGTCATAACCATTTTTGATTTCTCCTTTTACTAGTAGTTTGAATAATCACTTGCTAGTTAGTGCGCCCGAAGGCGGTGTGGTATGAGGATAATCCCATACCAGAAACAATGTTCTACCTTCCTCATTAAACTTAATTAATAGCAGAGAAAGGTTTCTACATTGTGTGTTTTACCAAGAAGCTTTAACAACACCTGGGATTTGGCCTTTGTAAGCCAACTCACGGAAGCAAACACGGCAAAGTTTAAATTTGCGGTAAACTGAATGTGGACGTCCACATTTTTCACAACGTGTATATGCTTGCGTAGAATATTTCGCAGGACGTTTGTTTTTAGCAATCATAGATTTTTTAGCCAATTTATTTACCCCCTATTATTTTGCAAAAGGCATTCCAAGGCCTTTAAGCAATTCACGTGATTCTTCGTCAGTATTTGCAGTAGTGACGATTACGATATCAAGACCACGCACTTTATCAACATCATCGAAGTTGATTTCTGGGAAGATAAGTTGTTCTTTCACACCAAGTGTGTAGTTACCACGTCCATCAAAAGATTTTGTTGGGACACCATGGAAATCACGAACACGAGGAAGTGAAACGCTAACTAATTTGTCTAGGAATTCGTACATACGTTCGCCACGAAGTGTTACTTTCGCACCGATCGCAACACCTTCACGAAGACGGAAGCCAGCGATTGATTTCTTAGCCTTAGTAATAAGCGGTTTTTGACCTGAAATAAGTGCTAATTCTGCAGCAGCTTTTTCAAGGTTTTTTGCGTTTGAAACAGCATCACCAACACCCATGTTAAGAACAATTTTCTCAACTTTTGGCACAGCCATAACTGTTGTATAATTAAATTTCTCTGACAAGGCAGGGATTACTTCGTTAGTATATTTTTCTTTTAAACGATTTGCCATTTATGCTTCTCCTTTCCTTCGTGATTAATCAAGCACTTCGCCTGATTTTTTGCTGTAACGAACTTTTTTGCCGTCAACAACTTTATAACCAACACGTCCTGCAACACCATTTTTATCAAGTACTTGTACGTTTGATACATGGATTGGAGCTTCTTTTTCTACGATAGCTCCTTGAGGGTTTTCTGTGTTAGGTTTTTGGTGTTTTTTGATCATAGCAACACCTTCAACAACAACTTTGTTAACTTTTGGTAAAGCTTTAAGAACTACTGCTTCAGTTCCCTTATCCTTACCAGCAATAACGCGAACTTTGTCGCCTTTTTTTACAAACATTCTGGGTTTCTCCTATTATTTTCTTACGCCCTAGGGGCACCCTAGGAAAGCCTAGGGGACTTAGTTTGTTTAATTTTTAAAATTAAAGTACTTCTGGTGCAAGTGAAACGATCTTCATGTAGCCACCTTCACGTAATTCACGTGCAACAGGGCCGAAGATACGAGTTCCGCGAGGAGTTTTGTCATCACGGATGATTACAGCAGCGTTGTCGTCAAATTTGATGTATGAGCCGTCTGGACGGCGAGCACCAGTTTTTGTACGAACAATAACAGCTTTCACAACATCACCTTTTTTAACTGCTCCGCCAGGAGTAGCTTGTTTTACTGAAGCAACGATAACGTCGCCGATGTTAGCGAATTTACGTCCTGAACCACCAAGAACTTTAATGGTCAAGATCTCACGGGCACCGCTATTATCAGCAACTTTCAAGCGAGTTTCTTGTTGAATCATTTCAATTTTCTCCTTTTAGTTTGATTAGATAATAACAGCTTTTTCCACAACTTCTACAAGACGGAAGCGCTTTGTAGCTGATAGTGGACGAGTTTCCATGATACGAACTTTATCGCCTTCTTTAGCAATGTTGTTTTCGTCATGTGCTTTGTATTTTTTAGAATAGTTGATACGTTTACCATAGACTGGGTGGTTACGTTTAGTTTCAACTATAACAGTGATTGTTTTATCCATCTTGTCAGATACTACACGTCCAACAAGGGTTCTACGTTGATTACGTTCCATTATTAGAATTTCTCCTTTCCCAATCTATTATTTCATTTCAGATTGCACTGTTTTTACGCGTGCAATTTGTTTTTTAACTTCGTTCAAACGAGCAGTTTGATCAAGTTGACCTGCTGCAGCTTGAAAACGAAGGTCGAAAAGTTCTTTTTTGAGTTCGTTTTCTTTTTTAGCAAGCTCTTCTTGAGACAAGCCACGAAGCTCAGCAACAAACTTTTTGATTTCTTCAAGTTTCATGTCTTCTCCTTATTCTGCTTCACGTTTTACGAATTTTACTTTAACTGGTAATTTGTGTCCAGCAAGACGGAAAGCTTCGCGTGCAACTTCTTCAGATACACCAGCAATTTCAAACATCACTTTACCACGTTTAACAGGTGATACCCAACCTTCAGGTGCACCTTTACCAGATCCCATACGAACCCCGATAGCTTTAGCTGTATAAGATTTGTGAGGGAATATTTTAATCCAAACCTTACCACCACGTTTCATATAACGAGTCATAGCGATACGAGCAGCTTCGATTTGACGGTTAGTAATCCATGAGCTTGTTGTAGCTTGGAGACCGTATTCACCAAATGATACTTCTTTTCCACCTTTGGCTTCACCGCGCATTTTCCCACGGAACTCACGACGGTGTTTAACACGTTTAGGTACTAACATATGTTATTTGCCTCCTTTAGTGTTTTTACGAGCTGGAAGAACTTCACCACGATAGATCCAAACTTTAACACCAAGTTTACCATATGTAGTGTCTGCTTCTTCCCAAGCGTAATCGATATCAGCACGAAGTGTGTGAAGTGGAACAGTTCCTTCTGAATAACCTTCAGCACGGGCGATATCTGCACCGTTCAAACGACCAGAAACTTGGGTTTTGATACCTTTTGCTCCAGAACGCATTGTACGTTGGATAGCTTGTTTTTGAGCACGACGGAAAGCAACACGTTGCTCAAGTTGACGAGCAATATTTTCACCAACAAGGTGAGCATCAAGATCTGGTGATTTGATTTCAATGATGTTGATGTGAACTTGTTTTCCAGTTAATTTGTTAAGTTGAGCGCGAAGTGCGTCAACGTTTGCTCCACCTTTACCGATAACCATACCTGGTTTTGCAGTATGTAGTGAAACAATAACTTTATTGATAGCACGTTCAATTTCAATAGTTGAAACTGAAGCTTCTGCTAATTCTTTTTGAATAAATTTACGGATTGCTAAATCTTCATGAAGGTAATCCGCGTATTCTTTTTCAGCATACCATTTCGCATCCCAGTCACGGATGATTCCGACACGCATACCAATTGGATGTACTTTTTGACCCACGATTTTACCTCCTTATTTTTCTGATACAACTACAGTTACGTGAGTTGTACGTTTGTTGATTGGTGAAGCTGAACCTTTCGCACGTGGACGGAAACGTTTCATTGTTGGTCCTTCATTAGCAAATGTTTCAGATACTACCAAGTTAGCTTTTTCCAAACCGAAATTGTTTTCTGCGTTTGCAATTGCTGAGTTAAGAGTTTTCTCAACAATAACAGCTGCCTTGTTTGGAGTGAATTTTAAGATTGCGATTGCGTCAGCAACGTTCTTACCGCGGATAAGATCAAGTACTAAACGTGTTTTACGAGGTGAAACACGCACTGTACGAGCCATTGCTTTAGCTGAAGTAATTTCTGCCATTGTGTCCTCCTCCTATTAACGACGTGTTTTCTTGTCGTCAGCTGCGTGACCTTTGTAAGTACGAGTTGGTGCAAATTCACCAAGTTTGTGACCTACCATGTCTTCTTGGATATAAACAGGAACATGTTTACGTCCATCATAAACTGCGATTGTATATCCGATGAAACTTGGGAAAATCGTTGAACGACGTGACCAAGTTTTAATTACTTTTTTCTTTTCGTCTTTTGCTTGAGCTTCAACTTTTTTCATTAAATGCTCATCGACGAAAGGTCCTTTTTTAAGACTACGTCCCATTTTGTAGTATTCTCCTTTAAATGTTGTACCACAACGGCTTGCCCATTGGGCTACCGAGTTGGCGGAAGTTTAATAAGCCTTAGCTAATCGCTTATTTTTCGTTACGACGACGAATAATAAGTTTGTCTGATTTAGCTTTCTTATTACGAGTTTTAAGACCAAGCGCTGGTTTACCCCAAGGAGTAGATGGTGCTTTACGTCCAACTGGTGCTTTACCTTCACCACCACCGTGTGGGTGATCGTTAGGGTTCATTACAGAACCACGAACTGTTGGGCGAACACCTTTCCAACGGTTACGTCCGGCTTTACCAATGTTAACAAGTGATTGTTGTTCATTACCAACAGATCCGATTGTTGCACGGCAAGTGCCTAAAATCATGCGAACTTCGCCTGATTGTAAACGAACAAGGATGTATTTCCCTTCTTGACCTAATACCTGAGCAGATGCACCGGCAGCACGAACAAGTTCTCCACCTTTACCAGGTTTCATTTCAATGTTGTGAATCACTGTACCAACTGGAATGTTAGCAAGTGGCAATGCATTACCAACTTTAATATCTGCATCTGGACCAGATACAATACGTTGACCTACTTCAAGACCTTTAGGTGCAATGATGTAAGCCTTAACACCGTCAGTATAATGTACTAAAGCGATGTTAGCAGTACGATTTGGATCGTACTCGATAGTTTTAACAACTGCTTCAACTGCGTCTTTATTACGCTTGAAGTCAATCACACGATAATGACGTTTGTGTCCACCACCTTGGTGACGAACAGTGATGCGACCATTGTTGTTACGACCAGCTTTGTTTTTAAGAGCAACAAGCAATGATTTCTCAGGTGTGCTTGTTGTGATTTCAGCGAAATCCAAAGAAGTCATATTACGACGGCCATTTGTCGTTGGTTTATAAACTTTAATACCCACCTTATTTCCTCCTTAGATTATTCAGCTTCAGCTGCAAACAACTCGATTGCTTTTGAATCAGCTGTAAGAGTGACGATAGCTTTTTTAGTTTTTGAAGTAAAGCCTGTATAGCGACCAACGCGTTTTGCTTTTGGTTTAGCAGTCACAGTGTTTACTGTTGCAACTTTAACTCCTTCAAAAGCTGCTTCTACAGCTTGTTTGATAAGAAGTTTGTGTGCACGTGTGTCCACTTCAAAGGTGTATTTCCCTTCTTCAAGGGCAACCATTGATTTTTCAGTGATAACTGGTTTTTTAATTACGTCGTACAAATTCATTATGCAAGAACCTCCTCAATTGTAGAGATTGCTTCTTTAGTGACAAGAAGTTTATCGCTATTTACAATATCAAGAACACTTGCAGTTGTTGCAGTTGCAACTTTAACGTTTGGAAGGTTACGAGCAGAAAGTGCTGCAAATTCATTTCCTTCTTCAACAATAACAAGTACTTTTGAATCGATACTTAGCGCTGAAAGAACTTTTGCAAATTCAGCAGTTTTAGGTGCTGCAAATGAAAGGCTTTCTACAGCTACAAATTTTTTGTCAGCAACTTTAGCTGAGTAAACTGATTTCAAAGCAAGGCGACGAACTTTTTGTGGAAGTTTGTATCCATATGAACGTGGAGTTGGTCCAAAGACCACACCACCACCACGCCATTGTGGTGAGCGGATAGAACCTTGACGAGCACGTCCAGTTCCTTTTTGACGCCATGGTTTACGTCCACCGCCTGATACTGCTGAACGGTTTTTAACCGCATGAGTACCTTGACGAAGGCTTGCGCGTTGGCTGATTACAACATCAAAAACAACTGATTCGTTTGGTTCGATACCGAAGATAGCGTCGTTTAATTCAACTGAGCTAACTTCTTTACCAGTTTGGTCAAATAGTTTTACGTTTGCCATTTTAACTGTTTTCTCCTTTCTTATTATTTAGCAGCTTTTACTGCTGATTTGATAGTGATAAGAGATTTCTTAGCACCTGGTACGTTACCTTTAATAAGGATAGCGTTCTTTTCTGGTATAACTTGTACAATTTCAAGATTTTGAATTGTCACACGATTGCCACCCATGCGTCCTGCTAAGTGTTTATTTTTGAAAACACGGTTAGGAGCAACAGGTCCCATTGAACCTGGACGACGGTGGTAACGAGAACCATGAGCCATAGGGCCGCGTGATTGTCCGTGACGTTTAATTACACCTTGGAAACCTTTACCTTTTGAAGTACCCGTTACATCAACGACATCTCCAGCTGCGAAAGTTTCTACAGTAATTTCTGAACCAACTTCTAAGCCTTCAATGTTTTTGAATTCACGAATGAAGCGCTTAGGAGCTGTGTTAGCTTTAGCTACATGGCCTTTGGCAGGTTTGTTGCTCAATACTTCGCGTTTGTCATCAAAACCAACTTGAACTGCTTCATAACCGTCTGTTTCAACAGTTTTAACTTGAAGCACAACGTTTGGTGTTGCTTCGATGACAGTAACAGGAATAAATTCACCAGTTTCAGTGAAGATTTGAGTCATTCCCACTTTTTTCCCTAAGATTCCTTTTGTCATGAGAAAATATTTCCTTTTCTTATATTATTTCAAAAAGTTTTTTATGAGCGTTTTTCATGCTCAAAAAAGTTTTTTACGAGCGTTTTTTGTGCTCCAAACAAGATACAAAGAGCGTCAAACTCAAAATGAAAACAGGAAATCTGACACAGAAACTTCAGTTTCGAGGAAGATTTATCTTTTTCACGTAGAGTTTAGCTCGTGTTCAATTTTCATTAAACACCAACTGTACTTGCAAAATCTCACTGATTAAAGTTTGATTTCTACGTTTACACCACTTGGTAAGTCCAATTTCATAAGAGCGTCTACAGTCTTTTGAGTTGGGTTCACAATGTCGATAAGACGTTTGTGTGTACGCATTTCAAATTGTTCGCGAGAATCTTTATATTTGTGAGTCGCACGAATAATTGTGTAAAGACTACGTTCTGTTGGAAGTGGAACTGGCCCCGCTACAGTAGCACCTGTACGTGTTGCAGTTTCAACGATTTTTTCTGCCGCTGTGTCAAGTGTACGGTGTTCGTACGCTTTCAAACGGATACGGATTTTTTTGTTTGCCATCTTTTCTCCTCTCGTCTATTTACGATAATAGGCTAGCTCCTCGAGAAAAACCAACAGCTCTTGCGTGGCAATGCAACCGAGCGTGTCGCAACCTCTCGTATCATAGCTATAGCTGTAATTTTTACAGCACCATAATATAATAGCAGATTAGACTTGATATTGCAAGGCTTATTATCAGATTTTAAAAAAAGATTACCATTAATCAATGGTAACCTTTTCATATCTTCTAAAGATGATTCTTAATATCATCCATCTGACTAAATTATCAAGCAAAGTCGCAATCCATACCCCACTTAGACCTAGGTTCAAGACGATTCCTAAAATATAGCCCATAACAATCCGAATCAACCACATACCTATACAAGTGGTATAAAAGGGTAAGCTAGCATTCCCCAGTCCCTGCCATAAGGCCGTATAAACCAAGGTTCCTGCAGTTGTCGGTGCTCCTAAAAGTGAAAATAACAAGACAATCATGGCTGCCTGACTAGCGACCTGATCTCCTGTGAACAAGCCTATGATAGCTGGCCCTAAAAGATAGATAGCCAAACTGACAAAGATCATTATCATTGTAGACATGATAAAGGAGTCTCTGACAAGCATTTTAAGATTGGAAAAGTCTTTTTCACCAACCGAATTGGCAACCAAAATAACTGTGGCTGTCGAAATAGCCATGGCTGGCATATAGTTGAATTGTG
The DNA here is from genome assembly GCF_011421425.1 of Streptococcus catagoni. Classification (GTDB taxonomy): domain Bacteria; phylum Bacillota; class Bacilli; order Lactobacillales; family Streptococcaceae; genus Streptococcus; species Streptococcus catagoni. The sequence continues at coordinate 67,884 of NZ_WPCW01000005.1, forward strand.
ATATGGTTTCTCCGATGGCATTACCAGCTAAGGTTCTTGTCCCAAAATGAACAATGATGCTAACAATCAAGACATCACCTAGTCTCATCATCAGCCTTTCACCAGCTGCTGGCAAGGAGAGTGTGAACATCTCTTCATCCAAGGACCAAGTGATCTGTGAAAATATCTCTTTCATAGGAAGCTCTCTAGAGAGTAAGACAATACCAAAGAGCCTAGAAATAACAGTGGACCAAGCAACACCAGCTACACCAAAGCCAAAAACATAGACAGACGAAGCTGACAAGATGGCATTGACCACATTAATAAGGACGCTCACTTGCATAGGTATCTTAGCTCTGCCTTGGGCACGTACAATAGCGCTCAAACTTGTCATCAAGCCTAAACTAATAATAGCACCACCAACAATCATTAAGTAAGCAGTCCCCTTTTCAGCGACAGCTTTTGAGGCACCAAGTCCATAGAGCATCTTTTCTCCAAAAAAGAAACTCACAAGGCCGACAAGAAGAGAGACTAAAACAGTCAAAACGATAGCGTCAGCCATAAACTTGACTTGTTTTTTAGCCTGACCCTGTCCGATACTTCTAGCAACCAAACTAGATATTGCTGAAGCTAAAGCAATAAAGAGAGCTTGGTAGACCGTAATAATGTTATTGGCCAGGGAAATCCCAGAGACAGCCGCTAGGGAAAACTGAGCTACAAGGTAGTTATCAACAAAACCCATGGCCATCTGCAAAATATTCTCTACCATGGCTGGTAGAGCTAGAGAATATATTTTTCTTCTATTAAGTAGCTTTATTTTCATACCCCATAAAAGAGCCTCTCAGCCCCTTTTAAACTCCTAAATCATTTTCTACTGCTTCTTGCATATCCTTTAAAGTCACCACCCTATGATGCTTAATAGGCGCCCTTGATAGCTTATCAATTGCTTTTGGAATCTTGACCTTAGAAATTTTCTCTAAAAGCTTGATGGCTGTGAAATCATCTGAAATAGGCTGCTGACTAATAGCTTCTACCACTACCCTTGGAAACTTGTAAGGACTGGCAGTCGAAGCAATAAGGGAAGGAGTCGTATCCTGACTTTCCTTTCGATACTTGCGGTAAACCGCTGAGGCAACAGCTGTATGAGGATCAATCACATAGTGATCAGAAGCAAATATTTCTTTAATCTCTAAACTGGTTTCACTTTCTGTAGCGTAACCTGCCTGGAACAAATCTAAGATTTCCTGATCGAACTGATCCAGCTGATAGGAACCCTCTTTATCCAAAGTCTCCATTAAGTCCTTAGTTTTTTGGGCATCATTACCTAATAAATGGAAGATCAACCTTTCAAGGTTGGAAGACACAAGGATATCCATGGAAGGACTAGAAGTCACTTTAAAGTCTCTTTTTTTGTTATAAATATTAGTCTCAAAAAAATCTGATAAGACATTATTTTCATTTGAAGCACAAATACAACGATGCACCGGCAGACCAATCTGCTTAGCATAGTAAGCAGCCAAGATATTCCCAAAATTCCCAGTCGGAACAGTAATGTTAACCTGATCCCCCGCAGCAATAGCACCCTCTTTAACCAGCTGAGCATAGGCGTAGATATAATAGACCACCTGAGGAATCAAACGGCCAATAGTCATTGAGTTGGCAGAAGACAGTTGCATCTTCTTTTCCCCCAGCTTCCTAGCTAGTTGAGAATCATTAAAGAGCCTTTTCACCTCTGTTTGGGCATCATCAAAATTACCATCAATTGCAATAACATGTGTGTTTTCCCCTTTTTGGGTGACCATTTGTAATTCTTGAATCTTACTAACCCCATCTTTAGGGTAAAAAACAAGAATTTCTATCCCAGGAACATCCGCAAAAGCTTCCATAGCGGCTTTTCCAGTATCACCAGAAGTCGCGGTAAGGATAACAATTTTAGCATCCACCTTTTGCTTTTTGGCAGCTATTTTTAAAAGATAGGGCAAGATAGAAAGAGCTATATCCTTAAAGGCAATAGTAGGACCATGGAAAAGTTCTAAATTATGGTAATCCGTCAGTGAAATCAGCGGAGCAATTAAGTCAGTATCAAACTTATGATCATATGCTAAACGGATACAATAGTCTTTTTGCTATTGTAACATATTTCAGCTAGACTTTACCAACGCTTCTCTTGTCTCAAAGAAAAAAACCACTAGCTAAAAGGCTAATGGTTTTTCAGACTATTTTACCCAGCGAGAGTCTGTGCCCGCTATGCCAATCCAGACCAATGCTAGAACGTCAAATATACGTTCAGTCATTATCCTTACCCCCTGTAACTACTTTAAATTTCAGCTACATTATACTCCTTGTTATAGGACTTGTAAACCGAAAAACTAAAGTTTGAACTAAATTTTTGAAAAATCAAGAACCTTACGCCCTTGGATCAAACCTTTTTCCATTTCTTCAAATACTTGTGGAGCTGAATCCACAGGTACGGTTTCAACAACTGGGACAACTAAGCCTTCTGCTCCAAAAGCAAATGCTTCTTCCAAGTCTTTACGAGTTCCTACCAAGGAACCAACAACCCTTATCCCATCAAGAACAGTCTTCACGATAGAAAGTTCCATATATTCAGACGGAAGACCAACAGCAACTACAGTTCCACCAGCTCTAACACTATCAATAGCTTGATTAAAGGCAACCTTAGATACAGCAGTAACTACTGCACCATGACAGCCGCCAGTTTTTTCTTGAATCATTGCAGCAACATCTTCAACTTCTTTTCCATTAATAGCAATGTCTGCCCCCAGTTCTTTTGCAAGATTTAATTTATCATTATTAATATCAACAGCTACAACATGTGCATTGAAAACTTTTTTGGCATATTGAACGGCAAGGTTTCCTAAACCACCAGCTCCAAAAACGACAATCCATTGACCAGGAGCAGCCCCTGCTTCTTTGATTGCCTTATAGGTTGTTACCCCCGCACATGTGATTGAAGAAGCTTGAGCAGGATCTAAACCATCTGGAACCTTGACAGCATAATCAGCAGTTACAATAGCATACTCACTCATTCCTCCGTCAACAGTGTAACCGGCATTCTTAACAGAACGACAGAGTGTTTCACGTCCAGTTGTACAGTATTCACAATGTCCACAGCCTTCAAAGAACCAAGCAATAGAAACACGGTCACCCACCTTGAGAGAATCAACGCCTTGTCCTATTTCTTCAACAATTCCGACACCTTCATGTCCTAAAATTCTGCCAGGAACTGCACCAAAATCACCGTGAGCTACGTGCAAGTCTGTATGACAGACTCCGCAGTACTCAACTTTTACCAAGGCTTCTCCATGTCCAGGTTTTGGAAGATCATGTTCAACAACTTCTACGCCATTACCAGACTCATTAACGACTACTGCTTTCATATTTAACTACCTCCAAGGAAATGATAAAACTTGTATTTGAAAACGCTTTCTCATTAAATTGTATAACTTTTCACAAGCTTTGTCAATAAGATTATTACATTTTTTGCAAATTTTCTGAAAATATACTTAACCAGTTAACATTATAGGCTAAGAAAAAGAGAAGGCCCAAAAACCTTCTCAAAATCTTATCTTATTATAGTCGCTAGTGTGGTCATTAAGATCAAGCTAGCTACTCTTTAATATAGAAGGAATCTATGTCATTAACTAGCTTTATTTTAACCGTCCAGGACGCTCTGCATAGCCATAATAAGCATCAGCCATGATTTCTTCCATGTCAGCTACCATTGGCAGACGTGGATTTGCTGGTGAACATTGGTCTTCATAGGCAAGAAGAGCCATTTCATGCAAGCTATCATTCCACTCTTGTTCATCAATGCCTTGGTCCTTGAAGTTCATCTTGATACCAACTGCTACACCTAAGTCATAAACAGCTTGAGCATAAGAAGCTACTGCTTCTTCAGGTGTTGAAGCTGGCAAGCCTAACAACCTTGCAATATCTTGATATTTTTCATCAGCTTTCCAATAGTTATATTTTGGCCATGTCGCTGTTTTAGAAGGACGTGTACCATTATATCGGATGACATAAGGAAGTAAAATAGCATTGGTACGACCATGAATAGTGTGGTGAACTCCACCAATCTTATGAGCCATAGAATGACTTATTCCCAAAAAGGCATTGGCAAAGGCCATACCAGCCATTGTAGATGCATTATGCATTCTTTCGCGAGCTTCAAAGTCACCATTATTCACTGAAGACACTAGGTTTTCAAAGACAATCTTAATAGCTTGAAGAGCTAGTCCATCTGTGAAGTCATTAGCCATCTGTGACACGTAGGCTTCTGTCGCGTGGGTTAACACGTCCATACCTGTATCAGCTGCAATAAAGCCTGGAACTGACATAACAAGTGATGGGTCAACAATAGCAACCGTTGGTGTCAATGAATAGTCTGCAATTGGGTATTTACGATTATTTTTCTTGTCTGAAATAACTGCAAACGGTGTTACTTCTGAACCAGTTCCTGAAGTGGTTGGAATAGCAATAAACTTAGTTTTCTTGCCAAGCTCAGGGAACTTGAAGGCACGTTTACGGATATCCATAAATTTTTGAACAAGGTCATGGAAGTCCACTTCTGGTTGTTCGTAGAATAACCACATTACTTTAGCAGCATCCATTGGAGAACCACCACCCAAAGCAATAATGGTATCAGGATTGAAGGTACGCATTAATTCAGTACCCTTCATAACTGTTGAAATGTCTGGATCAGGTTCAACATCTGAGAAGATTTGATAAACAACCTTATTGCGACGAAGATCAAGTTGCTCAATAATTCTATCTAAGAAACCTAGCTCAACCATTGCATGGTCTGTTACAATCATGACACGTTCAACATCGCGACATTTTTGTAAATATTGAATAGAATCTCTTTCGAAGTATGTTTTTGAAGGAACCTTAAACCACTGCATATTATTTCTACGTCTTCCTACTTTTTTGATATTTAATAGGTTGATAGCACTAACATTATCACCTACTGAGTTACGTCCATAAGAACCACATCCTAATGTCAATGATGGGATAAAGGCATTATAAACATCACCAATACCACCAAAGGTTGACGGTGAATTCCAAATGATACGCATTGCTTTCATTTCAGTACCAAAACGTTTTGCCAATGCTTCATCTTTTGTATGAATAGCAGCTGAGTGACCAAGTCCGTTAAATTCAACCATTTGACGTGCTTTTTTAAGACCATCTTCAGTTGAATCTGCCTTAAGTACTGCAATAACTGGTGATAGTTTTTCACGGGTAAGAGGCTCTTTTTCACCAACTTCAACACATTCAGCTGCAAGAATATTGGTACCTTCTGGAACTGTAAATCCTGCTTGTTCAGCTATCCATGTAGCTGGTTTCCCAACAATATCAGCATTTAACTTAGCTTCAGAACAGTTTTTGCTTTTAGCCTTAACACCGAAACAAAATTCTTCAAGCAAGGCTTTTTCTTTTTTATTAACAAAGTAAGTTTTATAAGATTTAAATTCTTCAAGGAATTCATCATAGATTTCTTTATCAATGATAACAGCTTGTTCTGAGGCACAGACCATTCCATTATCAAAAGATTTAGACATGACAATATCATGGGCTGCCTGACGGATGTTAGCTGATTTTTCAACATAAGCTGGAACGTTCCCAGCTCCTACACCAAGAGCAGGTTTTCCACAAGAGTATGCTGCACGAACCATGGCATTTCCACCAGTAGCAAGAATAGTTGCAATACCGTCATGATTCATCAAAGCACCAGTTGCTTCCATAGAAGGTTTTGAAATCCATTGGATACAGTTTTCTGGAGCGCCCGCTGCAATAGCTGCATCACGAACAATTTGAGCAGCATGAGCTGAAGACTCTTGAGCTGATGGATGGAAACCAAAGATGATTGGATTACGTGTTTTCAAAGCAATTAATGATTTAAAAATAGCAGTAGACGTTGGATTAGTTGTTGGAGTAACACCACAGATAACACCGACCGGTTCAGCTATCAAGGTTAATCCAGTTGTGTCATTTTCTTCAATTATCCCAACTGTTTTTGTATGACGCATGTTGTTAACAACATGCTCACAAGCAAACAAGTTCTTTGTTGCTTTATCTTCAAAAACACCACGTCCTGTTTCTTCATAGGCGTGCATAGCTAAGATGCCATGTGCATCCAAGGCAGCAACTGAAGCCTTAGCAACAATGTAGTCAACTTGTTCTTGATTCAATTTGCGGAAGTCATCTAAAGCGACTAAGCCTTTTTGAACAAGTCCATCAACATGTACCTGCGCTTCTTTTAATCTATCTTCTGGTGTCTTTTTTTGTTCAACCATTTTGATCTCCTCTAGAAACAAACTTGTTAAATGTTTCACAATATTCTTTATGAAATTATTATAGCATTTTTCAAATGTTTGTAAATAGTTTCACAATATTTTTGTAAATTTTTTTCAATCTCTTTCTTTAAAACAGAAAATACCTAAAAGCCAAAAAACTCCCAATCCATTCATATAGCTGGGTTTTCTTTAGCCTAAAACAAGTCTATACACTTACTACCTTTTTATTTATTAATCTTTGACTTTAAAGACACAAAAAACACCCGCAAGACTGGACAGAAAAATCCAACCTAGCGAGTGTCTAATTTTTTAAAATCTTATTTTGCTTTCTTTTTGGCTGCCTGTTCAATAGCATTCTTAATCGTATTCACATAGAGTTCGGCACCTTTTGTATCGGCATCGCTATAATGAACACCATCACTTCCGACCCAAATATCAGGGTTTTCAACAGCGACCTTATACCAGTCCGCAACTGTGACATAAGAATATTTCTTAGCTAAAGATAACTCATAATCCCTAGCTTCTGCTGTCTGAGCTGGGTTTTTAGAATTGTAAGGAGATACAAGCACTAATCGACTTCCCTTTGGTAGGTTATCAATAAATTTTTGCAAGTCTTCCTTGTAATTATACAAGGAATTCACCCCTACAGCCAAGACAGTTGTCTTAGACAAGGTCTTACTTTTAATATGGTTTTCAAAAATATCATAGGCAATACTAAAATTTCGACTCACTGCAGCATCTAATTGAGCTGCTGGCATTATCTTAGCAAAGGCAGTGCTAGAACGAAGGGCGACTGAGTCTCCAATGATACTAACATCACTCAAGGCATTGGCATCCCCAGCTGCTAAAGTATGCGTACGATTAATATTATTTTGACTTTGTTGTAAAGCCCCAACAGTTAATTCTCTTTCAAATTTACCCACTGCAGGCGCTGTCCAACTCCGACCAATCGTTAAGAAGAGTAGAGCCAAGGCTCCCAAGCACAGCCATTTCTTATAAGGCTTAAAGTCCACCTCTAAACCAAGAAGTTTTGGTGATTTCCCAGCAATCAGAGGCTCTAGAATATAGTAGGATAAGCTTGCAAATAATGTAGAAAAGAAAAGTGTCAAGATAACAGCTAAAATATTAGACGTTAATTGCGTAAAAATAATATAAAAGGGCCAGTGGAACAAGTAAACACCATAACTGATATCTGCTATATAAGTGACAACCTTAGGCTCTTCCAAATCAGGTGTCTGTTCGTGTAAAGTTCTTGCTGCATAGATCATAACTGCCGTAAAAAGACTTGCTAGAACAAATCCAAAAAGGTAGGTCATAGTATGGTTAAAATCTAGAGAAAGGGTAAGGAGAAAAAGAAGGGCAAAGGCACCAACCATAACTCCTATCATATATTTACGTGGCCATAGACGAACATTTTTTTGAAACCTAAGTGTTGTGTCCTTAATTCCTGTTGTAGTTGCAAACATAGCTCCAATAAAGAATGGAAAAATATGTGAGAGACTAGAAAAGTAAATCAATGACAGATTTGGTGTAAAGAAAGCCCTGATAAACATAGTTAAATAGCTAACTAGGAAGATAGCCGTAGAAATGATAAACAAGACACCACGAAGTTGCTTTTCTTCATAATCCTTTTTAGCAAGAAACCACACAACTAAAGCCCATAGAATATAGAAATGAACTTCTATGGCTAAGCTCCATGTATGCACAAAAAGGTGTGGAATAAATTGACTTTCATAACTACTACCTGTCAAAATTTCATAGAAATTAGTTGTAAATCCAAAGGTTGCAGCAATTTGATGGCCTATACTTGCAACAAAGTCACTCTTAACCAAAAAGGTAAAAGGTATAACAAAAAGAACCATTAAGACCAAGGGAGGCACAATCCGATAAAAACGTCTTCTATAGAAACCAATGATATCAATTGTTTTTGTTTTTGAATATTCATCAATCATTAAGGCAGTAATCAGAAAGCCAGAAAAAGTAAAGAAGACATCAACACCAATAAAGCCACCTGGAAAACTATTTTTAAAGAAATGATAGAGTAATACTAAAAGTAAGCCTGTAACTCTAATGAAAGAAAACCATTTTATTCTCATTTTTGAAAAATCCCCTGCTTAAAGGTCCCTTTGTAAACCTTATTATTTTTTGCTTTCAGAACCCCTTTACCATCAGCTTCCCCTTTTTTGAAGTCGCCCTTATAGGACCAGCCTGTTTTGGCATTATAAGTTCCTTTACCTTCGAAAACGCCATCGTGAAAATCGCCTACATAGTAATCTCCATTTTCATACACGAGTTTTCCCTTGCCATTCATACGATGGTTGACAACATAACCAGTATACTTTATTTTGCCATTATTAAAGGTCAGTGCTGCTTTTGATTTATGATTAACGGTCAAAACGGAGAGTCCGCAGACTAAAATCACAATAAGCGCGAAAATCTCCAATTTAGTTCGTGAAATATTAAGTTTTTGAATAAACTCTTTTACTTTTATCATCATTGCTCTCTTCAATCTAATAAATATATCAATGTTTTTGCTGATCCTGCCATTGAGACAACCAAAGTTGGCAGCCCTTTGTAACCAGCTGATAGGTTTCTTCAAAATCACCTGTATACCAAGGATCTGGCACCCCACTATCATTAAACAAGTGGATTTTATGATCCCATTTACCCTTGGATAATTTTTGTAAATCTTTTATATTTTCCTGATCCATACCAATAACATAGTCAAATGCTGCTAGATCATCTTCAGTAATTTGCTGGGACTTTTTTTGGTGATTATAGTCAATTCCGTATTTTTGAAGTATCTTTTGAGTCCCTGGATGAATAAGGTTACCATGTTCCCAGTTGGAAGTTCCCCTACTTTCGATGATAAAATCCTGACTTCCAACTTGAGACTTCATCACAAATTCAGCCATTGTACTTCTGCAAATGTTCCCTAAACAGACAAAACAAATTTTTTTCATCAAAATACTCCTTGTCTTAAATTATAACAAATTATCATCTCATTACGCTCAAATAGATTTACTATTTTCACATCATTTACACTATCCCATTATTAGTAATTCATAGACTTTCCAAGATTTTTAAGAGTGCTTAAGTTTAGGTTGTTCTTATCCTAAAAAACATTTGATAAAACAAGATACAGACAGAAGCTCTCCAATAAATGAGGAGTTTCTTTAGTCTTTTTATAGCTAACTTAAATGAGTTCTTAAAAATAAACGTTCGGTTCTCAGAATGTATAAGCCAAGTATCCCAATTATTATAACATGCTTTCACTTATTTCCGAAATTTTTCCTATTTTTAATATAAAAACTTTTAAAATGACGGAGCTCTAAGCCTCTCAGGCAAAGCCAAAAAAAGTCCTAGACACTCTAGAACTTTTAATTTTCTTATACTATTTAAAATATGTTATTTATTAAGGAAAGGATAGTTCAGATGCTTATAGGCTTTTTCAGTTGCAACACGTCCTGTTCTAGTGCGCATAATAAAACCTTTTTGAATGAGATAAGGTTCGTACATATCCTCAACAGTATCTCTTTCCTCGGCTATATTAACAGATAAAGTCCCTAAACCAACTGGACCTCCCTTGTACATTTCAATCATGGTACGCAGTATCTTTTGGTCCACATAGTCCAGACCTTCTCGGTCAACATCTAACATATCCAAAGCCTTATCAGTTACTTGACTGGTGATGATCCCATCTCCCAAGATCTGCGCATAATCCCTAACCCTTTTTAAGAGACGATTGGCAATACGTGGGGTTCCACGACTACGACGCGCTAGTTCGTGCGCCGCTTCATGAACAATTTCCATCTTAAAAATGTCTGCTGTTCTTTCAACAATTTCAGTTAAGTCTCCCACTTGATAATACTCCATATGCCCCGTAATACCAAAACGAGCCCTAAGAGGATTAGAAAGCATCCCCGCTCGAGTGGTTGCTCCAATGAGCGTAAACGGAGGCAAATTCAAGTGAACACTTCTACTGCCATCTCCTGCACCAATCATGATGTCAATATAGAAATCTTCCATAGCACTATAAAGAACTTCCTCTACAGCCATTGGTAACCTATGGATTTCATCAATAAATAAAACATCACCAGGTTCCAAATCATTAAGAATGGCAACCAAATCCCCAGCCTTTTCAATCGCAGGTCCTGATGTTTGTTTGAGATTAACACCAAGCTCATTTGCAATCACAAAGGCCATGGTTGTCTTACCCAGTCCTGGAGGCCCAAAAAGCAAGACATGATCTAATGATTCATCGCGCATCTTTGCGGCTTCTATAAATATGGTTAATTGATCCTTAACCTTATCCTGTCCAATATATTCTCTTAAGTATTGGGGACGTAAGGTTCTCTCCACAAGTTCTTCGTCTCCCATTAAATCCTTATCTAAAATTCTAGCCATGGACTTATTATAGCATGATTTAAGTGATTTAAAAATTAATTGATTAACGAGTTAACAGTTAATTTAATTATAATATTGCGCTATAATGACGTATTGGTGTCTAAGGGGGCGGTTGATAGATATAAAAGTATATTGTGTCGCTTTTGTTTTTAGTTATATGAAAGTTTAGGATAGGAGATTTTAACTAATGAAAAAGATATCGATCATTTTTCCCTTAGCATTTTACTGTTTTTATTGGCTCAATTCATAGGGTAGAAGCCATTACTTCTGGTGACAATATTCTTGATCATCAACCTGTAGAGCCTTCCGGAGATTTTATTGTTATTAACGTTGAAGGCCTAATAAACAACGATGCCAATAAGGTTATTCATATTCCTTTTATTGACTTCGAGTTAAATGGACGCAGCAGTATTCAGAAACAAGAGTTAATAGCTGCCATTGCAGATAAGTTACAAGCATTGGGGCTTCAGCAGCCATTAAAGGTTGTAGGTCTAAATAGTGATATTATACTAGCTGATAATGAAAAAAAAGTATGACACTAAAAATGAAGAAATAATACTAAATGGAGATCGGCAACGCATCCAAAAGAAATATCGCCTTAACGGGACAGTTAGACTTGAAAAAGTCAATACTACCATAACTGATCCTGCCAGTCAGGTAAAATTGTCTTATAGTGCCCAATTTCTTCTACAAGATCCCTCAACAGGGCAACTCTCTGTTTATATGACCTACCAAAATGATCACATTGATACATTAGCTATTGGAAGAAAAATAACCTCTGCTGATTTTACAAACTATGCAAAATCATTAATTGCCAATCATGCAGCCTTCCAAAATTATGAAATTGTTGGGCGTTTGAAAACAACTTTATACGAAGATTACACGTTAGATTACGGTAAAAGACGTATTACTTTATATGATAATCAGTTCCCAGAAGCTTTTTCATATGAAGTGAAAGCAAGACAAGTCTACTATATCTATCATGATACACTTGGACAAAATAAAGAGCTTGATAATAGCGATTCCATTTGGGAACAATATATTATCGGTCCCAAAAAACAGAAACACTCCTATATAGATGAATCACAAGTTTCAGATTCTCAGACCTATCCAGCTAGTTACATATGTAATGGTGTCACTATAAAAACTGGAAAAAACAGTATTTCTGATGAGAATTCCAAAAACTATCAAGGCTTAGAAAAACTTATTATTGGAAAAGATGGGCAAAAATATGTTGCCAAACAAGTTCAATTTAATAAGCAACTGAAAACATTTACGATCACTCTTTCTAGGAACCATAGACCTAACTATATAAAGCTAAGAACCTTGGTCAACTTGACTGAGGTTCTTATTTATCCAATATTCCACCAGTCTTTTTAATTAGAGCCACCACCATTCATGTGAAGCTGCAATTAATGCTGCTAAGCTTAACATTGTCAACAAAATAGATAATTTATTTTTTGTTGTTTTTCTCATAAATCCACCTCCTTTTTTTATAAAGCTATTATAAAAGAAACTTAGAAAATGTAACATGACATATATGTCACTTTATATCATTTTCCCATTCTCTCCTTATGTTTTCTTCTAAATGATGATTTCCCATTAATAGGGCAAATTGGAGTGCCTTGTTATAGCAAACTTCTGCAGTTAGTTGGTCTTTTTTAAAATAAAGATTATATTTCCACTCCATTAAATTTAGTATAGGCATTCTTTGAAAATCCTGAATTTTAGTTGTCACTTTTTTGCTAGCTTTAACAATCTTTTTAACTTGTATTTTATTTTCTAATTGGATTGAGATAGAAAAAAAGGTTACTAATAGTTGATTCAACAAAAATAAGTCTTCTACATCTAATAGATCAATTTGACCTAAAACTTTGTCTAACAAAGAATTATAAAGTTTTTCATCATACCATTCTTTTGAAAATTTAGAAGTTCTACAACAAACAAGGTAGAGGTCAATTAATATTAAATCATTCGCTAAGTATCTTTCCTTAATTTTTAATTGTTCTAAATACTCATTTATTATTTCACAACCATAATTGGTATTATCACTTAAGGTTACATCCATAGAAGTCTGTAAACAATCAACAATAATCTGTTCAACTTCTGGTAAACTCTCATAGTGGTCAATGAAAATCTCAGAAAGTTGATTATCTCTTTGCGACAACCTAAATTCATCCGTATAGGTTGGAGTTCTGAGGAGACTATATTTTAATTCCTTATATCTTCTAGGTAATTCAAAGTCTTTACTATCTGTTAATAAACCTACTGAAACTTCTAGCGCCTTAGCTATAACCATAACTTTTGCTAGACTCGGTATGGACTGTCCCGACTCTATTCTAGCCAACTGCCTAATGGATAACTCTTTTTCATCCCCGCAGATGTCCTCTCTGGTCAACTTCTTTGCAATTCTTAAATTCTTAACTTTTTCACCAAAATCTCTCCACATAATATCCCCCAAAATTATTTTATCCATTATAACACGTTTATAATAGGATTAACATAAAATGATAGAATTTTTTCGGAAATTAAAAAGGCCGTAGCCTTTTTTCTCTATTTTTTAAAGTCCCAAACGGTCAAACACCTCATCAACGCGTTTAGTATAGTAAGTAGGATCAAACAATTCATCAATATCAGCCTGACTGAGGCGGGAAGTTACTTCTTCATCTGTTTCTAACAAAGTCTTGAAGTCAACCTGATTATCCCACGAATAAGCTGTTTTAGGCTGCACTAAATCGTAAGCCTCTTCGCGTGTCATGCCTTTTTCAATCAGCGTCAACATCACCCTTTGACTGTAAATAAGACCAAAGGTAGAATTCATGTTACGAAGCATATTGTCAGGGAAAATTGTTAAGTTTTTGACGATATTGCCGAAGCGGTTAAGCATGTAGTTAATTAAAATGGTGGTATCAGGTGTAATGATCCGTTCTGCAGATGAGTGCGAGATATCACGTTCATGCCACAATGCCACATTTTCATAAGCTGTCAGCATATGCCCACGAATAACACGCGCTAAGCCTGTCATATTCTCTGAACCAATTGGGTTACGTTTGTGAGGCATGGCAGAGCTACCTTTTTGCCCTTTGGCAAAGAACTCTTCTACTTCACGTTGTTCAGATTTTTGCAGACCACGGATTTCAGTTGCCATACGTTCAATAGATGTCGCGATGCTAGCAAGCACAGCAAAATATTCTGCATGAAGGTCTCGTGGTAATACCTGAGTTGAAATTTCTTGAGGACGAATGCCAAGTTTGCCACAAACATACTCTTCCACAAATGGAGGAATATTGGCAAAATTACCTACCGCGCCAGAGATTTTCCCAGCCTCAACGCCAGCAGCAGCATGTTCAAAACGCTCCTGATTACGTTTCATTTCGCTGTACCAAGTTGCCAACTTAAGACCAAAAGTGGTTGGCTCAGCGTGTACGCCATGAGTACGCCCCATCATAATGGTCATCTTATGCTCACGTGCCTTGTCAGCCACAATATTTGTGAAGTTTTCAAGGTCGCGACGGATAATGTCATTAGCCTGTTTGTAAAGGTAGCCGTAGGCAGTGTCAACAACGTCAGTTGATGTCAAACCATAGTGAACCCACTTACGCTCTTCACCAAGCGTTTCAGAAACAGCACGTGTAAAAGCCACCACGTCATGACGGGTTTCTTTTTCAATCTCAAGAATGCGGTCCACATCAAAATCCGCATGCTCACGAATCTTAGCCACATCTTCCTTAGGAATCTCACCCAACTCAGCCCAAGCTTCATCGGCCAAAATCTCAACCTCTAACCAAGCACGGTACTTATTTTCCTCACTCCAAATCTCCGCCATTTCCGGGCGTGAATAACGTGTTAACATGTTTTCTCCTTTATGTAGTTTGACTAATATCTGAGGTATCAAATAAATCTTTAAATAATTCTTTTTATATCATCACTATTTTCCTGGTCAATTTTTGATAAAATATCACTCATAATATTCCTCCTTAAATCTCAAGATAATCTTTTTTTATTACTTCATAGGATACTGTAATTGCAATGATTTGTGTCAAGTCTGTTCCCTCTAATGAAAAAGGAAGTGGAAACAGAACAAATTGTATCTGCATCAATTCTGCCATCTTAACAAGCCCTTTTAACTGATACCTTGAAACTCCTCTGACACAATATTTTTCTTTATCAGGAATTTTTTCATAATATAATTGCGCAAGATTTTTGGAATAAAATAAAGGAATAGTTGCAGGACCATTGTTACCATTTGGAGTTTGGTAAAGAGAACCAGTTACCTCTCCATTACATTGCTCCATAATCATCCAAAATGGTTCACCTTTCACTTTCTCATCCGGTAAAAAACCTTTCTTGAGGACACCTGAAAGTACATCAACAATAGTTGGTAATTCAGCTACTGTCATTAACTTTATTCCATTAGATTCTGCAAAAATTTTAGCTCCCTCTTGAAATCCTGCTTGAGAAATCATTATCCCAATCATATTTCCCATTCCTACATCTTTTAATTTTGTAGAAAAATCACGTATTTCTTTAACGGAGACTCTTTTTTTCCAATCTTTACATTCTATACCAACCCGACACTCTATATTTAAATGTGTGAATTGGTAATAAACATCAAATTCATTTGTAGCTCCACTTTGGCCCTTTATCTTAACCTTTGTTGAAACTAAAACATTTTCATAATCATTTAATTCTAGCAGACGCGAATACACGTATTGTGCATAATCTTCTAATTTTTTTCCAGTATTTACCATACTATCGTTCCATACTTCTAAAACTCCTCAATTGCCACACACCGCCACATGTCCCATCTTGCGGTTATGCTTCGCTTCTAGTTTACCATAAAGGTGTAGGTGGGCGCTAGGGTTGTCTTGAAGAAATTGCTTCGCTTTATTCGTATATTACCCCAAAACATTTAGCATAACTGCTGGTGTATGCAAATGAATAGCTGGCAGCGGCAAACCAAGCACACCCAGAATATGAGTGTCGAACTGTGAGAAATCACAAGCTTCAATATAATAGTGCCCAGAATTATGAGGGCGTGAGGCAACTTCATTGACCACAATCTTATCTGCTGAAGCAAACATTTCCACGCAGAGCCTTCCAGCCAAATTCAAATGCTGAGAAAGCTCCCGCAGAGCCGCCATATCATCATAAGGTGCCACAATCATGTCACTGACACGAGAAGCCGGACAATCAGCAGACGGATCCAAAGTCCACCACCTTATGACCCATATAAATAGCCGAAATGGCCATCATTTGGCTGCCGCCAATAATCCCAACGATTTTAGATGAGTTCATTTATCGACTCCTCTGCTAGTTTTCCTTGTTTTTCTGTATAATCAGCTAGCGCTTTTGCAATAGTTGTATGGTCTATGGACAAGATACGAAGAGCAAAGAGAGCGACATTTGTAGCTCCCGCTTCACCAATAGCCATGGTTGCCACCGGCAAGCCGCCTGGCATTTGAACGATAGAATAAAGAGAATCAACCCCGGAAAGAGCGCGTGATTTGATTGGCACACCAATGACTGGTAAGCTAGTTTTTGTTACTACCATACCTGGTAGGTGGGCAGCGCCACCAGCTCCTGCAATGATTATTTTAATACCACGACCACCTGACCCCAGAACTAAAAGTTTCATCATCCACCTCTTATTACGAATTTTATAATGATGGTATAACGCATATGTTCGGAATTTAAAAAAGATAGACGGAAAATCATCTATCTTTATCATTTATAACTCTCAGAAGACAGGGCTCAGCTAAAGCATCAGCCCTGAAGGCTCAACATCCCATGATCTTACTACAAGACATTTTTGCGATTTACTAAGCAAGGTGCTTTGTTACCATTATTTAAAATAATACAGTTTTAACAAGAGGTTTAATATGAAAATTGACTTGAGAAAAAAAGATTATTATCTTATGCACATTGGCTACTATCGTACTTTCTAGTACAGTTTTATTTAATTTAAATGATTTGTCCTTTCCAATTTGGGTGAATTTTATCGCCTTATTAACCCTCTTGATATACAAAGATAAACAGAATTAGCCTTTAAATAGGAAACTCTTTTTTAGAACCTCTTAAAAGACTGACTAAGATTGAAGAAAACTCTTTTTTCCTCAATCTTTTTTATGTCTTTTTCTCTTTTTTTCTACCAACTTTCGAATAATCAATTACAGGAGGTAGAAAATGAAAAAACTAAAACATTTCATATCAATTGGACTTATGGTTACTACACTTTTTACAGTATTTCCCATAGGTTCTCTTCAAGAAACACTTTTTACTACAAAAAGTGTTCAGGCTGCAGTCCTTGGCGATAACTATCCCATGATTTGGAAAACTGGTCGGGGAACCGATTCATGGGGAATGTTCTTGCGACAGTGTACTTCTTTTGTGGCTTTCCGACTAAGTCACAGTAACGGTTTTTCCTTACCTGGAGGCTATGGAAATGCTGATACTTGGGGTCACATAGCTCGTCGCCAGGGCTATCTGGTTGACAGCCAGCCACTTATAGGATCTGTAGCCTGGTTTGATAAAGGAGTTAACCACTCCCACAAAGATTATGGCCATGTTTCCTGGGTCGCTGACGTCAATGGAGATTACGTCACCTTGGAAGAATATAATTATAATGCAGGACAAGGTCCAGAAAAATATCATCAGCGTCAACTTCACAAAAGCCAGGTTAGCGGCTTTATCCACTTTAAAGATTTAGCTGAAAACCCATCAACAAGCATCAACTCTAGTGTCCAAAGAAGGGATTTGCTGCCAACAAGTGGAACCTATTACTTTAAAGAAAAAGGAATAGTCCGCGCAGAAGCTAAACTATCCAGTCCAGAACTGGTACATTATCAAGCCGGGCAATTTGTTCACTATGACAAGATTATTACTGCAGACGGCTATCAATGGTTAAGCTATATTGGCGCAAGTGGCAATCGTCGCTACATTCAGATTGGAGAACGAACAAGTTCAGAACCCGTGCTTAAGCAAGAAAATCTACAAGCGCAAACTATTGCTAGGGGTGATACCGTCACGTTCCCCGGTGTTTTTAGAGTGACACAAAGTCATGGAGCTCTTATTTCAAGCGCAGATTTAGCTGGAGGTCATCCTTCAAGACTTAATTGGATCGACCCAGGACCAGTCAATGAGTCTGACCAGCATGGTAATATTGCCGGAGATCAAAGACTTTACCCCGGAGAATACATAACCATCCCAGGTAAATACAAGGTCTTACAAGTTGATCAAAAAACCGCAGGTATCCAAGTCCAAATTGGATCTTACACTACATGGGTAACCATGGCTAAAGCCCAAAAAGTCTAGAAAATCAAGAATCTACTAGTCTCTAGACCAAATTGTGAAAGAGTTTAATACTTATAACATATTAAAAAACCAATGAGATCTTCATGGATTTCATTGGATTTTTAGACGTAGCCTAATAAGAGATTTTAGATAAAATCATTCTTAAGCTAGACAGTTTTTATTTAAAGACTATAAACTTACTCAAAATATAATTTAAGATGATGATAACGCCTTGTGAAAAAAGAGTTTCAATCAAATTAATGGCCCCTATATCATTATTGACAAAATAACCGATCAATCCAGGGTATCTTTTAACAAAGAGATAGGCTAAAAGCAGATCCAAGACTAAGGCAACTAATCTCATAGTGACAAACTTAATAAAGCGAAGCAATTGCCCTTCTTGCACCTGTTTAAAAACGATCTTATCATTGGTAATAAAAGCAAATACAATTGCTACGACATTAGCGATGACAGCTGCCACTAAAACTCTTTGACTAACCGTAAAGACCAACCACCTTGTAACAATATAAACTAATGTCGTTAATACTCCAAATATAAAGTAATTAATAACTTCTTTGTAGGTCTTGTTCTCTAGTATCTGCTTCATCCTTACGATCCTTTACCTTAATAGCTACCAAACGTCCTAAAATAATTATCCAAGATAGAAATTCTATTAGGTAACCTATTTTTTGTAGTGGTGTTTTCTTGTATTCAACCAATACTTTGCCACTCTTAAATAATTTAAGATATATCTTCCCATTATTCAATATCTTTTCATCTGTTTTAGGCATACCAAGCTTTTCAGCCAATTTCTTTTCTTTAGCTGTTTTTTGACGTTTTTCTAATATTGGCTGACTTCCTGATGCCCCATCAGAATACTTAGCCCTATAACCCTTATAATAGATCCTTGGAATAACAAAGCTCGCAGGCTCTGCAGGATCAATGATCTCATAGCTCAATTCGACCTTATTATAACCATATCTGATACTGTTTACAAGAACATTTTTTTCATTGGATACATCTAAAAAGTGATGATCCTTGACTGCTACATGGTCAAAATCAATGGTATAATATTCATTCCCAATAGGATTGACAAATTCACTTGTAGGATTGTCATAAACGACTGACATTTTTCTATTATTATCATTGATCCGTCTTTGATTTTCTTCTCCATTAGCTACACCCGTGACTTGGACGATATTAAAGAAGTAGACTACTAGTACACCTACTACTAGACTTTTTATAAATTTTATATTGGCTTCTATAGTTACTATCATTAACAAAAAGGCAGGAGCAAAGTAGGATAACCTTTCTGTATATTGCATGGTTCCCAGTATGGTATATCTCAGAAGAGACTTCCATGGCAATAAGGAGGTCATTGATAGATACATGGCAATGACAAGAAACAAGATAGCTTTTGAGGGTCTTTTTAAGCTTTTAAAGTTAAAGAGATAATGCAAAGCTAGCAATTTTAAAGGGATATCAAAAAAGTTAGTCAAGGGGTGAAAGCCTGAACTAAAGCTTTTTTTTAAATCAAACATTAAATCGCTATTAACGGGAAAATTCCGTGTCTTCCAGGTGAAAAAGAAGGGCTGAGACCTAACCTGCTCTATATATTGAATAATAAAACCCGAAGTTAATAGCAAGCCAAGACAAGCTGATAGGGTAAATGAAATGACATGCCTTAATGTGATCCTTTTGATATTAAAGAGCAGAAAAAACATAGAGGCAATGGCTAAAACCAAGGTAGATATGATATGGGTCTGAATCAATAGAGCTATGGTTATGGCCAGTAAAAAGGGATTGGTTTTATCTTCATAGATGACCTTGTATAAAGCATAGGTCAACATTGGGACAAATCCAACAACCATAGTCATTCCAAATCCATAAGCGGGAAAAAAGCAAGGAAAAACTAGGGCAATAAGAAAACTGTTCCATTTCTTCTTACTTATTTTTGATAAGAAAAAATAAGTGCTAAAGCTATCAAAAAGAATGAGCATCCAGCCAAAGATACCATAGGCTATAATTGTGTTTTTGGTGAGCAGGTAAAAGAATGCAGGGATATAAAATTGCCAGTTCCCATAGAACATATTGCTGGCATAACCAGTTCCCCAAGAAAAGATGTTATTAAGGCTTGGTAGAAAATCTCCATAGTGGAATGACTGAGCTAATCCTACTATTCTGGCTAAATGAAAATTAAAGTCATAGGCAGGTACATAACCATTAATTACTGTCATTGAAACACTTGCAAAAATCACAGACCAAACTAATAAAATCAAGCTTAGAATGATACTATGATTCTCAAGATAATCAATTATTCTCTTCATTTTTTCTCCTTAATAAAATATAGGGGTCTTTTTTTTGTTTCCAAAAACACTTTAGACATATATTTACCAAGTATACCAAGGCTCAAAAGTTGGACGCCTCCTATAAACAAAATAATAGTTACAAGAGAAGCCCAACCATCAACACTCCTGCCAATGGTTAACTTACGGATTACAATAAAGAGGATTCCTATTAATGAAGCGACAAATGATAAGATGCCACTGTAAGTTGCTAAATTTAGCAGTGCTTCTGAAAAATTGATAAAGCCCTCTAGAGAGTATTTAACCAGCGCCCAAAAACTCCACGAAGTTTCTCCTGCCACGCGCGCTCTATTTTCAAAGCTGATATAGGTAGACCGATAGCCAACCCAAGAAAAGATACCCTTAGAGAATCTATTGACCTCTGTTAGCTCCAAGATACTATCTACCACCTGTCTAGTCATTAATCTAAAATCTCTAGCACCATCTACCATTTCTGTATCTGACACCTTGTTAATGATTTTATAGAATAATTTAGCACAGCATGAACGTATAAAGGGTTCGCCTTCTCTATCCTTTCTTCTCGTTCCGACAATATCATAGCCTTCTTCAATTAAAGAAATCATCTGAGGTAAGAGTTCAGGAGGATCCTGAAGGTCAGCGTCCATAACTGCCACGTAGTCTCCCACAGAGTATTCTAAACCGGCTAGCAGTCCTGCTTCTTTCCCAAAGTTACGTGAAAAAGAGAGATAATGCACTCTGTCATACCGATCACTAACTTCCCTAAGCACTTCTAGTGTTTTATCTGTTGAACCATCATTAATAAAAAGATACTCAAGTCTATAGTTTGGTATCTGTCTTTCAACTTTAAATATGGCTTCTAAAAATAATTGAATACTTTCTTCCTCATTATAACAAGGAACAACGATACTAATTTTTTTCATGCTTTCTCATTTCTATTTATAAAAAACTAGTGCAAACTAGCTTGTTTATATCCTACTACCAACAAGATGACTACCTATATGTCCTGTCATAGAAAAGATAGGCTCTAAGAGGATATACTCATCCCCAAAACCTTAACAGGCAGACAAAAGACTAAGAAAATTTTTGGAGCCAAACTGTGATTGGTCCTCGTCTTAAAGCAAATAGGGCATAGCTACTTTACTTTTTCTTACATTATAACACAAGAGGTCTAGACAGCTGCAAAATAATTTAATTTTATAAAAAGAAAATAATGTCCTCATCATTATAAAAGCCATAAATAAGAATAATCTTAATTTCACAGTTTCCTTCTTAACTAAGACAAAGATTATGAGAGCAAGGCTAGGCAGCTATTTTATGATAGTTTTTCTCTTCTTGACTGAGTAAGTTCTCCCTTAGAATCTGGTATTAATCCTATTTTAATTTTTTATAGTCAGAGATAGCTCTTCAAAAGGAAAATTAAAAAAATACTAAAGTCTCTTCTTTAGTGTTTCCTATAAGGGTTTTACAGTCTTAAATCCAATAAGTTTAATGTCTAAAATGACAAACCCCTGTAAAGACCATGGCAATGCCGTGTTTGTTGGCAGCAGCAATAGAATCTTGGTCACGAACTGAACCACCAGATTGAATGATAGCTTTGATCCCTGCGACCGCAGTTTCTTCAATATTATCTGCAAAGGGGAAGAAAGCATCACTAGCAAGAACTGCGCCTTCAAGACGGTCTTTAGCTTGCTCAATGGCAATACGAACAGAAGTCACACGGTTGGCTTAACCAGGCCCAACACCTAGAGTCATATGGTCGTTGGCAATCAAAATCCCATTAGATTTTACATATTTGATAGCTTTCCAAGCAAAGTCAAGGGCTGCCTTTTCTCGCTCACTTGGTTGACGATCTGTCACCACCTGCCAAGCTTCTGGATTTTCTTCAATCACATCTTGATTTTGCACCAGCATACCACCCACAACACCAGTGAATTCCGGCTCCGCTTGACTAGTTTCTTGGGCATCAAATGGCAATTCTAAAAGACGAAGATTTTTCTTTGTTAAAATGGCTAGCGCTTCTTGAGAATAGCTTGGTGCAATGATAATTTCTAGGAAGATAGGATGCATCTTCTCAGCTGTCGCTGCATCAACCTCACAGTTCAAGACAACAATGCCACCAAAGATAGAAACAGGATCGGCCTGATAAGCATAATCCCAAGCTTCTTCAATACTATCACCCTGGCCAATACCACATAGATTCATGTGTTTAAGGGCGACAATCGTAGGTCTGTCTTTGAAATCACGGATAATACGGATAGCGGCGTCCGCATCACGAATATTGTTAAATGACAGTTCTTTCCCATTTAACTGTTTGGCAGAAGCAATAGAATAGTCGGTTGGAATAACTTTTTGATAGAAATCAACCTCTTGTTGCAGATTTTCACCATAACGCATAGCTTGTTTCAAATCATAAGTTAGCGTTAACTTTTCAGGTTTTTCTTCCCCAACTTGCTCTGTGAAGTACTCTGCAATCAAGACATCATAGGTTGCTGTATGACGGAAAACCTTGGCTGCCAAACGTTGACGGGGTGCATAGTCCGTTTCGCCAACTACTCTTAATTCTTTCAGTACTAGCTCGTAATCTGCTGGATCAACAATAACCGTTACACTGGCATGGTTTTTAGCTGCTGAACGAAGCATTGATGTCCCACCGATATCAATATTTTCCACAGCTTTGCTATAAGTCACATCTGGACGTAGAATGGTTTCCTTGAAAGGATAAAGATTAATCAATGAGTTCAATCTTATGATCCTTGGCAGCTTTTAAATGCATATCCATGTCCCTGCGAGCAAGTAAGCCTCCATGGATATCGGGATGAAGGGTCATCCATCATCTCTGGAAAGCCAGTCACATCCTCAATAGCAACGGTTTCAATACCTGATTCATCAAGGGCAGTCTTTGTCCCACCAGTTGAGATAATATCCAAACCTAGATTTTTTAGGTTTTTGGCAAAGTCAACAATGCCAGTTTTATCTGAAACACTAATCAGTGCACGTTTTGTCAATTTTTCTCCTTAATCATACTAATAATCCAATAATCACAAATAGGATAAGCCCAATTGCGGGAATACCTATACATACGATTCCAATAACATTTATCCAGAATCTCACTCGATTTTTAAATAGCTTAACTAATAAGGGATAGAGTAATAAACCTATACAGAGACCCAAAGTATTAAATAATAAGTCAGTTACATCTGCTTTGCCTATAGCCAAAATAAATTGTAAACTTTCATAGATCAAACTAAGTAAAAAACCTGACCCTATTATTTTGACATAAGACCATTTAGGAAACATTAAAGGCAAAGAAACTCCCAAGGGAACAAAGAAAAGTAAATTGAATCCCATTTCTGCAAAAACGATATCCCCATTGACAATTAATGGTTGGGTAAAGAGAATCCAGTTAATCATCCGTTTTTCCTGGAAAAAGTTAATATACTGAAACTGAGTTTCGAACTTAAATAAAACACACCAAGTGAGTAATAATAAATAAAGACAAAATAGAAAAGTAGTAACCTTTTTAGACGCTATCAATGAAAACACCTCCAATGGACTCAATCAGAGCAGTATTAATTCACATTAAGTCTAAAACTTTTCATAAGTAGAGTCAACTAGGCCAGGCCTTATTTTCTATTAACTCCCAAACTATCCAATACCTGTGGATAAAGCTTATATTCTGCTTCATGGATTCTGGCTTCAAAACTTTCAAGTGCATCATCTTCTAGACGAGATACTCTGACTTGTTTAATAATTTGACCAGAATCAATACCACTATCAACCCAATGAACGGTCACACCTGACTGATCAACACCAGCTTCCCAGGCATCATCTATCCATGGGCGCCAGGAAATTCTGGTAAATAGGCTTTATACGTCCTTTATAGGCCTTCAGTAAGGTTGGGCCAACAATTTTCATGTAACCAGCCAAATAGATTAAGTCAATGTCATGCTTTTCAAGCAGGATCACGATAGCTTCCTCATAGGTAACCTTACTTGCAAAGTCTTTGAGTTCAAAACTATAATAGGCAAGGCCCAGATTTTTTGCCCTCTCTAAAACATAAGCTCCCCTTTTATCTGAAAAGACAAAATCAACAGAAAACTGCTCCGCAATGACTTGAAAGTTTGACCCATTACCAGATGCAAAAACTGCAATCTTCATAATTTGATATAAAAGGACAATTCGGCTGGCTGAAAATTTTTGTAGAAAACTCAAACAGTTCTGTCAACTATCTGAGGCTCAAGCCTTGAAATGTGAAAGCGAGAGGGAGATTTACCACTCATTCGCATTTTATTATTTGCAGGCTAAAAAATTATTGTCCCGTGTCCAGTTTGACAAATGAACTGAACTTTCCTTTCTAAAATTTATGGTGTCTTTACTGTTAAAGATGATGTCATTTAATCACGACACTCTTGTCTTCTTTGCTAACGATACGTCCAATCTTATAAAGAGGTTCATCTAGAAACTCTCTGATGGTTTCCACATTTTCAGCTTTGACGGCCATCATCAGACCAATACCCATATTAAAGATTTCAAACATTTCTTCATGCCTGATATTCCTATATTTTTCAATAGCCTTGAAAATAGGTAGAACTGGCACCTTGTCTAAATCAATTTCAAGACCATCAGCTAACTCACCAATAGCCACACAAACACCACCAGCACCAAAGTCATTTGATTTTTTTATTAAACGAGTAACCTGACCATTTCGGAAAAGGCGTTGAATCTTACGTTCTTCAATGGCATTTCCTTTTTGAACTTCAGCATCAGCTGTTTCTACAGATTCAACCGTTTGAACCTTAGAAGATCCTGTGGCACCTAAGAGGATTACCACATGGCCCGCCTCAGGTTTTTCACGAACAACATTTTCCTTAGGAGCGGCACCCACAACAGCACCAAGTTCCATACGTTTTGCCACAAATCCTGGGTGGAAATATTCTTTAACATAAGTTATAGCTAGACCAATTTGGTTACCATAAGAAGAATAGCCGTGCGCCGCTGTTTTTGAAATAACTTGTTGTGGTAATTTACCTTTACACGTTTCCGCAATTGGCATAGTGATGTCGCCTGAGCCTGAAATACGCATAGCTTGATAAACATCGGAGCGACCAGATAAGGGGTCACGAATAGCCCCTCCGATACAGGTTGCTGCGCCACCGAAAGGTTCAATTTCTGTTGAGTGATTATGTGTTTCATTTTTAAACATCAAAAGCCAAGGTTCTTTCACACCACTAACGTCGACTTCGATTTCAACAGAACAGGCATTGATTTCATCTGAAACTTCCATATCATTAAGGCGTCCATTAACATGTTCATAACGTCCAAAGACAGTTGCCATATCCATTAGAGTTTCAGGTTTTTCTGATCGTCCCAATTCTTGACGTATTTGAAGATACTTATCATAAGTTGCTTGTAATTGTTTTTGGAATTTAGATTCTGAAAAATCAATAGCTTTTAATTCCGTTTCAAAAGTTGTATGACGACAATGGTCAGACCAGTAAGTATCTAAAACTTTAAGTTCTGTCTCAGTTGGCACACGCCCAATTGTTTTATAGTAATCTTAGATGAAAAGTAAATCTTCAACTTCCATGGCAAGACCAGTCTCTGATTTATAGGCTTTAAAATCTTCAGCTGTATATGATGAAAAGAAATCAAGATTTGGAATAGTTTTATCAGATTCAGAAAAATTATGTTTGCTAATAGCCTGTGTAATATCTTTAAAACGTGAATCAACTGGATTTAAGAGATAATTTTTCAGAAGCATTAATTCTGAAGCCTCAATATCCTGATTAACCAGATAAAGTTGTGCAGTGCTTACACTCACATCACTTGAACCACCAAGTAAAATAATGGCCTCTTGTGAACTTGCGGCACGCTGATCAAATTGTCCAGGTAATGACTCAATAGCAAAAAAGCATAGGTCTCTAATTCTTTTAAAAGTTTAGCTTCTTCTAAAAAAGTATCCGTCACCTGTTCAGAAAAAATGCGTTTCTCTGCTTTCTAAAGAAGTGCCTCATCAATTGAAAAGACATCATAAACTTGAATAACCCTCAGGCTTTTCAAACTTTGTAATTGAAGCTTATGATTTAATTCCTTTACAAGTGACTCTGCTTTAACCTGAAAATCTTCTTTTTTCTCTGCAAAAATACGTTTGTCCATTTTATCTCCTATTCAAATAGTCCTACACCCTGTAGTAACTAGTTAGCATAATCTATCTGCTAATCTCTTCTTAGTTTAGTGCTTTTAGTTTGTCATAAACGACTTGATAAACATCAGTTAGACTACCAAGGTTTCTTCTAAACACATCTTTGTCCATATGATTACCCTCAGCATCCCAAAGACGACAATTATCTGGTGAAAGCTCATCAGCTAAGATAATATTTCCTTCCAGATCAAAACCAAATTTTCACTGGAAGTCAATCAGTTGCAGGTCAATAGCCTTAAACCATTCTAATAAGAGGACATTAATACGACGCGTTTCTTCTTTAAGATAGGCAATCTCTTCATCATCTGCAATTTGTAAGAACTTGACGTGTTCATCATTAATAAAAGGATCATCTAGGTCGTCATTTTTATAGTAAAACTCAAGGATGGGGGTCTCAAGTTTGACACCTTCTTCAATAGCAAAGCGCTTTGCAAAGGTTCCCGCAGCTACATTTCACAAAACAACTTCAAGAGGAATAATGGTTACTTTTTTATTTAACTGTTCTGTATCTGAAATCTGATTGATGAAATGTGTTTTAATACCAACCTGATTCAGTTTTTCAAAAATAAGCGACGATATCTTATTATTCAGTATCCCTTTTCCGTCAATCTTTTCTTTCCTAGCACCATTTAGCATGGTTGCCTGGTCCTTATAGACAGATTTGATAATTCCCTCATCTTCTGTACTGTAAAGATCCTTAGCCTTGCCTGAATAAATAAGTTGATTCATCACAAAATCGTTCGTCTTTTCTATATTTTTTATTTAGAATAACATAAGAAAAGAATATATTAAATGATTTATTGATATTTAAATTATTTTTTATACTATCGTTCGTATTAAGCTGTCAAAGAAGCCAATTCCTTAAAAGGAAGTCCAAGATATATCATAAAGGCAGAAAAAATATGGCTTAAAAAAATAGATACGTTTTTTGATCTTCCCTTAAGCTAAAAATAAAAAGACCGAAGAAAATCAGTCTATAATAGACTTTTCCTTCGATCTGAAGCCGAGCTCTTTTTTATTTTGTTCTTGTATGTGAATGTTTTTCTAAGTAAGTCATTATATCACTGATTGTTTCCATCTGTTCGACAGCCTCATCAGGAATAGAAAGCTTAAACTCATCCTCAATATTAATGATAAATTCTGTTAGCTCAATGGAATCAACGCCTAAATCGTCTTTTAAGCTTGAGTTTTCATTAATCAAATCCGTCTTACTAGGATCTTGTTCATTAATCAAATAAAGTAGTTTGTCTAATATCATTTTTCTAGTCATTATTACTAGTCTCCTTGGAAAATTCTTCAACTAATTGATTAACCACATTTGTTTCTAGCATCAGTCGAATTTGTTTGATAGTATAAAAAATTGCTTTTGCGTCACTAGAACCATGCGATTTAACAACTGGGGCCTTTAACCCAAACAAGACTGCTCCACCTGCACTAGAATAATCTAGTGTATCCTTTAGGTCATATAAACTATTTTTTAATAAGAGCGCACCTAATTTTGCTTTTAAGCCACCAGATTTAATAGCCCTTTTTAATTGTGACATGATGCCTATAGCAGTACCTTCAATTGATTTTAAAACAGCGTTTCCCGTGAAACCATCAGCAACTACCACATCAGCAGAGCCCAACATTAAATCACGCGCTTCTACATTACCAATAAAGTTAATGGACTCTTCAGCATCAAGTAAGGCGTAGGTCTCTTTTCTTAAGGGGTCTCCTTTTGTAGCTTCAGTTCCATTATTTAACAAGCCAACACGAGGGCGACTAATCCCTCTGACATTCTTAGCATAAAAAGATCCTAAAATAGCAAACTGATGTAAATGTTGAGCTGTATTTTCAGCATTAGCCCCTAAATCTAACATGTCAAATCCTGTTTGATTTGTCGTTGGTAGAGTGGTCAAGAGTCCTGGACGATCTACGCCCTTTATACGTCCTATTACAAACAAACCAGCTGCTAGTAGCGCCCCCGTATTCCCAGCAGAGAGAATAGCATGGGCTTGACCATCTTTAACAGCTTTTGCAGCTAAGACCATTGAAGCATTTTTTTTGCGGCGAATAGCTTTTGCAGGCTCATCATCAGAATTGATTTTTTCATTCGTATGTATGATACTAACACGGTCTGACTCTTTTAAATATTGCTTAATCTTATCCTGATCTCCATAAAGCTGAATCTCAATATCTGGAAAAGCTTCAATAGCTTGATTGACACCTTCTACGATTGCTTTAGGAGCATTATCTCCCCCCATCGCATCTATTGCTATTTTCTTCATGATAACTCCTTTAACTATTTGAATGAACTCTATAGAAACAATGTCATTATTATAGCATACTCTAAATTTTTTGACACTACCAGTCTCTTTCACTAAACTTCAAAAAAGGATTCCTAACAGTAATTTTCTAAGAATTCTTTTTCTTTCATTTGATATCATTTTTATCTTTCATGATAGTTCCCCAGGAACTCAAATCATCAAGGAATTTTTTACTTTTAAGATGAATGCCCACATAATCCTCATAGATCTCATCTATAAAATGGCGTAATTTATCCTTCATCTCCTTTTTTAATGAGATAGTTTTGAGCTCATCAAAGTGAATCGTTTGAAACTTGTCTAAGAGATAGATAACATTGGGATCAATATGATTTCTATGCCTATCTTCTGATAAATGTTGCGGGCATAATACTCCTGTATACTGATGAGAAAAGTCAAAGGGCAAGCCAACACGATGACAAAAAGCACATTCATGAAAATTAATCTCAATACCAAATCTCTCTAAGATCTGAATTTCAAATATATTGGTTAATATTTCATAATCCAAACCTTCTTCCATCAAATCTAAGGTTTTTTTTAGGAATGCAAAAAGCTGAGGATCAGCTTGATTATCTGAGATGGCAGCATCAGCTAAGGCGATAACATAACTTGCATGAGAGAGCATAAAAATGTCTTGATTGATAGCTTTATAAAACTGGACACCATTATAATCTTCTATATAAGATAAACCACTGTCATTTAATCTAAAAATAAAATCGGCTGATGTCAGTGGTTGAATAACAGAAGCTAATTTTGACTTACCAGCTTGTTTGACAAAAAACATCCGCTTTCCAGCTTGTTCTGTAAAGATCTTAACAAGCTTATCATTTTCTCTGTAATTGCGGTTATAAAGGACAATACCTAGTGATTCTTTAGTTTTCATACTTATCCATAAACAATTTCAAATGATCCATTGCTTCTCCATACTTTCTAAAAGTCATACCTGGGCTAGTGGCAAGAGCTTCCCTTAATACCAACAAACCACTCATAGTACTATAATGGGACTGTTTCTCCTAAAATCAGTCTTACAATGCCTGGATTACTAGAGATGGCTGGGACAAAATCCCCAATCAGTGATATTTCAACTTTATCTCCATGTTATTGGTTCTTTGGGTTAGATTCATATGGGCTCTCTCCAAAATATTACTTTTATTATACACAAAATAATCCATAATTGCATAAGGATCTTTTTTAGGCTATCCTATCAACTTTAAAAATACTGACACTAAGTTAAAAGAACCCTAGAAGCTATTGTTCTAAGGCTCTTTTCTTTATTTCTAAAAAATGTATCTGTCTTTCCTTAATCAACTTCAAAAAGTGGTGATAAAGGACGTTTTTCATGAATTCTGATAATGGCTTCACCAATTAAATCTGCAATAGAAATCTGTTCAATTTTTTCAATTAAACGTTCCTCTGGTAGGAAAATGGTATCTAAAACAATTAGTTTTTTAATGGCTGATTTTTCAATATTGTCCATAGCAGGGCCTGATAAGACAGGATGAGTACATGAAGCATAAACTTCTGTTGCACCAGCTTCAGCCAAAGCATCAGCAGCATGGCAAATCGTACCTGCGGTATCAATCATATCATCAATTAGGATACATTTCTTACCTTTAACATTTCCTATGATATTCATGACTTCGCTAGTATTCATTTTAGTCACACTACGACGTTTATCAATAATAGCAATCGGTGTATGGAGGAATTGAGCTAATTTTCTAGCTCTTGTTACACCGCCATGGTCGGGACTAACAATAACGACATCCTCTCCAATTAAGCCATGACGATCAAAATAATCTGCTATTAAAGGTGCACCCATAAGGTGATCAACTGGAATATCAAAAAATCCTTGTATTTGAGCTGCATGTAAATCAACAGTTAATAAGCGATTGACACCAGCAACTTCAAGCATATTAGCCACAAGTTTAGATGTGATAGGCTCCCGAGCGCGAGCTTTTCTATCTTGTCGTGCATAACCATAGTATGGCATAACAACACTGATTGTCTCAGCACTGGCTCTCTTCAACGCATCCACCATGATCAATATTTCCATAAGGTTATCATTGACAGGGGAACTTGTTGATTGTAAGACAAATACATGTTGTCCACGAATTGATTCTTCTATATTTACCTGTATCTCACCATCTGAGAATTGACGAACAGTAGACTTCCCAAGCTGAAGTCCTATTGATGAAGCAACTTTTTCTGCAAGCTCTTTATTTGATGATAAGGCAAATAATTTTAAATCAGAATACGACATTTTTTCCTCCAAAGTTTTAATCCTATACCATTTTAACGTTTTTTAACCTAGATTTCAATTGAATTCAGTGATCTCAGCAAAAAAGACCAGCGAAAATGCTGGTCTCTACATTATTAACGTGGATAGATATAAACAGCTGATCCTTGGTAAGTTGAAGTTGGGTCAAACCAACCACGGTGATCACCAATTGTTTGAATGCCATTAAAGTTAGATTCCATAACACGAATTCTGCTTGAGCTTTCAACTGCTGTAACATAGGCAACGTGACCATAACCGCCACCTGACCAAACTGCTACTGATCCAACTACTGGAGTTGAACTAACAGCGAAACCTGCTGCAGATGCGCTAGAAGCCCACTGACCACCATTACCCCAATAATCACCAACCCAAGGTGCTAGAGATTTAACTCCCCATGTACATTGACCCACTGGATAAGTATTGGCTGTACCATATACTGGTCTAGGAGTTGATACAGGACGAGCCACAGCGGCTGGTGTTGAAGATTGTAAAGCAGCTGGCGCTTGAGATACTGCTATTGGAGCTGCTGCTGTGGAAGCTGCTGGAGCTTGAGTAGCTGCTTGGACAGCAGCCTGTGCTGCAGCAACAGATTCAGCCTGTGCTTTAGCTTGTGCCTCTGCTTTAGCCTGAGCTTCCGCTTGTGCTCTTGCTGCTTCAGCAGCAGCTTTTTCAGCTTCTGCTTTTTTATTTAACAGACGATCTTTTTCATCTTGAGCTGTAGCCATTTTAGCAGACAGATCAAGTTTCGCCACTTCTAAACTAGCTTGCTGAGTTTG
Organism: Streptococcus catagoni; assembly: GCF_011421425.1. Taxonomy (GTDB): domain Bacteria; phylum Bacillota; class Bacilli; order Lactobacillales; family Streptococcaceae; genus Streptococcus; species Streptococcus catagoni. Next base: position 99,772 of record NZ_WPCW01000005.1, read on the forward strand.
AAGTGAAACCTTATTTGCAGCAAGAGTTTTCATATTTTCTGCCACTGTATTAATAGCTTTTTGATTAGCAGCTTGCTTTTCTTCTAAAGAAAGTTTATCAGCCTTTTGTTGCTCTAACATTTTAGCGTTTGCACTTACAACTTCACGAATAGCAACGATACGGTTAACAGCATCGGAAATTGATTGTGAGTTTAAAAGGGTATTAATATAACTAGAAGTTGTAACTCCCTTTTGAGTGCTACGAGCTTGTTTTTTCAAAGCTTCGCTACGAGCAACAATTTTGCTTGAAAGTGCTTGAATCTCTTCGCTCAATTTAGCAGACTGTGCTTTAAGCTCTTCATTTTGTTGAGTTAAATTATCTTGCTCAGTTTGCAATGAACCAATTTGGCCTTGTAAAGTAACAACTTGTTTCTGCGCAGCAGCTTGTTCTTCAGTTAAATTTGAAATAACTGATTCTTGCTTAGCAATTTGCGAATCAAGATTTTCTGCTCCTACTGTTGTTGCAGCTCCAAGGGTCACACCACTTACAAGAACGGCTGATAATATTCTCTTTTTCATTATTTAAAACTACTCCTTTTCGATAAGACATCTTATATTCTACCAGAAAAAGAGTCAAAGAATGTTACGCCTATATTACATTTATATGTAGTAACCAATAAAAGATCATTGAAAATATTTACTCAATGTTACAAAAATCACTAAATTGTACAATAAGGTCGGTAAAAACTTATAAGTTATAAAGTAGGGCAGGGAAATACCTGAGTAACGAAATAATTCTAACAAGTAATAACTGACAAACAGTAAAACAAAAAGAAAGATCGAAAATAACAAGAGAGATTGAAAAATAGAAATGTCCTGGGGCATGATCATCCTGATAACCAACAGTATGATAGTAGCAAGAGGGAGAGCAAGGATCATAACACCCAAAAAATCAAAATAATAATAATCAAAAATCATTCCTAATATCAAGGAACAGACTATCCTTAAGTACATTTCACTTTTTAAAGAGAGCCAAAAATAGCAAACCACAAAAACTAATGAAGTCACCGTAATTGGTGCTGGAAGCAACAAATTCAATACTTCTGAAATATGTGGATCAAGTAACATTAAAGGTAAGAGTAAGATCAGATTAAAAATTGATTTTTTAGTCATTTATTGTTTCCCCATGACCTTTACATAATTGATATTAGAAAAGTTCGCATCCAATTCGATGTCAAATTGGCGTTTCAATTTATCATCATCATTTTTGACATAAACAACCTTACCTATCGGAATATCCGCTACAGTTTCACCATCTAAACCACTGGTAAAAACTCTCGACCCCTTACTAATTTTATCATTTGAATTGAACTCGCTAGCTTGCATGACCTTCTTTTCTTGATTAAAGGATTTCAAATTACCATAGATAACTGTAGATCCATCCTCTATTTTAATAGGTAAATCAAAAATTCTACCATTTGTTAATAAATCAACACGTGAACTATTCAAAGTTGAGCTTGTAACCTTTCCAATTAATGCCGAATCTACAGTAACAAGCATGTTTTCCTTAATCTTTTCAGCTTTCCCCGAGGAGATAACAAGTGATTCATCCCATAACTGCGGTGTACGCACAATACTTTGTGACATTACTTGAAAGGGAGCAGATAGATCAGCTTTTAAAAAGCCCTTCAATTCCTCATTTTCCTTTTTCAGTTTTTCCAGATCCATGCTATTATTTTTAAGTTCCCTTAGCTCTTTTTTGAGAACTTTATTTTCTTCAAAAGCACCTACCAAATCTTTAGAAGTAGAAAAGGTCTCTTTAACCACAGTAAAAGGCTTAGACACCAAAGCATCAAAGGTTGATAATGTGGTTGATGTCATAGAAGAAATATAGGGAGAAATAGAAGATCGAAATAAAAAAATAAAGAAAATAAAAACAATTAAAGATGATAAGGACCAGAAAAAGAATTTTGAAAATCTATATTTAAACATAATATGCCTCACGAAAATAAAAAAAAACGAAATATCAAAAGATATTCGTTTATCAATACGGAGAATAAGGGATTCGAACCCTTGCGCCAGTTACCCGACCTAACGATTTAGCAAACCGTCCTCTTCAGCCTCTTGAGTAATTCTCCAGAAATGGGCACGAGTGGACTCGAACCACCGACCTCACGCTTATCAGGCGTGCGCTCTAACCACCTGAGCTACGCGCCCAAGCATATAGCTTGGGTAAACTATAAAGCGGGTGACGAGAATCGAACTCGCGACAACAGCTTGGAAGGCTGTAGTTTTACCACTAAACTACACCCGCATTATATAATGGCGCGAGACGGAATCGAACCGCCGACACATGGAGCTTCAATCCATTGCTCTACCAACTGAGCTACCGAGCCAACTCTACATAACTTATGTATATTGCGGGAGCAGGATTTGAACCTACGACCTTCGGGTTATGAGCCCGACGAGCTACCTAGCTGCTCCATCCCGCGATAGTCTAAAAAGGAGGATGTGGGATTCGAACCCACGCACGCTTTTACACGCCTGACGGTTTTCAAGACCGTTCCCTTCAGCCGGACTTGGGTAATCCTCCAAATAATGGACCTTGTAGGACTCGAACCTACGACCGCTCGGTTATGAGCCGAGTGCTCTAACCAGCTGAGCTAAAGGTCCCAAGTCATCCATATTAAAACAATAAATAGCGGCGAAGGGGATCGAACCCCCGACCTCCCGGGTATGAACCGGACGCTCTAGCCAGCTGAGCTACACCGCCATCAATCGGGAAGACAGGATTCGAACCTGCGACACCTTGGTCCCAAACCAAGTACTCTACCAAGCTGAGCTACTTCCCGAATTGATGCACCCTAGAGGAGTCGAACCTCTAACCGCCTGATTCGTAGTCAGGTACTCTATCCAGTTGAGCTAAGGGTGCTATTATTAAATTAATGCCGAGGACCGGAATCGAACCGGTACGATGTGAACCATCGCAGGATTTTAAGTCCTGTGCGTCTGCCAGTTCCGCCACCCCGGCGCCTCAAAAGCGAACGACGGGATTCGAACCCGCGACCCCCACCTTGGCAAGGTGATGTTCTACCACTGAACTACGTTCGCAAAATCTTGGTGATGCCGGCTACATGACTTGAACACGCGACCCTCTGATTACAAATCAGATGCTCTACCAACTGAGCTAAGCCGGCTTTTTATTATGCGGGTTAAGGGACTTGAACCCCCACGCCGTTAAGCGCCAGAT
>NZ_WPCW01000006.1 GCF_011421425.1 Streptococcus catagoni
AGATTTTTTTCGTTTTTTTATTGACAGGTAATATGCATAATCATATCACCCTACACGTTTGGTTCGTCTTATTCAGTTCTCAAAGGTCTTGTTTCTCTTACGAGACAACTATTTTATTCTATCAGGTAGGATAATCACTGTCAACAACTTTTTGAAATTATTTTTTTATTTTCAGAAAAGCTTTCTTTTGACAACTTGAATAGTATATCCTATTACTTTATAGATTGTCAATACTTTTAACTTAAATAGTTCCAACTGTTATAAAAATCAAGAGCAGAAGCTGTTTAGCCTCTGCTCTTAAGACGCATTTTACTATGTTTTATCTTATTTTGCTTCAATTAAACCTAGGTCACCATCTTCACGACGATAGAGAATATTTGTAGCTCCGTCTTCTGCATCTGTGTAGATAAAGAAATCATGTCCTAATAATTCCATTTGTAGACGTGCTTCTTCTACATCCATTGGTTTTAAGGTGACATTTTTTGTACGTACTACTTTCACTTCTGGAATTTCTTCGACTTCTTCAGCTTCAAACTCACTGGTAAACATTTGTCCAGTTGGAATTTTTTCACGGTGTTTTTTTGCTATTTTAGTCTTGTTTTTCCGAATTTGACGTTCAATTTTATCTACAACTAGATCTATTGAACCATACATATCTTGTGAGACATCTTCTGCTCTAAGCGTCACTGATTCTAGTAATATAGTTACTTCAACTTTAGCAGTTTTTTCACGATATACTTTCAAGTTCACTCGAGTATCTATTTCATTTTCTTCAGCAAAATACTTTTCAATCTTAGCGAGTTTTGCTTCTACATAATCACGAATAGCTTCTGTTACTTCAATATTTTCTCCACGAATACTGAATTTAATCATAAGATACCTCTTTCCTTGCGCTCTAAGCGCTTTCTTTATTTATATTATACCGTTTTCATGAAAATTTGCAAGTGTTAGCGCGCAATGGAAAATGTTTTGATTTCTTCACATTTTGTTTCTTTAAAGAGCTTAACAATATGCCACAAAGTAGTTCCAGTGGTATAAATATCATCAATAATAAGAATCTTTTGAGGGATCTGACAATCTTTTTTTAGGCAAAAAGGATTCTGACTTCTTTCTCTCTCTTTTTTTCCCTTATGTGATTGTCTTTGTGATTCTTTCTTGACTATTATATCTTGATAGGGGATAGATTGACAGTCTAAGACTGCGGTGACTTGATTAAATCCTCTCTCTTCTTCTCGTTGATCACTTAAGGGCACAGGAATCACTGTATAATCTTTATAATCTTTTTTTATTAGCTTATTGATTTCTTCTGCAAAGACTTGTCTGAGGACATAATCACCCTGAAACTTATAGGAAGAAAAATAATCTCTCATCTTTTCATTATAGGAATAGAGTGCCCGATGTGACACAAAATGATCTTTTTTCTCCCAATTTTGACAATCCAAACAAATCCCTTCAGTATGAGCTTTATGGCATCTAGAACAGTTTGGTTGTTTGATTCTTTCAAAGGCTAGTTGACAATTATGACAGATAATATCCTTTGCTTTTACTAATAATATCAAGTCTAATAAGCTCTGCTTAACTTGAAAAATAGTATCACAGATTAGACAGTTCACAGTGGTAAGCCTCCTTATTCATTTCTTGAATTTCTTTTCTTGCTTTAATCATTGCTCTACTTATGCCATCATGAATGAATAATAGCTGACCACTTGGTCTGTCACTTGACCTTCCTACCCGACCAGATATTTGTACCAAGCTACTGCTATTATACAAACGATGGTTTGACAAGATAACAAAGACATCAATACAAGGAAAAGTCACGCCTCTTTCTAGTATAGTTGTTGTAATGAGGATAGTTTTTTCTTTATTTCTAAACTGTTCAATGCTTTCATTTCGCTTAATTGCTTGGCTAGACACAAAAGCTACTGATTCTTTTGGAAAATTTTTTATGATTAGCTCATAGAATTGTTTGCCCTGTTCAATAGTAGGAAAAAAGATAAGTAAGGGATAGGAGCTCTGCCTTTGCTTGCTGATTAAGTGGTAGAGGGTCTTGGGCAGGCGGCCCTGATTAATTTGTTCAGATAGTGACAAGATTAATTTAAAGTCAGGAACAACCAGAGGCTGATTATGAAATCTGCGTGCTAAGCTTATTTTTTCAATGCTGCCTTCTGTTACCTTCTTTTCGAGTTTTTCAGTGGAAGTAGCCGTTAGCAAAACTAATCTGCCATCTTTTTTGAGCGCATTTTTTCTAGCTTGATTTAAGAATGCATTATCAACATAGGGAAATGAGTCCACCTCATCAACTACCAGGAGATCAAAGGCCTGATAGAACTTCATTAATTGGTGGATCGTGGCAATAATCAATGGCCTCCTCTGATAAGCTTCTGCCTGACCATACATGAGTTGGATAGGGCAAGAAAAATCCTTAGCCATCCGTTTTTCCAGTTCAACACAGACATCTATCCTCGGGCTTGCAATACAGACCCATCCCCCCTGATCAAGTACTGTGGCAACTAGCTGATAGATCATTTCTGTCTTACCAGCACCTGTAACAGCATGTACCAGGGTTGTTTTCTTTTTCTTATAATTCTCAATAAGCTTTTCTGAAATTTTTTCCTGGAAGGAGGTTAATTGTCCCTGCCAAAGAAGGCTATTGAGCTTAGGAAATACTTTGCTTTCAAAGTGAAAGAGATAATCATTACTAGTAAGACGCCCAAAAACTAGGCATTTTCTACAATAATATTCACCTGTAGCTAGCTGGTTTTCCTGTCTAATCTGACTTTGACATCTAAAACACTTCAGTATAGTTCCAGTTTTAATCAGTGCTTTAAAAGTTTTTGCCGACCCCTTTAAGTGGTCGGGAACTTGCTTACTTGTTAAAAGTCTTCCATAATAATTATCGAGTGGGTCCATACTTAATTATTCGAAAGTTTTTGCTAAAAAAATAAATTTACTGTAAAATTTTGGTATGGAAACTTATAAAACTATTCAAGAACATAGTCAGTTTGAATTAACCATTAAAAAATCACGTTTTATTACTTCTATTTATAGGATAAAAAGTGAGGATGAGGCTAAGACTATTATTGCAGAAATAAAAAAAGAACATTTTAAAGCTAATCATTCCTGCTTTGCTATGATCCTTGGAGAAAAGAGTCAGTTAAAAAGATCCAGCGATGACGGGGAGCCTTCTGGAACAGCTGGCCTGCCCATTTTGACGGTCTTAGAGAAGCTAGAGCTGACAAATATCTTAGTGCTTGTGACACGTTATTTCGGAGGGATAAAATTAGGTACGGGCGGTCTGATAAGGGCTTATTCTTCTGCAACTTCTGAAGCCTTAAAATCGGCACAGCTGATTGAAGTCAAAGAGCAAGCTGGCTTTCGCATTAGCTTGAGCTACTCGCAATACCAACAGTTTTCACAGTTCTTGGAATTAGAAGGACTAGAGGAAAATGAAAGAGAGTTCACAGAGCAGATCCTAAGCTCCATCTATTTTGATCCTGACAGGGAAAAGGAAGTGGAGGATTCTCTAATTGATTTCTATAAGGGAAAAATCACTTTTACAAAACTTGATCCCAAGGTCATCGAAGTGCCTCTCAAATAATTTCTACTTAATATAAACGTAATAGTTCTTTGATATCAGTGTGATAGAAAAGAACTATTTTACATTTTCAGATTTTCTCATTATACTAGTGTCAGATAGGGTTTTTGAAAGGAGAGAGGCAGATCATGACAAAAATCTATGAGAACATTACTGAATTAGTAGGCCATACACCTATTATTAAATTAAATCGCATAAACCAAGAGGATGCTGCAGATATTTATGTAAAATTGGAATCTTTTAATCCTGGTTCCTCTGTTAAAGATCGTATTGCCTTAGCAATGATTGAAGCAGCAGAAAAAGAAGGAAGCCTAAAAGCTGGTGACACTATCATTGAACCAACCAGTGGTAATACGGGTATTGGTCTTGCTTGGGTTGGTGCTGCCAAAGGTTACCCTGTCATCATAGTGATGCCTGAAACAATGAGCCTGGAACGCCGACAAATCATCCAAGCCTACGGGGCAAAGCTTGTTTTAACACCTGGAGATCAAGGAATGAAAGGTGCTATTGCTAAGGCAGAAGAACTAGTTGCTAAAGGAAATGGTTGGATGCCAATGCAATTCAGTAACCTTGCTAATCCTCAAATCCATGAAAAGACCACAGGAAAAGAAATTGCAGATGCTTTTGAATCTATTGGCTTAGATGCCTTTGTTTCAGGGGTTGGTACTGGAGGAACAATAACAGGAGTTTCTCATAGTCTAAAGACTAAATGGCCTGATCTTAAAGTCTACGCCGTTGAAGCTGATGAATCAGCAGTTTTATCAGGTGATCAACCTGGCCCTCACAAAATACAAGGTATCTCTGCTGGTTTTATTCCTGAAATTTTAGACACTAAGTCTTACGATCAGATCATACGTGTCAGCTCAGAGGCTGCCTTAGCTACTGGTCGCTCCATCGGTAAAAAAGAAGGTTTCCTTGTTGGTATTTCAGCTGGAGCTGCTATCTACGCGGCCATGGGAATTGCCAAAAAACTAGGAAAAGGTAAGAAGGTTTTAGCAATCATACCAGACAATGGAGAACGTTATTTGTCCACCGATTTATATCAAAAATAAGGCAATTTTTGCTACCTTCCTTAAGTGCTGTCGGACAGGTTAAACAGTCAGGGGAGTGACTGTTTAAGAAAATCAAAGAACTCCATCCCTAACTTTCGAGCCTAAGGTCTCGAAAGTTCCGATTGTCTAAAATGTTAATATTAAAGATATTTTAGACACTTTTAGCACAGCGGAGGTAGCCTTAATAAGCTCGAATTTATTGATAGTCTGCAGAGCTTCTTAGCCTATCGGTCTAGGTAAATAGGGTTTGTCTACATTCCCATATAACCCAATTTTAGGGTTATATTTTTTTGTCTAGCATTTATAGTCACTTGTTAGGTCATATTCTAAAATCCAGTATTATTATTTGATAAACTTTTTTTATCATTATACTTTTTTATTAGCTAAGAATATTTTTATCATAAAAATAAAGATTTATTGTTTTTTATTTTGAAATATATTATCATATAGATAAATAATACAGACAGAAATGGAATGAATATATGAAAAAAGCCAGGTTAGAGTACTGGAAGACTGTCATTGCTTTTTTGAAAAGTGTACTGGGAGATCAGTACGAAATTGTTTTACATGTTATCAGTAAAGACGACATCTATATCGGCGAAATTGTTAACAGTCATATTAGTGGTCGAACTGAGAATTCTCCACTTACTGCCTTTGCCTTAGATTTGATTAATAAAAAAGTTTACCGAGTTAAAGACTATGTTACCAATTACAAGGCAATCGTCAATTCCCAACATAAAGAGGTTCGAGGCTCTACTTTTTTTATTAAAGATCAAGATGGCGAATTAGAAGGTATGCTTTGTATCAATATGGATATTTCTGCTTACCAAAAATTGGCAACGGATGTTTTAAAGTTAGGTAATCTGGGACTTGAGCAACTCAGTTCTGAAATCTTCAATATGGCTCCTAATAGTCAAAATCAAGAAGAAGCTGTTGAGGTGCTAACCTCAAACATTCAGGATATTATTAGTGAAATCATTGATCCTTCCCTTCTCAATCAAAATATCCAACTGAGTCAGGAAGTTAAGATTGAGATTGTCTCAAAGCTTCATGAAAAAGGAGTTTTCCAACTAAAGGGAGCTGTTTCAAAGGTTGCGGAAATACTGAATATTTCTGAACCAAGTGTCTATCGTTATTTAAAAAAGATCGACTAAAATAGATATCAAACACTTTTCTTACTACACTTATTGATATAGATCAATCATATTAAAAAGTCAACTCCTTAGACTGAACTGCACCCCAAAAGTTAGACACTATATTTTAAGTAAAGGATTTAATCCTGTCTTGTACAGGGCTAAGTCCTTTTAGTTTTACTTTGATACGTTTATTGTTGTAATAATCAATGTAATTTGTAATCGCTTGTTCTAAATCATCTAGTGATTTATAGTCACTCTCATAGCCATAGAACATTTCTGACTTTAATAGGCCAAAGAAAGATTCCATCATCCCATTGTCTGGGCTGTTTCCTTTTCGTGACATAGATGGACGAATACCTTTAGAGCTTCTTCCTTCAAAGGGAGTTCCCTCGACTTTTTTAAGTAAGCAAGCTCAGTTCTAAGCTATTCATTTTCTTCTCGAAGTTCTTCTAATTCAGTCATCTCTTCCCAAGTTTTCTTTGGTTTAGGTCCCATTTATGATGGTATCTCTTGTTTTTTCAACAATAGTATAACCGTTTTTTCTTATATTGTGCTATCCAATTTGATAGTTGAGACCAAGAAACACCTGATTTTTTTAACGATAAATTTCTAGTTTATTTTCATAGCTTAATTTCATACAAAAACCCCTTTCACTGGATAATCCAGTGAAAGGGGTACATATCATTTGTCTAACTTTTGAGGTGCAGTTCAAGAACCAGGGATTGATTTTTTAAATATTCTACAAGATTATTTACTGAAATGGGCGATGCCTTCTTCTATCCAAGTTGGCAATTTTTCTTTTAAGGGCTTAAATCCAATCTTGAGACGACTGTTTGAGAAACGATGACTATGGGAACTGAGATGTTTTTCTTCCTCTAAAGTTCTTAAGGAAAGACTTGCCTTTTGATTGAACTCGTCAAGATCAACAACCTGCACGATAACTTCTTGACCGACCTTTAGATCCTTACTAATATTATCAATAAAGCCAGTCTTAATCTCTGAAATATGGATCAATCCTGCTGTTCCATTTTCAAGAGCTACAAAGGCACCATATGGTTTAATTCCCGTAATGGTCCCACGCAGTTTGTCGCCGATTTTCATTAATCCATTACCTCTATAGTCTCGATGATCACATCTTCTTTTGGCTTATCTTGGGCTCCTGTTTCCACAGCAGCAATCTTATCTAAAACCTTGTAAGAATCTTCATCGATGAGTTGACCAAATACTGTATGACGTCTATCAAGGTGCGGTGTGCCCCCGTTCTTAGCATAAGAAGCTGCGATTTCTGCTGGCCAGCCTCCACGTTCTAATTCTTTTTGTGAATAGGGAATCTTGGAATTTTGAACAATAAAGAATTGGCTTCCATTTGTATTGGGACCAGCATTGGCCATTGAAAGAGCCCCACGTAAGTTATAGAGTTCTTCAGAAAACTCATCTTCAAAACTGTCGCCATAGATTGATTGGCCCCCCATTCCAGTGCCTGTTGGATCCCCACCTTGAATCATAAATTCTGGGATAATACGGTGGAAAATAATCCCATCGTAGTAGCCTTCTTTAGCTAGTCCCACTAAGTTAGCTACTGTTTTAGGGGCCTGCTCTGGAAATAGTTGGACAGACATATTTCCACGATTTGTTTTTATCAGGACTTTTGGCCCTTCTACTTCAGTTAATGTTAATTGCGGAAAGTGCAAGTCTTTTTCGATCAATCCTAGTTCCTCCAAGGCATACTGGATGCCATCTTCTTCAATTTTCTTGGTGATAAAATCAGCCTTTTCTTGTGTTTTTGGATGTGAAACACCCATGGCAACACTAATACCAGCATAGTCAAAGAGTTCAATGTCATTTAACTCATCACCAAAAACAAGTATATTTTCTGCCTTAAGCCCTAAATGCTCTGCGATTTTTGAAACGCCAAGTGCCTTTGAAGTATCCTTTAAAACAACATCAGAAGAATTATCATGCCATCTGACTAATCTTAGATGCTTAGCCAAGTCTTCTGGCAATTGTAAGTCGTCACCCTTATCTTCAAATGTCCACATTTGATAGACATCATGTTTTTCATTGTAATCTGGGCAAACTTCCAAATCAGCATAAACGTTATCAATGGCCTTACTAATCATGTCATTTCGCTCAGATAAAACTGCTTCATGACGACCAGCCATACCATAATGAATACCAACGGAGTCTGCCCACTCCTTATATCTGACAACAATGTCAGCAGGAATTGGAGCCTGGAAAATAATGTTCTTATCATCATCTTTGGCATAGGCACCGTTCAATTTGACACAGTAATCAGCATGTAGGTCTTGTATTTCTTTTGGTACTCCATAGCGAGCTCGTCCAGATGCAATCCCTACTAAGATCCCTTTTTCTTTCAGTTTCTTAAAAACTTTTGGGATAGAGTCTGGCATAAAACCTGTATCTTTGACACGCAATGTGTCATCGATATCAAAGAAGACCATCTTTATTTTTTTTGCTTTATATTTCAGTTTTGCTTCCATTTCATCCTCCAATAAGTACACTTATTATACCATTAATTCTCATCTTGTGGCACTAAGTGGTGTTGGAAGGCATATACAACGGCCTGGGTACGGTCGTCTACTTCAAGTTTTGATAAAATGTTTGACACATGGGTTTTGACAGTTTTAAGGGAAATGAATAATTCATCAGCAATTGTTTGATTATCATAGCCTTTGGCCAATAGAAAGAGGATATCATACTCACGCGCCGTTAATTCTTCATGCAAATTAGGACTTTTATCATGAGCCTTGATTTTCTTATCGACCTCAGTTTCGATGGCCAACTGTCCTCTGGCAACCTTTTTGATGGCATTTAAAATTTCTGCTGCACTGGAGGTCTTTAGCATGTAGCCCTTGGCACCAGCATCAATAACTGGATAGATCTTTTCATTATCCAAATAGGATGTTAACACTAAAATTTTAGCTTCTTTCCATTGTTTCAAAATTTCCAATGTAGCTTCTACACCATCTAGTTCGGGCATGACCAGGTCCATGACAACAACATCTGGTTTCAATTTTAGGGCTAAATCAATCCCTTCTCTGCCATTGGAAGCTTCTGCTATAACCTCTACTCCCGACTGCATATTTAGAAAACTTTTTAAACCTAAACGAACCATTTCATGATCATCTACTAATATGAGCTTTATATCATTCATTTTTTTCCTCCATCACTAACGGCAAGCGGATATCCATAGAGACACCTTTTCCTTTTTCACTAATCAGATTAATGGTTCCGGCTAAATCATCAACACGGTCATCAATATTTTTGAGTCCATAACTGAGATCTCTGACTTCATCCATATCAAAGCCCAGCCCATTATCAATCATCTTAAGCTGTACTTCATTTTTACCTTGGTTCAGATAGACTTCTAGGCGACTGGCTTTGGCGTGTTTTAAGGTGTTACTGATAAATTCTTGGGCTATTCTAAAGAGATTATCTTCCATAGTCTTAGGGAGTTTTTTAATATTTTCTTTATAAATAATTTCAATGTCACTCTTATCAGTTAGTTCTCGTAAAATCATATTGAAACCTTCTGTTAGCGTTCTATTAGCTAGCTCTGTCGGTCTCAAATGGAGAAGGAGAACCCTTAAATCTTTTTGGGCGTTTTGTAGGGTTGACTCTACAGTCTCAATCTGTGTTTTCAGTTGCTCCTTATCCATAGCATCCAAATTCATGGATACACCTGACAGAATCATGGAAGAGGCAAAGAGCTCTTGACTGACTGTATCATGCAAGTCTCTGGCAATACGTTTACGTTCACGATGGACAATATTTTGACTATCAAGAATATAGGCACTTTCTTTTTTCTGTAAACTGCTAGTCATATGTGACATCTTTTTAGAAAGCCTATTGAGGTTAATATTTGTTTCGGAAGTTTCATCCAACTTCACTTTTTGATTATTCAATATCCGCCTTAAATTTTGGTTAACTGACCGTTTGCTATTGTCATCAATGACTATCCATAAAAGGAGTAAAAGCAGGGTCACAGATACAATCAATAATAAAATGGAAAATAATAACTTCTCAGCACGCCAAACATTAATGGTCAGATAATCAAGATTCAGACCGAGATTATCTATCACAACAAATACGATGGCTAAAACGGTGACTGTCGAATATAGCCAAACTAAGAGATAATAATTTTTCTTCATCGACGTGCCACCTCAACATTTCCGGCGATCGTACTAATGATTATTTTGACCTTTTTCAGACTCTCTGCATGATGGGGACAGCTCAGTTTTATGGACTCGTTTCGAAGATCATATTCCTGACAATTAAAGAAACGAATACTTCCATATACGGAACTGACATCAAGGTTTACAGCTACGTCAATAGGAACCAAAACCTTTGTATGACCGTAGATCTTTCTTATGATAATGGCATTGTCTTTTCCGGTCACGATAACATTTGACAGGTCAATCGTATCATTGCCACTAACTCTGATAATATTAACATCTTCAAAAGAGTAATAGTCACTGTCATAAGTTGCTGATCCAACCCACTGGTGCTTGGTCTGCTTAACGCTCAGGTCCTCATCTTTAAAGCGAATCAAAGCATAACGATTTTTCTTTTTAACTTGTGAAAAATGGTTGATAACAATATAAATAATACCAAATAAGATTGCCATGATAATGTAGGGATTTAACATAAATATCAAAAACAAGAGTAACAAACTTATGGTTAACAAAAAATTATTACGGCTATCTTGGTTATAAAAGCGTAAAGCTAAGAGTATAATCACAAGTATAAAGACAAAACTAGTTACATTATTGGCTAGAATGGTCATGATTCCCATTGCCAGTAAGATACATTCAACTAGTAAAAAGAATTGAAATTTTTTCATCAGACTCCTTCCATCACCCTGTCATTTTATCAAAAATAACAAAAAAATACCATTCCTAAAGAAAGAGCTTCTCTAGTCAATGGTATTTTAGAATTAGGGTGCCGTAACAGATGAAACATCTGAAGCTCCATCACTTGATGAACTTGAACTTGATGAGCTGGATGTTGAACTTTCTTCTGATTTAGAGCTTGAACTTGATGAGCTGGATGTTGAACTTGTGCCAGTGCTTAGATTAGTATTTTCTGGTGGATACAAATATAGGCTGATATCACTAGTTTCTGACAGGGAAATGTTAGAGTAAGCATAAGGTGTTTGCTCTTTAACAATTAATGACTTCTTATCTCCTGAAGCTCCACTAGGGTTATAGGTTTTAATCCTTGAAACAGCAATACCTAGGGATGTCAGCTCATTTAGAGCTGTCTGATAGGTATAACCTGTTAGATCAGGCATTTGAACGGTACCGCTAGAGGCAACACTCAAGGTAATCTTTGATTTTCCTTTCGGATTAAATTTCTCACCCTGAGATGGTGATTGGCTGATTACGGTATCTGCCTCGTATTCATTGGTTATAATTCTTTCAATTTTTATCTTGGAAGCTGGAACATCGTAAGTATTTTTAAGATCATTTATAACATCTTGAACATGTTGTCCCTTATAGTCTTCCATGGTAAAGCCTTTTTTACCAATTGAGAGGTAGATATCAATTGTTGCACCTTCTCTTTTTGCTGTTCCTGCTGGTGGATCTGTCTTAACAACATTACCCTCCGCAACTTTGGAACTTTCAATTTCTTTGATATCACCTACTTCAAAGCCCAATGCCTTTAGCTCTGTTTTTGCAACCTTAAGGCTAGATCCATTGACATTTGGTACTTTTATATTTGAAGGCTTTGTTAGAATAAGAAAGGCAAAGAAGGCGACCCCTACTACAAAAATAGCAAAGAGTATCTTAAAGAGTGTCCCTAAAAGGCGACTTCTTTTTTTCTCTTTTTGAGGTTTAGCTAATGGTTCACCCTGATAATTATCTTCTTTAATGGGTACAGCTGAAACGGGGGGAACGGTGGTCTTTGGATTGGGAACTGGTGTTGGCGTTACCTTAGGTAAGGGCTTTGTGCTCTCAACATCATCAAAGACAAGCTTTTTTTCTCGGCTACGATTGTAGCTGAGAGCTGTCATTAAATCTCTACTCATTTCAAAGGTTGATGGGTAACGGTCTCCAAGTTTCTTGGCAGTCGCTCTAATAACAACATTTTCAAGAGCCTGAGGAACTTGGGGATTTTCATCAATAATTGAAGGTAGGGGTTTTTGGAAATGTTGCAGGGCAATGGTCACCGCACTATCCCCATCATAAGGAATGTGGCCAGTTAACATTTCAAAAAGCATGATTCCCATAGCGTAGATATCACTTTGGATGGTTGCTTTTGATCCCCGAGCCTGCTCTGGTGATAAATAATGAACACTACCCAACATGGAATTGGTCTGTGTTAAACTGGTTTCGGCAAAGGCCACTGCTATACCGAAGTCTGTGACTTTGACAACTCCTGTTTTAGTCAATAGGATGTTCTGGGGCTTCAAGTCCCTATGGACAATCCCTTTTTGATGGGCAAGAGTCATTGCAGACAGGACTTCTTCCATTATTCTAACAACTTGATTGTTAGATAGTGGAGCATTGTCTTGAATGTATTTTTTTAAGTCCGACCCATTCACATATTCCATTACTAAGAATTGCTGTCCGTCTTCTTCACCTATATCTCTTATAGCAACGATGTTGGGGTGGTTCAATTCAGCCATGGCTCGCGCTTCTCTTTGGAAACGCGCAACTGCCACTTGATCCGTCTGATAGTTGGTCCGCAATACTTTGATTGCGACATCTTCATTGTCTAATATCAGATCATTTGCTAAATAGACATCCGCCATTCCTCCGCGGCCAATAGATTTTAAGATGCGATAACGACCAGCAAATAATTTGCCAATCTGTATCATTCCACATCCTCACTTTCGTAATGTACCAAAGCGATTGTGATATTATCTAAACCACCTCTGAGGTTTGCAAGATTAACTAATTCTTGGTTTTTCTCGTCAAGAGTCAATTCCCTAGATAGAATTTCTGCAATCTCAGCATTGGATACCATGTTTGTCAATCCATCAGAATTGATAATCAAGTAATCATCTTTTTCAAGAACTTTTATACCCAAATCTGTCTCCAAGGGTGCTGACTGGCCGATAGATTGAGTGATGATATTTTTTTGAGGATGACCACTTGCTTCTTCCTCAGTAATTTGACCTGCTTTTACTAATTCATTAACAAGAGAGTGGTCACTGGTTAATAATTGATATTGACCATTTTGGACCAAGCCAATTCGTGAATCTCCAACATGGGCGTAGATGGCGCTATTATCAACTAATACAACCGCTTCAACAGTGGTTCCCATGCCTTTATAATCTTCACTTTGCCCCATGTCATAAACACGTTTGTTTTCAACTTCAATTGTCTCTAACAACCAATCTCTGATTTGGCTCAATTCAGTCAATTCTGTTTGGATCCACTCTTTTCCAAGGTCTGTTACTGTCATTTCACTAGCAATATTGCCAGCTCTGTGACCTCCCATTCCATCTGCTAGGACTATGAGTGTAATCCCTTTTTTATTATCAAATTTATTGATAAAATCTTGATTATTTGAACGTTTTTGCCCAATATCCGTAATTAATGAAATTTTCATATGTTCTTTCTGACTACGTCAGTCTCCTCCTAAATACTACAAGACTCGTTTGATTTGACCGATAAAAAAGCCATCTGTCTGATACTGTTCTGGTGTTATGAGTAAACAGCCGTCTTTAACAATATCTGCTTGTGTATGATTAAGTTTTACTTGTTCAAAATTAGAATGACTTTCCAAAAATTTTTCTATAACTTGAAAATTCTCTTCATCAAAAATAGTGCAAGTGCTATAGGTTATTATACCACCTTTTCGTACTGTTTGACAAACACTAGCTAATATCTCTAGTTGAATAATTTGTAACTGCTCTAAGTCTTGAATCTCTTTATTGTACTTGATATCTGGTTTTCGTCTGATTAAGCCAATTCCAGAACAAGGAGCGTCCACCAATATCTTATCAAAGCTGTCAGCAGGAAAGTTTTGATGAACTAATCTTGCATCTAAGACCCTTGTTTCTATCTTATCAGCAAGTCCCATTCTCTGCGCATTTTCTTTGACCAAGTCTAATTTATGTTGATAGATATCTAGGGCTGTCACCTTGCCAGTCTTTAAATAAGAGGCCATATGGACAGTCTTTCCACCTGGAGCACTGCAAGCATCTAGGATGTGCTCATCACCCTTAATATCTAGAGTTGGAGCAACCAGTTGACTGGTCTCATCTTGAATAGTAATCTCACCCATTTTAAACCATTCATTTGAAGCAAGATGGCCCCTCGGTTTTGTCAATCCAAGAGGAGAAAGGGCGGACTCTTGAGCATCCAAAGCTAACTTGATTTCTTCAAACTTGTCTGGATCATTGACTCGAATGCTTGATTTACTGGAAGTCTCTAAACTTTCCATAATCTTAATGGCACGTTCTTCTCCGAACTGATCCATAAGTTTTTTCACCAACCAGGTTGGAAGAGAGTAGGTCACCGATAGTCTTTTATTTTTTCTTTTAATGCTCGCAATATCTGGTAAGTCCCCACTTGAAAGCTGCCGCAAAAGGGCATTGACAAACTTTTCTGCCCCTCTTTTATTGCCACGATTTTTAGCAATATTAACAGCATCATTAACAATGGCATGATGAGGTACTTTATCCAGATATAATAGCTGGTAGAGGCTAATCATCAATAAGTAATAGACCCACTTATCGAGTTTATCACGGTCTGCAATGAACTGGGATAGGTACCATTCTAGTCTGATCTTGTGAGAAACGGTTCCATAAACAATTTCTGTGATCAGTCCCTTATCTTTTTCTGTAACCAACTTGTTATTGAGCTGATTGTTGAGAGCAATATTTGAATAAGCAGAGCGATCAAAAATATCTTCAATAACTAGTAAGGCCTTGCCGCGAGCTAATTGTTTCCAATTATTTGCCAAAATAGTCACCCACTTTTAGTTCTCTTCCTAGTCCATTTAAAAAATCTTTGATCTGCATCTTAGGCTTGCCAGCAGGTTGAACAACTTTTAAGGAGATTGCCCCTTCAGAGCTTGCTACTACTAGCTTATCTTTATTTTTTTCAATAATCTGTCCAGCCTGTCCTTGGCCATCAACCATATCAACTTCATAGATCTTAAAGCGTTGGCCAGCTAAGAAGGTATGGGCTACTGGCCAAGGGTTCATTCCACGCACCTGGTTAAAGATTTGGCGATTGCTTTTAGTCCAATCTAAATTTTCTTGCTCAGAGCTAATATTAGGAGCAAAGCTGGCCTTACTGTGATCCTGTTTTTGGGGCTTCAATTGGCCAGACAGATACGCTGGAAGGCTTTCAAGCAATAAATCACGGCCAAGAACGGCTAGTTTTTCAAACATGGTGCCCACATTATCAGTATCCAGTATGGGAATACTAGCCTTAGAAACCATATCACCAGCATCCATTTCTTTGACCATTTCCATAATGGTCACACCTGCTTCTCTTTCACCATTGATAATGGCGTAGTGAATAGGTGCTCCACCTCGATACTTAGGTAGCAGTGAGGCATGGACATTGACTGCAAAATTCACGGAATTAAGAAGTTTGCTTGGTAGGAATTGTCCATAGGCTGCTGTTACAATGCCATCTGCTCCTAAAGCCATAATTTCTTCTAATTCTTTGGAGCCTGATAATTTTTCAGGTTGGTAGATGCTAAGCTTGTTTTCTAGAGCGACTTCTTTTACAGGAGTCATCTTGATTTCTTTTTTTCTCCCTACAGCTCGGTCTGGTTGGGTCAGAACGGCTAAAATTTCATAGTTTGAATCTTCTAATAAACCTTTTAAAACAGTGGCTGAAAATTGGGGAGTCCCCATAAATACTAATTTTGTCATTTTTCCCTCTTCATTACTTTTTTACATTATATCATAATACCATGGCTCAAAAGGAAGGCAAAGATCCTTACATAAAGTTCTGAGGCTCTTGGTCGATCGTTATTTTCAACTGTCGATTCTCATTTTCTTGGCTCCAATCCAAAATCTTATTCAAAGTATCCTCTAGCTTATCCTCAAAACGATACTTGATGATAATTTGGTAGTGGTAAAGATTATGAGTACGTGCTATGGGTTTTGGAGTTGGTCCCAGAAGACGACTATTTGGTGATAGATTTTCCTTTAACAGGGACAAAACCTGATAAGACTTTTTGGCCACTTCTTCCTCTTTTTGGTGCGATAGGGTCAACCCTACTGTAAAATAATAGGGAGGATAGGCCATTTTCTGTCTGATCTTCATCTCATACTCATAAAAGGCCTCATAATTTTGATCTTTTGCTAATTGTATAGCATAATGATCGGGATTATAAGTTTGAATGAGAACTTCACCAGCTTTTTCTGCCCGACCAGCTCGTCCGGCCACCTGTGTTAGCAGTTGGAAAGTTTTTTCTGATGATCGAAAATCTGGCAAATTCAAGGACGTATCAGCATTTAAGACTCCTACTAGGGTCACATTAGGAAAGTCTAAGCCTTTGGCAATCATCTGGGTTCCCAGTAAAATGTCGGCTTGATAATTTCCAAACTGATCTAGCAATTTTTCATGACTGCCCTTTTGACGTGTGGTATCGACATCCATCCTTAGTATTCTCGCCTCAGGAAGGACTTCTTTTAATTCATCATAGGCTTTTTGCGTGCCTGTTCCATAATAACGAATACTTCTACTCTGACAATTAGGACAGGTTCTTGGAATGGCCTTTTGAAAACCACAGTAGTGACAATTCATGCTCTTACTATCCATGTGCAAGGTCAAGGAGATATCACAATTAGGGCATTGATCCACATAACCACAATCTCGACACATGACAAAGCTTGAATAGCCTCTTCGGTTTAACATTAAGACGACCTGTTCTTTTTTCTCTAGGCGTTCTTTAATTTTGTCAATGAGGTAGGGAGTGTAATTGCTAACTTCTTGCTGCCCAATATAATCTCGAAAATCTACGATTTCAACCTTAGGGATTTGAGCCAAGGGGTTGGCTCTTTCAGTCAGTTGCAAGAAATGATAGACCTTCTTACTAGCTCTAGCACGGCTTTCAATACTTGGAGTTGCTGAACCTAAGACCAGGGCTGCCTTATGATACTTGGCTCGTAAGAGTGCCACATCACGAGCATGATATCTTGGATTGGACTCTTGTTTATAGGTTGACTCATGTTCTTCGTCAATAATAATAGCGCCAATATTTTCTAAGGGGGAGAAAATAGCTGAGCGGGCACCGACAACTACTTTGGCCTGACCATTTTTTATCTTCTGCCACTCGTCAAATTTTTCACCATCAGAAAGTCCTGAGTGCATAATGGCAACTAATTTCCCAAAACGAGAAATAAAACGGTTGGTCATCTGTGGAGTCAATGATATTTCAGGAACGAGTACAATGGCTGTCTTTCCTTTTTTTAAAACATGATCAATGACCTGTAAGTAAACTTCCGTTTTTCCAGACCCTGTGATACCTTCAATGAGAAAGGGTTTTGACTCCTGTCCAACACTAGAACAAATAGCTTCAACAGCCCTGCTTTGTTCTGCATTGAGTTTTAAAAAGGAAGTGCTTTTGACTTTTTCAAAATAGGAATCACTGCGGTTGATCTGTACCTGATAGGTCTCTATTAGCTGATGTTCACTAAAGTAAGAGATAATCTCTCTTGAAAATTCTTTTTGGAGTTCAGAAAGGGCCGCTCTGCCAGTTGGATTTTGCAAGAGAAAGTCTTTCAGAGCCTGTTTTTTCTTGGCACGAGGTGAAATCAGATGATTTTCCAAGTTTTTTTCTTTAACCTGATAATAGGTCTTTGTTTTGATATTTTTTCTATCTTTGGCTATGTATTCTACTTGAATTTTTTTAGATTTTAGCAGGGTCATAGCTCTGACTTCTTGTTCCTTAGTCAGTTGAGAGACTAAGACCTGGTTGCCATCACCAAAGATAAACTCTTTATCAGAGCTAGACAAGTGATCAGCCATTTTAAGTTCCTTATCATAATTTGAATTTAAGAGATTTGGAATCATGGCTTTTAAAAGGGTGATCTTATAAGAAAAAACGGTTTTTCTGAGAGCACTTGCCAGTTGAAGCTGTTCCTGATTTAAGACAGGTTCAACATCTAAAAGAGAATAAATGGATTTTAAACGGGGATTTTTTTCTGCTTTTTCGATAGCGACTACAAAACCTTGAAGTAGCCTATCACCATTTCCGAAAGGAACATGAACCCTAGAGCCAACTGATAACACTTCTTGTAAATCTTCTGGGATCTTGTAAGAATAAGGTTTATCTGTTTGCATCAAGGGGATGTCAACAATAACTTTTGCTATGGCTTCCATTATCTATCCTTTCTAGTAACAATATGAAAAAAACCTAAGATTATCTCAACCTTAGATTTTTTCTCCTTCTTCTTCTTTTTCTTTGGCAATTTGTTCTTTGATCTTACGTTCTTCTTCTTCTTTGGCTAGGCGTTCAGCTTCGATTTTTGCTCTGACAGCCGCTCTTTTAGCTACAGGATCTGGATGAATAACAACATTACCAGACTCAATCTCTTCTAAGGCTTGTAAGGTTGATTTTACTGATTTGAAACTTTGAGTTGCCTTAGCACCAGATTCTAATTCATGTGCACGTTTAGCTTGTAGAATAACTAGTGAATATTTTGAAGGCACCTTATCCAATAAAGTGTCAATCGAAGGTTTTAACATCATGGTTTTATACTCTTTTCTATTTTCAGCGAATAGGTTTTGTGTTTTTTATCATTTTATCATAGCGGCCAATCACGCGTTCTACACGAAAATGCTCTGTTTCTATGATTCGTTTGACGCGTTCTGCGGCAAGTGGGACATGATCGTTAACCACTGCATAGTCATATTCACGCATGAGAGCGATCTCTTCTCTTGCACGCTCAATCCGTTGAACGATAACTTCTTGGCTATCTGTTCCACGACCAACTAGACGATCTTCTAATTCTTCTAAATCAGGCGGTGTCAGGAAAATAAAAACACCATCTGGTACTTTCGTTTTAACTTGTAGAGCACCTTGTACTTCTATCTCAAGAAAAACGTCGATGCCTTTATCCAAAGTTTCATTGACATATGAGAGTGGTGTGCCATAGTAATTGCCTACGTACTCAGCATACTCAAGCATTTGACCAGTTCTAATAAGTTCCTCAAATTCTTCACGTGTTCTAAAGAAATAGTCAACGCCGTCAACTTCTCCTGGTCTCTGGGCACGTGTTGTCATAGAAACTGAATATTCAAACTTATGATCGGGTGTTGAGAAAATCTCTTGTCTAACCGTACCTTTACCTACACCAGACGGTCCTGAAAAGACGATTAACAAACCACGTTCAGACATTCTGTTCTCCTTAATAATTGCTTTCTAATAGTTTATCAAAATCAGATTCTTTTTTCAAGGTTATTGTTAGCTTATCTGAATTGAACGTAAAAAAAGAGGATAAATCCTCTTTTTACTTAGCATAGTCAACTGCTCGCATTTCACGAATGACTGTTACTTTGATATTACCTGGATAGTCTAAATTGTTCTCAATTTTTTCACGAACCTTGTGGGACAAAATAACAACATCATCGTCTGACATTTTGTCTGGCTGAACCATGATCCTAATCTCACGACCTGCTTGGAGGGCGAAGCTATTTTGCACTCCATCAAAGCTTGTTGCGATATCTTCTAAATCGCGAAGACGTTTGATATAGTTTTCCATTGATTCATTTCTAGCTCCTGGACGAGCTGAACTCAAGGCATCTGCGGCAGCTACTAAAACAGCAATTACAGAGTTAGGTTCAACATCACCGTGGTGACTAGCAATGGTATTAACGACTACAGGATGTTCTTTATATTTACGAGCAAATTCCATTCCGATTTCGACATGACTACCTTCAACTTCTCGGTCAATGGCTTTACCCATATCATGTAGGAATCCTGCTCTTTTTGCTAGGGAGACATTTTCGCCAAGTTCACCTGCTAAGATCCCAGCAAGTTTACCAACCTCAACGGAATGGCGTAAAACATTTTGTCCAAAGGAGGTTCTAAATTGTAAACGTCCCATGATTTTAATAAGATCCGGGTGTAAGTTTGGAGCCCCAATTTCATAGGCTGCTGCTTCACCATATTCTCGGATGCGATTATCCATTTCCAGACGGTTTTTCTCAACTAGCTCCTCTATTCTGGCTGGATGAATACGACCATCTGCAATCAGTGATTCTAGGGTCATTCTAGCAATTTCGCGACGAATTGGATCAAAACCAGATAAGACAACGACTTCTGGGGTATCATCAATGATCACATCAATACCTGTAAGACTCTCAAGGGTACGAATATTACGACCTTCACGACCGATAATCCGACCTTTCATATTGTCATCTGGTAAGGGAACAGTTGTTATGGTTTGTTCTGTGACATATTCACCAGCCATTCTTTGCATGGCTTGGGCCAATAAATCTTTAGCTGTCTTGTCAGTGCGATCTTTGATGTCACGTTCTGCATCACGAATGCGGCTAGCAATTTCATGCGATAACTTGTTCTCGGTTTCCATCAAGATAACTTCTCGTGCTTCAGCAATGGTCATTGCTCCTACACGTTCAAGCTCTGCTCTTTTTTCCTCTTCAAGTTTCTCGACTTCCGTTTGACGCTCATCAATATGTTTAGATTTATCGGTTAGACTTTGTTCTTTACTATCAAGAACTTTTTCTTTACTTGACAGATTCTCATCTTTTCGGTCAAGAGAAAAGGCACGTTCTGTTAAACGCGTTTCTAATTGTTTAAGCTCTTGTCTTTCAGATTTAAATTCTTGTTCAATTTCTTCACGATATTTTCTTGCCTCTTCTTTTGCTTCCAAAAGCAATTCTTTACGATTAGCTTTGCTTTCACGTTCTGCTGATTTTCGGATATGATTAGCTTCTTCTTCGGCTTTTCCACGAATATTTACAGCATCTTGTTCGGCATTTAAAAGAGTCAAGTCCGCACTCTCTTTCGCTGCTTTAAGTTTGAGCGAAATGAGTACGTAACCTAGTATCAAACCAATGAGGGTACAAACAATTAATAAAATAATATTACCCATGTCTTTACCTCAATTTTTATTAGTTTCCGTTAATAGAAAGCTACAATTAGTTTATCATAAATTAAGCTTTAAGACAATTACTCTACTTAAAAGATTGGTTACTTTTTCATAGAGAGCGAACTGCCTCAAACCCCTATTTTAAAAAGGATTGAACCAAGGAATCCATGATATAAGATTCTAAATCAGAATAATTTTTCTTTCTCAAACGGGTCAAAACAACCCTCCAAGATATAGGATGTTCCATAAGGATACAGACAATATTTTTCAAAGGATAAAGATCGGTGATAGGTTTAGGGCAAATGGTTAGAATGGCATGATTGATCATGGTTGAATTAATCATAAAATCCCAAGATGCTGATGTAAGTACAATGTTTGGTCTGACTTGGTTGCGTTCGCAGGTTTCTAAGACTAAATAATGCACCATAAAGGAGGAATCAAAGAGGGCAATATTTTCACCATTTAAATCTTCCCAGGTAATGACCTTTTTCTTGGCAAGGCGATGACTAAGAGAAAGACAAACAAATAATTCTGATCTTTGGATCTCATAAGTTTCAATCAGGTTATCGGCAATTCCAGTTGAGGATAATAAAACTGCTATGTCAACATTACCTAGTAATAATTCATTTTTTAAGTTAAAGGCTCTGATTTCTTTAACGTTAAATTGTATTCCTGGATTGGCAAAAATCATTTTAGGCATTACTTCTGAGAAAACAACTGATAAAATAAGGGGAGGAATGCCAATGTTGATGCTGCCGGTCAATGTTTTGTAGGATTATGTAAATTCATAAACATTTGATCGTACTGCTCTAAAACCTTTTGAGCATCACGGCAGTAACTTTCTCCTAGATAGGTAAGCCCCGCAAACGACCTTTGGTCCGTTTAAAAAGTTTTACATTCTCTCTCTTTTCAAATTCATTAATCATCATACTCAAAGTTGACCGGGAGACATAAAGTAACTCGGCAGCCTGACTCAGATAAAAATGACTTTCAACGATTGCTAAAAAATATCTTATCTGTTTTATATCCATTTTGCCCCTTTTTATGATAATATTTTTATCAGCTTTCTATAACCTTTTCTTATTATTATGACACAAGATTTTTCTAAAAACTAGCCGCAAGGTCTCAAAAATTTTTATAGGAATATCAAATTTCCATATTTTCTTTCTTCCAAAAATCTTGTTATCGTAGTGATAAGAAAAACGCTTTCTAAAATAAAAAAAGGAAATTACAAATATGAAAAAAGTTGTCATAGTCGAAGCATTACGTACACCAATAGGTTCCTTTGGCGGTGCCTTTAAAGATATTTCTGCCATTGAATTAGGCACAACTGTTCTTAAAAAGATACTCGAAAAAACCAAGCTTCCAGCTGATATGGTCGATGAAGTCATCCTTGGAAATGTTCTCCATGCTGGCCTAGGACAAAACGTAGCTAGACAGGTTGCTATACACTCTGGAATTCCTAGCAATAAGACTGCTTTTACAATAGATATGGTCTGTGGTTCTGGCTTAAAAGCCATCCAAATGGCCGCACAAAGCATTCTTCTAGGGGATTCTGAAATCGTGATCGCTGGTGGTGTTGAGAACATGTCACAGGCCGCTTATGTCAGCAAAACAAACCGTTTTGGAAGCCGTCTAGGAAATAGCCAATTAATAGATACCCTTGTCAACGACGGTTTAACGGATGCCTTCAATAATTACCATATGGGGATTACAGCTGAAAATGTTGCCGAAAAGTATGATATCAGCCGTGAAGAACAAGACCAGTTCGCCCTTGAAAGCCAAGTAAAAGCGGCACGCGCCTTAGAAACAAAACGATTTGCTGAGGAAATTGTCCCTGTTTCAATTCCGCAAAGAAAAGCAGATCCTATCATGATGTCACAGGATGAATATCCTAAAACAAATGCTAATCTTGAAGGTCTCAAAAAATTACGCCCGGCATTCCTCCCAAATATTGGAACCGTTACTGCTGGTAATGCCTCAGGGATAAATGATGGAGCTGCCATGGTCATGTTAATGAGTGAAGAAAAGGCAAAAAGCTTAGGCCTAAAAATCCTTGTTTCTCTTGCTGCCTATGCCAGCGCCGGTGTTGAACCAGAATTAATGGGAACAGGACCAATCCCTGCCTCAGAAAAAGCTTTGGAAAAAGCTGGTTTGACTGTTGCTGACTTGGATTTAGTTGAATCAAATGAAGCCTTTGCAGCCCAATCTCTTGCTGTAATGAAAGAACTCAAACTAGATCCAGAACGTGTCAATGTCAACGGGGGAGCTATTGCTCTTGGTCACCCAATTGGAGCCAGCGGGGCTAGAATTTTAGTTACATTAATCCATGAAATGAAGAAAAGAAATGCCAATAATGGTCTAGCAACCTTGTGTATCGGTGGCGGACAAGGTACTGCCCTTATCGTCAAAAATGAAGCCTAGCCTAACTGCAAGAAAGAAGGAAGAAAAATGTGTAAAGAAATTACAATTACAGAAGCCCTCAATCATATTAAAGACGGCGACACTATTATGGTAGGGGGCTTCATGACCAATGGAACACCTAAAAAACTCATTGATGCTCTAGTTGAAAAGGCCTAAAAGATCTGACCTTGATTTGTAATGACGCTGGCTTTCCTGATAAGGGTGTTGGTAAGATTGTCGCTAAGAAACAGTTTACAACCATCATTGCCTCACATATTGGCTTAAACCGTGAAGCTGGCTGCCAAATGAATGAAGGTGAAACAACCATTTACCTTTCATTTCACTAGCTCTATCAGGTAGTATCTTCGGAGGAGAACTTCTAAAGAAAAACATTATTTATATTGCCTTACTAGCTGCCATCTTATTAGCTATCATTCTCTTTAAACCTTTTATTCCAAATAAAATGGCTATCTTTAACCTAGGAGCCAGCCGTTCTATCGCCCCCATATTTGCTACAGCTTCTGCTGTTGCTTTTGGAGCAGTCATTATGATCGCCCCTGGCTTTAAGGTCTTTTCAGATTTGATCTTAAATATCCCAGGCAATCCTTTGATTAGTTTGACCGTGCTAACCTCTTCTATGTCTGCTATCACTGGTTCTTCTTCCGGAGCTCTGGGGATCGTCATGCCTAATTTTGCCCAATTTTATTTGGACAAGGGTGCTGACCTAGAGATGATACACCGTGTGGCCACTATTGCAACCAACATTTTCACTATTGTCCCTCAGAGTGGTGTCTTTTTGACCTTCCTCGCCTTGACCGGATTAAATCATAAAAACGCCTTTAAAGAAACCTTTATCACTGTTTCTGTAGGTACCTTTATTGCTCAGATCTTAGTTATTGTTACTGGCACCATCTTTAAATAATAAGAGCCAAATATCTTTGATTCCTTATCTGATGTCGATAGGACAACAGCTGTAAATCGGATACCTATTTTCATTTCTTTTATGTTATGATAATGGAAGAAGAAAAAAGGAGGCAGTCTATGCCAAAAGATGTTGTCGTAGAAAGTTTTGAACTTGACCATACTATTGTTAAAGCACCTTATGTTCGTTTGATTTCTGAGGATGCTGGTCCTAAGGGTGATATCATTACCAACTTTGATATCAGACTTGTTCAACCTAATGAAAATTCAATTGAAACAGCTGGTTTACACACCATTGAGCACCTCTTAGCCAAATTAATCCGTCAACGCATTGATGGGATGATTGATTGCTCACCATTTGGTTGCAGAACTGGTTTCCACCTGATTATGTGGGGACAGCACAGTTCATCAGATATAGCCAAGGTGATAAAATCCTCCCTAGAAGAAATTGCTGAAGGCATCACTTGGGAGGATGTTCCCGGTACAACCATTGAATCCTGTGGAAACTACAAGGATCACAGCCTATTTTCAGCAAAAGAATGGGCAAAAGCCATACTAGCTCAAGGTATTTCTGCCGATGCCTTTGAGCGCAAGCCTATTTAAAAAAGAGCCTGGAGCTCTTTTTTAGTTTGTAGACAAAATCCTTTTATATTTTTCGGAAATATATATTTGTAATTCTGTTCCAATACTTAAATGTGTGAAATTATATTTAATAACCGTCTATCATGCGGTTATTAAAATTATTTTTATTTATGGATAAACAATTTCTTTGGTTTCAAATAAAGATATGTCTGATTTAATAGCTTTTGTTTGATAATTTAATTTTCTTATTGTTTCCACTAGTCCAAAAACTGTTGTTCCTTCTTTATTAATTTTGGCAAATTCTCTCAGAGTAGCTAAAGAATAATATGAGCTATAATAATTAAATATCATGGATTGATAATTCCTCTTTCTAAATCTCATACAGTCTTCTGATAAAAATAAGCTACCAATTTATCTATAAAAAAATGACTTGCCAATAGGATCAGGTCATTTCTTGTAGCCATTAGTTAAATATTATCGAAATTCTTATTTCCCAGTGACTCTGGGATAAGAGTCAAGCCATAAAAGCTAAAACGAACAAGATTAGATTTCTCATTATTGAAATACTAACCTTGTTCGTCTTTATATTTATTTTATCAGGAATGTGACTTGAACTATAGAATTTCTAAAATGAAATCTTTTAGTCCTAGGCTTTTTAATAGTCTAAGGCATCTGCACGGCCTTTGGCATTACCAACAAAGTAACCTGTCTTACAGTTAATTGAAAATAGATAAGTACCATCAGGTGTGAACATATTATAGTAACCATTGCCATTTACAATATTGACTGGCTCTAGGATATAATTATTTCCTGAAATATGACCTCTAGCTTGAGCAGTAGCCACGATACGTTCAAGTACTCCTGCATTAAAGGCCCAGGCAGTATTGCCACTATCAGAAATAGCTGAGCTATTATAAGGGACACGTGATTTATCACGCTCTAAAGCTACTCCATTTACTGCTATTCCTGCACTAGCAATAAGTGACCCTTGGGTAGAAGTATTAGGAGCTACACTAGCACCAGCATTGGCATTGTTTTCACTAGCTTGGGCTGCTTGAGTCGCTTGATCAGCCTTGGCTTGAGCCTCTTTATCGGCTCTCTCCTTATCAGCCTTAGCTTTATCACTGAGCTGTTTTCTACCATCTGAGATGACGGATTGAAGGAGTCCATCTAATTTAGCATCACCTGTTTTTAAGATTTCAGACTTGATATCATCAAAGTTAGTACCTGATTTCACAGTAGCTGCTTGCTTTTTACCATCTTGAATGGCTTCAGTTGAAAATTTTGCATTAACAGCTTGGATGGCATTGATTCGTTTTTTCAAGTCATCAAATTTTGTTTTAGCATCAGCATAGTAAGAAGTATCTTCTAACTTTTTCAAAGATTTTTCCAAGTTCCCGATTTCTGAGAATTGACTGTTCTTCAATGTTGTCATTTCCTTATCAGTGAAGAACTTCTTGTAAGCGTCATTGAAATCTTTAAAGTCAGCTTTGGCTGTCTTACTAAGTGATTTTTGAGTAGAAGATGCCAAATTTGACGTAGAAGTATTTGTTTTTGACTGTGAGGAATTAGCGTGTTTGAAAGCATTGAGACCAAAGATAAGGCTGAGTATTAAGATCAATAAGGCAATCAAAATCACAATCAGCTTTTTCTTCTTTTTAGGCTCTTGCTTATCTGAAGCTAAAAATTGGTCCTTTGGTTCATCCCAAGTCATCTGATCATAGCGAGTTGGAGCAATATGATTATCCTCTGGTCCAGCTACAATAAGAGCTTCTGCCTGAGGGGTCTCTGAAATCTTTTCTTCCTCTTTAGAATCTATTTCTTGAGAGCTCATCTTTTCTGAGCTGGCTGCTTCAGCAGAAATCAAACCTGAGCTAGCCAATTCTTCCCTTTGTTTTTTAATAAAGTTATCCAGAGCAGCAGTGTCCAAGTTATCCATGTCTGATAATTTGGTTTCAAACTTTTGAGAATCTACTTCTTCACGGTGCTGCTTGATATATTTATCTAAGATACCGTCATCTTCTTTAACACCTGCTTTGATTTCAGAGTCTTTACGAACTGCTTCTCCGACAGTCATGCCTTTGACTTCATCAATATCAAGTGTTTGTCCGTCATCATTTACATCAAAATTTTTGTTTTCTTCTGACACCTTTAATTACCCCTTTACCGCATTTCGTTTAACTCTTTGTCCATAAAATTGATAGAGATCAACCTTGAGGGTACCATTATAGAGCTTACGTTTTTTATCGGCCTGACGACCATATTTTTTTTCAAAATTTTCATCACTGGTCAAAATAAATTTACTCCATGTTTTTAAGGGAGCCAAGGTTTGACCCATTTCATTATACAAAATGTCAACTGCTTTGTCATCAAGTAGCCGTTCTCCATAAGGTGGATTTGAAATAATAACCCCATTAATTTTATCAGTTCTAAAATCTTGGAGACGCATTTGTTTAAAATGGATGACCCCAACTAGTCCTGCTTCTTCAGCATTCTTTTGGGCAATTTGAATCATTCTGCCATCAATATCAAAGCCACTAATATCTAGTTGAATGTCGTAGTTTGCAGCTGCTTCTGCCTCATCTCTAACTGCTTGTACTAGGCCTTTATCAACCCAATTCCATTCTTCAAAGGCAAAGGAACGATTGAAACCAGGGGCAATATTCATTCCCATTAGGGCTGCTTCAATACAAAATGTGCCTGAACCACATGTGGGATCAACCAAGGGCTTATCAGGAAACCAGTTGCTCAATTCTAAAATAGCCGCGGCCATATTTTCCTTAATAGGAGCTCCGCCTTTTTCAATGCGGTAGCCACGTTTAAAGAGGCTGGTACCACTGGTATCAATCATAAGGGTCGCTACATCTTTTAAGATGGACACTTCGATTTTAAATTCCGCACCAATCTCTTGCAAGGGCACGTTTTCTGGGCGATGAAAATGCTTTTGTAATTTTTTAACGATGGCTTTTTTAGTAATAGCCTGTACACTTGGTTCATTGTGCAGTTTGGATTTGACGCATTTTGCCTTGGCAATTGGAAATTTGGCACCTAAAGGCAGATAGCACTCCCAATCCAGTGCATAGACACCTTGGAAAAGTTCTTCAAAAGTCCTGGCTGGAAATTGTCCGACAATAATTTTTATTCTATCAGCAGCTCTTAACCATAGGTTTGTCTTAATAATGGCTTGAACATCACCTTCAAAATAAACTTTGCCATTTTCAACCTGGTATTCAAAACCTAAGGCTTTCATCTCTTTTCCTACTACTGATTCAAGTCCAGCAGCAACGGTGGCAACCAATTTAAACTGTTTTTTCATCTATCATTCTTTCTCTTTAATCAAATAAAAGCTAGCAATTGCTAGCTTAACCTATTATGCAATTTTCTATAAGCCATGTTTTGTTCCAGAAATGACTAGGTCTCATTTCTTTCGATAATCATCTGTCTACTGATTTTAAACAGTCAGAATAGCTTGTTCGTTTCCAATCTATCCCATGCCCCGACCAAAGTTTGGGTTGCTAGCTTGAGGGGTTTACCGCGTTCCACTTTTTACATTTCTGTAAAAACTACGTCACTGTGGCACTTTCAGAGCTATTTTGACATATCTAAGAGACTTAGCCATTTCACTCGCCGTAATATACTTTTTGTATATCCCTAGGCTTATTTTTTCGCCTAGCACAAACACTACCGGCATCACAGCCAGTGCTAGCATGGACTTTCCTCATAGTATTTAAATACTACGCGATTATCCAAAAATTGCAAGTTACATCCTATTCGGTAATTTGTTTACCAAAAACTTCTTTTTCTAAACGACTGATACGTTTCAAGATATCAAAATTAGTGGCAGTTTGTGTCACCCTTGTAGGTTGTACAGATGAATGACGGTCCTCATTAAAGGACTGCCTAGATTGATTCCCTTCTTTTCGTAAGCGTTCATTTTCAGCTTTCAATGCTTCAATTTGAGCGATGTAATTTTCATAATCTTTGATAACGTTGTCTAAAAATTCATCCACTTCTTTTTTGTCAAAACCACGCATACTAGTTTTAAATTCTTGCTCAAAAATGTCTTTTGGACTATAAATTATACTTGTCATTCTATACTCTCCGAACGGTCTATCTTTTTACATATCAATTCACTGATACTACTTTCAATGATACAGAAAAATAAGTCAAAAAGCAAGTGATAAACTAGGAGTAATTATTAAAATAGAATTACTCTTCTTCAATGATTTCATTTAATCGTTCGAATGTTAAAAATGTCAGCTGATAATCTTTCTTTTCTTTCATTTGCTTTAACAAATACTTAAGATTTGTTTCTTTTTCTTCATCGTAAAAGAGATAAGCCCCGTCGGTCTTGTCCAACAAAAAGGAATTATATAGCTGAAATTGCTTTGGACTTTCATAGCTTTTAAAGGAATATTTCACAAAATCTACTTCCTTAAAGGCCTGGAGTTTCTCCTGATTCTTTTCATTCCAATTTAAACCATGACTTTCAAAGTCAAAGAGGGTGGCTATTTTAAAGGGATAGTCTTTTTGCAATTCCTTGGCTACTTCTAAAACCCAAACTTCAAAGCCCAGATCCCCAGTGAAAACCAGCCACTCAAGCCCCTCTTCAAGTTGTGCCTTTAGCTGAGCTTTTATAGCCTTTTTGATAATTCTAATATGCTTGTCTTTACCGTTAAAAATCCCCAATTCAAAACTCTTGTAACCTCTTATTAGAATCGCAGTCATATGGTGTTGTCCTTTCAAAAAATATGATATAATAAAAGTGCTTAACTTTCTCATTAAGTAACTGACGTATAGGAGAACTATGGTTAACTACCCTCATCAACTTAAACGGAGAATTGCAAGCCCTGTTCACAAGTCTGTCAAAAAAACAAAAGTAGATTTTGCCAATCGCGGGATGTCCTTTGAAGCTGCAATCAATGCAACCAATGACTATTATTTATCTCGGAAAATAGCTGTTATTCATAAAAAACCAACACCTATTCAGATTGTCAAGGTTGACTACCCTAAAAGGAGCCGAGCAAAGATTGTAGAAGCTTACTTTAGACAGGCCTCTACAACAGACTACTCTGGTGTCTACAAAGGTTACTACATTGACTTTGAAGCAAAAGAAACCAGACAAAAGACTGCCATGCCAATGAAAAACTTTCATTCACACCAAATTGAGCATATGGCATCAGTCGTCGAACAAAAGGGAATTTGCTTTGTCCTTTTACATTTTAGCACATTAAAAGAAACCTATTATCTCCCAGCAGAAGCTCTAATTGAATTTTATCAGATAGACATGGGTAATAAGTCAATGCCACTTGATTATATCAGAAAAAACGGCTTTGAGATATTGATTGGAGCATATCCTCAGGTTCCTTATTTAGATATTATAGAAGAAAAATTTTTTTAGGCGGTGATTAAAATCAAAAATCCAACAGTTCAAAAAGTACTAAAATATGCCTTAGCTGCACTACTTAGTTTAATTATATTTATATTCGTAATAGGTGGTCTATTATTTATTTTTTACATTTCCAGTGCTCCAAAACTATCCGAGGCTCAATTAAAATCAACCAACTCTAGTCTCGTTTACGATGGCCACAATAGATTAATCGCCGACTTAGGTTCTGAAAAAAGAGAAAATGTCACAGCAGATAGTATTCCACTCAATCTTGTCAATGCTATTACTTCTATTGAAGACAAACGTTTCTTCAATCACCGAGGAGTGGATCTCTATCGTATTTTAGGGGCTGCTTGGCATAACTTAACCAGTAGCGGTACCCAAGGGGGATCTACCCTGGACCAGCAGCTGATTAAACTGGCCTACTTCTCAACAAATGAATCCGATCAGACACTAAAGCGTAAGGCTCAAGAAGTTTGGTTGGCTCTCCAAATGGAACGCAAGTATACCAAAAAAGAAATTTTAACCTTCTATATTAATAAAGTCTATATGGGAAATGGTAATTACGGTATGCTGACAGCTTCTAAGTCTTACTTTGGTAAAGATTTGAAGGATCTGTCACACGCACAGCTAGCCTTACTTGCTGGTATCCCTCAGGCGCCAACCCAGTATGACCCTTACACTCAACCAGAGTCAGCTACAAACCGTAGGAATGCCGTTCTTCAAAGAATGTATGCCGAAAAAAACATTACAAAGGCTGAATATGACAAAGCTGTTGCTACTCCAGTTAATGAGGGATTGAAACCCTTGAAAAAAACCTCAAGTTATCCAAAATATATGGATAATTACTTGAAACAGGTTATTCAACAAGTTAAAGCTGAAACTAATAAAGATATCTTTACAGCAGGTTTAAAAGTTTATACAAATATACTTCCTGAGGCTCAAAAACGTCTTTATGATATCTATAATACTAGCGATTATGTTTTATATCCAGACGATAAGTTCCAAGTAGCTTCAACTATTATTGATGTTACAAACGGACACGTTGTTGCACAGCTTGGCGGTCGCCACCAAAATGAAGACATTTCATTTGGAACCAACCAAGCCGTCCTAACAGACCGTGACTGGGGTTCTACCATGAAACCAATCACTGACTATGCTCCTGCTATTGAATCCGGTGCTTATAATTCTACAGCACAGTCAACAAACGACTCTGTTTACTATTGGCCTGGTACCGATACTCAACTTTATAACTGGGACCGCAGGTATAATGGTTGGATGACTATTCAGTCTGCCCTTATGCTATCTCGTAACGTCCCTGCTGTTCGAGCACTAGAAGCTGCTGGTTTGGATTATGCTAAAAAATTCCTCAGTGGTTTAGGCATTGAGTATCCTGAGATTCATTATTCTAATGCCATCTCTAGTAATACAAGTAGCCCAGAAAATAAATACGGTGCAAGTAGTGAAAAAATGGCTGCTGCCTACGCTGCTTTTGCTAATGGTGGAACCTACCATAAGCCACAGTATGTCAATAAAATTGAATTTAACGATGGGACGACTAAGGTCATTGATAGCAAAGGCAAGAATGCCATGAAAGAAACAACAGCTTATATGATGACTGATATGCTTAAAACAGTACTGACCTACGGTACTGGAGTTGACGCAGCTATTCCAGGAGTTATTCAAGCTGGTAAGACAGGTACTTCTAACTACACTGATGACGAACTTACCAAGATTGGTAATGAGTCTGGCCTTTATACAGATTATGTGGGTACAATGACCCCTGATGAAAACTTTGTTGGTTACACCAAGAAATATTCCATGGCCGTATGGACCGGCTATAAGAGCCGACTAACCCCTATCTACGGGGAAGGCTTACAGGTAGCTTCAAAAGTTTATCGTAATATGATGACCTACCTAACAGATGGCTACAGCGAAGACTGGACAATGCCAAGTGGTTTATACCGTAGTGGTGGCATGCTTTACCTCAGTGGTGGAACTTACACAACCAACAGTGATAACAATTCATCTGTCTATAATAATATTTATAGTAGTTCTAGTTCTTCTTCAAGTAGGTCGGCAGCCGCTGAAGACTCTAAACAGTCAACACCTTCAGCTTCAAATGCTCCTAGCTCATCACAAAGTCCTTCAACAAATACTGGCCCAGCAGACAGCCACAATAACCCGCCTGCTCCAAATAATGGAAATGCTAATAATGGCAATCATAACTAAAAAAATTCGGAAAAAATTCCGAATTTTTTTTAATTTGCTAAAGCTCCCATTGGAT
Organism: Streptococcus catagoni; assembly: GCF_011421425.1. Classification (GTDB taxonomy): domain Bacteria; phylum Bacillota; class Bacilli; order Lactobacillales; family Streptococcaceae; genus Streptococcus; species Streptococcus catagoni. The sequence goes on from NZ_WPCW01000006.1 coordinate 32,424, forward strand.
CCCAAGGATCAAGTTTGATTGCTTCTGCCTGATAAGCCGCAAGTTCTTTAGCAGTAAGGTATTCTTTACGGATAACAATCTGGTAAGTGTATTCATCCATCCAAGCATCTGAAGCTACAAAGTAGCCCTTTTCACCAACCTTATCTCCCCAGGAATTTTCAACCTTCCACTTCAAAGGTTGACCTTTTTCATCTAAGTCTACTCCTGTTAAGACCATGGCGTGAGTCATCAAGCTTTCACTATAATCCAGCCGCCCCGCCTTATTCTGACTTAGAGATAGATCCATAGCAGAAAGGAAATCATAAGTATTGGTAGCCATGATCCCCTTTTTACTAGTTGAAAACTGGCCTACATCTGAACCAAACCATACAGATTCCCCAGCTCTGAGCTGTTTAATCGCCAGTTCTTTAAAACGTTTCATATCCACATTGAGATAACGCACAGCTCTGCTACCAACTACATTTCCCAACATGTCAACAGTATAGGACTTACCATAGGGTTTATCCTTTGTTGGAGCATTGATAATAGAAACATAATCTGAAAGGTTAATATTGACATATTTTTTATAAAAATCTTGAGGACTTATAGCCTTTTCGCAATAGTAATTATTATCCTTATCCCTATAAGCAAAGTCGAAACTGCGTGGAGGTAAACCTAGATTCATGGCTAAGAAATTGAAGATCTCTTGAAGTAGGTCTTCTTTTTTAGCTTGCACTTCTTTTGAACTAGCTCCTTTGGCTAGGATTTCCCTTAAAATTTGAGCATCCTGACGAAGCAATTTGTTCAGGTATTGATTTAATTCTCGGCTATTACTAGAAGAAACAGACTCCGGATATTGTGATTTTGGAACAACACCATATTTCTCAAATAAGGAAACCACCATATCCCATTGGCCACCATCTTGTTGGGGAAGATCCAATAAGAATTTAACCTTACGACTGCTTAATTCTTCCTTTGCTGTAGCAATGACTTGCTCCATAAACCAATTTGATTTTTCATATTTATCCCAGAAGAAAGTATGAGCCTGAGACAGTTCAAAATTTTCTAGTTTAAACTCTGAGATGAGTTTATGACGAAATGTGTTCAATGCTGCAAACATCCAGCAGCGCCCTGAAGCTTTTTGGTTTGAAACCTTGTCCTTAGTCAAATCAATTGAAAAAACATGATTGTTTTCAATCTCACTTTGTCTGGTTTCTAAGGATTTCAAAAGCCCATTATGGGTAATAGCATTTTCAATAGCCGAAAACTTAGGGTTCTTTTCATAATTTTTGAAGAGTTGTTCTGTAAACGTTTCTTTTATTTCTGACATAATGTCCTCCATTTTATTACTATCTACTATTATAACTCTTCTTTATATTTCTTCAAGAAAAAAGTTAGGTATGCCTAACTTTTTATTTATTTCCAAAAATCATCAAATAAGGTTATGGGTAAATGCCTCTTGTGTTCTCCCTTGTACCACCATGATTCTAATTTTGCTTGTGCCTGTTCAGAGATTTTTTTGCCTTCAAGGTAATCATCAATCTCTTCATAGCTTAGACCCAGTGCCAATTCATCCGCAAGGCCAGGTTTATTCTCTTCTAAATCGGCAGTAGGAATCTTTTCATATAAGGCTGGGTCAGCATCTAAAGCCTTGAGCAAGGCCTTACCTTGACGCTTGTTGAGCCGATAAAGAGGCAGAATATCTGCGCCGCCATCACCAAACTTAGTGAAGAAGGCCGTAACATTTTCAGCAGCATGATCAGTTCCAATGACTGCTCCATTCATTTGCCCTGCAACAGCATATTGACTAACCATCCTCTGTCTTGCTTTAATATTTCCCTTGTTGAAATCTGATATTTCAAGGCCGGCTTCTTTTAGAGCAGAAACCTGGCTATCAACAGCTTCTTTAATGTTAATGGTTAAAACACGATCAGCCTTAATAAAATCAAGTGCCTTTTGAGCATCATCTTCATCTGCTTGAATACCATAGGGGAGGCGAATAGCTAAGAATTGATAAGATTGGTCATTAGTTTCCCTTCGTAATTCTTCAATAGCTAATTGGGCTAATCTTCCTGCTAAACTTGAATCTTGACCACCAGAAATACCTAAGACATAGGTCTTTAAAAAAGGGTGTTTTAGTAAATAGGCCTTTAGAAAATCAATTGACTTTCTAATTTCTTCTTGGGGATCTATTAGAGGAAGAACACCAAGCTCTTTGATAATATCGTTTTGCAAACTCATTCTAGTTCACCTTCACTTAAAGTTATATGTCTAATCTTTTCGATCAGATTCATCTTATTTTGCCAAACATCTCTGGCCAAATCGACAGGATAATCCTGGGGATTTAAAATGCGTTTATATTCATCCCATAGATTATCAAATGCCCTACGGGCATATTCTTGTATATCTTTTAATTCAGGCAAGTGATAAACCAAACGCCCCTTGTCAAAGATATCAACTAGCAGTGGCACAGCATCAAAATTTTTGACGGTTTTGTTAATGTAGGTGTAGGTTGGATGGAACATTTCAATTTCTTCAAAGTCACTGATATCAGTATCTGCAAAGGTGATATAGTCTCCTTCTGATTTACCCTTTGCTCGGCTTGTCACGCGCCAAACTTGTTTTTTACCAGGTGTGGATACTTTTTCAGCATTATTTGATAATTTGATGGTATCTCGCATCTGTCCATTTTCGTCTTCTATAGACACTATCTTATAAACGGCTCCTAAAGCAGGCTGATCATAGGCAGTGATCAGTTTTGTTCCCACGCCCCAGACATCAATCTTAGCCTTTTGCATTTTCAAACTTAAGATTGTCGATTCGTCCAAATCATTAGAAGCATAGATCTTTGCTTCTGTAAAGCCAGCTTCATCTAGTTGCTGACGCACCTTTTTGGACAGATAAGCCAGGTCTCCTGAGTCCAAACGAACCCCCAAGAAATTAATCTTATCACCCAATTCTTTGGCAACTTTAATAGCATTTGGAACACCTACACGTAAGGTGTCATAAGTATCCACTAAGAACACGCAATCTCTGTGAGTAGATGCATAGGCCTTAAAAGCATCATAATCATTGCCATAGGCCTGAACCAGGGCATGAGCATGCGTACCTGAAACTGGTATGCCAAATTTTTTCCCAGCTCTCACATTGCTAGTCGCATTGGCTCCTCCAATCACGGCTGCTCGGGTTCCCCATACAGCAGCATCCAATTCTTGGGCCCGACGTGTACCAAACTCTAACAGGGGCTCATCTTCAATGACAGAACGAATTCTTGCAGCCTTGGTAGCAATTAGGGTCTGGAAGTTAACAATATTTAATAAAGCTGTTTCAATCAATTGACATTGGCCTAAGGGACCCTCCACCTGAACAATAGGTTCATTAGCAAAAACAAGATCCCCCTCTTTAGCTGAACGAACACTTAAGGAAAGCCTTAAATCCTTTAGATAAGTTAAAAAATCATCTTTATAACCTAATTCTTTTAAGTAAGCCAGATCCGTTTCTGAAAAGCGTAAGTCTTTTAGATATTCTACAATCCTCTGCAAGCCAGCAAAAACGGCATAACCATTATTAAATGGCTCTTTTCGAAAATAAACTTCAAAAACTGCATTTTTAAGATGTATCCCTTGTTCAAAGTAAACCTGCATCATATTGAGCTGATACAAATCTGTATGGAGTGTTAAGCTGTCATCTTTATACATTTAGGTGACTCCTTTAAATTATTGTTAATATTATAGCACAAATTTAAGGATCAGAGATTGACAGCGTTTGAAATTTTAAAGGCAAAAAAAGACTGTGATCCTTGATCACAGTTCTCTTAATTTTTAAATTTGAAATTGCAATATAAGCCGAAAACTAAAATCCAAATTGTTGCTCCAATAGCTCCGATGTAAGTTGATTCCTGTAAAAAGAGGGAAAGATATACAAAGGCAAAGAAGGCCAAGGTAATAGGAGTTGTCAACTTATACTTAGGCATTAGGAAGCCATCAGCCATAAAATCACTTGACTTACGGTACTTCCAATGTGCAAACATGGTTAAAGCATAGATAGCAATATAAACACCAGATGATGAGGCTGCTATAAGTGAGAAGGCATCCGATACACCAGGCAATACACTAATAATAGCAGACAAACCAATAACTACAGATGAAAAGATAATAGCCTTACTTGGCACACCTTGTCTTGATAGGGTGTTTAATTTCAACTTATCTGTCAGACCATTGGTATTTTCATTTGCCAATTGATATAAATGACGTCCTGTTGAGTAGAGCACTGAGTTTAAAGCCGATGCAGATGAGGTTAAAACCACAAAGTTAATCAAGGCTGCAGCCCATTTGATTCCTAGGAGACGAAAGACCATAACAAATGGTGACTTGTCAACTGGTAGATCATGCCAAGGAACAATGGCCATGATTGAAATAAGTGAACCAACGTAGAAAATGATAATACGAACAGGAATATCATTTATAGCCTTTGGTAAAACTTTTCTTGGGTTAGCTGTTTCAGAAGTTGTGATCCCCACAAATTCTATAGCCTGATAGGCAAAGAAAACCATTTGAAAGCCCATGAAGAAATTCAATTTCCCATTTGGAAAGAAAGAAAAGTGACTAGTCACATTTGCTAGTGAGGCATGGCCTTCAGGTGTTTTAAAGCCTGTCGCTACCATAAAAATGGCAGTAAGGATAAGTGCCACGATGGCAACAATCTTAATCATGGCAAACCAAAACTCAGTCTCTCCAAAGAGCCTTACAGCAATTAAGTTAACAGCCGTCAAAATCACCAGAGCTATCAACTGTATCAGCCAGGAATGCCAGCTAGGAAACCAATACTGAACATATGACCCTAGGGCTGTAATATCTGCCATCCCTATAAAAATTAAAGATAGCCAATATGAAAGGCCTGAAAAGTAACCCCAACCCGGACCGATATACTTGGTAATGAAGTTGATAAAGGTATGCTGATCAGGATCCTGATACAACATTTCTCCGATAGCACGCATCATAAGGAACATAAAGCCACCGGTTAAAATATAGACTAAAACAATTGAGGGACCTGTCAAAGAAATGGCACGACCAGCACCCAAAAATAGTCCAGTACCAATTGTACCTGCAATCGCAATTAGCTGTACATGTCGGTTCTGTAATCCACGAACCATTCCATTCTCAAGTTCACTTGTTTCTTCGATATTCTGTTTTGACATTCTTATCTCCGTTCATAAAATAATGTTATTATACCTTTTTTTCAGAATATTTTCAAGATTGCCAATATCATTGAAATTATCAAAAAAGCTGATTACAATGCCTGTAAGCAGCCTCAAAAATTTTATTTTAAATTTTCAATATAATGGTAGACACCCTGACCAGCTATGGCACCTTCTCCCACCGCAGTTGTAATCTGGCGAAGATCTTTTTGCCGGACATCACCAATGGCAAAAATACCAGGTATTTTTGTAGACATGTGATCATCTGTTAGAATCCAACCTTCAGGATCACAAATGCCCAAGTCAGCTACCATGCTTGTTACTGGAATCATCCCTACGTAGATGAAAATTCCCCCAAATACATGATCACTTACCTGACCTGTCTTAAGGTTTTTGATAAGGACATTTGAAACCTTAATGTCATTACCTTGAATTTCTTCAACAACGGAATCCCAGATAAAGTGGACTTTCTCATTGGCAAAGGCACGATCTTGTAATATTTTCTGCGCTCTTAGTTGGTCTCGTCTATGGACAACTGTAACAGACTTTGCAAACTGGGTTAAATAAATAGCCTCTTCAACAGCAGAATCACCACCACCTACTACCAGAAGGTCTTGATTGCGGAAAAAAGCTCCATCACAAACTGCACAGTAAGAAACACCACGACTTGTAAATTCTTCTTCCCCTTTGACATTTAAGAGCCTGTACTTAGCTCCAGTTGCTATAATGACTGTTTTAGCATCATAAGTATTATCCTCTGTAATGACGCTTTTATAGCTGCCCTTATCTTCTACCTTTTGAACAATACCATATATATTTTCCACCTGGAATTTCTCAAGAGGTTCATACATTTTCATTGATAGTTCAGGACCTGAGATATGATCATAACCTGGATAATTCTCAATTTCAGACGTATTATTCATTTGCCCACCAGGAGCTCCTTGTTCAATAATACCAACCTTTAGATTACTACGTGCTGCATAAAGAGCTGCGGTCATCCCAGCAGGTCCAGAGCCCACGATTAAAGTGTCATACATGTTTTTCTCCTTTGTTAATCACTCTTTCAATTGTAACAATGTCATACTTTTTACGCAATTTTTATGATTTTAATACCAGCAAAATACTCATAAATGCAAAAGATAATATGGGAATCAGTAAGATTGAAATCATAATCATTTCATAGAGAAAAGCTTGTCTTTCTAGAACTGTTTTATCTTTCTTTCTTTTTGCTCGGCAAAATATCCAAACAAGACTGGCCACAAGAACAGTAATGGCTGATAAAAGAAGGCCCTGTAAGTAAAGGCTAAATAATTCAACTAACATTTCGTCACCTATTCGTTTCAATCTCTTCTTGTCATAAGTTTTTTGTCAGTTTACCACAAGAAAAATCTAGGCTAAGCCTAGACATTTCTTATTATATCAAAAGTAACTTATTAAATATATGATTTTGAATACTTGTTGAAAAATTCTTTGGTTCTTTGCTGGTCTGGATGGTTGAAAAGTTTTTCAGGACTGCCAGATTCTAAGATTTTCCCCTGATCAAGAAAGAGCACCTTATCCGCCACTTCTTTGACAAAACTCATATCATGACTGACAAGAACCATGGTCTGTCCTGACTTCGCAGCATTAGCAATAGCTTTTTCGACTTCTCCCACCAATTCAGGATCTAAAGCCGATGTCGGCTCATCCAATAAAAGAACATCTGGCTTCATGGCTAGAGCTCTTGCCAGGGCAACCCTCTGCTTTTGCCCACCAGACAAATGGCGTGGGTAATGATTTTCCCTATCACCTAAGCCCACTTTCCCAAGTTCTTCTTTGGCAATGGCTGTCGCTTCTTGATCTGACATATTTTTAACCACAATTAAGCCTTCTTTAACATTTTCTAAGGCAGTGCGGCGCTCAAATAAATTAAACTGCTGAAAAACCATGGCCAGCTTTCTTCTAAGTGTTAGGATCTCATCCTTGGTTACATTTTCAAAATCAACTGTGAAATCATCAATTTGAATGCTGCCCTTGTCAGGCTTTTCAAGGTAATTTAAGCTTCTCAAAAAGGTGGACTTGCCTGCTCCAGAAGCACCAACTAAGGCAATGACTTGACCTTTTTCAATTTCTAAATTTAAATCTTCAAGCACAGCCTGACCAGAAAAGTATTTTGTCAAATGTGAAATGGTAATCATTAACGCATATCTCCTATTTTTTCAGCTCTTACATGTTCAGGAATGGGAATTTCCATAGCATTTTCAATCAATCGGCCAGCTTGCTCAATCAAAATACTAATCATCCAGTAAACCAAAGCTACAGAAATATAACGCTCAAAGTAACGGTAATCTGCTCCGCCTAGTATCTGAGCCTGAGCAAACATTTCCACAATACCAGCGTTAAAGGCCAGAGAGGTTCCCTTTGTAAGACCAATAAGTCCGTTAATTAAAGTAGGTGTGGCCACAACAGCAGCATTTGGAATAATCACGCGCTTATAAACCTGCGAAGAGGTCATTCCCAAGCTACGAGCCGCTTCAATTTCTCCCTTATCAACTGACAAAATGGCCGCTCTTATGGTTTCACTGGTGTAGGCTGCCTCATTAAAGGCAAAAGCCGTTATAGCAAAGACCGAGGCCGGAATAGCATTGATATTCCAATCTAGACCGAATTTCAAATTGATAAACTTCAATAAAAGTGGAATCCCGTAATAGGTTAACATCAACTGAACCAAAATAGGAGTTCCCCTTAAGAAGCTAACAAAAACAGCTTGGATGGGATATAAAACCTTTACCTTATTAATTTTAACAATAGCAAAAAGCAATGCAAGCATTAGTCCTATGATAGCCCCAATGACTGTCAAGATCAAAGTAATGGGTAAACGTTCAATAATATCTGGAATCGCATCAAATACAGCTCTCCAACTAAATAATTTCCCTTGGGGGACCTTGGCTACCAGCTTGTCAAACCAGGCCCAACCACTTGCCATTACAAATATTGCCATCTTTACTCCTCACATTATCTTATTTTACCAGAATAGCATTCCTAGCTCACTCTGTAAAATATATTGTTTTTATTAGACTTATAGTTAAAAACTATCACGAAAAACACCCCAGAACCCCGCTTTTTACTAGCTAGTTCATAGGGTGTCATTCACATTAATCATTTTTCTAGTCTTTGAGTCCTGAAACAAAGTCATCCCCAAAATATTTTTTGCTCAGTTTTACTAGTTTTCCAGATTTTTTAAGTTTCGTCAGCCTTTTATTGACATAGGTTTGTAATTCCTTGCCTTTTTTATCATCTGAGAAGAGATAATACTCATAACCATCCTTGTCATCTCCAATTTGCTCTTTTAAGGTGGTGATTTCAAGGTCAAAACCTTGATCCTTAATAGCTGTCTTTAAAGAAATGGCATCATAAAACAAGAAATCAAGTTGACCATTTTCAAGCATTTGTAGCCTCTGAGTAAAGGGAGTAGAGCCAGAGGCATAGGTCAGATTAATAGGCTTTTTCTTTGGATGATCCTTATTCCACTTTTCCAAGATCTGCATATAATTAGCACCAGACATCCCTTGTGTTTTCTTGCCTGATAAATCAGCTAATTTTTTATAGCCTTTTTTCCCTTTTGTTGCTAAAGCATAATGGGATTTTGAGATTGGCTTAGAAAGTAAGTACTTGTCAGCTCTTTCCTTGCTATAGCCAAAGTCATTGGCAGCAATTTGATAGCGACCAGCGTCAATACCAGACAAGATAGAAGGGAAAGCCACTGTAACAATCTTTAACTTATATTTTTTTGAGCCCTTAAAGGCTGCTTTTAACAGCTCAATATCATAGCCAGTGTCTTTATTACCTTCTTTATAGGTAAAAGGCTTTGTTGCTGAATCTGTAGCCACGGTAATCACTTCTTTTTCCCTGGCAGAAACAGCTTGAGTAAAGCTCAAGCTAGATAAGCTTACTAGGCTTAAAAAGAGCAATTTTTTAAACATATCTTTCTTCATCAGACTTCTCCTTGATCGTGATACTACAAAGTTTAACAAAATATCCTGACTTTGAATAATAGCATTTCTTTATCAGCTCAATAGGATAAAACTATTAAAAAAACACCAAGCCTTGTCTACCAAGCTCAGAAGTTAGTTTTTACTCTAACCTTAGAGGCGTGGTAGCACACTTGATGTTCTCTTATAGGATTAAAAGCTTTGCTTTCTTGCTTTACGCTCAGCTCTTCCCTTAGCCTTGGCAGCTGCTCGGCGTTCTTTTCTGCGTTTTTCATCAACAACCCATTGAATCTTTTTCTTATAGGCTGGTTTTACTTTTTTCTTTTTCTTTTTAACCAGACCTATCATTTCTGTGTCTAGCTTTTTGTAGGTTTTTTCCCGATTTTCTCTTCGGTCACGGTCATAGGTATCCTGAAATTCCCCATTTTTAAGAACCTTAGGAACAAAGGTGATGCCCATTTTTTCAAGCTCTTTAATGTCAGAATCATCACTAGGCTGATAGAGGGTTATAGCAGTGCCTGAAAGGCTATTTCTACCTGTCCGACCAACCCTATGGACAAAGAATGACAAGTCCTGAGGTATGGCATCATTAATAACATGGCTGACACCTTCAATATCAATGCCACGAGCAGCAAGGTCTGTAGCCACAATATACTCATAATCAAGTTTTTTGACTTGATTCATAATCCGCTTACGTTCTCTTGGTGGGACACCGCCATGGATTTTAGCAACCTTGAGACCATTTGATAGGAGATACTGATGTAGTTCATCAGCTCTTTCCTTGGTATTGACAAAAATCATTGCCATATAAGGGTTCATAGCCTTTAAGATGGAAAAGATTTGACTATTTTTATCTCTACCTTTGGTCGATACTAGCCAATTATCAATAGTATCTGCAATAACTGTGCTGGTTTTAATCTGTTCTATCAGTGGATTTGTTAGATACTTTTTCAGGAATGGCTGCAGCTTCTTAGGTATGGTTGCTGAAAAGACCATGATTTGAACAGCCTTTGGTAGGGCTGAAGCGATCTTATCAACTGTGTCTAAAAATCCCATGTCTAGAGTCATATCGGCTTCATCAACTACAAAACTTGTAGCCTTATGGATGCTTAAATCACCACTTTTAACCAAGTCATAAATACGACCAGGTGTACCAATGACAATCTGAGGCTGTGAAACTTTTAGTTTTTCAACCTGACGCAGCTTGTCAGTCCCCCCCACATAGTTAGCTAGTTTAATTTCTTTCTTCGAATGACTAGCAATTTGTTTCGCTGCTGCAAAAATTTGGCTGGCCAACTCTCTGCTGGGAGCCGTGATTACAACTTGGACTTCTTCTTTGTCTTCATCCAATTTTTGAAAAATAGGTAATAAAAAGGTATGGGTCTTCCCAGAACCTGTTTTGGACTCTCCTACTAAATCACGTCCGGAATTGACGATTGGTATCAACTTTTTTTGAACCACTGTGGGTTCAGTAAAGTTAATCGCATCCAATGCTTCTTGGATGTATTCTTTAAAATTATAATCTTTAAATGACATATTTACCTCTTCTTCTCTCCATCATTATACCATTAAAGCATTTGACAAGCAAAATGCAGTGCATCTGCACTGCAAACTGAATTTATAGATATAAAATTGCTAAAATGATTAAACTTGCAACTGCACTGACTGTCCATAAAAAGGCATCAACCTGCCATTCAGTCCATCGCTTAGATTTTCCAGATAGGCCACCTAATTCTAGATGGTGGTGGAATGGAGTCATTCTAAAGATACGACGTCCTTCCCCATACTTCTTTTTTGTATATTTAAAATAGGAAACCTGTAACATGACTGAACTGGTTTCAAAAACATAAACAATGCCAATGATTAACAAGGTCCATTCCTGCCTTAAGGCAATAGAAATAGCTGCTAACATGGCACCTAGGGCCAGACTACCAACATCTCCCATGAAAATTTTAGCAGGCTTTTTATTAAAGATAAAAAATCCAAGCAAGGCCCCAATCATCACACCAATCAAAAGTAAGACATCAAATTGTTTCTGTTGAAAAGCAATGACCCCATAGGTGGCTAAGGAAATGACCACAGAAATAGAAGCCAAACCATCAATACCATCAGTAAGATTAACGGCATTTGAGAAGCCAACAACCCAAAACAAGACAAAGAAAATATAGAAGATGCCTAAGTGTAATGAGAAACCAAAGATGTTAATGGCATTGATGCCATTTGGTCCAACATGCAAGAAATAAAAGATCAAGCCACCTACAATCTGTAGCGTTAACTTTTGGGCTGCTGTTAAGCCCTCGTTCATTTGTTTAAAAATTTTCAAGAAATCATCAAGAAAACCAATAAATCCATAGATCACAACAATGGCTAGAATTCCTGATATCAGGCCTAGACTATGTCCCTGCCTAAAATTCACTAAACTAAATAAGAGGGAAACAAAAGTTGCCACTAAAAGAAAAACTGTTCCTCCCATGGTGGGAGTTCCGGCTTTAGCTAGATGTTGTTTAACGTCCTCATGCATCTGTTGACCCCCAATTTTTTTATATTGGTAGTATCTTATAAAGTATGGCATGGCTAAAGCAGTCAATATCAAAGATATCACCCCTGCTACTGTGGTTAAAAACATGTTAATCTCCTAGTGTTACGGTTAATTTTTTAATATCCTTCAGTGACTTACCAGTATCATGGTTCTGTTCAATCACTTTTCCTTTTTTCGAACCTTTATATTGTACCTCAATACCTGTCCATTTTGCAAACTTTTTAACATTTGCTTGAGTCCATCCATACATATCAGGAAGGGTATCGAAATGGTTTGTTAATATCAATATTTGTTGATTCTCCGTCAACTGGCTTCCTTTTTTCTTAGACACATTAACGATCTTATCACCTGTTCCTAAGATAACAGGATGTACAAGGTTACGACGAAGCTCATCAGCTGTATTTCCTGATTTTTTACCAATAAGATCAGGTAACTCGTATTTTGTTGACTGACCAGAATTGCCTTTACTTTCCTTTAAAAGCGTATCTTGCATGAGATAGGCTTCTTCTAAGACTGGGTTGACAACATCTTCCCAGTACATACCACTCCAGTGCTCTGGTTGCTGAATGGTCACGTACATCATAAAATCTGGATTGTCAGCTGGCACCATTGCGACAACAGAAAAGACATAGTTGGTTTGGCCACCTTCTAAATACCCACTACCATCATTTGCAGCAATTTGGGCTGTCCCTGATTTAACAGCGACAGGTAGATTACCTACTTTAATAATGGGGCCAGTTGCTTTAGAGTATAGGGTCCCATAGACAGGATCTGTCCCAACTGTTACCATATAATCTCTGGTTTCACTTGCAGCTTTTTTAGAGACTGGTTTACCAATAACTTCCTTGGAAGCATACCTAAAGCTAGCACTATTAGGATCATAAATATGACTAATAAATTGAGGTTCCAACATGACACCATTGTTTGAAATAGCTGTGAAGGCCCTTAACATTTGTGCTTCAGTAACACTGATCCCTTGTCCAAAGGCACTCATGGCCTTAGTAACAACGTTATTTGAAGGGAAAATCCCTGATTCTTCCGAACCTAGGCCAAAACGGGTCGGTAAACCGAACTTGAACTTGGCTAAATAATTCAGCCACTTGTCATCACCCATCTTTTGCTCTAGCTTTGTCATGCCCACGTTACTTGAATAAGCAAAACCTTGTGCATAAGTCATATACTGACCTGTGGAGATACCTTCGTTGATTGACCAGTCTTGAATGGTCGCATCAGCAATGGTAAGACCATTTGCATTGGAGTAGACTTCATTAGGTTTAAACACCTTCTCATCAATTGCTGAGGCTAAAGTCATCACCTTCATGGTAGAACCTGGTTCAAAGTTGGTTTGGTATAGGGCACTCTTCCAGTTGTAGTTTTTTGAGATACCTTCTAGGGTATCAGCATTAAAACTAGGTCTTTGAGAAGTAGCTAAAATTTCCCCTGTCTTGGCATTGACCAGAGTCGCACTGGCTAAAACACCCTTAGCCTTACTTTGAAAGGCATCCATCTTTGTTTCAAGGAAAGTTTGGATGGGTTCTGATAGGGTTGTATAAACATCCTTACCGTCTACCGCTTTTTTAACTGTTTTACCAGTACCTAAGAGTGTATTGCCATTTTTATCTTTTTCATAGGTAATGGTTCCATCTTTTCCAGATAAAATATTATCCAAGGCCGACTCTAAGCCCGTTTTACCTACTAGGCTTTTACTGCCATCCTTATTTTCATGGAGGGAGGCTAGGCCTACAAATTCTGATGCGAAAGTACCGTTAGGATACATTCTGCCAGGACTAGTTGAGAAAGCAACCCCTTTGATACCAGCTTTTTCCATATCTTTACGGATAGTGGTCATCTTACTATAGGAAATCCCAGACCCCGACGTTCCAAAGGATACTTGGAAGAGCCTCTTTTGTTTCAGTTGTTTAAGGACATCTTTTTTCTTCATACCCAATTGGTCTTTTAAGATTTGAGCAACGGTATCATACTGAGAAGGCTGAACATAAAGCTTCTCTCCAGTAGCAGAAACAAAGGACTTATCTAGGACAGCATAAATACTATATGTTGTTGAGTCAACGGCGATAGCCACACCATTTCTATCATAGATCGTTCCGCGTTTTGCCTGAACAGTTACAGTTTCTTGATAAACTTTTTTGGCACCTTCAGAAAGGTTGACCCCAAACTTATGGTCTGTCCCAATAATGATAACAAAATTAATGATAAAAATAAAAAACATGAAAATACTTAATATCATCATGTTCTGTCCAACATGGATACGGTTATTAACTGGTGTTTTCCGATCACGAACAGCGTAATCTAAAAAATATTTCTGAAGTTTTTTCATAGATTACTCTACTTTCTTAATGTTATCATTTCTGTTGCTAAGTCCAGCTTTTCCAGCGATATCAATAATGCGGTCACGTCTTGATAACTCATTAACCTCTTGCTTAGCATTATTAAGTTCTGTTTTTTTATCATCAATTTGACTGTTTAAGGTCGTAATATTCTGTTGTAATTGTAGCTTACTACTTTGCAAATAGATAATACTCATAGCCATGATAATAGCTGTAATAATCATGGAACCATAAAAAGCCTTCTCGATACGAGAGAAAGTTCGTATGCGTTTTTGTAAGGCAGAGGTTAGAGCTTGACTTCTTTTTTCATTATTCATAATTATTAAATCCGAATTTTTTTAGCGACACGTAATTTTGCTGAATGGGCACGGTTGTTTGCACTGAGTTCCTCAGGACTTGGTAAAATAGGTTTTCTAGAGACCAATTCAAACTTTGGCTGCATATCATCAGGAATAAAAGGTAGACCTTTTGGAATATCCACCGTGCTTGCCTCCTTGAAAAGTTGCTTTGTTAGACGATCTTCTAAAGAATGAAAGGTTATCACTGAAATCCGACCATCAAGGGCTAGTAAAGACAGTGCTTGTTGAATGGATTCATCGGCTGCCCCTAATTCGTCATTGACCTCAATGCGAATGGCTTGAAAAATCTGCTTGGCCGGATGTCCCTTTTTCTTTAGTTCTTTTGCAGATTTGGCTGACTTAATAATATCGGCCAGTTCTGTAGTTGTTTCAATAGGTTTGATTGCTCGAGCTTGCTCAATCTTACGGGCTATCTGCTTAGAAAATTTATCTTCCCCGTACTTAAAGAAAATCCTTACTAAATCATTAAAAGAATAAGTATTAACAACCTGGTAGGCTGTCAAAGGAGCTTCTCTATCCATCCTCATGTCCAGTGGAGCATCTTGACGGTAGGAAAAGCCACGCTCTCTTTCATCCAGTTGCGGGCTTGAAACTCCTAAATCATACAGAATCCCATCAATTTTCTCTACGCCAAGGGCCTGAAGACGTGATTTTAAATTCCTAAAGTTATCCTTGATAAAAGTCACTTGGCCTTTTTCAATATAGGGTTTCAATAAGATTTGTGCATTGTCTATAGCTTTTTGATCTTGGTCAAAACAGTAGAGATGTCCCTTATCACCCAAGTGAGATAATAAATAAGAAGAATGTCCCCCACCACCAAGCGTAGCATCTACATAGACCCCGTCAGCTTTGACATTCAATAAATCCACCGTCTCTTTTAAAAGTACGGTTACATGATGAAATTCTTTTGTCATACCTTTAATTCTAACATATTTTAGATATTAATAAAACAAAAAGAAAGACTGGAAGCGCTAGCTCTCACAATCTTCTTTTAATTAACTTTCTAGCAGCCTTACCCTCTGCTTGCTTTAATGATCTTCCATGAAAAAATAGAAAAAGCCCTTAGTTGATACAAGCTTCTAAGGACTTTCTACACTAGGGGAGGAAAAATGCAGTGCTATGATTGAACTTCTACTAAGAAATCATAAATTTTTTTCCAAAAGTTTCTGATAAGAAAATATTGTGCTACAGCTAAAGACACTAGGAGAATAAAGACTAGGAATCCGTTTACGAGCAAGACTTCCTTGAGCACTATGGCAGAAAATATAGTGATTCCTACAAGTATGAGCCCAGCGATAAGAGTTCCAAAAATTAAGCCCAGCGTATACCATTGACCACCACCTCTAGTAAATAGCTGAGTCATATCCTGCCAACGCAGATTCAAATACTTGAGGTCACGCCTAAACATGAATTGTCCTTGAACCAAAGACATCAGTATATAACCTATTAGAAAGCTTAGGGTTGGTATCAGAGCCAGCTTCAAAACAAATATAAGGAGCAGACTGTATAAGAGAGCGGGTCCTATTGTTTGCAGGGCTATGAACAAAAGGAATTTTTCCTTAAGGAAACGCTCCATTGAGAAAGGTAAACTTTTTAAGTAGATGAAGTTTTCTTTTTCAAGTGAGGTAGCAACCCCAACAAATGTTGACGGACTCATGCTTATAGAAGCTAGTAAAATACCTACCAGGAAAGTCAGTCCAAAATATTCATTGCCCACAAAATCTGCAATCGCCTGTCCCTTGCTGATAGCGGGTGCCATAAAACTAAAGATGTAAATCAAAGGCATCAGATAGGTTTGTGTTAATAGGGTGGCATTTTGCAAGGTTGAAAGATGATGTCTGACCATAACCTTATCAAGGGATTGTTCTGAATAGGTTCTGACCTTTTTCTTAGTAGGTTTAGCTGAACTTGTTTTAGCACTGGTATAGAGTGCTTCTTCAAAGTACTTGGGCATCATTAACTTAACAATCCCAAATAGCAATAGGATTACTACAAGTAGTGGAAGCCAAAAATGCAAAAGACTTTCGGCAGAAAAAGGTTCGTGAACAACATCGTAATAGCCTCTAAAGTAAGGAAGCGGTGAACGATCAATCAAGGTATGCTCCTCGTTCATCCGTGACTGATTATTGAAGTTTAAAAGTAAGACTAAAGCGATGGCTCCAAAAGTAGAGATAAACATCAAAATCGTTGATATGAGCTTCCTTCTTGGAGAGCGTACAATGATCTTGCCAATCCAAGAATTCAAATAAAGTGCCAATACATAGGAACTGACTAAGACTAGCAAGAACAACAGTAAGGCTAGGGGGATGGCTAAGGGATTTCCCATTATCTGCCAGTAGGCGAGGATAAACAATGATACCAAAGGCATCAGAAAGACTGAACCCATACCCAAGGAAGAAAAGACCTTGGCAAGGTACAATTCACCAGACTTTATGGGCAGGTGAACGTACAAGGCTAAGTCGTTACTGTCATAAAAAATCGTGTATAGGGAAGAAAAGGCAGTCAATGTTGACATCACAAAGAACAAGGCAATATAAAATGAGAAATAACCTGGGTATTTACTGAAATCTATCCCTATGAACATAAAGAGGTAGATAAACAAAAATAGGATAGAGGTTGTAATCTGCTGTTTTATAATAGATTTATAGGCTTTAAAGTTTTTTGAAGGTCTTTTTTCCTGTTTCTTTTTTAAGGCAGTTAGAGCTTGTGGATTTGAGTAGAGGATGTTGATTTTAATAAGTTCCCAAATACTTGTCCAATTCATCCCTATACCTCCTCTTTGGCATTTCGTCCTGCTAATTCCAAGTAGATGCTTTCAAGATCTTTTTCAGGATAATTGGCTTTCAATTCAGAGATTGTCCCTAAAAAGATTAACTTCCCTTTTTTTAGAATCCCAATCCGATCACACAGTTGTTCAGCAACAGAGAGGACATGGGTTGAAAACAAGACAATATTGCCAGAATTGGCATGTTCTCTCATCATTTCTTTCAAATCATAGGAAGCTTGAGGATCTAAACCAGTCAAGGGTTCATCCAAAACCCAGATAGCAGGATTAGAGACTAAGGCACCGATAACAATTGTTTTTTGCCTCATCCCATGTGAAAAACTGTCAATGGTATTATTTTCTTCTGAACCCATATCAAATAGCTGACTCAATTGGGAAATGCGATTTTCCGTTTCTTCTGAGCTAACCCCATAAATCTTAGCCAAAAAGTGCCAATATTCATTAGCTGTTAGATTCAAAAAAAGATCGGGTGAATCTGGAACATAACCAATTAATTTTTTAACGGCATCCCTATTCTCACTTAAAAGCCGGCCGTTTACAAAGACTTCACCATAGCTAGCTTCAATGATCGACGTTAAAATACTAATGGTGGTGGTTTTTCCAGCTCCGTTATGGCCGATCAGACCAAATATTTCACCATCATTAATGGTTAGGTTAAGATCTCCCAAAGCTTCTTTTTGTCCATATATTTTTGAAACATGTTTAAATTCTATCATCATAACTCCTTTTTTATATCAGATCAAGACACTTCGCTCTCACTACATAGATATTTACCTAAGGTTTCCTTTAAAGCATAAAGTGATCTGGGCAAAGACATTTGATTTTTCCTTATATAAGCGTCCAAGTCCTTATTTAAATCTCTAGCAATGACAACAAGATTTTGATTGTTAATTAACTTATTTGAAGCTGATAGTAGATAGGCCGCAAAGAAAGCGTTTTCTCTGTTTTCTGGGTGATCGTATGCTTCCACAATCTGCTTGTAGAAATCTAGGCTTGCTTTTTCCATAACTTCTCCTTTTTGTATCTTTAACTTAATACAATCGATATCTACAGAATAAAGGATCTGGCTAATTTTGTCAACTGCTAAAGCTCATTTAATTAAAAATTCCTAAAAAAAGGAACCTTTCTCAACTCTTCCTTTTAGATTGAAAAAAAAACGGACAAGCTCCACCTCATGGTCATCAAAAGGTAAAAATTGTCTGTTTTTTTATTGTTAATATGAGATTAAAAGTTAGGTCTATGAAGCATTTCTAGATAGAAAAACTTTTTCTTATAAGTCTTTGTATAGGGAGATGGCATTTTCTTTAGTGAAGCCATACTCTTCAAAGATACGATTTCCTGGTGCAGAAGCTCCCCAGTTATCAATAGTTAGGGTCTTACCATGTAAGCCAACATATTTAGCCCAACCATAACTAGAAGCTGCTTCAATTGCCAAGCGTTTACTTACAGAAGCTGGTAGAATTTCTTCTTTATAGTCGTCTGATTGTTGGTCAAAGATATTTTGTGATGGCATTGAAACCACACGAACATGGATGCCTTCTTCTGCTAAGGCAGCTTGAGTATCCAGTGCTAATTTCACTTCTGAACCTGTCGCAATAATAATGCCGTCAAGTTGGCCTTTAGCTTCAGATAGGATATAGGCTCCCTTATTAAGACCTTCTTCTGCTAATTCTTTTGTTCCTTCAAGAACAGGCAGATTTTGACGCGTCAAGACTAACATTGTTGGTTTATCAGTTTCTGCTAAGGCACGTTTCCAGGCTGCATTTGTTTCATTTCCATCAGCAGGACGGATAACATTCAAATTAGGCATTGAACGAACACTAGCTAACTGTTCAATAGGTTCATGGGTTGGACCATCTTCACCAACTGCAATAGAATCATGGGTCATAACGTACATGGTTGGTAAGTTTTGAAGAGCTGCCATACGCACTGCTGGTAAGAGGTAATTAGAGAAAACAAAGAATGTTCCACCATAGACACGTGTTCCACCGTGGAGAGCAATCCCATTCATGGCTGCTGCCATGGCAAATTCACGTACACCAAACCAGATATTGCGTCCCTTATAGTTATCAGGCTGAAAATCAGTTTCTGCTTTAACCATGGTATTATTTGAGGCAGAAAGGTCGGCTGATCCTCCCCAAAATGAAGGAACTTGTTCTGAAATTTGTTGAATAGCTTCTTGGCTAGAAACACGGCTAGCCTTAGAACTTCCTAGTTCATGAGCTGCCAAATCAACTTCAACAGCTTCATTTGCAAAGGCCTGACGGTATTCTTTGGCTAGTTCAGGATATTCTTTTTCATAAGCTGCAAATAGTTTATTCCATCTTTCTTCAGCCTTTTCTCCTCGAGCCTGTAAGCCTTGAGCGAAGCGGTCTTTAACCTCACTTGGTACTTCAAAATCAGCATGAGTCCACTTGTAGGCTTTTTTAGCAAAGACAATACCTTCTGCCCCTAAAGGAGCTCCGTGTACTGCAGATGTCCCTTGTTTTTCAGCACCAAAACCAATAATAGTTTTAACTTCTATAATAGTTGGTTTGTCAGTTTCTGCTTGTGCTTCTTTGATGGCTTCTGAGATGGCATTGAGGTCATTACCATTTTTAACTAGGATATGTTGCCAACCATAGGCTTCAAAACGTCCCTTAACACTTTCAGTAAAGGCTTTTGAAGTTGGTCCATCAAGAGAAATATCATTTGAATCATAGAGCATAATAAGCTTGCCTAATTTCAAATGTCCAGCTAAACTTGCTGCTTCTTGACTGACACCTTCCATCAAGTCTCCGTCACCATTTAAAGCATAGGTATAGTGATCCACAATCTTGAAGTCTGGCTTATTATATTTAGCTGCAAGATGCACTTCGGCCATAGCCATACCAACTGCATTGGCAATTCCTTGTCCTAGTGGTCCAGTGGTTGCTTCAACACCGTCAGTATGATTAACTTCAGGATGTCCTGGAGTCTTTGAACCCCATTGGCGGAAATTTTTCAAATCATCTATAGAAAGATCATATCCTGCTAGGTGTAATAAGCTATACAGCATAGCACTGCCATGACCTGCCGATAAAACGAAGCGATCTCTGTTAGTCCAATTACGGCTTGTTTTTGGATTAACATTCATAAAATGATTCCAAAGCACATAGGCCATGGGCGCTGCCCCCATCGGCAAGCCAGGATGTCCTGAATTAGCTGCTTGGATCGCATCCATTGAAAGCGTGCGGACAGTGTTTACTGCCAACTGGTCAGTTGCATCAAATGTCATAAGTAAAACCTTTCTATTTACTAGCTCAAAGTTTAAGTGTTTTCCGTTCTCTATTGTAACATATTTTAAGCACTATATTGATGAAATACCCATAAAACATAGGATTAAAGTGTTCTATTACACAGAGCAATAATCATGGTCAAGCCCAGCTGTCCTTAACAGCCAGGCTCTTTTTTTATTTTTTAAAGGCTTCCCAGTCTTTCATAAATTGGTCAATACCACTTGTTGTTAATGGGTGTAGGCTCATTTTTTCAAAAACACTGTCTGGAATAGTTGCTATATGAGAACCAAGTTTAGCTACAGCTTCAACATGTGCTGCATTTCTGATACTTGCAGAAATGATTTCTGTTTCAAAACCATATAGGTCAATAATTTCTCTTAAATCTTCAATCAATTGATAAGGATCTGAGCCAATGTCCTCTAGGCGTCCAATGAAGGGGCTAATATAGGTTGCACCGGCTTTCATAGCCATAAGTCCCTGAGATACTGTGAAAACGAGGGTCACATTTGTTTTAATACCTTCTTTTGATAGGATATTAGTTGCCTTTAAACCATCAGCTGTCATAGGAATTTTAACGACAATATTCTTATGCCATTTTGCAATACTGCGAGCTTGTTCAACCATTTCTTCTGCTCCTAGTGCTGTCACTTCAGCTGAGATAGGACCATCTACAATGTCACAAATTTCTTTAATAACTGTCTCAAAATCACGTCCTTCACGTGAAATGATTGTTGGGTTTGTGGTGACACCATCTACAAGGCCTAAGTTATTGATCGCCTTAATGGCTTCAACATTTGCTGTATCTAAGAAAAATTTCATTTTTTATCCTCCAATTTATCTTTAGTAATATCACATGTTTATAAAAGTATTTCTACCATTTATTATAGATTGCCTTAGGGTCTTAAAAAAGACCAAGTATCACACAAAAGTGTGTTCAAAAATAGACCAACGTTTTTTACTTACAAGCTATCCTCCTCCTTATTTTTAGATCCTAGTTCCTTCTTTAAAAATTGCTCCAAGGCCTCTAATTCCAAATTCCAAGTATAGGACTTAAGCTGATAATAGGGTAGGTTTCCTTGTCCATTAGAATTGCGATAAGAGATCAGGCAATCAAAGCTTTCTCCTTTTTGATAAGGAGCAAAAATAAAATTACCATTGTCTTCTAAATGTTTTCGAATGGTTAATTCCGCCATGGCATTTTCAACCACATCATGACCAAAATCAAGACCAACCTTCAAGACCTTGTGCTGCCTTTCAATTGAGAAAATAATCAATTCTAGAAGCTTATAAGACAAGTAAGAAGCCAAATCAGAATCTTGCAGCCTATGATCACCTGCTTGAATTAAGAGATGCCTTAAAATAACTTCAATTTTCTCTCTATCTTCAGTAGTTCTTAAGCTTAAAAGTTTTTCCTTTTTAAATTCTTGGTTGAGAATAGCCCCCTTAAAAAAGTAAGTTCTTGAAAAATAGAGGCCCAGATTATAAATAATTTCTTCTTTGGTGCGGTGGCCAATGATATGGGCTCTTCGCAAAAGCCAGAGGGACTCTGAAATCTTATCAGCTATGGGGCCACCAAAGCCCAAAATATATTCCATAGAAGGAACGGGCAAAACCGCATAGGATTGTAAAAAGATAAATAAACTTTTAGCCTCGAAAGTGTCATACTCAATGGCATAACGTCTTAAATAATGCAAAATGACCTTTTCAAGCCTTTTAAAGAAGACATGCTTTTCTATGAAATCAAGATCTTTCTGATCAGAAAAACTTTTTTCCCTATTAAAAGAAAGACGTCTTTGGGAAATAGCAAGCCATAAAGATAGTTTCTCTAATTGATTCTCAGTCATATCTAAACCTAGAAAACGCTGAGCTATCAAGCTTAAATTCTTTTGATCAACATTTCTATTGAAAGCTTGCATTTCCTGTTTTGAAAAGCTTAAGGTTAAGAGTTCAAAGAAAAAATAACGCCACTGCAACTCACTACCTATTTGTTTTCCCTGCCAAATAGCAATATCAAATTCCTCTAAATACTTGTTAATATGGGCTAAGCTTCGGTTAAAGGTCGCTTCGCTAACTAAGAAATCCTCAGATAAGCTAGTAATATTAAAATGCTCATGGCCAAGCAGATAAAGCAGAATGCGATAGGAAAGAGCATCCTTTAAGAGGACTGATAGTATGAATTCCCAGGTTATGTTTCCTTCTTCTTCGATTAACAAAAAATCATTGGCTAGAATCAACTGATAGGCCAAGTGAGACTCTTGAAATAAGGCATTGAGATTTTCAATGTATTTGATCAGTGTCACCTTAGAAATCTTCAAAAGAGTCATAACTTCTTTTAAGCTAAGCTTTTTATCAGATTGGTAAAGGGTCAGCAGAAGCTGATACTGGGCTCGCCTCTCCTTATCCATCAAGTATTCAATCTTCATAGACTTTGCCTCTTTTCAAAAAGCATCAAGGCTGCCTGATGAAGCTGATAGGCTAACTCACACTCTTTCCTTGCAAATATAAAATCTTCAAAGGCTAGGTCGCTGGCTTTCAACTTGTTCTGAATGGCCTGCGCCATATAATGGCTTAAAAGTAAGCTATTGTCTCTTGAAATAATCTGTGCCCCTATTAAAAGGCCGTCTTTTTCTGTAGCTATTAACTTTATCCAGATGGGAGATTCCTGTTTTTTACCTAAGTCAGACTTGTAAACAATACTGATGACATCTCTATAAATTGAAGCTTCTTCCTCAGTCATCCCCACACTAGAACGATAATAATCAAAATGAAAACTGCCAACTACTCGGGTAGTCTGTAGTTTCGGTGTCGGAAAACCAGCCAAGTGGTAGGCTAGAATTTGACCCGACTTGACAGCATGGTTGATCAAGGCTGTGTAGTAAGACTGTCCTAAGGGAGATAAACTTGAGGAGATTAAATCACCTATGGCATATATGTTATCCTTAGTCGTCTGCATAAAGGCATTGACCTTGACCGTTTTATCTATCAGACAATCTACCTGCCCCTGCAATAAATGGCTATTGGGTCTAAAGTTGACAGCTAAAACAACTAAATCAGCCCTGATCTCATCCTTTTGATCCGTTATAAGAAGCAGATCTTCTCCTTCTTCACGAATCTCCTTAACCCGTGAGCCGGTCTTTAAAAGGACAGAGGAGTCTTCTATTTCTTTTAAGAGTAATGGCAACATCTCTGGATCAGTTTGATGACTATCAAGATGATCAGCTGCCTCTATAAGGGTAATAGACTTCTTCTGGAGAGACAGGCTGTAAGCAAGGTCCAAGCCTATCAAACCAGCACCAATTATGGCAATATTCTCATTTTTTTCGATCAGTTCTAAGGCTTTCTGACTATCTCTAAAGTATTTAGTGGTGACAACCTTGGGATGATCCGCCCCCTTAATATAGTCTGATTCTGGCTTTGCCCCCATGGCACAAATAAGAGTTTGATAGGTTTCTTCTCTGATTTGTCCCTGCTCATTTTTCAAGAGCAAGCTATTATTCTGACTTGAGATGCTCACCACTTCCTCCACTAAGAAACGGACATTGTCATTATCTTTTAAAGTGGAAGATTCCCATGTAGATTGGGAAAGCTCAGAAATCTTCTGACGGTAGAGATGATTGAGACCATTAGGGATATAATGTGATTGCCTTTCTTTATCAATAAAAGTTATCTGTAAATCAGGCCTGAGTTGAATCAGCTTTTCAGCACAAGCCAAGCCAGCAAAAGAGGCGCCAATGATGTGTATTTTTTCCTTATTGCTTTTCATGATCTTATTATAGCAATTCTTTCAAATAATGAAAACGTTTTTACAAACAAAAGACTCAACCTTATCAGATTAAGTCTTTCATAGCAAGAGCTAGCTTAGCTTATTACCATAAATAATAGCACAGCCAAGATTGCCCCTAAAATTGGACCAAAAATAGGTATCCAAGCATAGGACCAGTCTGAATCACCCTTATTTTTCATTGGAAGCAACTGATGGAGAATCCGTGGCCCCAGATCCCTTGCAGGATTAATGGCATAGCCTGTTGTACCACCTAGAGAAAGGCCGATACCCACTACTAATAGACCGACACTTAAGGTGCCAATTCCAGCTGGCATCTGATAAAGACCAAAGGATAAGATAGCTAGGACCAGCACGAAAGTCCCAAAAATTTCACTAAGAAGATTAGCAAGAGTATCCTTAATAGCTGGACCCGTCGCAAAGGTTGCCAGTATATCTGCCGAATTGTCAGCCACTTGGTAATGTGGTTTAAACTTGAGATAAACAAGAAGAGAACCAACTATTCCTCCCAAGATCTGGACAATACTGTAGATAAGAGCCTTTGTCCAACTGATATCTCCTTTTAGGGCAAAGGCAAGACTTACAGCAGGATTTAGATGGGCAGGAGCTATCTTACCACTGATAAAGACGGCCATGGATACAGCTAGACCCCAACCCAAGGCTATGACAATCCAACCTGAAGCATGGTTCTTGGTTTTTGGCAGGACAACACCAGCAACAACACCATTACCAAGCAAAACTAATAAGCTGGTTCCTAAAAATTCTCCAAAAATATCCATTATGCTCTCCTATTTTCTTCTTTTAAAGCCTTTAAATCATTATCTTCAAGGTTTTTTCTCAAGTCTTCTTCTTGAGCTTTTCTTTCTTCTTCTGTCCATTTGAAATGTTTTGCCATTTCATCTAAAACAGGTTCAATCATTTCTTCTAGACGATCCCTCATAAATAAGATATGGTTGGTTCTTCTAAGAAGGAAATCTGTAGCCTTAAGGGCCATCTCATAATCCATAGCATAGTGTAAGGATAAGGTTTCTGATAGGGACAAGCCTTGAGCAGCCTTGATCTTACGTGTTAAGGCAAATACTTTTGGAGCATTAGAACCATATAAATTAGCAAGGTAACGCGAATCATCCATTGATAGACCACTTAAAGCTCCCAGTTGGGCATAAGCTTCAATTTCAGAATCAACATTAGCAGGATTAATTTCGCCACCTGAGACAGGATAGGTTTTAGAATTAATTAATCTAAATGATTTTCCATATTCTTCTTTTAAGACCTGGATAATCCTTTCTAAAGCACCTTCTGCCATCTTACGGTAATCTGTGATTTTACCCCCAGCTAAGGTAAACAAGCCATTATCATCACGCTCAAAGCTTGAGCCACGAGAGACAGCTGAAGGATCCAATTCTTTTTCAGAAGTGCTTGTTTCTACAGCTTTAATAGCCTGTTCAACGGCTTCTCTTTTTTCCTTATGGTCAATATAAGACTTGACTGTTTCAATCAAGTTGTCAAAGCTATTGTCACTTAATTTACCACTGTTACCACCATTATAGTCAGAAGCACTGTTACCTGATAATAGGGGACGTAGACCCGCCCATGAACTTTCAATATCATCCAGTGTGATATGAGCTTGTGGGAATCTTCTATTAACAATACCTAGTAAATAATCAACATCCTCTTGGCTTACCTTTGGATCTTCTAAATCACCATGGTAGTCTGTGTCTGTTGTCCCAAAGTAAGTCTTTTCTTCTCTAGGAAGAACAAAAACCATACGTCCATCATTCAGTCCAGTATCCACATAAACAGGTTGAGAAACTGGTAATTTACTGCGATCGACAACTAAATGAACTCCCTTAGTGGGGCGCATTTGTTGAATCTTTTCGCCCTTATTTGAAAAATTACGAACTTCATCACTCCAAGGGCCTGTAGTATTGATAACAGTCTTTGCTTTAATGTCCATGCTTTGACCACTTAATAGGTCACGCGCTTTGACACCAATTATCTTCCCAGCTTCATCAAAGAGGAAGTCCTCTGCCTTAACATGACTAGCAATCAAGGCCCCATCACGATTAGCACGCTTGATGTTTTCAATAACAAGCCGGGCATCGTTATTACGGAAATCCAAGTAGACTCCTCCACCTAAAAGTCCCTCTTTTTGTAAATCTGGTTCCTTGGCTAGAACCTCTTCCTTACTTAAAACCTTATTGGCAGCCGCAGTATTTGAAACACCTGCTAAGAGATCATAGAGATCCATTGCAACTTTTAAACGAAACATGTTAAAGGTACTGCCTGGCTCGTCATAGACTGGAAGTAACATTGGATCAGGTTTAGGGATGTGAGGAGCAATCTGTTGAACCACTGCTCGTTCAGATACGGTATCAGAAACGACCTCAACATCAAACTGTTTCAAATAGCGAAGACCACCATGCACCAGTTTGGTTGAGCGGCTAGAAGTTCCCTCTGCAAAATCTTGCATTTCAATAAGACCCGTATCTAAACCACTAGCAGCTGCTTGTAAGGCAACCCCAGCTCCTGTGATACCGCCACCAATAATCAGTAGATCCAGATGTCTTTCTTGCATTTTTTCTAAGGCTAAACGTCTTGTTTCTATTGAGAATTCCATTGTTTTCTCCTTCTATTCTTCCTTATTAACTTGGGCAAAGACCTGTGTTGCTTTGACTGCATTTTTCCAGCCCTTGTATAATTTTTCCTTACGTGATTCATTCATACTAGCTTTAAAGAGTTGTCCTGTAGCATTTAATTCTTTAAGAGAATCAATATCTTCCCAATAACCCACTGCAAGTCCAGCCAAGAAGGCTGCTCCCAAAGCTGTTGTTTCAAGGTTTTTAGCACGGGCAATATCAATACCTAGGATATCAGCCTGGAACTGCATGAGCAGGTTGTTCATAGCTGCCCCACCATCAACACGGAGCTGTTGAATATCAATACCAGAATCAATTTGCATAGTGTCAATAACATCTCTAACCTGATAGGCAATAGATTGTAAGGTTGCTTTGACAAAGTCTTCCTTGCTGGTTCCCCTTGTTAGGCCAAAAACAGAGCCACGTGCATTGGAATCCCAGTAAGGAGCTCCTAGTCCAGTGAAGGCTGGTACAACGTAAATTTCATCATCACTGCTCGACTCCTTAGCTAAAGTTTCAGAGTCACTAGAAGTTTCAATCATCCGTAGGCCGTCACGTAACCACTGAATAGCACTACCCGCAATAAAGATCGATCCTTCAAGGGCATAATAAACCTTACCATTTATCCCATAGCCAATGGTTGTTAAGAGATTATTTTCAGAGAGTTGGACATTTTCACCTGTATTCATAATGATGAAAGAACCAGTTCCATAGGTGTTTTTAATCATACCAGGTTCAAAAGCTAACTGTCCAAATAAGGCAGCCTGTTGATCACCAGCCATACCAGATATGGGAACTTCACCTCCGTAAAAATGGAACCCAGCAGTATAGCCATAAATTTCTGAATTAGATTTAACCTCTGGCAAGATAGCCTTAGGGATATTCAATAGCTCTAAGATTTCATCATCCCACTTCAAGTCCTTAATATTATATAGCATGGTACGAGCCGCATTAGAGTAGTCAGTGACGTGCTGAGCACCGTCAGTTAGCTTCCAGACCAACCAGGTATCAATAGTTCCAAAGAGCAGTTCTCCTTTTTCAGCACGTTCTTGTGCCCCTGGAACATGATCAAGGATCCACCTTACTTTAGTTGCAGAAAAATAAGCATCAATGACTAAGCCGGTTTTTTTATGGAAGAAGTCTGTATAGCCATCTTGCTTCAATTGGTCAGCAATAGGGGCTGTCTGACGTGATTGCCAAACAATAGCATTGTAAATGGGTTGACCTGTTTTCTTGTCCCAGACAACGGTTGTTTCACGTTGATTGGTAATCCCGATAGCCTCAATTTGACTTGGTTTAATACTCGATTCAATAAAGGCACCGGCAATAACAGATTGGACAGAATTCCAAATTTGATTAGCATTGTGTTCAACCCAACCAGCTTTGGGGAAAATTTGCGGGAATTCTTTTTGGCTACTGCTGATTTTTTCGCCTTTTTTGTTGAAAATAATTGCCCTAGAACTTGTAGTTCCTTGGTCAATAGCCATAATATACTTTTCTTCTGCCATTTCTTCTTCCTCCTAAAGTAAGCGTTTTCTTTTTCGGTAATTCTATTATATCGAAATTCTAAAAAAATGTTCTATCAAGAATTTTTTAGAGCCCGAAAAAAAATGATAAGATGAAAAAAGGGCAGAAAACAAAGTTTTGCTAAAAACTCATTTTCTGCTCCTTCTTATCATTAGCAGCAACAAGATCTCAGTAATAGGCCAAAGGCCTACCCTAAACACTCTTATTTATCTGCTAGAGATTCCTTGGATTTTTCCAGAATTTTTCCGGAATGGGCATCGATGGAATAGTTGTATTCCATGTCTTTATGGTCAAATTCGATGTCAAAGACTGTCTTACCATCTTCATTTTCTTTCTTGACAGTTAGATTTTTTACTTTGGCATCTTCCACCTTAGCATCTTTAAAGGCAATTTCTTTAGCCCTTGCTTCAGTCATAACTTTCTCACTAGACTGACTCATTTTATCAGCTTTATCAGTCTTATCAGAATTATGGCCATTACTTTGGCAGGCCGCTAAAGCAAAAACAGATAGAGAAGTAACGAGCATTAGTGATAATTTTTTAATTTTCATAAGTTCTACCTTCTTTCCACCTTTTTCTTCATTTTACTATATTGGCTCAAAAAATGCTGACATTTTTATTAGCTAAAAGTCCCTAACCCTTTCAAATCCAAGTGCCAGAGCTGTTTCTAACAAAAAAAGCCTGTGAGGCCATGAGACCCCATAAGCTTTCTTATATTTTTATAGATCTAAATCATTGAGTGAACGTCCATGCAGACCCTTTTGTCTTTGCACTTGTTTTAGTTTTTCAGGTGTCAGATCATTTCCTTCTTCGTCAACAATTTTTAGGCCTTCAATATGATGGCGTACAGAGCGTCGGTAGCCTTCAAGGTACTCTTCACGAAGCTCTGCTTGTTCCACCTTTTCTGGGCCAGTTAAACCCACTGTTTTTTTCTTCTTTGCAAGCTCATTGATACGAGCAATTTTTTTAGGATCCATATAAACTCCTTTAAACTAGCTGACTAACTACTTTGTATTTAATTGATCAAAGGCTGCTACACTCTTAGCCTCTTTAACGAGACTGTCTAGGAGTGCTAGGCGATTAGCCTTAAGAGCTTCATTATCTGACATAACCATTGTATGATCAAAAAAGGCGACAATCGTATCATTCAAAGCAAATAATTGAGCAATCTTCTCTGCAGCACTACCTTTTAAATCAAGAGCTTGAATAGCCTCATACAAAGCTTTTTCTTGGTCATTTTCAAATAGTGCAGGATCCACACTGACCTGATTTTCAAGCTTCTTGGCTAAATTAAAGGCACGAGATAGGTTTTCAACAGCAGATTTATAGGAAGCTTTTTCTGAAGCCTCAACTAGAGCCTGAGCTGTTTCAAGCATTTGCGGAACTTGGAAATTTGAGCTGGCAAGAACTGCTTGACGAATATCTTTTGGAATAGCAGAGCCCATTATCTTGTCCACACGTGCTGAGATGAAGTCCATCACTTGACCTTGGTTAGCATAGGTTAAACTGTCAAAAGTTAGGTCATAACAGCTGGCAATCAAGTCATCCATGGAAATATTCCAGCCAAAGGCTTCAAGGATTCTAACAATTCCCTGAGTAGCACGTCTCAAAGCATAAGGATCATTAGAACCAGATGGAATCAAGCCCACTGAGAAGAATGATAGCAAGGTATCCAATTTATCTGCCAAAGCTAAAACTGCTCCGACCTTACTTTCAGGTAAGGGACCATCTGCTGAGCTAGGTAAATAATGTTCCCTGATTGCAGTAGCTACAGCCTTATCTTCTCCAGCTAAAAGTGCATACTTTTCACCCATAAGACCTTGCAGCTCATCAAATTCGCCTACCATTCCTGTCAGTAAATCAAACTTATAAATCTGACTAGCACGCTTAAGAGCTTTTCTTTCGTCTTCTGTAAGTTCAATCTCTTCTGCTAGATACTGAGCTATCAGGCCAGTTCTTTCCATATGTTCAGACAGTGACCCTATTTTTTCATGGAAGGTAACCTGTCTTAATTTTGCAATCAAATCAGAAATGGCCAACTTTTGATCCTCACGCCAGAAGAATTCTCCGTCTTCTAAACGAGCAATCAGAACCTTTTCATTGCCTTTGATAACATTCTCAATATGCTTGTCATTTCCATTACGAACAGAAATAAAGCTTGGCAGTAATTTTCCAGCCTGATCACGAACAACAAAATACCTTTGGTGATTCTTCATCGAACTAATTAAAACTTCTTCCGGTATTTCTAAATATTTTTCATCAAAATGGCCCATGAATGCTGTTGGGTATTCAACCAGGTTGAGTACTTCATTGAGCAAGTCCTGATCAATCTCAACCTGGACATTTTCTACTGCTTCGATAGCCCTAATCTGGTCAATAATCATTTGTTGACGTTCTTTGGCATTCGCAATAACATAGACTGCCTTGAGATCCTCTTCATAAGAATCTGCATGACCTACTTCAGTTTCATGTCCTAGGAAACGATGGCCACGTGATTGGCGTCCCGATTTAATATCAAGAAAATCCATATCCAAAGCTTGATCATCTAAGAGAACAATGAGGCTATGAACTGGTCTGATATATTCAAAGCTATTTGAGGCCCAATGCATGGATACTGGGAAAGTTAAGCTGACTAAAAGACCTGGAATGTTTTTCAAGACCTCTTCAGCCATTTTTCCTTCTTCAAACTTTGTGACATAGACATATTCTTCGCCCTTGATCTCACGAAATTCAATGTCCTCTACACTTAGACCTTTACCACGGACAAAGCCTTGAGCTGCCTTTGAAAAATTCCCTTGGTCATCCAAAGCAATTTTCTTAGAAGGCCCCTTAAAGTCTTCTGTTAAATCAGATTGTTTTTCAGCTAGACCAGTCACTCTAACAGCCAATCTTCTTGGCGTTGAAAAAGTTTGAATCTTTTCAAAAGACAGGCGGTTCTCTGATAAGAATGCAGCCATCTTATCACCCAGCTGTTTCTCACTGGCTGTAATGAGATAGGCTGGTAGTTCTTCTAGTCCAAGTTCTACAAGTAAGTTTTTAACCATTATTCTGCATCCTCCTTTAGTAATTGGGCCCGACTTGCCTCATCCAATAGAGGAAAACCGAGTTTCTTACGTTCAGCCACAAAGGTTTTAGCTACCAGGCGAGCCAAGTTTCTAATACGAGCAATATAGCCTGCCCGCTCTGTAACTGAAACAGCACCACGAGCATCCAAAAGATTAAAGGTATGGGAACATTTCAAAACATAGTCGTAGGCAGGGTGAACCAAGTCTAATTCTAAGGCACGACCAGCTTCCTTTTCAAATTTTTCAAAGTTCTCTAGGAGCATGTCTTGGTCTGAAACCTCAAATGAATATTTGGAATGCTCATATTCAGGCTGTAGGAAAATCTCTCCGTATTTAACACCTGGCGCCCATTCAATATCATAGACTGAGTCAACCTCTTGGATATAAGAAGCTAAACGCTCTAAACCATAGGTTACCTCTGCAGTGACAGGGCTTGTAGCAAGACCACCAACTTGTTGGAAGTAAGTGAACTGAGTGATTTCCATACCATCCAGCCATACCTCCCAGCCCAGTCCTGCAGAACCAGTGGAAGGATTTTCCCAATTATCTTCAACAAAGCGAATATCATGTTCAAGTGGGTTAATACCTAATTTTTCAAGTGATTCCAAATACAATTCTTGAATATTAGAAGGTGATGGTTTCATAACAACCTGAAATTGATGGTGTTGGTAAAGTCTATTAGGATTTTCCCCGTAGCGTCCATCTGCTGGACGACGACTAGGTTCAACGTAGGCAGCATTCCATGGTTCAGGTCCAATGGCGCGAAGGAAAGTATAGGGACTCATGGTACCAGCCCCCTTCTCATTATCATAAGCCTGCATCAGCATGCAACCCTTATCATTCCAAAATTGCTGTAAGGTCAAGATAATCTCTTGAAAACTAAGTTTCTTACTCATTTTTTCCTCTTTCTTTTTATAGTGATGATAGTTTCTTTCCTAAGAAACAGTTGATGATCATTTTAAACTTTTAATACAAAGACAGCTCCATTTCCTAAAGAATTAACCCTTGTCAGCTAATGACGCAAGAAAATAAGTGAACAGCTCCTGTGAAAGGTTTCTTTGTTAACTTTTTATGGCATAGGCAGTGAAATAAAAGTACAGCTTTAATAAGATACAGAAAAAGGTGGAAGGTTTTCCAAAACTCCTATACCTACGTATAGGGGCGTTGAAACGCGGTTCCACCCTATTTTATGTCTTCATTTGCTATAGATGCTATTCTTTGAAAGTGCCTACTTTTAACCTAAATCACTCGGCTCCCACTGTCCCGAACTCGCTACTGACTAGTATTAAAATTATTCTTTCCCTATTAATATAGCATAGTTTTTTTAAATTGTCTATGACCTTATCATTGGTCAGAGGGCTAGTCTTCCTTGAGTTTCCCATTTGGTATAATGAATTCTCTAAGCACCATGTTTTCCTCACGAATGCGGATGTAAAGAGAAAGTATGTAAAATGGAATAATGAGCATAGCTGTGATGCTAGCATGACAAAGTAGAAAGATACCAAGTAGTTCTGGACAGATATTTAAAAAATAATTGGGATGCTTAACCTGTCTAAAGAGCCAATGATCTACATAGCGATGATCTTTTGCTACCATCAGTTTAACAGTCCAAATACCTGTTAAGAGTTGCGTTACCCAGTAAAGCATAGCCATGGAAAGAACCATCAAAATCAGTCCTACAAAGCTTATCCAGTCAAAACGGACTTGTTTTAAAAGAGCCTCTGAGAAAGAGAAGAAATAAGCCATAATATGCAAAAGGGTTAGAAATTGTGAGTTGGTTTTGCCAAACTCTTTACCGCCATTAGCAATAATTTCTTTTTCATTTGCAATGGACACTTTTAAAAATAAAAGCCTAATGACAAACATGCTTATCATAAAAAAAGATATCAACAATTAATTAACCTCATCAATCTTTCATCATTTTTCAAAACTAAAAAGATTATATATAAATGATAAAAAATTGTCAATAAAATGATAAAAATATTTGACCGTAAAAAAACCAAACTTTTAAACTTCTTTAAAAATCCTTGTTATCAGGATCTGGTATTTCTGTCATGCCAGGTAATTCTCTGATGACTTTAGCATCTTCTTTGGTCAAAGTAATGTCAAAAATATCTAAGTTAACTTTAATCCTATCTTCATGTACCGATTTTGGCAAGGGAATAAATCCTTCATATAATGACCAGGCAAGTGCTACTTGGGCAACTGATTTTTGGTACTTATCTGCCATTTCTAACATGGTTTTATTTTCAAAAATCTCACCCTGCCCCAGTGGACTCCAAGCTTCCAATAGAATACCCTGTTCCTTACAGTATTTAATGACTTCAGACTGATAGCAACCTGGTGCTAGCCTTATCTGATTAACAGCTGGCTGAATTTTTGCGGTCTTCATCAAAGCCTCTAGGTGATGAACCATAAAGTTACTTACCCCAATTGTTTTAACCAATCCCTTAGCAAGAGCTTCTTCCATATAGCGCCAAGCTTCTGCATTTGCCTCTTCCCAATGGTCACGGACAACCTTAGGATTTGGCCAGTGAATCAAATACAAGTCCACATAATCAAGCCCTAGTCTTTCTAAGGAAGCTGCTAGAGCTTCTTTGGCTTTATCATAGCTGTGAGCATCATTCCATAATTTAGTTGTAATGAATAATTGATCCCTAGCAAGGCCACTATCTTTAATAGCCCGGCCAACACTTTCTTCATTTTTGTAAATTGCCGCTGTATCAATATGACGGTAACCTGCCTTAATAGCGGCAAGCGTGGACTGATAAGCCTCTTCTCCATCAGCAGCCTTGAAGGTACCAAAGCCAACAATTGGAATCTCTAAAGCATTGTTCATTTTGAGTGTTTTTACCATAAGATGACCTCCTTAATTTACAGATATTGTATCACAATTCTCATTTGACCAAAAAGGAAAAGGACTATCAGACAAAAACTTAGTTTTTATTGCCAGCTTTCATGCCTTTATGGATAGGTGATATGAGCTTTTCGTCGACAAATTGAATAACTTCTGGATTACTTGGTAGGTCTGTATGCGTTGCCTTGTCTCCAGTAACAGTCACTTGAGTATACTGTTTAACCACATTTTGAAAAATATATTTGCCTGCTAAGACACTGGCATAAGGAACAATTTTATCAGCATCAAAGGTATTAGTACCTGCTAAATTGTAGACCACCAAGCTTTTAGGAAGACTGGCCTTCTCCTTTTCCAAATCTTTTAGCATCTGTGTCTTGTTTGACAAATTGCTTTCTTCAAAGTTATAAGGTGTCCCAATGGTTAAGAGATTATCCATTTGAAAATTCTCAGAACCATAGTATTTCTCAAGGTAAATGATCCAGTTCAGCCCACCATTAGAATGGCCTACGGCATTGAAACGTTTGAACTGATAACGTTCTTGTAGATCTTTTAGGGCTATATCCAGCCATTTGGCCTGTTCTTTGATATTCCCATAACCATCATTATTATTGTCAAAAGCTATGACAATATAAGGGTGCTCATCATTGCTTTTAATGGCCCCTTCATAGCTAACCTGATTCTTGGTGGACACTTGAACCTTTAAAATACTATGATTCTGGTGGCCAAGATTAAAGCTTGCCAGCATATCATTAAAACGGTTATTGCTAGCACTAGAACCTGGAACAAAAATGATAGGTGACATCTTAGAATTATATAAAATAGTCTTTTTTTCAGTGACCCGATTGATATAAACTTTACCTGAAAAGAGTATTGTCACAAAGGTAGCGACAAGGATCACTATCCAAAAAGAGTTAAAGATTTTCTTCATGACAACCTCCTTGCTTAAGGGCTCTCTTGACAAAGGGCAAATAAATGACCACCGAAAAGCTGATAATAATTAGGATGACAAAGAGATAACGCCAGTCCCCATTTGAAGCTAAAAAGCCAAAAAATAAGCTGGGTGTCCCTTTGGGTACACTATAAACGGCCGGACTAAGCCAGCCCAAAGCCAGTAAGATAGCTCCAAAAATTTCTGCCAGAGCTGTTGTGACAAGCATGGGAAAAATAAAAAGAGGTTGAAGGATAATGGGAAAACCAACCAAAAAAGGAAGGTTTTGGTCAAAGAGGATGGGAGCCAGACAAAGAAATCCCATTCTTTGATTGTCATTATTGTGTCCTCTTCGCGATTCAATCAAAACTGCCAAGACTAAAGCAAGGAGGATACCAATGCCTCCAAACATGGCAAAGCTATCTCTTAAAGTATAAAAACTAAAAAGGTGAGGCAGATGCTCTACCTGTTTACTAAGGGTAGCATTAAGATTCTCACTATAAACAAGCAATTCCTTGCTTGGCTTTTGTAAAATATCTGGCACAAAAAGACCAAAATCCTGTAAGAAAATAGCTAAGCCCGACCACAAAATCACCTGTAACAGACTTCTTGGACCATCCCCAATAAGACTGGAGAGATAGTCCTGCAAGAGACTATTGGGACTTAAGTCACTATCCATAGATAGATAATGAGCCAGGTGGGCAGATAAGCAGACTAGAACTGTCACTATGATGGCTGGACTAAGGGAACTTTTAAACTTTATTCTCTTTTCAAAAAAGAGGATGGAAAAGGCCAGAAGTGCCAACAAGAACCAATAAGGCTGGTGGACAAAATGATTGTTAAAGCCACTTTCTCCAAACAAGATCCAAGTTAAAAGAAAACCAAAAGTTGGTAAGAAAGAAGGCGGTCTTTTTTGTAGTTCTTGATAGGACATGAGTATCAGAAAAACAAAATAACTGGCTATAATAGTCATCACAATCTTGGAAAAGACCTGCACCATTTGTGAAGCAAAGAACATCCAGCTTTCTGAATAAATGACCAGATGACTAGTCTCAACAAAAAAAGAATCCGGAGCTAAAAAGACAGAATCCATTATCTGCAGCCAAGCATAAATAAGAGATAAGGGCATGAGCTGCCTAAGGCTATTTCTTAGAATGACTGGCATTTCTTTAAACTTACCCTTCTTAAAAATGATCATGGCTTCTCCATCTGTTCTCTATTTATCCCCTTATTTAAGTGTCAAAAAAGGATTTCTTACTGACATTTTACCACATTAAATTAAAGAAAAAATCAATAAAGCTTCTGAAAGACAAAAAAGTGGCTAACCCTGTACTCACAGCAACTCAAGCAGTCATTAAAGAGCTTAAGACAAAGAAAAAACAGAAGAGACAAAGCTTTCTTCCATAGAACTCTTATCCAAGTTCTAAGGAGAATAACTTTAATCTCTTCTGACCTTCTAGGAACACTTAGGCTTCAAATACCTTTTGACCATCTAAGTAAGTTGCACAGAGTTCCAAGTCCTTATCTAAGACAATAAAATCAGCTGCATGGCCTTCTTTTATTTGTCCACAGACAT
The DNA here is from genome assembly GCF_011421425.1 of Streptococcus catagoni. Classification (GTDB taxonomy): domain Bacteria; phylum Bacillota; class Bacilli; order Lactobacillales; family Streptococcaceae; genus Streptococcus; species Streptococcus catagoni. The sequence goes on from NZ_WPCW01000006.1 coordinate 69,231, forward strand.
CTTCAAGTCCAACAGACTCAGCAGGAACATATGAAGACATGTGAATAGCTTCCGCAGGACTGGCAATTCCCCAAGCAACAACATTTTTGATAGCATCCTTGAGTTTTAAAATAGAACCTGCTAAACTGCCACTGTCTTTCAATCGGGCTGTACCTTTTTCAACAATGACAGGGAATTCACCCAACATATAGTCACCATCTGCAGAGCCACCAGCTCTCATGCAGTCTGTAATCAGAGCAACATGGTTATGACCCTTTTGCTGCATTAAAATATCACAGGCTACAGGTGAAACATGATGGCCATCACAGATAAGTTCAGCATAAGTTCCTGGGATATTATAGACCGCACCAACCATACCTGGTTCTCTATGGTTTAGGCCACGCATACCATTATAAGCATGAACCCAAACACTAGCACCTGCTTTGACAGCTTCATGTGCTTGAGCATAAGTTCCATTTGAATGTCCTAGGGCAACCCTAACACCTGCTTTGGTCACTGTTGACACAAAGTCTTCAACCCCTTCACGTTCAGGCGCCAAAGCAATTTTTTTGATCAGACCATTTGCCGCCTTTTGCCAAGCTTCAAATTCGTCCAATCTAGGATTTTTCATATAAATAGGGTTTTGAGCCCCTTTAAATTCTTCTGTAAAATAAGGTCCCTCAAAGTAAATCCCTTGTATCTTAGCTCCTTCAACCTTATCGGCTTCTGAAGCAATGGTAGCTGAAACCTTTTTAAGATGCTCAAAATCAGAGGTAAGGGTTGTTGGTAAAAACGAGGTAACCCCTGTTGATAATAATCCTTCACTCATCTTGTGAATGCCCTGTGCAGAATTATCCATCACATCTGCACCAGCATAGCCATGGATATGAGTATCAACCAGTCCAGGAGCAATTTGGTAACCTGAATAGTCAATAACTTCTGCATGATCATCTACAGTTTCTGTCCACTTTCCAAAGCGGCCATCTTTTATTTCTAGGTATCCATTTTCTTTGACCTGGTCTGAGTAGTAAAAGCAATCTGCTTTAATATAGCTTGTCATCTTTTTTCCTCCCTTTTCTACATAATTATACGCTTTCTTTTTCTTTTTGTAAATGGTATATACCACTTGAAAACTATCAAAATTTAAAGCCCTTTTTAAAATTATAAAGTCAGCCAAAAGAAGGATGCCAACTATCTTGATCACCTACTTTTTTCTAACATTTCCCTAGCAAGTCCTGACTAAAGATTCTCAACTTTTATGAATTAAGGAAGTTTAACTATTTTCAGTCTTTTATTATTTTTTGTTAAAGTGTATAATGGCAGTAGCAATTAAGATAATCTTGAGGAGTAACATGAAAAAACAAAATTCAGAGAAGATTTTTCTTATTTTAAGTCTTATCACCTTATTATTCGGCAGCTTTATCTATATAAAGTTTTCAAAGGCTGCTGATGTTAAGAGCACTGATATTCAAAAAGTAGAAAAAGTCACCAATTCTCTTAAGCTTAGCCAGGCTGAAAAAGCCATTAAAGAAGCACAGAAATCACCAAGTAAAGAAACCTTTGAAAAGGCACAAAAATCTCTCAATGACTTACACTATTCAGCTCAAAAAGTAAAGTTACAAAAAAAGCTTGATATAGTCAAAAAGGCCTTTAGTAAAGAAGAGGCTGCACTTAAAGCCATTGAAGAAAGTAAGAAATTACCATCCTTAGAAAATAAAGAAAAGGCACAAAAAGCTATTGATGCTGTTTCTAACAAGGACAAAAAAGCCACTTTACAAGCTAAGTTAGATGCTATCTTTGGTGAGACATATCAAGTACCTGCACCAGCTGCAGGCCTACAAAGTCCTGACTCAGCCACTCTTAATGACGCCAGCCAAGCTCAAAATCCTGCAGCTCAACCTTCTTATCAGCCACCTGTTGCTAACCCTGCCAGTCCTGCTGCTAATCAGAATTCAGATACTAATAAAGCTGCTGATCCAGGTGCAGGAGCTGGGAATAATCCTTCCAATCCATAACATAAAAAAGTAGATTAGGTTACCCTAATCCACTTTTTTATTTTTCATAACCCATCAATATACCTTCGTCTTCTGCATAGAAGCTACATAGGCCTGAAGCTGGATAACTTTCTACCTGAGCATCTGGGTATTTCTCTTGAATCTTTTCAGTGATTTGTTGGCAAATTTTCTCATTTTTCCTATGACAAATAAGGAGTCTACCTCCCTTATAGCCAGCTTTTTCTATTTCTTCTATCAAGGCCTGAATGGCTTTCTTTTGTCCTCGAGCCTTTTGGAGGAGTTCTAAGCGGCCATCTTCACTAGCTGTTCCAACCATGCGGATATTTAAAAAGCCAACAACCTTTCCTAAAAGCTTGTTTAATCTGCCATTTTTTACCAGATTATCCACTCTTGCTAGGATAAAGAGGAGACCAGTATGCTTTTGGTATTCCGTAATAGCTTTGACAACCTCTTCAAAGCTCAACCCTTGATTAATAAGTCTTTCTAATTCAAGAACAATCAAGTCCATTTCACCACCAGCTGATAGGGAATCAATCAGGTGAATATTGACACTTGGATCTTCTTCTTGGAGCATTTCCTGAGCTAATCTAGCACTGTTGTGACTACCAGATAGGGTACCTGTAATAGTGATAGCTATGATATTATCTGCTCCGTTAAAGACTTTTAAGAAATCATCTGGACTAGGACAACTTGAAGTTGTCGCTGAATCAGTCTCATACATGTGCTCCATCATCTTATCTACATCAAGTTTTGGATTATCAACATAAACCTTACCATCAATTCTTAGTGTCAGAGGCACACGTTCAAAAAGGATCTTACCTCCACTATTTTTTAGTTCTATCAGATCACATCCTGAATCTACTACGATTTTCCAACTCATTCTTATCTCCATCTTTTTTCTTTATTTTTACCATGATCCTACAATTAATTGACAAAGCAAATCTTTTCCCATAAAATTATATCATTAATAGCTTTTTGTAAGCTATAAAAATAGTCAGACGTAACACTTGAAAGGTATTTGTGATGACCGAAAAAACCATTTCAAACCAATCACTTCAAAATCTAGTGCAGTTTAATAGAGAAGCTAAAAGCCTCTCCAGAGAATCACTAGAGATAGCTTTACTCACTTTGTTAGAAACAAAGCCTTTGGCACAAATTACAATTTCTGAACTAGTCTCTAGGGCAGGAGTTTCTAGAAACGCTTTTTATCGTAATTATAATTCTAAAGAAGATATCTTGAACCATCTCTTAAATACACTTATCAGGCGTATTTTTCGCAGACTCAAATGTTTTGATTTAAATACCCAGGCCAATCAAGCTTGGTACTATCTCTTCACAGAGGCCAAAAAAGAAGAAAAACTCTTAAAAATCATCCATAAAAACCATCTTCAACAATTAGTCATTCAAATTGTAAGTAGGCGGCTAAAAGCCTATCACCGTTGGAAACAAAGTCAACAATCTCATTACACGCGCCTTTTTTGGAGCAATGCTATTGTTTCAGTATTGGCCAATTGGATTAAAGATGGAATGCGTGTATCTGCTGAGGAAATGGCAACAATTGGACTCCCATTATTGCTACAATAATAAGCCAAGTCAAGAACATCTCAAAAGTTAGAAATCATTTCTAACAATTGGGATGTTTTTCTCTTGTCTTTGACCCTTAGGATGAGCTGATCATCTATCCTTTCAAGGAAAAAGGATCTAGCTCTCTACTTTACAGAACTAAATCCTTAATGACTACACTTGTCCCACTCTTGGGGATCTTCTATTTACTTACAAGACATATTTTCTGATAGCTTGTGCAACCCCTGCCTCATCACAGCTAGAGGTCACAGCATCTGCCATTTCTTTTATAGGCTGGCTGGCATTACCCATGGCTATTCCTAGTCCTGCAAAACTTAGCATTTCTAGATCATTGGGAGCATCACCAATAGCCATTACTTGGTCGGCTTGACAGTTTAAGTCTTCTGCTAATTTTTTCAAAGCTGAAGCTTTGGTTACATTTGCTGGCATGACTTCTAAAATGTAATCTTGGCTGCGAACAAGACTATAGTCTTTTTCAAGGTCTGAGCGCACTTCCTTTTCAAATTGATCTATTGCACTTGGTTCTCCCATATACATGGCTTGAAAAACAATTTCCGCATTTTTGCTCAGTTCTTGCAGCTGGATAGCTTTAACCTTGGTAAAAACCAGGTCGCCATCAGCTTGTACAATTTCAGGCACATGATCTGATAAGACATAGTAATTGTTTTCGCTGGTTAAGGTTAAATAGACACCTGGGAAATTTTGACAACGATTTTCCAATTCTGCCACATCTGACAGGCTTAATTCCTGATGATGAATGAGGCGCCAACCTTGACTGGCATAGGTACTACAACCATTGTTTAAGATCAGAAATTCATCTTCACTTAAGCCCAGTTGGTCAAAGTAAGGTTTGGTTCCAGAGCTTGGTCGACCAGTACAGACAACAATTTTTGTGCCCTTATCAGTTGCTTCTTTGATAGCACGAATGTTTTCTTCTGGAATTTCTTTTTGACTATTTAAAAGTGTTCCATCCAAATCAATTGCAATTAGTTTAATCATAGCTAGCCTTTCTTTGAATTACAGTAATCTTTCCTTTATGAAAATCAATCAATAACATCTACTAGTTTAACATTTTTCCACTTAAAAAGAGAGAGCAGAATGTAAACTAAGTGATCAATTCTTTTAATCATCAGCTTGTAGCTAACTATTTTTCAGAGAAAACTTGTAAGAGACAAAGAATATACAAGCCAGCTGAGCCTTTACAGGTAGTTTAGCCAAAGAAGCTTTTCTTTACTGAATGATTTTGTTAGTGGCTAATTCTTTATACCAATAAGCACTTTTTTTGGGGTAGCGTTTTTGGGTTTCAAAATCAACATAGAATAAACCATAACGTTTTTCATAGCCATTTGACCATGAAAAAACGTCCATCAATGACCAAATAAAATAACCCTTAACATTGACACCATCTCTGATAGCATCTGAAACGACTTCTAGATGCTGTCTGACATAGTCAATTCTAGCATCGTCCATAACTGTTTCCTCTACAAGCTTATCTTTGTAGCCCAAGCCATTCTCAGTTATATAAATTTTTTTGTAGTCGGGATAATCCTTTTTGATGCGCATTAGTTGGTCATAGAGTCCTTGGGGATAGATCATCCAGTCCCAATCTGTCCTTGGAACATCCACTTCAAATTCCCGCTGACCTACTCCCTTAATTTGGTATTTAGAGTCACCTTTTTCTCCCTTATCATTATGGCCTATCTGACTTTCTCCATCAAAGGCTCGTATCCAGTCACTCATATAATAATTAATACCCAAGAAATCATTTAAATCTTTTGCAGCTTCCAAGTCAGATAAATCTGCTTCTAAAATGGTCATCTCTCCACCATTTGCTAGCAAAATCTCCTCAACTCCTTCTAAGGTCTCTTGGGAATAGCGACCTAAAAGGCTAGCGTCTAAGAGAAATTTATTATGAATAATGTCTTCCAGTTCTGCTGCTCTGCAATCTGCAGGATTATTTTTATCAAAGGGGTATTTGCTTGGTAGGGCATGGACAATCCCAATTTCACCAGGATAGCCGGCATCCTTGAAGATTTTAACTGCACGGGCATGTGCTACCATCATGTTATGGTGTGATTGAAATACTTTTGCCAAGTCATATTTAATACCTGGGGGAAATTTTCCAATTAAATATTGACCTTCTCCAATGGGACCAATTTCATTAAAGCTTGTCCAATACTTAACCTCTGGAAATTCTTTAAAACAAAAGGCAGCATAGTCTACAAAATGATCTATGGTCTCCCTATTTAAAAAATCTCCCTTAGCATGCAGTTCTTCTGGGGTATCAAAGTGATGCAGGGTTACAAAGGGTTGGATATGTCTTTTCAGGCATTCCTTAAAGAGGGCATGGTAAAAATCAACTCCCTTTTGATTGACCTGACCAAAACCTCTAGGAAAAATCCGTGACCAGGCAATGGATAGGCGAATGCCATTAAGGTTAAATTCTTCAGCCAAGGCCAAATCAACTGGGTACTGGTGATAGAAGTCACTGGCAGGTTCAGCTGTGTACCAATAATTGTCTTCTAAAAACTTGTCCCAGGCAACGGGGCCCTTGCCATCTGTATGGGTAGCACCTTCTGCCTGATAGGCTGCTGTGGCACCACCAAATATAAAATCTTCTGGTAATCTCTTACTCATGACGAATCCTTTCTAGTGATCTAATTGCTCTTTTATAAAATCTATTGAGCCTTTACCATCACGTGTTAGTGCAATATACTGAAGGCCTTCCGTTTTTACTAGTTTAATGCCTAATTTATCTGTCTCACGCTTCATATCTTCATAGTTTGATGCTACCTGAGGAGCTAAGACGACTATGTCATAATGGGGTAGAATCTCCCTATGACTACCGTAACTTCCAGCTCTTGCCTGAATAGCTTCCTGATTTTCTTTTGCTGCTTTGTTTAATGCATTTGCTAGAAGACCACTTGTCCCACCACCTGCACAGAGAACCAAGACATTGATGGGATCTGAAGCTTCTAAGCTAGGACTGTGAACAGTGGCCTGTTCTGAACTCTTAGGACTAGTTTCAGTTTTTGCTTGATCTGGTCTTCTTTGCTCTTCTACTTGAGCCACTCCTGCTTTTTCAAGGATGCTATCTGTCTTTTTGGTATCAAAGTTTTTAAGAACCTTTTCCTTTAACTGTACCTGAGTCGCATTGAGACCTTTTCTTTCTTCTTCTAAAATTTGCTCATCATATAGTTTAAAAAATGGGTAATAAATCAGAGTATCTACTATGATTAATAAAATAGGTAGGACAAATGATAAAAATTGAAAGCCTGTACCTATGATAATACCAATAGGAGCTGGGGTTGTCCAGGGTAAAATATAACTAAAACTGTCCATTTTTAGGATATCTATGAAAAATTTAAAGATCCAGATATTGGCAATAGGGGCAAAGACAAAGGGAATGAAGAAAATGGGATTAAGCACCAAGGGGCCGCCAAAAAGTATGGGCTCATTGACACCAAAGAAGGTTGGTATGACTGATGCTCTTCCGATAGCCTTATTTCTTTCAGACTTTCCAAGCCACATAAAGATAAAGGGAACAACAAGTGTGGCTCCTGTACCACCCATGGTTACGATGAAGTTTTCAACCCCTGTTGTAATGAACTTATCAGTATGTTGGCCAGACTGTATTAAATTATAATTTGTTTCTACATTAGAATAGATAACACTGATGATGGCCGGTTCAACTATTGAAGGGCCATGAATCCCTATAAACCAGAATAAGGCGTAGGCTCCAAATATGATAGTAACACCCACGATACCATCAGCGTAAGAAAAGAGCGGGGCCAATACTGTTGATACTGATTGTGCAACATTTACCCCTAGCAAACTTCTAGCGGCTATATCCAAGGCGTACAGGACCAAAATAGCAAAGCTAAAGGCAAACAAATCCTTAAATACTCTGGAAATATTAGGTGGGACTTCTGCGGGCATTTCTATGGTAATATTGTGTTTCATACAAAATTTATAAACATTGACGACAACAAAAGCTGCTATAAATGCTGATAAGAGACCTGTAGTGCCCAGATTGGCTGAGCTAAAGCCAGCCATAGAAACCTTTTTAGAGAGGACCTGACTTATTTGATCAGATGCTAAGATGAGAAAACCACATATAGATGCAATCATCGTTGACAGATAGTTTATCTCTTGATCCAATTTAAGATTGACATTCATAGAGTCTGTTAAAGATTTTGCTGTTGTACCGGTTACCAGCAAGGCTAATATTCCCATTGTATAGGAATAGGGTTTGACAATAAGAGCTTTTATCTCCTCTGGCCAGACAAATCCGAATATCTGCGGGATATTGGCTATCAGTAAAAATAAGCTGGCAAATAAGGTTATAGGCATAATAGCAATAAAGCCATCTCTTATAGCTCTCAGATATATATTTCTTGATAGTTTTTCAAAAAATGGTTTTTGTTTTTCTAAGGCGGAAATGATTGTATTCATTTTTTACTCCCTCTCTTATAAAGTTCGATCATATGTTTCATCATGTCTTGTAAGAGCATGCTTGTCATCAAATGATCCTGACCATGCATCAAAGTCACACTAAAGGCAATATCTTCTCCTTGAGCTTCTGCCTGTAAGAGACCTGTTTGTGACTTATGAGCTTCAATAATGCAGTCATTAGCTGCCTGGCAAAGGATTTCTGCCTGGTCAAAGTCCCCCTTTTGCGCGGCATTTAGGGCTTCAATTAATTTAGATCTGGCATCACCTGCATAGGCAACAATTTCAAATCCTAATAGTGTTAATTCTTCTTTAGTCATTTTTACTCCTTATTACATTAATCGTTGAATATGTAAAACAATATAAAGACGTTCAGCTTCATTCAAGGGATGTCCGCTAGCCTGACCAATTAAGTCGTAGATAGAATTACCAATGGCATAGGCTTTAGGATATTCCTTTCTCACTTGGCTATCCAATTGGAGAATGGAATTATTGACAATTTCTTTTCGATCAATACTTGTTAAAAAGTAAGTAAGATGAATCATAAAACGGTCATAATAATTGGCATTTGAGCCTTGTCGGCTGATGCCATGTTTTTGCAATTGACACTCAACATCAGTAAGTAACTTATTAGAACGGTTGTCCTGGTCTTGATTCTCCTTTTGTTCTTCTCCTTTGGCATTAATAAAATGCAGAGCGATTCTTGCCCTTTCATCATCTGGAAAGGATTTTAGCAGGCGCTTTCTGATGATTTCTAAGGCAAAGCTGGCCATTTCATATTCCTCTTTATAGGCTTTTGAAATATCAGGCAAGTGACTTTCTTGATATTCCCCCTTTTGCAGAGCCTGATAGGCAAAGTAAATATGGTCGGTAAGGGTAACATAGAGATAATGGTGGATAGGATAGTTAAATTGCTCGCTGATAGTATCAATCAACTCATAGGTAACTGTTATGAAATCTAGGGGAATATCTTTTAATAATAGAAGAAAATTTTCCTTGGCATCATTGTTTTTAAGGGAAAAAATCTTTTCTATCTTGTCATTATCAATCCTATCTCCTTTCTTTTTTTGAAAGCTAATACCCAAACCCATTAGAACAGCCTGTTCATTTTTCTCATTTTTAACCAAAGCTGCATTGTTGTTTAGTGACTTTATAAGTCGAAACATTCTGACCTCCAATCTGAAACTTAGAAAAAAAGACCACAAATCAACCAGAGACTTTACTCTAATTCATTTGCGGTCTTGCCTAAGATTAACTTTAGTTACAATCCACTCTATTAAGCTTATATTAGCCTTATTATATAACAGCAATTAAAAAATGTAAACCTTTTCAAAAATAAGATGTAGGTCTTAAATAGACTGCCAAAGCAAAGGAAGAACCTTCTTATCTTCTTATCCATAAAATCAAGCAAGGAAAGGCAAGGAGATTTAATGCCATTCCTTTAAGATGATTTTTGGAGCTAAGCTGACTTTTCGCTAAACTCTAGCTGGTCTCTTGAAAGGGCCATCATCTCAAGACTTTACTTTCTCTTCCCAGGAAGTGGCCGTTTTCTCTAGAACCTTATTGAGCTCATCAATATTTCTAAAGCCTTCAGTACGCAACCACTGGCGAGCAGCCTCTTCACCTTCTGCTATGTAAACAGGGA
>NZ_WPCW01000007.1 GCF_011421425.1 Streptococcus catagoni
GTAATATGCATAATCATATCACCCTGCACGTTTGGTTCGTCTTATTCAGTTCTCAAAGGTCTTGTTTCTCTTACGAGACAACTATTTTATTCTATCAGGTGCGGTTAACTTTGTCAATATCTTTTTTACTTTTTTTAAGCTTTTTATTTTTCTTTCTTAAGCTACTGGCTCCTGACAGCTTTATTAGTATAGCCATTATAGATACCTTTGTCAAGAGCTAAAAACTAAAAAATAGGAAGTTTTCCTCCCTATTTTTTTTGTAATGCGTTTTTATATTTTTCTACTTCTATTGAGTTTGCCCAAACAAAGTGTCCTGGTGTGATTTCAACCATACTTGGCTTGTCCACAGTATAATCATGTTGATCAACATTATATATCAGCAATTTTTTGGCTCTCTCTAATTTAGGATCAGGAATTGGCACAGCTGATAAAAGTGATTTTGTATAAGGGTGTATTGGATTTACAAAAAGTTCTTCAGTTTCTGCAACTTCAACAATAACTCCTTTGTGAATAACCGCAATACGATCTGAAATAAACCTCACAACGGACAGATCATGTGCAATAAAGAGATAGGTCAATCCTTTTTCTTTTTGCATGCGTTTGAGTAAATTTAACACTTGTGCTCGAACCGAAACATCTAATGCAGAAATAGGTTCATCTGCAATGACAAATTCTGGATCCATTACTAAAGCTCTTGCAATTCCAATACGCTGACGTTGTCCCCCAGAAAATTCATGTGGGTATCTGGTCAAATGTTCTGAAAGAAGTCCTACTTCATTCATCATATTTTTAATTTTTTCTTTGCGCTCTTCTTCACTTTTAAAGAGTTTAAAATTGTAGAGACCTTCGGAAATAATGTAATCAACAGTTGCTCGTTCATTTAAACTGGCAGCAGGATCTTGAAAAATCATCTGAATTTTACGAATTAATTCATTGGTTTCTGATTTTCCTTTTTTCCCACTGATCACTTTTCCATCATAGACGATTTCGCCTGAACTGGTGTCGTTTAAGCCAATAATGGCACGTCCAATTGTTGTCTTACCGCTCCCTGATTCACCAACCAAGGAGAAAGTTTCTCCTCTATTAATGAAAAAATTAGCGTTCTTAACAGCGACAAATTTTTTCTTTCCTTCACCGAAGGAAATTTCCAAGTCTTTTACTTCAACTAATTTCTCAGACATTTCCTTCCTCCCGATAGATTTGTTTACTTGAAATTTTTTCGTGTAGATCTTGAATAACTACTGGTTTTTGCACTTTGGGTGCTTCTGGGTGAAGCAACCAGGTTTTAGCCCAATGATTATCATTAATATCAAATCTTGGCACTGCTTCTTCAAAATCAATTTTCATGGCATAGCGTGATCTTGGTGCAAAAGCATCACCTATTATTGGTTTATATAGAGAAGGTGGTGTGCCTGGGATAGAAAATAGAACACCTTTTTCATCTGCAAGTTGAGGGAGACTTGAAAGAAGACTCCAGGTATAAGGATGTCTTGGATCATAAAAAACATCCTCAACAGTACCATATTCAACAATTTCACCGGCATACATTACAGCTACATTTGTTGCAATACTTGCAACCACGCCTAAGTCATGGGTGATAAAGATGATGGTAAATTTATATTCTTTTTGGAGATCTTTTAGGAGATCAATAATCTGAGCCTGAATGGTTACATCAAGTGCAGTTGTTGGTTCATCACAGATCAGAATATCTGGTCGACAAGCTAGAGCAATAGCAATAACGATACGTTGTCTCATTCCTCCTGAATATTGGAATGGGTACTCGTCAAAACGTTTTTCAGCTTCTGATATACCAACTTTATTCATGTAATCGATGGCCAGCTTTTTGGCTTCTGATTTTGGTTTTTTCTGATGTTTTATGATAACTTCTGTAATTTGACTACCGATGGTTTGAATGGGATCCAAACTGGTCATTGGATCTTGGAAGATGGTCGCAATTTTTGCTCCACGGATACCTTCCCAATCCTTGTGATTTTTAAAATCTGTTAGTTCTTGTCCTCTATAGTTGATACTTCCTGAGGCTACGCGTCCATTAGATTCTAACATTCCTGTAAATGTTTTTGTCAAGACAGACTTACCACTACCTGATTCTCCAACAACAGCAAGCACTTCACCTTCGTGAAGGTCAAGTGAGATGTCACGGATAGCTGTCAAAACACGGTCACGAACCTCAAATTCAACGACAACATTCTTAGCACTTAAAATAATTTCTTTCTTTTCCACTATTCTCACTCCTATCTATGTGTTCTTGGGTCACTTGCATCCGCTAAGTTTTGACCCACAATGTATAGTGGGAGGGATACTAAGATAAGGGTTGTTAATGGAATCCAGAAAAGATAAGCATTTGTGGTCAAATTTGATGAATAGTTTGAAATCAAACGTCCTAGGCTCGGTTCAGAAAGTGGCAAACCTAAACCAAAGAATGATAGGAATGCTTCTGAAGAGATATAAGCTGGTAATAATAAAGATACCATTGACACAATGACCGAAACCAGTTGCGGTAAGAGGTTCTTTGTTACAATCTTATAGGTTGGTGTCCCCAGAGTCTGGCTGGCTAAATTATATTCTAGGTCACGGTAACGTAAAACCTGTACACGTACAGCATAAGCTATGTTTATCCAGCCTGTCACACAAAAGGCGAAGATGAGGTTCCAAAAACCAGCCCCGATAGAGTAGGTTAATACTATGATAATAAGCATTTGTGGTAGGTTTGAGATAACATTATAGACTTCAATCATAACCTTATCAACAGCCTTAGACACACCCCAAAGGCCTCCAATGACAACACCGAGGATCATGTTAATAATTGTTGCAATCACAGATATTAAAATGGAATTTCTGGCACCATACCAGACACCATCAAAGAGCGACTGACCGTTTTTATCCGTACCAAACCAATACTCAGCATTTGGCGATATATAGCGTTTAGTAAAATCATTGATATTACTCACATCACCAAAATCATAATTGGCAAAGATAGGATAGACAAAACTCATTAAAATAATAGCAATTAATATGACCAACATTAAAACAGTAGATTTCCGTGCAAAAAACTGTCTAAAAACAGATTTCCAATAGGAGTAAGCAGGAGCATCAATAACTTCAGATGCATAACTATCTAGTTCGACAGAGTCGAATTTACTTTTATCTATTGTTGCCATCACTTACCTCCTTTACTTGATAATTTAATACGTGGATCAAGAATTGTCATCAAAATATCACCAGCCAATAATGCTAGGATTGATAAGACTGCAAAAATAAAGACCAATCCAACAACCATTGAGTTATTGGCAGATTTAATGGCATCAATCAACATCTTACCCATTCCTGGAAAGGCAAATACTGTTTCAGTAAGGGTTGCCCCTGCAATGGTCTGCACAATTGCTTGTGGTATCCCATTTACAATTGGTACCATAGCTTGTTTAAATAAGTGATTTTTAGAAATTTCTGCTTCGGTTAAGCCTTTTGCACGCGCAAATCTGACAAAATCACTTCCTTGTAAGTCCACGATGTAACGGCGGAACCAAACAACTGTATTTGGTGTCCCTAGAATTCCTAGAATGACAGCTGGCAGAACATAGGACTTGGGATCACCAGCTCCTAATAATGGAAATGTGTCTGGTAAGCCTATTTTTGAGCCTAAAAAACGAACTATATAGATAAGAGCAATACTAGGTAGGGCCAACATAAAGGTTGTGGTTGCAGTAGAAAAGCGATCAAACAAACCATCTTTGTAGTAGGCCATTAACATTCCTATTGGTAAACCAAAGACATAGGACAGTAAGACACCAATCATACCAATCTTAAATGAATTGGCAATCATTGACGGTTCAGCATGTTTATTTCGCGTTGCTGTATATGCATCACCCTTGCCAAAGTTAGCTCTATCACGAGCATCCATCTTACTTGGAGTCCTATAAGTTCTAGTATAAATATCAATTGGTGAAAATTTCTTAATACCAGTAGGGAAGGTTGTTTCTTCTGAGCGACTACGTCCTTGCCCTTGAGTTATAACTTGAATAACTGGGATATTGGCATAGGTTGGATAGGAAGTTCCTAGGTTAAAGTGAACAATATTTTGGTGAATAAAAGGAAATTGTCCATTAAAGTAAATCAAATATTTATGTTTAGTACCTGATCCAACAAGTGCTGGCCCAACAGCAGGATCTATTTCTGGTCTAACGTAACGTTCAAGATTTGGATTTTTAGGATCTTGAATAGTCCATGGATGATCTATAATAAGAAGACCTGTAAAGAAATTCCACACCCGTTCATAAATTGGAATCTTTCTGATAGCATAAAATTCTTTGCTTTCTTCAAATTGGCCCAGCTGCCAACCATTTCCTAAGGACTTAATGTATTTTTGATAGATTGCTTTATTAGCCTTTGTGGGCGCAATTGTAACAGAAGGATCAATTTTTTCAGCCTTACTAGCTAGTGTTTTACTATTATAGTAATTAATATACCCCATACGTTTAAAAACTGTATTACGATAATTGTCTTTTTTATCGGGGGTCGTTACCATTTTATTGTAGTTAGGATCCTGTTTGAATATCAAACTTGTTGGTACCAAGGTGAAGACAATGACATAAGTCAGCGTTGTTACCAATAAGATTGAGATCAAGGATCTTAAAATACGTTCAAATATATACTTTTTCATTCCTATCCTCATCAATAAGTTCAAAAGAACTTTCTCTCAATCGAGAAAGTTCTTATTGAACTAGCTAATTATTTTTCAATATGATCTTTTAAAGAGTCTTCATATTTCTTATTTGATTTTGCTTTGGCTTTTTCCCATTTTTTCAAAGCTTTATCATAATCTTTAGCTGTTACAGGTTCATCTTGTAATTTCATGTATTTGTAATAAAGATCATCTGATTTATTTCCAGCCCAACCAAAGGCAGTTGAGAATGGTACAACTTTAGTTACTCTTGGTGTACCACCTAGACTTATAGTTGGAATATAAACTGCAGAATCAGCTAGTGCGGCTTGTGCCTTAGCATAAGCTTCGTAGCGTTTGTCTTTATCATTTGTAATTTTGCCAGCCTCTGTAACCAATTGTGTGAACTCATCTAAACCAGCTTCAGAAACCACAGCTTGGTCTTTCAAAGGTTGAATACCAATAAACTTAGTTTGTGCGTTAGCAAGGTTTGGATTAAAGATATCTAGATAAGAAGCTGGATCGGTATAGTCTGGACTCCATCCTGAGGCTGATGTCATATCCCAATCCTGTTGACTGGTTGATTCAGCCATGTAGGTTACATTATTGTAGGTATCAGTTTGCAATTCGTTAATATCAATCACAACATTCTCTTTACCAAGAGAGTCTTCAATGGATTGTTTCATGGATTGCGCTTGTTGCATCAATACTGTTGCTGTTTGGTCTTGTGGGAAGTCAATGTGGATTGGGAACTGAACACCTTGTGCTTCTAGTTCTGATTTTGCCTTAGCAAATTGTTTTTTGGCTTTATCTTTATTATAAAGACCATCTTGAGCATCTGCTAGATTAACATCTTTCCATTGATCTCCGTAAGTTGCTAGATTTTTCTCAACAACTTTTCCAAAATCTTCACCCTTGATTTGTACAAATGTTGGTGGAACAAGTGCATTTCGAAGAGATTTGTTTGCTGCTTCTTCTCCAGCTGATTGAGCTTGATAAGACATTCTGTTAAATCCAAAGGTTAAGGCCTGACGGAAATTCTTGTTTAAGATTGCCTTATGAGTATCTTCTTTTTGCTTATCATTGGTCTTTTTAGTGTGGTCGTAAGCTTTACGGTTTAAATTGAAGGTTACATAATAAATATTAGATTTTTGTGGTCCATAAGTAATGCTCTTGCCGTAATTTTTCTTTGCTTTTTTATAAGATGGAGTTGTTGGGAATAGACGTGCTGTTGAATAAGCGCCATCGTCAAAGTTTCTAAAGAGTGACTCTTGGTCTTGTCCATCATAATAGGTTAATTGAACAGCATCCAAATGAACATTTTTCTTATCCCAATAGTTTTCATTTTTTGTAAACTCAATAGATGATTTACTTGTCATTGCAGAAATAAGGAAAGGTCCATTATAAAGGATAGATGAGGCATCATTTGATTTACCAAAGTCTTTTCCTTTTGATTTTAGGAAGTCAGCATTAACTGGTGATAAAACGCCATAAGTTAATTTTGAGTTCCAAAAACTTTCAGGCTGTTTCAAGGTATATTGTACGGTATGCTTATCAAGAGCTTTGACACCAACAGTTGAGAAATCCTTGTTTTTCCCGTCAACATAGTCACTTAAGCCTTTGATAGAATCTTGAACTAAATACAAAGCATCAGAATCTTTGTCTGCTGCATGTTTCAAGCCAGTAACAAAGTCTTGTGCCGTTACATCTGCATACTCTTCACCATCAGCTGTATACCATTTAGCATCTTTACGAAGTTTGTAAGTATAGGTTAAACCATCCTTAGATACAGTCCAATCTTTAGCCGTTAGGGGAATAAGATTGCCATATTGATCATATTCTAGCAAGCCATCAACTGCTTGTTGGACTATTTCACTAGTTGTTGAACGACCAGAAACTAAATAATCCAGAGTATCAGGATCTTGCGAATAAACATAGCTGTAAGTTTTAGATTTACTGTCTTTGCTTGAACCTTTACCACAAGCTGCCAGGGCAGAAACCGATAAAAGAGCAACACCAACAAGCGCTAACCATTTCCCATTTTTCATAAGAATCACTCCTAAAATTTCTTCTTTCTTATTCACAATCTATGTGTTAATTAAAAGTATTATACCACAAATTTTATTCAAAAAAAATATTGAATACAAATTATCTGACTATTTTATTAGCATTTTCATTTATTTTTTGAATAAAGTTTATTTGAAAGCGTTCCAAAGTTTATAGAGTCTAGCTGAATTCATATTTTAACCTATTGCTATAATATCTCATGATAGCGTTTCAATCTTTCATTATTAAGCTGGCTTCAAAGAAATTTCCTGTTATTATATGGTATAATTAAAAAAATAAAAGTTAGATAGCTAAGGATTTAAAATATGAAAAGATTACTTGTATGCCTTTTCGCAGTCTTATTTTTTTCTCCCCCTACTACTATAACCTATGCGGAAAGCTTCACTCTACCAGCCAAGGGCGCTATCGCCTTCGACCTTGGAACAGGCAAGATATTATATGAAAAAGATGCTGAAAAACAGTACCCCATTGCTTCTTTAACAAAGGTTTTAACAACCTATTTAGTCTATAAAGAAGTCCATTCTGGAAAGTTACAGTGGGATACGCCTGTTAAAATTTCAAATTATCCCTATGAGTTAACGACAAATTACTCTATTAGTAATGTTCCTTTAGATGCAAGGCAGTACACTGTTAAAGAATTACTAAATGCCGTCCTAGTTACCAATGCTAATAGCCCTGCAATTGCTTTAGCTGAAAAGATTTCTGGTACAGAGCCATTATTTGTCGATTTAATGAAAAAGCAGTTGCAGTCTTGGGGAATTAAGGATGTTCAACTGGTTAATGCTACAGGCCTATCAAACACTGTTTTAGGTAAAAATATCTATCCTAAATCAGATAGTGATGCTGAAAACAAAATGAGCGCGCGCCAATTAGCTATTATTACAGAACATCTGCTCAAGGAGTATCCAGAGGTTCTTGAGATAACAAAAAAAACCTCTTCTGAGTTCGCTAAGCAAAATATTTTTTCTTATAATTATCTGCTAGAAGGCATGCCCTATGCTAGAGAAGGTACCAACGGCTTATCTGTTGGGATCTCTGAAAAAGGAGGAGCCTCTTTAATCACTAGTAGTCATGAAAAAAATATGGATATCATTACCATTATCCTAAATGCTGAAGAGGGTAAGGATAAAGAATTACAGCACTTTAAAATTGCTAACCAGTTACTGAATTATCTGAAGCGTCATTTTGAAAAAGTCAGAGTGATAACAAAGAACGAGCTTATCAAGGATACTCGTTTCCCAGTTCACGATAGTCCCCAAAAAACAGTCCGTTTAGCAGCCAAAAATAATCTTGATATCATACAGAAGATTGGTGATAATAATCAAAAAGCTATCCAATTTCACCAAACTTTAGATCCTTTAGTAGCTCCTATCAAGAGTGATAAAGTCTTAGGAAAAGCCATTTTTAAAGATAAAAACGTGATTGGCAGCGGGTATTTGAATCAGCCGCCATCAGTACCATTAAAGGCTGACAAAGATATTCCAAAGAGCTTCTTTTTAAAGGTTTGGTGGAATCGTTTTGTGACTTATGTTAATACGAAACTTTAAGAGTTTGAGTAGAAATATTGCCCATTTCTTACTCTACTCTTTTTTTGACCATTGCTTACTTGCTACAATAATTCGTCTGAAAGAATTTGCAAGCTTTATGGAATGCAATCGTTTACTGGAATATGACTATCAAAAAATACAATCTTATTAAAAAAAATGACAATTAAAAACGAAACAAAAATAGTTGATCCAATGTTTTAGAAGCCTTTTCTTTTGTAGGAGAAAAAGTCAGGGGAAAAATAAGTATAAATTCCAGATTATTGCTAAAAAACGAGGCGTCTCTTTCTAAAAATAAAGAGCTGGCTAGTCTAAACTCCGACAGTCTAAACAGTAATAGACTGGCCTAGCTCAAACAATGCCTAAAGTTAGGCTCTATGCCAGCAAAAAACTTCAAAAATATCACTGGTAGATCACTTGCTGAGCTTCTTTAAATAGGTTTTTTTATCATCTTTTACCATACTTATTAAAAAAATATTTGTTTTGTATTAGTTTAGTGGTATAATAGGCTTAAATTTTATGTCAAGGAGTTTTACGTTGACCAAAAAACGCATATTCTTATTTTTACTCTTTTTTCTCTTTATCCCTTTTTCTATTGTTCACGCTGAAGAAGCCGAAGATATCCTAACTATTACAAGAAAAGCCGGCTTTCAAGTTAATGATATTAATAAACCCAAGGCATCTATTGTAGTTGATGCCGGGAATGGGGATATTTTATGGCAAGATAATAGTGACGCTGTTAGAGATCCCGCCAGCATGTCAAAAATGTTCACTCTCTATCTGCTCTTTGAGGATCTTAAAAGTGGCAAGGTCTCATTAAACACTAAGGTAAAAGCAACAGAAACGGATCAAGCTATTAGTAAGATATATGAGATCAGTAACAACAATATTGTTGCTGGAGTAGACTATCCTATTTCTGACTTGATTACCATGACTGCTGTGCCATCCTCAAATGCTGCAACCATAATGATAGCCAATTACCTTTCAAATAATAATGCTTCTGCATTTATTGATCGTATTAATGACAAGGCAAAAGAGCTAGGCATGACCCATACGCATTTTTATAACGCTAGTGGTGCTGCTGCCCAAGCCTTCAAAGGTCTTTACAATCCTGAATCTTATGATAAGACAGCCCCAAATCAAACAACTGCTCGTGACTTGGCTAAATTGATTTATTCTTTTTTAAAGAAATATCCTAAAATTTTATCCTATACTAATAAGTCTCTTGTCAAAACAATGGTTGGAACGCCTTATCAGGAAGAATTTCATTCCTATAATTATTCACTACCAGGAGATAAATTTGGACTTAAAGGTGTTGACGGACTAAAAACAGGTTCAAGTCCTAGCGGTGCTTTCAATGCCATGGTAACGGCTCAAAGAAATGGTAAGCGATTGATAACTATCGTTATGGGAGTAGGTGATTGGTCTGACCAAGATGGTGAGTTTTATCGTCATCCCTTTGTCAATGCCTTAACTGAAAAAGGCTTTGCTGATTTGAGTAAAGAAAATAAGAAAAAATACCCTAATCTTTTTGGGAAGAAAAAAACTTCCGAGAAACCAACACTTTCCGCAAAAAAATATCAGACTAAAAAACCAAAGACTATCTTACATAAGATTGAAGCTTTCGTTGATTATTACCATAATTTAATCTTTGTTTGTTTAGCTGTTTTTATTGTTTTAGTACTTCTTTTAATGTTTTTTGCAATCGCACACTAAACTAAAAGGCTAGAGCTCCTGCTCTGGCCTTTTACGGTCGACAAAGAGATAAGATCCCTTTATCAATTTTCAAGTCACTATTTCTCAGAAAAACGTGTAACATAAAAAATCATTGACGAACAAAGTGTAGCACTAGTCACGACTTCCTAAACTAGCAGTTCTCACTCCTCCCACTTTAAAATCATCACAATCAAAAAAGAGTCTGGAAACAATTTTTTCCAGACCTTTTTATATAGTCATCCAAAAATGAAGAATTATTTCTCATCTTCTTCTCGTTTTTTGCCCGTAAGACCTAAGGCCGCTAATAGAGCTAAATGAGCTGAGTCATAAAGACCAAACTGATCACTAGCACCGGTATTTGGTAAAAGAGAGGGCTTTCTTGCTCCAGCAGAGCTAACCTGACTGTGCATCACCGATGAAACCCTTATTTCTGATTGGGAAAAACTAGAATTTTGTGATTCAGTAGAAGCCGAATCACTGATAGAGTTCGATAAGGGTAGTGAATTCGAAAAACGACTTGCTTCAGAGACTGACTCTGAAGCACTGTCTGACATACTTTCTGAGACACTGCTGCTTACTGAAACACTTGCTGATGTACTCAAACTATCTGATGTGCTTTATGAACTTGACACACTGGCACTGGCTGACGTACTCAAAGAAGTCGACGTACTGGTTGAGGTGGAGGCCGAGGTTGAAGCTGACCTTGAGACACTGTATTACTATAGATAAGATATTCCGTTTTAGGAGCTGTTGCGGCTAAGGTTTTGACCAAGAAGGTTTTTCTTGTGGATCTTAAACCAATACTTGTAGGAGTACTTTGATTATCAACAGAAACATATTTTGAAGATGCCGGTATAGCTGAGCTGCTAATGCCATTACTTGTTAAAGAAGATGTCGTTACCTTATCACTAGTGATAGTCGTCAGAGAAGATGACTGGCTTGTACTTTCAGAATTGAGTGGCCTATTAGACGATATATTGGTTGATTACCCCCCTGTCACTTGTGTCGAAGCTGACGTAGAAGTTGAAGCCAAAGATTGGCTGGTTGAGGCCTGACTTGTCATAGATTTCTCAGTGAGACTGATTGTTTCCTTAGCTGACTTACTGCTACTGTCACTCATTGACAGTTTTGTTGATAAGGATTGCGATTCTACTAAAGACCTTGATTGGTTTTGAGAAATGGCTTCACTAACTGATAGACTATTTGAAATAAGGATACTAGTTGACTCTGAACGTGTATCAGATGCACTTGCACTTGGGCTAGATGAATCTGCACCAGTTAGGATCAAATCAGCATTAGAGGCTACTGGTAAATTCTCATTAACTTCCTGAGCTTGTCCCTTGTCCCCCCGACAGCAAGACCACCAAATAAAGGTCCTGCTCCTATCAGTTCTTTTAATAGTCGATTTTCAGGGCATACAAAATCCTTGGTATCTTGATACATTTGTTCTTCTGCTTTCCCGCCTTTAAACAAGCGTGCCAAACCAAATAAAGCTAAGATCGTCTTGATCCAATTTTTCCCTGACTTGTGCAATTTTACACCATACTTATTTTCGAACACCAAAAAATCCGAATCAAAGCGACTCTTTTTCATATTCATTTCCTCTCTCTTAACCCCATAAGCAGAATAGTCTTAAATAGATTGACCATTCTAATTAATTGTCCATAGGTTATTTTAATTATATGAATAAAAAAAATAAATTGCCAATCAATTCTCAAAAAAACATTGCAATGATTAACAATGTTTTTTCAGGCAAATTTTTAAAAAATTCTAAAAAGTGTATTTAACAATCCAGCAAGAAGACTAATGATAATAATAGCTCCCAACCAGAAATAAACTGGGCTTTTATTGCTGTTTTTACGGCTTTTTTTTGGTAATTTAACCCTTGTTTTCTCTAACCTTTTTTCTATATCTTCATCTAAAAAAGAGAAATCATTTTTTTTAGACATGTCCAATCACCTCCCGATAATCTTCTTCACTT
This sequence comes from Streptococcus catagoni, assembly GCF_011421425.1. Classification (GTDB taxonomy): domain Bacteria; phylum Bacillota; class Bacilli; order Lactobacillales; family Streptococcaceae; genus Streptococcus; species Streptococcus catagoni. Next base: position 11,987 of record NZ_WPCW01000007.1, read on the forward strand.
ATATGGTTAGCAGCCTTGAGTTGCTTGTCTACCATCTGATCAAAGACAGTCTGATCTTTAATTTTTTTGATAATTCTAATCATTTGATCAACTTGATTATCACTAAAACAATTTTCTCTTAAAATGTATTTTGCATTGTGACAAGTATTATCAAATGTCAGAATAGGCATACAGGCTTCAAAAGCCCTTCTTGTCCCATCTAGTATTTCATTACCGTGGTTAATATCTAAGTATAAGGAGTTTTGTTGCCAAAGTTCTCTCAGCGTTTTTTGATTGACATTAGGATACAGAAGAACATTGTCCCTTTGCCCTAGTTCTTGTAACTTTGGTGACATTTCTGTTAGGGCGGCAATATGAAAATCGAACTCACTTAAGTGACTTGTTAGCTCCTCAATTCCCTCAATCTGGTCACTATTTGTAAGTATTAAAGCCTTATTATTAGCAGTTTTTCTATCTTTTATGGGATAGAGATAGCCCAGCTGTTGGACCTGAGGATTAGCATGACCCCCATTTAGAATCAGAAAATCCTGGTAGTCCTTTGGATCCGGAATAATGATTTTTTGGCTCCGAGCAGTTTGCCCATTGATAATAATCTGCATATTCCCAGGAATAGCCCCATGAAAATGTTCCTGCCAAACCAGGATATCTTTACCAGGTTTTTTGAGGTTATGGCTAATTTGGAAAGGAAGGGCCAAGCTATTATAGATAATAGTGTCTAAGTTATAGTCTTTTTCTTCTAAAAAATAGAAAATGAAATCAAGCTTATTTTTAAAAATAAAGATCTGATTTTTATGATTAAGGATAATATCTCCAGTCACAAAGTTTTCAACAATTTTTTCTCTGCCAGACTGATCATAGTAGGTTTTTAAGACTTCTTCTTGATTCTTATTGTAAACACTCTGCGCATAGAGACGACCGTGTTTGTTATAAAATTCAACCAGTCTAACCTTGGCATCCTTGTCTAGCCATTCTACAGCCCTAATCAACCTTTTATGAGTGGGTTCTGCATAAAAAATATTAGCCTTTTTTCTTTCCTGATCAAAGATCTCCCCATTATGATTGCTTGATTTGATTTCCCAGTAACGAGGCACCTTAACTTGGTTAAAGAATTTAGCTGGCTTGTCTGAAATCACGTCATCACCTGTGAAATAAGCATAAGGCGTGGTAAGAGAATCTGGTAAAAAACCTGTTTCATTTAGGATGACCGTAGGATGCTTATAGGCAGACATGACTAAGGAATAATGTAAATCCTGTGTTAATTGATCATAGTTATCAAAAATATTAAGCATGTGAAACCTCCTCTAACAGTGATTTCCAACTCTGGGCTACTTTTTGACTTAAAAAATGCTCTGCTATTTTGTAGGAATATTCTTGCCAGTCTTCAATGTCAAAGTCTTCATACATTCTAATGATAGCTCTTGAAAACTGTTTAACAATTACATCAACTTGGTCAGAAGGCATCTTTGGAATTAAGAGGCCATTTTTTTCATTTTCTACAAAGCTTATATTGCCATAAGGTACGCCAAAGCCAATAATTGGTAAGCCAGAGCCAACTGCTTCCATCAGTGTTAAGCCAAAACCTTCACTGGTTGAGCCTGCAATGTAAGCAGAATAGTTCTGATAAAGGTCTGTTAAATCAGCATGCCCCATTAAAGTAATATAGCCTTCTGCTTGATTTTTCTCAATTAATTCCTTTAATTTTTGCTCTTCTCCACCCTTACCATAAATAGCTAAGCTTAAATCAGGAATGACCTTATGAGCTTCAATAACTGCTAAGATAAGCCAGTCGATATGTTTTTCACTGGCTAAGCGTGAAGCCGTAATCAAGGAGTAGGGCTTTCTTGCCTTTTCAGGTCTTCTCAGTTTATCTAAGGAACCAACAGGAATAGTGACAATCTTAGGACTAATCCCTTGAAACTTCTGAAATTGTTGGGCTAGGGTCTTTGTTTGCGCCTCAGTTGAACAGATAAAAAAATCAACCTCATTAGCATGTGTAAACTCATATTCATAATAATTGTTCCACAAAATATGATGCTCTGTTACAGCATTTTCACTGTAGTGCTCGGCATGAACCACACTGCCAATTTTTGCTTGCCCCTTTTCTTCCATCAGCGACTGACCTATTTCACTTGATCGGTCAACAATGATAATATCATCTTTGGTAAAATGCAGTCGTCTCAAGAAATAAGATAGAAGGTCCCGCCTGCTGTCAAAAATCTGGTCAGGAAAACGAAAAATAGATTCCCCCTGATCAATGATTTCATCAAAGGCAGTCGTCCCATCCTCATTAAAAAATCTTCTTTGATAAAGATAAGCCATGTTATCACGAGGAGTAAAGTACTCTGAACAGTACCTTGTATAATTAAAATAGTCCTTTCTAATCAAAAAACCATTGGAAACAAATTCCGCCCTATCAAGCAGATCTTCTCCTTCTCTCGTCAGATAACAGGTGACAAACTTCTTGCCATTGTCATAGAAGAGACGCAAAATCTTGCCATTTAACTCCTCTTTCTCAATAGGAGCAGGAATGGTTTTTTTAAGGTCTGAAATCCGATAACTCGTTTTAGACAACTTAATATCTGTAAAGTAGTGGTACATCCAGATAACTTCATGATCTTCAAAACCAATATTGGCAGTTAAATGCTGGATATTTTCATTCAAAATCAGATCAGTAAAAATAAATTTGCTTTTTTCACCAATCATCCGTAAGAGTTTAGCTCTGTAAATTTGAGCATATTCAACGCCACTGCTGGCCCAGCCTATCCCCATATTTATATTATATAATGTCATATTTCTCTCCAATAGTCATCGTTACTTAGGCATAGTAGGCAACCAATTCCCCTTTATTATTATAAGCAAGCATGCTTAATGAAAGGTTTCGAATAATGCTATTTCTGATATTTTTTTGCAATAAGTGATAAGAATAAAGGGCCTCTTTGTGGAACTCGTAAGTTGTATTCCTTTGGGCAGACCGTCTACTACTTACCAATATCCTAAATTGTTGCAAGAAATCGACCTGCTCAATCCAAGCCTGGTCAATAGCTTTTAAAATAGACATCCTCTGGAAGTTAACAAAGTCATCTTTTTTAGGAAACATCAGATTCTTTTTATCCATCTCATTTAAAAAGATAGCTTTTAGTTTTTCCTTGATAGCTTGATAATCTTTTAAATCCAGATCCCCAAGGATATCAAAATGGTAGGATAAATTATCGTAAACAAAACGGTTCAGCTTTTCTTCGTCTAAATCAGGGGAAGATTCTAAGAAGTCAGAGATAACCTCATCAAAAATAGACAGCAGATCAACATCTTCTAATTGATCTTGAGCAATCAGCCGATTACGCATGCCATAGACAAGTTCACGTTGGACTTGTATACTCTCGTCCATTTCTACAGCATTTTGTCTAGCCTCTCTACCAGCAGAATCACTGGTTTCTTGAGCACGTTCGATCAGGCTAAGGAATTTCCTATTTCTTAATTCCTTAGGAGGATTGGCATCCATTTTGGGTAATTGTTTTTTTAAATAATTCATCAGCCAAGAAGGTCCCCACTTAATGAGTAAGGGATCTTCAAGTGATATGAAGAACTGGCTCATACCAGGGTCTCCTTGACGACCTGACCTGCCTCGCATTTGTAAGTCAATGCGTTTGCTGGACATTCTTTCAGTCCCAATCACAGCCAGACCACCTAATTCTTCAACACCTTTCCCCAACTTGATATCTGTTCCACGGCCTGCTATGGCTGTAACCACTGTCAGATTGCCTTTTTGTCCTGCTTCCGCAATCATTTGAGCTTCTTTGGCTGTATTATAGGCATTTAAAACACTGTGGGCAATGCCTTCTTTAAGGAGCAGGTGTGAGTAAATTTCAGACATTTCAACGGTCGCTGTTACCAACAAAATAGGCTGACCTGTTTGGTGTATCTTCTTGATATAGTCCATAGAAGCCAGGATCTTTTCAGGTAGACTTGTATAAATTTTATCTGGCTGATCAATCCTCTGAATGGGACGATTGGTTGGAATTGTGATCACAGGCATCCGATAAGTCTCAATAAACTCATCATCTGCAACCTTACCAGTACCAGTCATACCACTTAATTTGGCAAAGAGCTTAAAAAGATTTTGATAGGTTATGCTGGCCATTGCTCTTGTTTCAGGAGTTCTTTTCACTCCTTCTTTAGCTTCAATTGCCTGATGTTGTCCTGCTTGCAACTTGGTACCCTCTAAGACACGACCACTAATGGCATCAAGCAAGATAACTTCATCATTTTCAACAATATACTCTTCTTCCCGGTGAAAAAGACAGTGGGCTTTTAAGGCTAAAACCAGATGCCTTACGATTTCTGAATATTTGGGATCAAATAAATAGTCTATACCAAAAAAGTTTTCGGCTTCAGCAATTCCCTGATTAGTCAACCAAACATTTTCCTTATCGTCATCATATTTATAGCCCACTCCTTCTTCTAAGGTCGTAATGAAGGTGTCAGCAACAGCATAATAATTTGATTGCACACGTGGTGAACCAGATATGATCAAAGGTGTTTGGGCACTATCTAGTAAGACCGAATCCACCTCATCCACAATGGCATAGTGAAAATCCCTTAAAAACTGTTTCTGCGCTGACTCTGCTAAATTTTGAATCAGATAGTCAAATCCCAGAGCATAATGGGTTGTGTAGATGATATCAGCTGCATAAATAGCTCGTTTTTCTTCCACGGTCAACTTTTGACTGGGATCTTCTGGAACACCTATGGCTACTCTTAAACCAAGCCATTGAAAGACCTTTCCCATCTCTAAACCATCACGTCCGGCAAGGTAGTCATTTGTAGTCACAAGAATGGCACCCTTACCTGAAAGAGCATTGAGATATAAAGGCATGGTTGCCGTCAAGGTCTTGCCTTCACCAGTCATCATTTCAGCAATATTACCAAAATGCAGGGCTATGCCTCCCATCACCTGCACATCATAGGGAAAAAGACCAAGGACACGGCTGTCGGCTTCTCTGACAAGAGCAAAGGCTTCTGGCAAGAGGCTATCTAGCGACTCTCCCTGAGCTAATCTATCTTTAAATTCCTGAGTTTTTTCTTTTAATTCTTTATCTCCTAGTCTTGCAAAATCATCCTGAAAAGCATTTACTTTCTTAAGTATTTTTTCAAGGTGTTTCAAACGGATTTTGTTGATGGAGAATTTTTCTTTTAAACTCACAGATTGAACTCCTTTAATGATTATCTTTTACTAGTTCACTTAAGCTTGTTGATGGATCGGCCAGCGCAGCAATGAAGTCATGAGATTGGTCCCCTAACTGACTATAATAGGGCAAGTCTGCCAGCTGATATAAGAAGTCCTTGTCAGATAAGAATGACTGAAGTCTTGTATAGCCTTTTTTCATGCTGGGATTTTCTGTCACTTGCAAGCCCTCAAAGCTGACGGGCTGACTGATCAGCACATCCTTTTCACCCATGATATAGGCCAAGAAAACTGCTGCACGATTAGACCGTTCTCCATAACCAAGGAAACGTAGAGCTTTTTCCTTGCCTCTGTCTTTCATCTTCTCTATTTCCTTTTGACAATAGTCCAAAAAATCATCGCTTAAATAAGCAGAGCTATTAAGGCTAATGGTCCCAAAGATCAGGGCAGGATCTATATAATCTAGGACAGAATCAGATACTTGAAAATCAGCCGACCCGCTATCATGCTCTAAAAACATCAGAGTAAGAGGCTTAGACTGATCAAGACCATCTGACTGTCTTTCTATGACTTGATGATAATAAGGCTGAACATCTAGTCCTCTATGATCTTTTGCTTCAATCAGAAAGATACTATCAAAAATAAAGTGATGACAGCCTGCATTGATTAGTTCGACCTGATAGGAAAAGGCTTGCGCTGGAAAGACAAAAGTGCCCGACCCCTCCTTGATGATCTTATATTCCAAAATTTCCTCACGCCGATTAAAAAAACGCAAGCGTAAATAAGGTGGATTCTGATCCATCGTTTCTAGAGATAAGCTGATATGATAGACTCTATTCTTAATAAGTAAGGGTAAATAAGGAATATCTCGATCAGCTTGGAAATTACTTCTTGAATGCCAGCTGTGAATAATGGTGCCAACAGGCAGATAATCTTGTCGATAGGAGACCCTATTATCAGGCAGATAAACAATATCAGTACCATACAAATAGCTACCCTTGTGTAATTGTCCCCACGGTATCGATATACCCTTTAAAGTCAATGCTGACATTAAGAATCCCTCCCAAAATCAAGCTTCAGTATCCTTTTATACTGGTTTAGAAACCATTGGTTAATGGAATCACTATTATCATTATGACGACCCTCTATCCCTTTTGAAATCACCTTAACATTTTTGCTATTGATATGTTCTAGCAAATCATAATAGGCTGTAGAATCATAGTCATCATTTTTCATATAGGCAATGGCAAATAAGGTATGTGAAAAATCAGCCTGATCAAAGGCAGTCCAAAATTTTTGATTAACAGCTTGAATGGCTGTATCTGAGAGTTCACCCCTTAAAAGATGAACCATATCAAAAGCCGTTCCAAATTCATCTGGTCTAAGACGATAGCCGTTCAAAGCAATATTTCCCAAAGAGAACAAGGGCTTGCCTATAATCACCGCATGCGGTCTGAGCTGCGCTGCATAATAAGAGGCTCCAAAGGTTCCCATGGACAGACCTGAGAGAATCAATTGATGATGACCAAAGCCCAGCTCCTTAAGTTTTTCTTCAATAAAGAGTTGAACTTGTTTTTCCAAGTCTTGAGAGCCTAAGTAAAAGGCTCCCCCTTCTATCCTCGGATCCCCAATTAAAATAAAGGGAGCATTGCCCATATTTGCCATCATCCAGTAGCCTTCGAAACCTTCGGCAGAACGGTAACCAGAAAAATAAACATTCAAAGGCGGCTTCATATCCCCAGGATTAAAGTAGGCAATCAATTCTTGTCGATTCTCATCAACCAAACGCTTACCACCAGCTATAAATTGACCAAAGCTTAAGCGAGAACGGCGCTGGTGAAGAGGCCCAACTTTAAGCTGACCTGATCCTTTTACCAATAAGACAACAGACAAATAAGTGTTTTCATTGCCATCATCAATGTGGAGCTGGTGTTCCAGGTCTTTTTCTGTAAAAGTTCTTATTTTAATCACTTCTGAAGAGCCAGCTTGAAAACTATAGACCTTTAATTGAAGCTTTACAGATTGGTCTTTAATATATTCTAACCATAAATCTATAGGCTCATTAGCACTATAAAGTATGTTATAACGCCAGCTTTGCAAGGACATAAAGTCTTGACCATAGTCTTCATTATAGGTCAAATAACTATTTCCAAGATAGCTAACCTTCTTCACAAACTTTGGACAGACTTGGATATAACGCATATCTGCACTAGATCCAGACTGGCCCGTAAAAAAGAATTTAGATAAGACAAGGAGCAACTTGTCTACTTCTGTCATATCCATTGGTTGGGCTTGCTTACTGAAGAAAAACTCCTCTTGGCAGGTGATCGTTTTGACTTCTTGGTTATAAAAAACAGTGTAGGCTCTTGAAAAAGGAAATAAATCTATGAAAGACTCCCTGCCTAAATCAAAGTCTGTAAAAAGGATGACCTGAAAAGGCTCTACTTTTTCTCCATCTTCTGAGATCAATTGATCCCTAAAGAAGTCAATAGGCGTGTAATGCCAGGTCAGATTTCTTGGAATGAAATAGGATTCTTCCCAATTCTCCTGCCCAATTTGTAGTATTTTTATTTTATTTTCAGGCATTTCCTCACCCCTCTATCTTGCTTTTCCATTTATCAAGTAAGGCTGGACCAGTATTTTCAGCAATTTTTTCAATAGAATAAATCAAGGCCTTATTCCAATGAGATAAACCTTGAAAAAAGTAGGTAAGGGCCTCATCTACTTCCTTAAGATCCTTGATAATATAGCCATTTTCCTTATGACTGACATAGTCTGATGTCACTTGGTTAATTTGGGGAATTCCTGAACTGATAGCAGCAATTTGGTGAAATAAATCCGGTTCATGCCCTAGATCAATAATCAGACGGCAGATTTGTAGAAGAATAACCAGATCATTTTCTTCTTTGATGATTGCTAACTTAGCCCTAAGCTCCTCTTCTTCATGATCCTTAGCTGGTAGGAGTTCTTCAATAGCAAGTTCTTTTTTAGGAAGGTAGGTGTCTGAATAATGCTCAAGTAGTTCAGCCACCTTTTGATTTCTAGGACTACTAGCCTGATAAGAGCCTAAGATAAGAGAAATCAACTGATTTTCCTGCATCTTTTTAAAGATGATCTTCAAAAGATTGTCTAAGTCTGCATCAGATAGATTGTCAATAAAGAGATAAATAATCAGCTCTTTACGGCGCACACTTAAGCCCAACTCAAAGCGTGTGTCAAAGGGTGAGATCTGAATAATATTAGGCTTCTGACTGCTTTTTGACCTCAATGTCTCTAGCATTTGCAGGTTAGTCTGATTATCTGTGACCAGTAAAGCCGCAGTCTCTATTAATTGTAGTTGCTCCTCATTCAACTGACTCTTAGGAAAACGATCCTGGAAAAAGGAAAAGGTAACATCTTGTTCCAAATCTTGAAAGAAACAATTGTGTTGAGGGTGAGAGGCCACGACTAGGTGATCTTCAGCAGGGAAAGTCCCTAATTTTTTGGCAATAACTTCTTCTAACAAGGAATCCCAGTTTGGATAATTCTCCTGCTGCAAAGAAGGTAGTTTTTCTTTATTTATCCTAATGTCCTTAGTAGAGCCTTCATTCTCCAGTCTTTCTCTCAGACACCACTGACCACTCTGATCTAAGTAATCCTGATGATCAGCTATCCCATCCTTATAATACAAAATGCTGGATAAAAAGCCCCTATCATCAAAAATCAAAGCTTCTTTGATTGTCCCTTTTGTCTGATCATATAAAAATATTTTATAAAGATAGCCACCGTCTGCAAATAAAACTTGAGCATACCTTAAATCATCAACAAAAACACTGACTGTAAAAGGGGAATAAATAAACTCTGACTTTTCAGGCCAGGCAAATTGACGCCAATTTAAGCGACCAAATTGATGTCCCTTAATCCCTTGTAAATGATCAAAAAGTGACCAGTAAGATACTTCTAAAAGACCCTTTTGGTGTAAAAAGGATCTTAAGTTAGGACAATAGTTGAGAACTAGTAGATCAGTTTCTTCCTGATTCTCATTAAATACTCTTACTTGATTGACAGTATCATCAAACTGTAAGGATTGTTTGCCTTGGCTCCACTCTCTTGTATCATCATACCAGATACGTTCAGAAGAATACCAAGCCGGGATAAAATGGTACATGATTTATACTCTCTCATTTATAAATTATAATACATCTTTATACTGCCTATTCAATTTAAGCATAGCTACTTGATCAAATATTGAAAATAGTAGGGTTGCTAAAATCAAAGTAGTCCCAGGTAAAGTGGAAATAGTTGAATCTAAACGGTAGAGGTATCCTAAGACAAGAGGCACCCCAATGATAAAACAAGTGTACAATCCGCCTAATACACCTATTTGCTTTACTTTTTTATTGAGAAATAAGAAGGTCTGTCTGCCAGGTCTGACATTGTGAATATAGTCTCCCATTTCCTGTAAATTTTCTGTTAGCTGGTCCGGTTTAACATTGACCAGAGCAAAACCAATGGTTAGTAAGAAAAGAATGATCAGGTAAGCAGATAGCCCAAAGAGTTCTGATAACTGAAAATGACTGATTAAAAGGGACAATAACTTACTTTCTGGAAAAATCAGCTTTAGGGCAGAAAACAGATACTGTGGCAAAACCAGCAAGGTCATGCCATACATAATAGACATCCCACCGGCTACATTTAACTTTATTGGCACATAGGACTTATTGGCAAAATCATTATGTATCATTACCCTCTCTACAGGAATACGATACTCGGCCCTTTCTAAAAAGACAGTCAAAACTAATGACAACAGACAAAAAATGATAATGACCCCATAGACCCAAAGATGCTCACTGTGAAACAAGTCTGCTTGGAAAGATTTGCTGAGCCTGTTAGGCAAGGTTGATAAAAGTCCAACCAATATGACAATACTTGAGCTGCCAATTCCAAATTTAATATTTAAGTTGGAAAGCCACATGATGACAAAACAACCCGTTATGGTGACAAATACAAGGATCAAAACAAGGAAGCTGCGGTTGGTCTGTAAAAATGCCTTTTGAAAGGTCATAAAACTCATGAGCCCCAAAGCTTGAACCAGACTGATCATAACCATTATGATTTTTTTCCATTTGTCAGCGATTCTCTGTGACATCTTTTTAACATTTAATTTCTTAGAACTGCCTAAGAATCCCCAAATAATCATTGTTGACATCCAAGGCCCCAGTCCCAGTGTAAAAAGAGAGACCTGAGAAAAATCTCCCCCTGTAATCAAGCTGGCTACTGATAATAATTCCTGATTCAGACCCAGTGTGTCATAGGATTCTATGTCAACCAAGGGTAAGGGTATATGCCGACCAATTAAAAAAACCAAAATAATGACACTCGTAAAGGCCAACTTTTTAGGCAAAGGTGATTTGACTATTCGCCTTTTAGCTTCCATTCAGTTCCCCACTCCTAATCTCATTGAACTATTCTAAATATGGTTCTATTGTAACATAAAGAAAGAAGAATAGTTTGACTTTTTAATGGAAACCAGCCTATTTAAGCTTAATGAGTAAAATTAAAATAGTTGAAAAGAGATAAAATAAACAAAAAAGCCGCCCTAGGTGACGACATAAAATCTTCTATAACAAAGTTTTTAGCCTACTGATCCTTCCATTTCATAAGAAATAAGTCGGTTCAATTCTACAGCATATTCCATTGGTAACTCTTTGGTAAAAGGTTCAACAAAGCCCATAACAATCATCTCAGTTGCTTCACTTTCACTTAAGCCTCTGCTCATTAGATAGTAAAGTTGTTCTTCTGATATTTTTGAAACCTTAGCTTCATGCTCCAAGGCAACCTGTGAATTGTGAATTTCATTAAAGGGAATGGTATCTGATTTTGAGATATCATCCATTAAAATGGTATCACATTCAATGTGAGAGACAGATTTTTTAGATTCTTTATTAAAGGTAACCTGACCCCTGTAGTCCACTTTTCCACCACCTTTAGCAATTGATTTTGAAACAATTGATGAGGAGGTATGAGGGGCATTGTGAATCATCTTAGCTCCGGTATCTTGATGTTGACCCTTATTAGCAAAAGCTATAGAAAGCATGGTCCCACGCGCACCAGGTCCATCTAAATAAACCGAAGGGTACTTCATGGTTGTTTTTGCCCCAAGATTGCCATCAACCCATTCCACTGTCGCATCCTTAAGAGCACGAGCACGTTTGGTCACCAAATTATAAACATTGTCTGACCAGTTTTGGATGGTGGTATAGCGCATATAGGCGCCATCTAAAGCAAAGATTTCAACAATGGCTGCATGTAAGCTATTACTAGAATAAGTTGGAGCAGTACAGCCTTCAACATAGTGAACACTTGCTCCTTCATCAACAATAATCAATGTTCGTTCAAATTGGCCTGTATTTTCATTATTAATGCGGAAATAGGTCTGTAGAGGAATATCAACCTTAACACCTTTTGGCACATAAATGAATGTCCCACCAGACCAAACTGCGGAATTAAGAGCAGCCAACTTATTATCTGTTGGCGGAACCAGCTTGGCAAAGTATTGCTTAAACAAATCTGGATATTCTTTTAAGGCTGAATCTGTATCTGTAAAGATGATCCCTAACTTCTCAAATTCATCTTTCATATTATGGTAGACAACTTCTGACTCATATTGAGCTGAAGCTCCTGCTAAATAGGCACGCTCAGCCTGTGGAATCCCAATTCTTTCAAAGGTTTCCTTGATCTTATCAGGGACATCATCCCAAGATCTAGCTGGCTTATCAGAGGCCTTTTGATAATAGATAATATCATCAAAGTTAATATCTGATAAATCTGCACCCCACTTTTGCATGGGCATCTTGTTAAAGGTTTCCAAGGATTTTAGTCTGAATTCCAACATCCACTCAGGTTCATTTTTAGCTGCTGATAATTCTCTGACCACTGCCTCATTAAGCCCTTTTCCTGTAGAATAAACAGGTTGGACATCATCATGAAATCCAAATTGATAGTCACCCAAATCAATTGGTTTAGGTTCTACTTTTTCATTGCTTTCAGTCATCTCTATCTTCCTCTACTTATCTCTTCCTATCATTCCTCATTTTTTTGGCTTCTTTCAATAGCTTTTTCTAAAGCATGCCAAGCTAAGGTTGAACATTTAATACGTTGCGGAAACTTAGCAACTCCTGCTAAAAGCTCCGCTTCTCCTAATTCTTTTTGGCGAGGATCTTCTTGACCTTGAACCATTTCTGAAAAGGTGTGAGCCAATTCCAAAGCCTGAGCCTTACTTTTTCCAATAACAGCATCAGTCATCATACTGGAAGAAGCTATTGAAATACTGCAACCATCTCCTGAAAAAGCTATATCTTTAATAATGTCACCATCAAATTCCACTGTCAAAGAAATGACATCCCCACAGGTTGGATTATTAAGGAGAACAGCCTCAACCCCATCTAAGACTCCTCTATGGTGAGGATGCTTAGAGTGGTCAGCTACAACAGCCATATATAAACTATTCAATTTAGATAGTGCCATTAAAAAACTCCTTCGTTTTGATGATTGCTTGAACTAAGCTGTCACAATCTTCTTTGGTATTATAAAGATAAAAACTTGCTCGAACCGTGGAAGAAAGCTTCAGATAGCGCATCAAAGGCTGGGCACAATGGTGGCCTGCTCTTACAGCAATCCCTTCATAATCTAGAGCCGTTGCCACATCATGCGGATGTAAGCCTTCAATATTAAAGGCTATGACTGACAAATGCTGACCTGGATCTTGTGGCCCATAGACTGTCAAGCCTTCAATTGCCTCTAACTGAGGAAGGAGATAAGAAACCAAGTTCTTTTCATGATCATGGATTTTCTCTATCCCAATCTCTTCAATGTAATCAATAGCCCTAGCTAGACCAATGGCTCCTGCAATATTTGGCGTTCCTGCTTCAAATTTCCAAGGCAGTTCCTTCCAAGATGACTCTTGTTCATAGACAAAATCAATCATTTCCCCTCCGAATTCAAAGGGTTCCATGAGATTTAATAGTTTCTCTTTTCCATACAAGACTCCTATACCAGTTGGACCAAGCATTTTATGACCAGAAAAGGCTAAAAAGTCACAGTCCAAATCCTGTACGTCTACAGACATATGAGGAACTGATTGTGCTGCGTCAACAACCATATAGGCACCCACCTCATGGGACAGTTCTGCGATTTCCTTAACGGGGTTTAAGCAGCCCAAGACATTTGAAACCTGAGCTATACTGACAAATTTCGTTTTCTTTGAGAGTTTTTGTTTCAGGTCTAACAGATCCAGTTGGCCATCTTTTAAATAGACATAGACTAGCTGGGCTCCCTTTTTACGGCAGGCTTCTTGCCAGGGGATGATATTAGAATGGTGTTCCATGACCGATATGAGAACCTGGTCTCCCTCTTCTAATTGTGTCTCTGCAAATTTAGCTACCCAATTTAAAGCAGTGGTTGTTCCTCTGGTGAATAAGATTTCCTTAGTCTGCTTGGCATTGATGAAGTTAGCAACCCTTTGTCGACTATTTTCATATTCTTTGGTGGCTCTTTCAGCCAAGGTATGGACCCCACGGTGAACATTAGCATTATCCTTTAAATAATAACTTTGGAGTTTGTCTAAAACCTGGATGGGCTTTTGCGTTGTTGCAGCATTGTCTAAATAAATGAGTGCCTCATCATTAACCACTTGATCTAATATCTTAAAATCTTTTTTGACTTGCTTTGCATCAAGCACAGGTAAGTCCTTCTTTCTTTATCTTGCTGCTAATTTCTGGTCAAGCACTGCAATGATGCTTTCACGTACTTCTTTAATAGGGATTTCGGTGATAACAGTTCCTAAGAAGCCTCTTATCACTAGACGCTCAGCTGTTTCCTTATCTAAGCCCCGACTCATTAAATAATACAAATCATCAGGATCAACCTGACCAATGGATGCAGCATGACCTGCTGTCACCTCGTTTTCATCAATTAGGAGGATAGGATTGGCATCACTTCTTGCCTTATCAGAAAGCATGAGGACACGACTTTCTTGCTGGGCATCTGCTCCCTTAGCTCCTTTAATAATGTGGCCTATGCCATTAAAGGTTAAGGTTCCACGTTCTAGAATAACCCCATGTTGGAGAATGTGCCCAATGGAATGCTTACCATAGTTGGTCACTCTGGTGTCAATCCCTTGAATTTGTCTACCACTAGAAGCTGCAACTACTTTTAGGTCTGCATGGCTACCGTCACCTATCAAATCACTGTCAAAATCTGCAATGACATTACCTTGGTTCATGACACTTAAGGACCAGTTGATGCTGGCATTATCAGCCAAACGACCGCGTCTACTAATGAAGGCCGTCACATTTTCACCCAGCTGATCAAGGGCAGAAAACTTAATATGACTGTCAGCCTCTGCTATAACTTCCACACAGAGGTTGGCACTGATTTTTTCTGTTCCTTGCCCAAAAGACTCTAGCCTTTCCAAATAGGTAAACTGACTTCCCTTACCAGCAATGATCAAAATATGTTTATTGAAAGGAACCAGACTATCACTATCTTGCAAGAAAATAGCTTCAATGGGTTCTTTAACTTCTACAAAATCTGGTACATACAAAACAGCTGCGCTATTAAAATAGGCAGTATGATAAGCTGTTAATTTATCTTGGTCATAGGCTAGTGCACTGCCAAAATACTTTTCCATAACTTCTGGAATTTCTTCCAAGGCATTATAAAAGTCTGTGAAAACAAGTCCCTGTTCAACTAGTGAGTAGGGGAGTTGCTCCAGAACTGTTTGTGTCCCAACTTGGACCAAAGTAGGATTGTCTCCAATAGCTATAAAGTCAGGAACTGACATTTGGCTTGGACTTTCTGTTATAGTCCCATCTCCCAGATTCCAACGGTGAAACTTCACCCGTTCGATCATGGGCAATTCTAGTTGCGAGATTTTCTCAAAGGCATCCTGCCTTCTGCTTTGCAACCAGTCGGGTTCTGCTTTGCTTTGTGAAAAGCGCATTATTTTTTCTTTTGTCATAATGATGTTTCCTTTTCTAACTCTTTGTCTGAAAATGTCTATTAAAAGTTATCTCTCTACCTGATTAGGACAGAGCTATTATCCATAACTTTGACATCATTATACTTCTTCTTTATATTCTATTCCTAAGTCTTCAGCAATCTGAACATAGCCTTCTTTTTCAAGACGAGCTGCTAATTCAGATCCTCCTGTTAAGACAATGCGCCCCTCCATCATGACATGGACCACATCTGGTTTAATATAGTTTAAGAGGCGTTGATAGTGGGTAATAATCATGGCACCAAATTCCTGCCCACGCATCTCATTAACCCCTTTTGAAACGACCTTGAGAGCATCAATATCAAGGCCAGAATCGATCTCATCTAAGAGTGCAAACTTTGGCTCCAACATCAATAATTGAAGAATCTCATTACGTTTTTTTTCACCGCCAGAGAAACCTTCGTTGAGGTAGCGCTCTGCCATTTCTTCTTTCATACCCAAAAGTTCCATTTTTTGATCCAGTTTTGTAATGAAATCACGAACTGAAATCTTATCCTCATCCTCTTTACCGGCATTCATTGAGGCACGAATGAACTCTGCATTGGTAATACCTGGAATTTCAGAAGGGTATTGCATAGCTAAAAACAAGCCAAGCCTTGCTCTTTCATCAACTTCCAAGTCCAATATATCTTGACCATCAAAAAGGATCTGGCCTTTTGTCACTTCATAATTAGGATTTCCCATAATGGCTGCAGATAGGGTGGATTTCCCAGTCCCATTTGGTCCCATGATAGCTGCTATTTCACCTGTTTTCAAGGTTAGATTGACACCTTTTAGAATTTCCTTATCTTCGATGGAAACATGTAAGTCTTTTATTTCAAGTACAGACATTTTATACCTCATATTCTATATTACTTTGTTTCAAAATTTCATTTTTATGCTCAATTAAATTATAACAAAAAAAGCCGTCAAAGGCTTTTCTATTGTTTAAAAGTCATCTTTTCTCTTTCCATTTTTGGATCTGGGAGTGTCGATAATCACTGTTTCCTAAAAATTTCAAAAGATTAAAAAGTGGTGTACGGTTTTCTCCCCAAATTTCCAAGCCTTCAATCAATACCTCCAGTCCAAAAAAGAGACCTAGTATGAGTAAGCTACCGCCAATGCGACTGGAAACATTTAAAAGAAGTGAAATTAAAGAAAATAAGAGGGCAATCCCATAGACTACTAAAACAGCTCCGCGATGTGTAAAGCCCATTGAAAGTAAACGATGGTGTAAATGCATCTTATCTGGTTCATAAAACTTCTTACCAGACAAACTTCTTCTGATGATAGCAACTGCTGTATCCATTATTGGTACTCCCAAGATAATAACAGGTGTAACAACCACAACAGCAGTGGCATTCTTTAACCCTTGAAGGGATAAAACTCCGATCATAAAGCCTATAAACAGGGCTCCTGCATCACCAAGATAGATGATGGCCGGATGGTAATTATAAGGGAAAAAGCCAACAATAGAAGCAATAAGAATCAAAATTGTTAGGGTCAAAAAGAAATCCTTCTGCGGCAAAAAGAAATAGGAAACGATTGCCATGGTGACCAGTGAAATAATGGACACCCCACTAACTAACCCATCAAGTCCATCAATCAGATTAATAGCATTGGTGATGGAGATGATCCATAGAATGGTTAATATATAGGTTAAAAAGGGACCAAAAAGCAAGAGTGGTCCTCCAAAAGGGATCTTAAAACTGTCAAACCTAAAATTTGTAAAGCCCCAGATAATAGTGGCCCCAAAAACAATGCCAAGCATTTTCAGTTTGGGACTTATCTCAAAAATATCATCTAAGAATCCTGTCAAAGTGACCATCATAGCCCCCAAAACAACAGGTAAAATGTATTCAAAATAAGACAAGCCTTCCATGAACACCTTGGTTGATACCATTGGAACAAAAAACAGGGTGGCTATCAAAAAAGACATAAAGATGGCAAGTCCGCCACTACTGGGCATGGGAACCTTGTTGACCCTTCTGGCATTTGGCTGATCAACTGCTCCTACCTTAAAGGATAGTAAGCGAACCAAGGGCGTCAAAAGGAGTGATATCAGCAAAGCACCTATGAGAACAAGGACATAATCAAAAGTAAAATGAAACATAGGACATTACACCAACTCAACTTTTTGCAGTTCTTCAACAGCACCATCTGCAATTAAGAGCAGAGCATGTTCTTGCAAGTAGGCTCTGGTTCTTGTACCTGGTCGCGCATGCTCAATCAACCGTGCATACATGATATTAGCAAAGTAAGAAGGCTGATTTTGAACATCCAACAAAATAGTAATATGGTAAAGATTAGCTTCTTTGTAAAGCTCAGAAGCCTCTATTGGGAAATCTATTATCTTTGAAAATTGAATGGTTTCTTCCAAGCTTGTAAAATCTAAGACATAGTGAACATAATCTAAAGGTTCTGGTTCTGGCTTAACTTCTTCAGGCTTCTCTTCTTTTTTCTCAGCAGACTGAGCCACTGACTCTTCAAGCATTTCTTCTATTTTCTCTAACTTTTCATGGGCGTTGACATCGCCTTTTTCCATCATTGTTTTTTCGATGTTTTTGAAAAAGTCCTCAGGAGTCATTTGAGAAACGTCACCCATGTCAGCAAAATCTTCTAAATGCAATTCATTATTCAAATCAGACTTTGTCACAAAGACGTCTAGACGGTCTTTTCTCGGTGTTACCCGAAAACTCAACATACCACTATCTTTAAAATTATCTGGTAAATCCAGCTCGTCCATCACTGTGTAAAAGAACTCTTCGGTCTTTTCTTGGGGGATCAAAAAGTCCTTTAACTCCATCCCTCGTTCTTCCAAATCATCCATACTAATCGTTATTTTAAGCGTTGTTTCGCTGATCTGTTTCATTTCCATAGTCTATACCTCGCACGCGTAGTATTACTATTATACTAGAAATACCATTTTTTCGCAATTTAAGAGCAGACCTAGCCCTGAAAGAGCAAAAATCAACCCCAAATGAGTTGATTCTTTCTTAAATAAATAAGGTCACCACAAAGTAGACAAGTAAGATACTTCCAAGAATGATGCGGTACTTACCAAATACAGTAAAGTCATGTCTTTTAACATAATCCACAAGGAATTTAATCACATACATACTGACCACAAAGGCTGTTAAAGAAGCTACCAGTAAGATAAGAACCTGTGAAAAGGCCAAATGATTTCCTTCTAAGAAGAATTTCACTGCCTTTAGGCCACTATAACCAAACATGGTTGGAATAGCTAAGAAAAAGGTGAAATCAGCAGCCACTGGGCGACTGGCTCCCAAAATAATAGCTCCTAAAATAGTAGCTCCAGAGCGACTAGTTCCAGGAATGATACTCAAAACTTGGAAACAGCCTATTAGAAAGGCAGTCTTATAGGACATTCTTCCTAATTCATTAACGACAGGCTGAACTCTCTTATTTCTTTTTTCAATCCAAAGAAAGGCAAAACCGTACAGTATCAGCATCAAAGCAACAACTACAAAGTTGTAAAAATGAGCTTCCATCCAATTGTCCAGCAATAAACCAAAAATAGCTGATGGGATGCAGGCAATAACAACCTTCATCCATAATTGCCAAGTCAGTTGTATCTCTCTTTTACTTTTTCCAGATTGAAAGGGATTCAAACGCTGGAAATAAATGACAAGAACGGCGATAATGGCTCCAAGCTGAATAACGATATTAAACATATCCATGAAAGCCTTGTCTTGATTTAATTTAACAAACTCTTGAACAAGGATTAAATGCCCAGTACTTGATATGGGTAACCACTCTGTAACACCCTCTATTATCCCAAAGAAAAGGGCTTTTATTATTTCAAAAAATAACATGAATTCTCCTAAAAATGTAATATAACTATTGTAACAGATTTCCTTAAATAATACATAAATGAGTTCTAAGAACTCACTAGAATCTGGCGCTTAAAAAGCGCCACCCCCTCCACCTCCGCCGCCTCCGGAGAATCCTCCTCCACCAGAAATACCGCCACCGCCGGCAGAGACTGAAAAGTGTGAGGAGTCAGAAACAGTGGACAGATTTGAAACAAAATGAGGGGTCGTACTATACATGAGGACTGCCAACTCAGCTGGACTGAATTGTCGATACTGTTCAGGCAGGGCAATCTGATGAATCTTCAAGTATTTTTCAACTTTTTTGGCCTCCCCAAATAAGGTAGCATAGACTAAGATGCGATTCCATACGACAAGACCTTCTATCTCCACTGCATTAAAGGAGTTAATGTCTTCAATCATATTTCTGAAACTTCTCCATTTATGAAGCCTAAGAGCACCATTCTCAGTTTCAATACCATTGTCATGATATTTTCTTGTCTTGTTATAAATGTAATAATTCAAGGCAAAGCCAAGCAAGGCCATAATAAGATAGAAAAAGGCAATGACACTTTCTTTTATAACAAGGAAGATCAGCAAAGTAATAACTAGAGCCATAGCAAGAAGGCCCAGTCCTGACATAAAGTTCAGACCTCTTTTTTCTGATTTACTTATCTTGCGGTAAGGATTTTCAAGTCTTAATTTTTCACAAGTCTCTTTAACAGCTTCTGAAATGAAGCGACTATAGTGATTCATCTTATTTGTAAGAGGTTGTGAGCTTTTGTGCACTGCTTTTTCAAGTTCTTTTCCTGCATACTGTTTCTTCAATTTCTCAACCATGCTAGGATCGTATTCAAACTGCTTGAAAAGTGACGAAATTGGCAATTCACTTGCATCCTCAAAGGCCATTTCCAAGAAGCTATTTTCTGCAGGCGTCAGTGACTCTTTAGTGACAACTTTTAGCAGGGTTTGCCCATCTTCTTTTGTGATTTTCAAAGCTCTGCGATCAATGAGGTCAAGAAGAGTTGCCTGAGTAAGACTTTCAAAACTGATCCCTTTAACCTTGGTCTTGATCTTTTCTGTCAAAGGAGAGAGGTCGTGGAAGCTTTTTTGGTAAATGTTTTGGGTCAATACCAGAGGTGATAAGTCTTCGGGAACTTCATAAAGATGACTATCTTTACTGCTAAGAACATTTTTATCCAAGCCTTTTTTAAGTCTTATATATAGGAACAATTGTCCTAGTAAAAGTAAGGCAAAGACCAGAGGCAAAATGACCACAAAGCTAAGCTTCATAGCCTGGCTCCTAAAGCTGATGCGCTTTTCCAAAGAAATGATGGCTGGCTTTTTAATCTCATTTGTAAAGGGAACAGAATCTTGCAGCAGGTCTTTTCGGTCCCAATAGCCATGTAGTTCAAAAATACCAGACAGGTCCTTACTTTCAACAGTATATTCCTTGGCAGCCTTTTTAGTCTGGCTAACACTTGGCTCTTCTTTTAGATAGCCTCTATGGGCCCAAAGTTGAGAATCCTTGTTATCATCTGCTACCCTGATGGTGAATCTGACCTTTTCAAGGCTTTTATCCCAGTCACTAATAGGCTTCCAATCCAACTCAGCAACATCCTTGTAGGGACTCAATAAATTCTTGAGTTGCCAGGTAACTTTGACATCAACCCTATCACCCCTACTACCAGCATTATAGATCTTCAGACGGTAACCATCTCCTAGATCTTCAATTTCTCCTTTTGCCTCAACCTTTTTCTGATTATGATAAACTTCAATAGTCGGCTTGGGATCAATAGTAAAGTTCTGGGGCATCTTACCAGCTGTGCCCAAAGAGACATATTGACCCTGATAGTCAGAATCAAAACTATAGCTTATCTTTTGTTCAAACTGGGCATTATTATCTTTGCCAATAGTTAAAAGGCCATGATAATTTGGAATGCTGTATTCCACTTTCTCAGCTTCAACCCTTATTCCCCAAAAACTCAAACAAAACAGCAAAATCGTTAGTAATTTTCTCATCCTTGACTCCTTTTTAATGACTTTATTTTACCATAGTTTACTTATTTAAAGGAAAGCTTCTCGTTTTTTCCTTGTTTTCATAATAAATTACATTTTTCAAGATAATTTTCAGGTAAATAATCAAGGGTTTAACATTGAAATAGCAAGTTATTTCCTGTAAAATAGATACTATTAAAAAATAGGATACAGGAGGCTTTTATGAAAAAGCTAGCAATAACCTGTTTTACTGCCCTTTTATTACTCTTTGGAGGAATAAGTAGCGTACAAGCAGATCAGTACTTACGAGTCGGTATGGAGGCCGCTTATGCACCCTTTAACTGGACACAAGATGACAAGTCCAACGGTGCCGTGCCAATCGAAGGCTCTAACCAATATGCTAATGGATATGATGTTCAAGTTGCAAAGAAAATTGCAGCTTCTATGAATAAAAAACTCTTAGTGGTAAAAACTTCTTGGACTGGTTTAATCCCAGCCTTAACTTCTGGTAAAATCGATATGATTGCAGCCGGAATGAGCCCAACTGCTGAACGTAAGAAAGAAATTTCCTTTTCAGAAAGCTATTATACAAGTGAACCTGTTATGGTGGTCAAAGCCGATGGCAAATATGCTAAGGCTAAAAAACTATCTGACTTCTCTGGTGCTAAAGTAACGGCTCAACAAGGTGTATGGCATGTTAAGCTGATCTCTCAAATCAAAGGTGTTAAAGAACAAACACCAATGGGAGATTTCTCTCAAATGAGACAGGCCCTTTCATCAGGTGTCATTGATAGTTACGTTTCAGAAAAGCCAGAAGCCATGACCGCTGAAAATGCCAATGCCAGCTTTAAAATGATCAGCCTGGACAAAGGTTTCCACTATTCAGAAGAAGACGCTGCTATTGCCGTTGGGATGAGAAAAGATGATCCTATGATGGCTCAGGTCAATCAAGTTCTCTCTGGAATCTCAGCAAGTAAGCGTAATGCCATTATGAAAGACATGGTCAAAGCCCAACCCCAAGCAAAAAAATCAAGTGGGACTGCTCAACCATCTTTCTTCAAACAAATGTGGGTTATTTTTCAAACTAACTGGCGACAATTCTTAAAAGGGACAGGTTTAACTTTACTTATTGCAACTGTTGGTACTATCACAGGTTTGATCATTGGTCTTTTAATTGGAATCTACCGTACTGCACCAAAAGCTAAGAACAAAATTCTTGCTTTCTTGCAAAAAATCTTTGGTATCTTCTTAAATGTCTATATTGAGATTTTCCGTGGAACTCCCATGATCGTTCAATCTATGGTTATCTACTATGGTACAGCCCAGGCCTTTGGTATCTCAATTGACCGAACCTTAGCCGCTATTGTCATTGTTTCTATCAACACCGGTGCTTACATGAGCGAAATCGTTCGTGGAGGTATTTACGCCGTGGATGAGGGACAATTTGAAGCCGCTACAGCCTTAGGTTTCAACCATGGACAGACCATGCGCAAAATCGTACTACCACAGGTAGTTCGTAATATTCTACCTGCCACTGGCAATGAGTTTGTCATCAATATTAAAGATACATCCGTATTGAACGTTATCTCAGTAGTTGAACTTTATTTCTCTGGGAATACGGTTGCTACTCAAAATTACCAATATTTCCAAACCTTTACTGTCATTGCCATCATCTACTTTATCCTAACGTTCACCGTGACTCGTATTTTACGTTACATTGAACGCCGCATGGATGATGACACCTACACAACTCAAATGCAAGTAGAGGAGAACTAACATGACTAATCCGATTATCGAAATTAAACACCTGAAAAAATCCTTTGGTAACAACGAAGTTCTAAAAGATATTTCATTGAGTGTTCATAAAGGTGAGGTTATCTCTATCATTGGTTCATCTGGTTCGGGTAAGTCAACCTTGCTGAGATCAATTAATCTCTTGGAAGAACCAAGTGACGGACAAATCCTCTTTTTTGGCAAGAATGTTCTAGCAGATGATTATAATTTGACCCACTATCGTGAAAAACTAGGTATGGTTTTTCAATCCTTCAACCTCTTTGAAAATCTCAATGTCCTAGAAAATGCCATTGTTGCCCAAACCACTGTCCTAAAACGCAGTCGTGCAGAGGCTGAAAAGAAGGCCAAGGAGAACCTCAATATTGTTGGTCTAACAGAACAATATTGGAAGGCAAAGCCTAATCAACTCTCTGGTGGACAAAAGCAAAGGGTTGCTATCGCAAGAGCCCTCTCGGTGGATCCAGAAGCTATGCTCTTTGATGAACCTACCTCTGCCCTTGACCCTGAAATGGTTGGTGAGGTATTAAAAATCATGCAAGACCTAGCTAAATCAGGTTTGACAATGATTATTGTTACCCATGAAATGGACTTCGCTCAGGAAGTTTCAGACCGTGTTATCTTTATGGATAAGGGTGTCATCGCTGAAGAAGGCACTGCCAAACAGATTTTTGAAAACCCTCAAGAACTTAGAACCAAAGAATTTTTACAACGCTTTTTAAAATAATAGAATCTAGACAGAATTCTTACCAATTACAAACAAAGTGATGATTTCTTTTGATCATCAATCTGGCTAGAAAAGTATCAAAATAAGAGAATCTCAAGTAGATTCTTTTATTTTAAGAAAAATCTTTACCAGTTAAGTTTTTTGTGTTATACTGTTTTTTGTTAACGTTAATAATCTAGCAGAGGAGGTTACTATGGCAGAAAAAACTGACCTTTCGTCAGCATATCGGAGACTTAAGAGTCCCAATATTAAAACCAAGAAACGTGCTCTAAAAATCATTCATGAGCACAAGAGATCTGGTAAAAAATAAACTAATCTCTAAAGATAAAGTCAGACAAAAAAGACCTATGACAAATCCCTCCGTCATAGGTCTTTTTATTTATTAAGGACGTACTTTCAAAGCTGATAAAACTTGGCTTCTGATATCCTCAACACCATTTGGTGTATTAGGTAAGAATAGGGTTTGATTTCCTTTTATAGCAAATGTGTTTAAAGTGTCTAAATATTGGTTTGTCAATAAGATAGACATGATCTGCTCTTCATTTAAAGAGATATTAGCTTCTTTTAGTTCTTGTATAGATTCAGCCAAGCCATCAACAATAGCCTTACGTTGTTGGGCTATCCCTACCCCGTGTAGGCGGTCTTTTTCAGCTTCTGCAGACGCGGCTGTAACGATTTTGATCTTATCCGCTTCTGCTAATTCTTGAGCAGCCACACGTTTTCTTTGGGCAGCATTGATTTCATTCATAGACTGTTTCACTTCAGCATCAGGTTCAACCTTAGTGATCAAGGTCTTAACAATAATATAACCATAGGTTGACATTTCTTCTGCCACTTGATGTTGAACTTCTAGGGCGATTTCATCTTTTTTCTCAAATAATTCGTCCAAGGTTAGTTTAGGTACAGATGAACGAAGAGCGTCTTCGATATAAGATTTAATTTGTGCCTCTGGCTTCATAAGTTTATAGTAGGCATCTGTAACATTTTGTTCATTAACACGGTATTGGGTGGCAATATTTAAGGTCACAAAAACATTGTCCTTGGTCTTTGTTTCAACGATTATTTCAGTTTGAAGTAAACGCAATTGAACACGAGCAGCGATTTTATCAATACCAAAAGGTAAGCGAATGTGAATACCACTTGTTGATGTTTTTTGATACTTCCCAAACCGTTCAATAATGGCAACTGTCTGTTGTCTAACAACATATAAGGTACTTGCAATCACTGCTAGAATTAATATAACACAAAAGATTATAAATAAAAATGAATAAAACATATAAACCTCCTATATCAGAGCGTCTTCTTCTCTTAGCGATTTTGAACTAGTAGATTATCTCTTGACTTATTGTTATGATACAATTATAATCGTTTTCTAAGATTTGTCAAATACTATAATAACTTTTTACAAAAGGAATAACCAATAGTTTTACTGGCATAAAGTGGATAAGATATGAACTTTCTGATTACTATTTAGAAGACCAAGTCCAGGTCTGATCAGCTACAAGGTTATTTGACTTTTTGTCCTAGTAACCTGTCTAAAAATACCTCTAGATCCATGACTATAGCAAAAGGGCTCTCCAAAAAGAGAGCCCTTTTTGCTTAAAGAGAAAACAATTAGCTGAGACATGCATTTACATTTACTCTTTATATTGACAATAATTAATCTAGGACTAAGAGTCCTGTTTTCAAATAGGATATAAACTTAGGAGAATAGAAGGAACTCCTTTAGTTATATGGGAGTTAGGGTGAGGGGGGATTACTTATATTTGAATTATGATGTTCTTTTTACTTTTTGAAACCTCCCAAAATACATTTACATCCGTCTTCAAAACCATTATCATAGCCCTCATTGTAGGCTCTTCTTTCTTCACCATCCTGATAGTTCTCACCATGGTAATTTCCCCCTGGTTCACCGTTTAGTATGTTCAATTCATCATCATACTTAGACTTATGAGCCTCTCCATCTTCTATTTCTTTTTTTGTATTAGTTTCATGGTTCTTTTTCTCTGTTTTCCTTTTTACTCTTTCTTCTCGTTCTGTTTTATCTTTTTTCGCTTTTTCTTCTTTTTCTCGTTCCTCTTTTTCACTTATACCAGCTCCAGAATCATCAGCTTGATAGTCATTGCCATCAGCTTGGTCTGCCTGCAGACCATCACCTAGAAGGTCTTCATCTTCTTTTTTCTCTTGCTCATTTATAAGACCATCACTCTCTCTGTCTTCTTTATTTAAGTACTCTGGTCTCGGTGGGTATTGACCAGCTCCAACTGGGTATGTAGCCTGTAGGGGATCCTTGCCTGGTGCGTATTTCCGGCCTCCTTCTGGATAAGTAGTTTGTAAAGGATCTTTCCCTGGTGGAAATTTACGAGTATTCTCTGGATAGGAGATGTCACTATTTTGTACTGAGACTTCCGCTGAAGCAGAAGTGCCTCCTGCTAACATTCCAATAGCTACAGCTCCCATATAGAGCCATTGCTTACCTGATTTCCATGTTCTAAACTGTCCTTTAGAAAGTTTCATGTTTTGTTTTTCCTCCATTCTTGATGAATTTAACCCTAAGTGGTTAAATCGCCAAGAACTACTATATATAGTTAACGGCTTTTTCTCGTATAATTAACATTTTACTTTAATATAATTAACAAGTGTGATTAGCAAAAAAGTGACAGAATTGAGGTTAAATGAAAAAAAGCTTTTATCGTTTTTCAGTTTTTTCCAAATAGGCCTGTCAGAAAATTTAAGAATGACCTTTAAATCCAAATACAAAAAATCTCCCGCTTGTAAGCAGAAGACATTATTAACACTTCAATGCAGCAAAAAAGAGCAAAAATAAATTTTTACTCTTTTTATTCAACACTCATTAAGTATGGATATACCGGCTGACCTCCCTGATGGACCTCAACTTCAACATCCTCATATTTATCTTCTAAATGGTCTACTAGCTCTTTAGCTAATTCTTTCTTACCTTCTTCACCTATAAAGATAGTAACAATTTCACTGTCTTCATCAATCATATGATCAAAAGTTGCCTTCATGGCAGATTCAAGGTTAGAATCTGAAACCAATATCTTGCCATCAACCATTCCTAGGTAATCATTTTCATGAATTTCCAGACCGTCAATACTTGTATCTCTGACTGCAAGTGTCATGCTTCCGCTTTTAACGTCTGAAAGAGCCGCTGTCATGTCAGAAACATTTTCTTCTAATGTTTTGGCTGTGTCAAAGGCTAATAAGCTGGTAAAGCCTTGCGGTACAGTTTTTGTTTCCACCACTGCTGCAGGAATATCAACAACTTCTGCTGCTGACTGAGCTGCCATAAAAATATTTTTGTTGTTAGGTAAGATGATGATGTTCTTAGCATTAACAGCTTCAATGGCCTTGACGATATCTTCTGTTGACGGGTTCATGGTTTGACCACCAGAAATAATGTAATCAACACCTTGAGCCTTAAAGATATCTGCTAAACCTTCACCTGCTACAACTGCAATCAAGCCAAATTCTTTAGCTTCTGCACTTCTTGCTGGCTGGCTTGTTCTCTCAACTTGGGCATCATGCTGGCTACGCATATTGTCAACTTTAACTTTTACAAGGGCACCATACTTCAAACCTTCTTGCATAACAAGTCCTGGATCTTCTGTATGAACGTGTACCTTAACAATTTCGTCGTCATTAACCACAAGAAGGGAGTCCCCAAGATTGCTTAAATAACCTTGAAATTCGTCATAGTTAAACTCTTTAACATAGGTAGGTCCTTGTTTTAGAGCTACCATGATCTCTGTACAATAGCCATAGGTAATATCTTCAGTAGCTACGTGACCAATAACTGCCTTATGGTGCTCTGCATTAATCATTTCAGACATATTGGCAGGTGTTGCCTTGAAGTCTTCTGATGCTACGTAATCACCGTTTAAGGCAGACAAAAAGCCTTCATAAATAAATACTAAACCTTGCCCACCAGAGTCCACTACACCAACTTCTTTAAGAACAGGTAGTAGCTCAGGTGTTTTAGCTAGGGCTTTTTTAGCGCCTTTTAAAGCAGCTTCCATAACTTCAATAGCATCATCTGTTGATTCTGCTTTTTTCATGGCTGCATTGGCCGCCCCACGTGAAACTGTTAAAATTGTTCCTTCAACTGGTTTCATTACGGCTTTATAAGCCACTTCAACTCCTGATTGGAAGGCTTGAGCTAGGTCTTTTCCATCTAATTCTGTTTTATCTTTGATACTTTGACCAAAACCACGAAAGAGCTGGGATGTGATAACACCTGAGTTTCCACGAGCACCCATTAAAAGCCCTTTAGAAAGAATCTGACCTACTTCACCTACTGTTTGAGCTGGTCTGTCGGCAACTTCTTTTGCCCCGTTATCCATTGTCATTCCCATGTTAGTTCCAGTGTCCCCATCAGGAACCGGAAAAACGTTTAAAGAATTGACGTATTCTGCTTGTTTACCAAGACGAGTCGCTGCTGCCTGGACCATTTCTTGTAATAAGCTTTTTGTAATATTTGACACTAGTTTTCTCCCACAACCTTGATATTTTGAACGTAAACATTAACCCTATCAGCAGTAATGCCAAGTTGACTTTCTAGGTTAAATTTAACACGTTCTTGGATATTTTTAGAGACTTCACTAATCTTTACACCATAACTCATCACAGTATAGACATCAACAGAAATACCCATATCTGTCGATTTGACAACAACTCCCTTAGAGTAGTTCTCTTTGCGAAGTAGTGATTGAAAATTGTCTTTTATCGTACTTTTACTAGCCATGCCAACGACACCAAAAATTTCCGTTGCTGAGCCTCCAACGACAGTTGCAATAACATCGTCAGATAGCTCAATTAGACCATCAGTTGTATTAATTTTTACAGTCATATTTACTACCTCAAAAAGTTTTATCAGTTTATTCTATCATACAATGCCTTTAATGTAAAAAAATATAGGCAAATTCTAATTAATAGCCATCTTTTATAAAAAATAATAAGAAAAAAAGCCCTAAGGCTCATTTCAATTATACACGTTCTACTTTACCAGATTTTAACGCACGAGCTGAAGCCCAAACTTTCTTAGGTTTACCATCTACAAGAATAGTAACTTTTTGAAGATTTGGTTTAACAGTACGTTTAGTTTGATTCATAGCATGTGAACGGTTGTTACCAGAAACGGTTTTACGTCCTGTAAAATAACATACTTTTGCCATTTTAGTGTTTCCTCCTAGGTAGAATCTGTTTACGGATGTGCTAGCACCACATACCAAAATATTCTATCACAATCTGAAAGCTTTAGCAAGGTTTTTCAGAACTTTAATATTTCATTTTTACAGCTGTGCTATTGCAGGTGTTTTCCTAGAAAGCCATTGCCTACATATAAGAAACAGAAACTTTTTTCTTTTGCTTATTTTCTTAAGGGGCTCACTGCCTTGGCCAATAGCTGTAGCTGCTATAAGATTTCTCTTAGAAATAGGCAAGTTTCTTGTGATCAGCTCATTTCAGCCTGTCCTTCTTTTTCCAATTCAAAGAGAATCAGATAGATGAGTTGGATGCATAACTCAGGCTTACCGACATTATTTGTGGTACCTGTCAAATAAATATCAAGCTGAGGGCAATAAAAGGCAAAGGCTCCAGAAATACCAGAATGTCCAATAAAACTTAATCGTTGGGACTGTTCAAACTGACCCATAGAGATTCTCATATGTCCGCCGCCATATTCAACTGGTGCATAATCTCCTTGAAGTGGTCTATAATCTTTAATATAATCCCAGTGTTCAGGGCTAAAGAGCTGACCTTCTATAAAGGCTTTTATAAAAATCATCAAATCGTCACTGGTTGAAACTCCGCCGCCAGCACCTTGACCACTAGCAGTAACTTTTGGGCGATTGATATAGGTTTTACCCGTATAGAGTACTGGAATCTGGGAAAATTCATTACTAACCAGGTAGCTCTTACATAGGCCTAGGGGGCCCATGATAAAACGATCAATACAATCATCCAGGGACAACTTATAAATGTTTTCAATAATTTCACCCAGGAGCATATAATTAATATCGGCGTAATAAGCTTCGTCACTACCAGGTACAAAATGTGCCTCAATTTGTCTGACCCATTCAATCATATCATCAAAGTTGTATGAAAAATCTTCCTGGGCAATGCGTTTTCTCAGTGAAACGGGTTCTTCATAAAATACATTTGGTAAACCACTTCTTTGGAAAAGTAAATCACTGATTCTGATAAAGGCTGTTTGATCTTCTCCTAGAAAATGATGGAGCATTTTAATCTTTTCTTT
Organism: Streptococcus catagoni; assembly: GCF_011421425.1. Lineage (GTDB taxonomy): Bacteria > Bacillota > Bacilli > Lactobacillales > Streptococcaceae > Streptococcus > Streptococcus catagoni. The sequence continues at coordinate 41,813 of NZ_WPCW01000007.1, forward strand.
CGGGATGAAATCGGTTACAATATCATTAAGACTTATCTTTCCCTGATCAATTAATTGGAAAATTAGAGTACTTACCCATAGTTTGGTAACACTAGCTAGTAAGAAGGGAGTCTGCCCTGTCATTTCTCCTTCTACCAACTGAAGACAGTCTCTTTGGTCAGCACTTTGAATTTTGATAATAGCCTTAGGCAATGCATTTCTTGCTACAAAACTATTAAACAATTGGGATAATTTATCTTTATTCATGAAAGCTCCTTTGATACTTGCTAAATTTTCATTAAATATTATTCCTAATGATGTAGAAAGAGTGTTGTAATGGATATTAGACAACTGACCTACTTCTTGACTATTGCAAGAACACAGAATTATTCACATGCTTCAAAAAGTTTATTTGTCTCTCAACCTGCCTTGAAACAGTCCATTTCTAAGATGGAAGAAGAACTAAATGCCCAGCTATTTGTTTTCCACGACCACCGACTTCATCTGACAGAAACAGGTGAAATGTTGCTGCAAAGGGGTGAACCTATTGTCAGAGATTTCAACCAACTGATCTTTGACTTGCAAAATAAGGCAGACAATGTCCGGCAAAAAATTACCATTGGGGTTACCTTTTTGACCATGCTGCAATATATGGATCAGATTTCTCGATTCATCCGGAAAAATCCCTTGGTTGATTTACGAATTGTTCAAGAGGGTTCCTTGCAGCTTCAGCATTTATTGGTCCAAGAGAAAATTGATATTGGTATCCTCTCTTATCCTCAGGTAGAGCATGATATCATCATTGATCCTCTGGCCATCCCTCAAACCTCTTATACTGCCTGTCTGGTTGTTCCAGATGATCATCCGCTTGCTCACAAGAACAGTGTCACCTTCAAGGACCTTAAAGACTTTAATATTGCTAGTTTAAGTGATCATTTCGCTCTGGGTGAATTTACTAAGAAAAGATGCCGTGAATTTGGCATGTCAAACCAAGTTATTCTAACCCATGACGATTTTGAAATACTCCTACACAGCCTGATAAAATTTGATGCCATCACTATACTTCCTAGGGAATTAGAAGAGGTAAGCCCTGTTGCACACCTCAGATGGGTTCCCATCCATGATATTGACAGTCTTTACAAACAAGGCTTGGCCTATAGAAAAAATATGACAAGTAATTCAGTAGTTGTTAATCAATTCATTGAAGCCATTAAAAATTAGTTGTCCTCTGGAAAATCAAGGACTTGATAGGATTCTTCTTGACTTAAAACACGAAGACCCCCCAGAGCCAAGGCTTCAAGTTCAAATTCTCCAGGATAGGCTTTGAAGGGACCGATGAAGTGGGTCTTATCACTAACAGCCTGACAAAGTCTTTCAGAATAAGCCATGCCGCCAGTCAGACACACTAAATCAATAGGACCATCAATGCTTACAGCCAAAGTTGCAAGTGTCTTGGCAATGCCTAAAGCTAAAGCCTCAAAGACCAAAAGGGCTTCTTTATCTCCCTGGTCTATTCTCTTTTCAACCTCTCTTAAATCAGCTGTCTTACAATGTGATTGTAAGCCGGCTTTTTTCCTTGCTAGAAGGTTAAAGTCGTCTAAGCCTATTTTTTTGATCTCCTTGATCATTGATTTGATAGGCATGCCACCAGATCGTTCAGCTGAAAACATGATTTCATCATCTGATACAAAGTCAACCACCTGTCCTTTTTCATGACCACTGGCACTGGAACCTCCCCCTACATGGGCAATGACCAAATTAAGATCCTTGTAGTCTTTTCCTAGATCTTCTGCTGCCTTACGGGCAACTGCTCGCATATTAAGATGATGTCCAGTGGAAGTTCTTTCAATCCCCTTAATACCTGTTAAGCGAGATACTGCTCTCATGGAATCAACGGTGACAGGATCGTAAATATAGGCTGGCTTTCCCTGTCCATATTTTTCCATTAAGGTCTTGGCTAATTTTGCCCCCATATTGGAGGGATGGTCTAGAACAGGATGGTATTGTAAGTGGTCAATCAAGGCATCATTAGCTAGAATAGCACCTGGCTTCACAGGACCAATAAGGCCACCACGGCCAACTGCTAGATCAATTTCATTAAGGCCATGCTTATGGATCACCTTTTCAATATCTGCCATCCGCAGGTCAAATTGATCAAAAACATTGGCAAAATGGTCTAAATCCTCTGCCTGATAAGTGATATCTTCTTTCCAAACAAGTTCTGTATCCTTATACAAGGCCAGCTTTGTAGAAGTGGCACCTGGATTGATAACTATAATATTTTTCATCTTTTTTCCTTTATTTTTCTAAATTAGTCATAATGATTTGCGAAAGTAAAAGAGAGGCATACTTTTCTTCAAAGCTAGAGCTCCTAGAGGTTATGACAACTGGCACCTGAGCTCCTATGATCAGCCCGGCCATTTCAGAACCACCAAAGAGGGTCAATGCCTTTGAGGCTATATTTCCTGTAACAATATTAGGAGCAAAAAGAACGTCAGCATCTCCTTGGATTCTGCCAGCATATTCTTTTTCCTTGGCACTTTCTACAGATAAGGAGAGGTCAATGGATAAGGGACCTTCTACTATAAAACCTTTTTCATTTTGGTAGTCACTAGAGAGCTCTGCTTCCATTACTGATGAGGGGAGCTTAGGAATAAGGGTTTCTGCAGCAGATAGTAATGCGACCTTGACTGGTGAACTTTTAAGAGTAGACATCACCTCAACAGCATTTTCAATAATGATTTTTGCTGTTTCCTTGTCGGGCTCTAAGATCAAACCGCCATCAGTCACAGCGATCAATTTATCTAAGCTAGGCATGGACAAAAGAGCTAGGTGAGATAAGGTATGAGCCTTACGGATCCCAGTTTCTTTATTGACAACTTCTTTTAACACTTTTCCAGTTGAGATGTGCCCTTTTAAGATAAGATCTCCCTTGCCTTGACGTACCAACTCCACTCCCTTAAAGGCAGCCTCCTGGTCATCTGAAAGGTCAATGATCTGATAATAATTTTCATCAATAGAGAAGGCTCTTAATTTTTCTTCTAATTTTGCCCGATCATCTATTAAATAAGCAAAAACACGTTTTTCATCTATTGCCCGTTTGATACAGGCTAAAACCTCATCATCAGCTGCTTTGATGGCCACCAAATTAAGGGGCTTGTTCACTTTTTTTATTTGGGGCTTGGCTTCCAATAGTTTATCAATTAATAATGACATGATAACTTCCTCTCTAAAAAGAGGGATGCGTTCTTCTATATGATGATAAAGAACTAGAGCATCCCATTAATCTATTAAATATCAAGTTTGTAATCTTCTGCTTTGACAAGGTGTAAAACATTCATAAAGATGTGCTTGAACAAAAATCCAAATGCTACTGGTGCAATCACAAATACTAGGATGGTCACAAGAAGGTTCATCAAAGACCAGCCACCTTTTGCCAAATTTAAATGGTTGATGGGACCAACTAAACCACTAAAGCCAAAACCTGCACTCATTGGAGTTCCTTGGATGTTAAATAGCTGAGCTACCAATCCGCAGCAAGCTGCTGAAGAGATAATAGGTAATAGGGTTTTAGGATTTTTAACAACAATCGGCATTGAAATTTTTGGTGAACCAATAAAGTGTGCTAGAGCTGTACCATGGGAGTTGACTGTCCAACCTAAAATGGCAAAGGCAAAGCCTGTTGCACAGATTCCGAGATTGGCTGCTCCAGATCCCACACCAGAAAGAGAAATAGCTAAGGCTATCCCAACTGTTGTAATTGGAGAAACAATCAAGACCCCAAAAACAATAGCAAGCAGGATACACATGATAATAGGTTGAAGGTGTAACAATTGAGCTGTACCTATACCAATAACCTTGGTGATCATTGAGACATAGGGAAGTAAAAAGCGTCCAATTAAACCAACCATTAACATCATCAAAGGAGGGATAACTAATATGGTATAGGCCTTTAAGCCATTGCCAACCCATAGGATAACTGCAGCACCAATGGCTGCTGTCAGCATCATGTTAATAATATCCCCAGTTCCTGCCATCATCAGCATGCCTTTATGAGTTGAGATAGAACCAGAAGCAAACAAGGTTGCCAGACCTAAAGAGGCTGATTGGATGGGATTAAATTTAAAATTCAAGCCCACCATAAAGCCACAGACAAGGCCCATAACAGCATTAGACATGCCAAGTCCCCAAGCTAATGGTGCTAAAAAGGGCATGTGGGGAATAAGCGCCTTGACTAACTCAGAGAGTAGGGCGCCTGGGATAAGCACAACTACTGCTCCTGTAGCAATACCGTTTAATACATTCATAGCAAATACTTTTGCTGATAATTTGTTTTCCATTTTTTTATCCTCTATTGGTGTATTCCTTGTCTTAATAGAATTTCACTGGCATCCATGATGGTTTCTGTTAAGCTTGGATGGTTATGAATGGTTAGAGTGATATCTTCTGCAGTCAATAAATTTTCTATAGCTAGTGTTATTTCACCAATCAATTCACTAGCACCAGAGCCTACCAGTTGAGCACCAATAATCCGATTATCTTTCTTATCAGAGACTAGGCGGACAAAGCCTTCTGGACTGTCCATGGAAAGGGCCCGTCCATTACTGGCAAATCTAAAAGTTGCTAGCTTGACATCTATTCCTTCTTCTTTGGCTTGAGCCTTTGTAAGGCCAACAGTAGCAATTTCTGGTTGGGTATAAGCAACAGTTGGTATAACCAGATAATCAGCAGCAACCCCTTCAACTTGTGAAATAGCTTCTGCGGCTATTTTTCCTTCATAAGAAGCTTTGTGTGCTAAGGCTGGACCCTTGGTAATATCTCCAATGGCATAGATATGTTTCTGATTGCTCTGCATTTTTTCATTAACTGGAATGAAGTCTCTCTCATCTACTTCAACTCCAGAAAGTTCTATTGACACTTGGTCTGTGTTTGGACGGCGGCCTACTAAAACTGCTATTTTGTCACTAATAATTTCCTCTTCTTTATCCCCCAATTGATAAAACAGATGTAGGCCTTGTTCATCTTTTTCATAGCGTGAAGCCTTGGCTTGGGTAATAATGGTCATTCCCAATTTTTCAGCCCTATCTAGGACGGGTTTAACCAAGTCTTTTTCAAAACCTCCTAGAACCCGATCCTGACCTTCAAGAATGGTCACGTGGCTACCAAGACTGGCATAGGCCATGGCTAGTTCCATGCCTATATAGCCTCCACCAATCAGAGCTAATTCCTTTGGAATTTCCTTTAGATTTAACAATCCTGTAGAATCTAGGATGTCCTCACTAAAGGGAAATGCTTTAAGTTCAATGGGGCGACTGCCTAAGGCCAAGATAGCATTTTTAAAGCGATAGGCCTCTCCTAAGCCATCTTCTGGTGTGATAAAAATTGTGTCAGCCGAAACAAAGTGCGCTTCGCCTTGTATGATCTTAACTTTATTTTTCTTTAATAGCATTTCAATGCCAGCTATCAATTTGGAAACGACTTCTTGATCCTTCCAGGCTTGGGCCTTGCTAAAGTCCAGTTTGCTATCTCCATAGCTTAATCCAAAGTGTGATTCACTTTGGGTCTTAGCATACTCGTCACCTACATGAATTAAAGCTTTTGATGGGATACAGCCAACATTTAAGCAGACTCCGCCAATGGCAGCTTTTTCAACAATGACTACTGATTGGCCTAACTGCGCAGCACGAATGGCAGCAACATAGCCACCGGGTCCTGAGCCAATGACAATAGTATCAACTTCGTTTGTAAATCCTCCTACTACCATATCATCTCACCCCTCTGCCAATAATAAATCTGGATCATTCAGATAAGATTTCAATAAATTGATAGCTTTTTGGGCATAGACCCCATCAATGGCACGATGATCAAAGGCAAAAGAGATCTTCATGACATTTTTCAGAACAGGGTTTCCTTCTTGGTCAGGCATAAAGACCTTATCAATTCTGCCCACATTTAAGATTGCAATTTCAGGTAAGTTAATGATTGGAGTAGACCATACCCCTGCAGTTGCTGCAGCACCAACATTTGTTACTGAAATAGAACCCTTGCCCATGTCTGCATTGCTAATTTTCCCATCACGCGCCTTTTGCGAAATGTCAGCAATCTCCTCAGCAATATCAAAGAGGCTCTTACGTTCGGCATGGCGAATCATTGGTACCATAAGTCCACGAGGGGTATCTGTGGCAACCCCGATATTATAGTACTGGTGATGACTAATCTCATTTTTATCCATATCAAGAGATACATTGAGGTCTGGGAAACGTTTTAGCATAGCCACCAAGGCCTTAACCAAATATGAGGTAAAGGTCAACTTGATGTCTCTGTCTGCTGCTAGGACCTTCATTCTATTGCGGTGAGCTACTAGGGCATCAACTTCAACCTGATCAAAGACGGTGACCTGTGCTACCTGACTTGAACTTTTAGCCAAGGCATCAGCAATTGTTCGTCTGATAGATGGCATTTTTTCAACCACTTCAGCAAATTCTTCATGATTGCTCTTGCCTTTATGGTCATGCTTAGTATCCTGACTTTCACTTGGCTGTTCTGTCTCAGGCTCAACTTCTTTTTTAGACTGGCTGAGTGTACTATCCACTGGTTGGAGAATTTGAGTAGCCACACTAGTCTTAGTTTCTGCTCCGCCATTAGCAATAAAAGCGTCCACGTCTTCCATGCTAATGCGTCCATGCTTGCCTGTTCCTGTTACTTGCAGCAAATCGACATTCTTAGTTCTGGCATAACGACGAACCCGGGGAATAGCTAAACTACGAATATCCTTTTCTTCTTTTGGCTGATCATTCTTAGCTGCCTCTTTTTTCTCAGTCGCAGGTGAAGGTTGATCTTGCTCTTGAGCTTGGGGTGTTTCCTGATCCAAATCCTTTTGACTTAGGTCAGTGGCTGGGACTGGGCTTTCTTTTTTGCTGTCATCCATGGTCGCATCTTGGCCACCACCTTTTAGTACAGCATTTAATTCTTCTTCGGTTTCAGCGATATCAGCGATAGGCTGACCAACAATACCGGTATCTCCTGCTTCAACATAGATTTTAGCAAGGTAACCAGTGATAGGACTTGGCAACTCGACAACAGCTTTATCACTTTCAATTTCTAGTAGTGTCTGATCTTCTTCTACTTTGTCTCCGACATTTGCTGCCCAAGACATAATAGCACTTTCATGTGTGCCTTCTCCAGCATCTGGTAGTATATACTGATACATACTTTCTCCTCCCTAAAATTCTACGGTTTCTTTGGCTTTGTTTACAATATCCTCAACACTTGGTAACCATGCTTCTTCTGCTAGCCCAAATGGAAAAATCGTATCAGGAGCTGTCACTCGTGCTAGGGGAGCATCAAGATCCATGAAATTACGTTCACTGATTTCAGATATGATTTGACCAGCTGTGCCAGCCTGTCTTTGAGCTTCTTGTAAAACAACTGCTCGGTTGGTCTTAGCTACAGAAGTTTGGATCGTTTGATAGTCGACCGGTGAAACGGTTCTAAGGTCTACCACCTCTGCACTAATCCCTTCTTTTTCTAGTTGTTCAGCTGCCTGTAAAGCTAGCTGAATCATCAAACCATAGCCTATTAGAGTGACATCAGAGCCTTCCCGAACCACATTGGCCTTATCAAGAGGAACAGTATAATAACCTTCTGGCACCTCATCCTTAACAGTCCTGTAGAGTCTTAGATGTTCAAGGAAAAAGACTGGGTCTTCGGATTCAATAGCCGATAGGAGTAAGCCTTTAGCATCGTAGGCAGAAGAAGGAATGACCACTCTTAAACCAGGAATCTGTGCAAACATGCCTTCCAAACTGTCAGAATGCAGTTCTGGAGTATGAACACCACCGCCATAAGGTGCACGGATGGTAATTTGGGCCTTGCGAGTTCCGCCAGAACGGTAGCGTTGGCGAGGAATCTGCGCAATCAAGGCATCCATAGCTTCAAGAACAAAACCTGAGAATTGTATTTCAGGTAGTGGGAGAAAACCCTCTTGGGCTAAGCCTACCGACATATGAAGAATTCCAGATTCCGCTAGAGGTGTATCAAAGACACGGTCTTGGCCAAATTCTTCTTGCATGCCAGCAGTAATACGGAAAACACCACCATTTTTACCAACGTCTTCACCAAAGATCAAGGCATTGTCATATTTTTTCATTGCTTCATTCAAGCCTTCTGAAACAGCTTGGGCTAATGTAAGAACAGGCATATTAGTTTTCCTCCTTAGCACTGTAGTATTCTATTTGCTCTTTTATATTTTGTGGCTGGTCCTTAAACATAAAGTTCAAAAACTCACTTACCTTTTGAGGTTCTGTCTTAGCCATCTCTGCTAAGGCTTCTTTGGCTTCATTTTTAACTTGCTCATAAATAGCATCAGCTTTTTCTTTATCCCACAGGCCTTTTTCACTTAGGTATTTTCCAAGACGAATGATGGGATCTTTCTTGCGCCATGCTTCAACTTCTTCATCTTCTCGATAACGTTTAGGATCATCAGACATGGTGTGTGGGCCGAAGCGGTAGGTCATATTTTCAACGACTATTGGGCCATTTTCAATGGCATAATCACGAGCTTTCTTAATGGTGTAGTAAACAGCTACAGGATCCATACCGTCAATGCGAACTGCAGGTATGCCTGCTGCAACAGCTTTTTGAGCTAGGGTTTCTGCTTTGGTTTGGTGGCTGGTTGGTACAGAAATACCATAACCATTGTTTTGAACCACTGCAATGAGATTGGCTTTAAAGACACCTGCAAAGTTTAAAGCTTCATAAAAATCACCTTGTGAGGTTGCTGAATCTCCACAAAGAGACAAGGCCACTTGCTTTTCACCTTTTTTTCGTTTAGCAATAGCATTTCCCAAGGCTTGGATGGCTGTACCACCAACGATAACATTTGGGGAATACATGTTTAAACTGTCTGGATATTGATTGGCAACATAGTGCCCCTTATACCATAGAAAGGCCTGGGATAGCTTCATACCAAACTTAACCCCAGCAAAAACATCCCGATAAGTTGGTGCAAAGACATCATTTTTGTCTAGGGCCAGTACTGCTCCATATTGGCTGGCTTCTTGTCCACCACCAGGTGCGTAATTGCTTAGGGCTCCTTGCCTATTAAGAAGAATAACGCGTTCATCAATAGCCCTTCCCCAAGTTATTGTTTCCATAAGTTCAAGCAATTCTTCATCACTTAATGATTCCATGGCTGCTTGATCAACAACTTGGCCTTCTTCGTCCAAAATCTGATACATTGGAAAATTTTCTCCATAGGATAATGGAAGTTCAGTAAAGTTTAATTCACTCATTTTCATTTGTATTTCCTACCTTTCAGATCAATGATAGCGCTTTCTCTTTTGAAAGTGAACTTCCTATTTCTTATAGCGCTATAAGAAAATATTAGTGCCTCATATAAAAGAGCCTTTCTTAAAGACAAAAAAAGGCCTTGTCCACTTTGGAACAAGCCTTAAAATCTAGTTTTGATAAATGCCATTAGGAGGTAGTTTTCAGCTCTACCACCCAAGAAAAGGAGTAGAACAAAGCCAATGCAAAAACTTTTTTAACTATCAAAGCGTTCTTTATAGCAATAGGCGAAGTAATAAAAGAGCTTCCAAAAGTCCTGCCAAACCTTAGGATCAACACCAGTCAATTCATAGATTCGTTTTAAACGATAATCCAGGGTATTACGATGAATGTGGAGTGCCTTTGAGCTATCATTTATATTCAAATTATGATTGGCAAATACAATGACCGTTTCATAGTATTCTTCATAAATATTTTGGATAACCTGTAAAAAAGAAGCTTCTACCTTGGTAGGAAAATTAAAAATTCCCTTAAGGAAAAAATCCTTGGCATCAAAGACTGTGTTTGTCTTTATCTGCAGAAAGGACAGAAGCTGATAAGTATGGTAGGCCTCTGTAATCATATCCTTAATATTTCTTTGCTCAGTGCTAGTAACCAAGTAATCACTGATCTGAGAGTCTAGGGTTGGGAAATCCGTACTAAGAACAAAATAAAAATTTTCCCATTCAAAAATTTCCTGCTCTGGATAGAGTGCTCTTAGCAGGTCTTTTTCTTTACTTAGTATACATCCTTTTGGTTTATCTAAATCTATGGAATATAACTCCAGAGCTTCAAGTTTGATAGATTCTGAATAAGGGGCATCAACTTGCATAAGATGTTGAATGAATTGTCGCTTTTGCTTCTTTTTCTTTTCCCGTTCTTGATGTCGGTTCAACTCTTCTGTCTGTAAGATGACAATTGAACGAACGAGCTTTGTGAATTTACAAACTTCTTCTGGGTCTCCAGAAATACCAACCACTCCCAAAACTTGGCCATCTATGATGATGGGTTCATTGGTACCCTTTTTCTCTAAAGAGGTGTCCTTATAGATTTCAATATTTTTTCGCTCACAGATAGCTCTTTCCGCTCCTCTATGGCGCTCACCAATGCGGTCTGAATCTCCACTAGCAATAATTTTGCCAGTTTCATCCATTATATTGATATTATAAGGAATATCAGCCATTAGCTTTTGAACAATCTTCTTTGCTTGATTCTTATCTAGTTTGAGCATTTTAGCTTTGCTTTCTAAAAAAAGGTAGCCTATAAGATACTAGGCAACCTTAAGATTATATGTCTATGATACCATCACTTCTACTTAGTCACAAGAGGAAATCTTTAAGACTCTAGCAATGTTTTCAACGGTTCTTTGGAGATTATAAGAACCTTTTTCCAAAGCTGCTTCTAAAGGCTCCGCCTTTGCAAGTATACCAAAAATTGCTGTGATGCCTTCTTCATAGAGAACCTCAACATCTTCTCCGATATAGCCTGCACAGGCAAAAACTGGTTTTTCATACTTTTTAGCTAGCTGGGAAACACCGTAAGGAACCTTACCAAATTTGGTTTGAAAGTCCATACCACCTTCACCAGTAAAAACATAGTCTGCTTCTTTAATTTTTTCTTCTAACTGATTGACTTCAACTACAATATCAATACCTGATCTTAATTTGGCCTTAGTAAAGGCTAACAAGCCTGCCCCTAAGCCACCAGCTGCTCCCGCACCTGGGTAGTTCTCTATGTCCATCTGTAAATCTTTTCTGATGATCTCAGCATAATGGGCTAAGTTTTTATCTAGCTGAACAACCATTTCTTTTGTGGCACCCTTTTGCGGTCCAAAAACATAGGAAGCCCCACTAGGTCCTGTTAGAGGATTGTTGACGTCACAGGCAACCACGATCTCCCTATCAAGGATCCTTTGGTCAAAGTTGCTTAGGTCAATACTAGCCAGTTCGCCTAAGGCTCCTCCTCCTGCTCCTATTTCTTCACCATTGTGATTACGTAAGCAGGCACCCAGTGCTTGAGCCATGCCGGCACCACCATCATTTGTCACGCTACCGCCGATCCCAATGATAATTTTTCGTGCCCCATGATCTAGTGCATGCTTGATCATTTCCCCTGTACCATAAGTAGATGTTATTAAGGGATTGCGTTGATCAACTGCTACAAGCTCAATGCCATTGGCCTTAGCCATCTCGATAACAACTGTTTTGTGATCACCTAGAAGTCCGTAATAAGTTTCAACCTTTTGTCCAGGTAGAGGACCTGCAACTGTTAGACATACTTTTTGTCCGCCTGTAGCATCAATTAAAGCATCAACAGTACCTTCACCTCCATCAGCCATTGGTACCTGTGTGATTTCGGCATCTTTAAAAACAGACAATATTCCCTTTTCCATAGCATTACAAGCTTCTTTAGCCCCCATACTTTCCTTAAAGGAATCCGGTGCCAGAACAAATTTTTTTCTCATTTCTTCTTGTCTACTTTCCATTTATTTTAAGATAAATCCATACAAGATTGTGGCAACAATGGTCATGACACCACCTACACACATTTCATAAGGTATAACCTTGATACGTTCTTTGATAGACATATTCATACTTTGCGCAGTGATATGGAAATAGTTTCCTTGAGGAACACTATCAATTACAGTAGCACCAGCGTGAACCATCACTGAGGCAGATAAGGGAGAAATGCCTACATTTAAGATTGCTGGTCCAAACGATCCAGTTGCTAAGATAACTGCAGTAGAGGTTGAACCTACTGCTAAGCCCATCAAGATAGAAGATATAGGAGCCAGGAAAGTTCCAGAAATTCCCATGACAGCAATCAAGTCTACAATCTGTTTGGACAAGTCAGAAATAGAGATCAAACCTGCAATGGCACCAGCTCCAATAAGTATGAGAACAGTATCTGTGACTCTTTTTAAGCCAGAAGTGGAATAAAAGGCTAACTGCTTTCTTTGGCCAATGGCAATTGTTCCGACAATGGAAGCAAATGGCAAGATATACATGGCATCAATATTAAGATTTTTAATCAAAGAAATGTTTAAGAGAGCACCAATTGGATTTAAAAGTAAGAGAACGATGGCCAAAACTGGCGCAATCAATGCTTTTCTCAATGGTAGAAGTTCTTTAGTCTTATCCTCTGTGATATCAGCATCCCTAACCAGTGAACCCTTATTTTTTAAGAGATTGGCCACTATAACAGCAGTAAGAAGGCCAAAAATAGCTGGGATAAAACCTGCAATCATAACCTTGCTTAAGGGTAGCTCAAAGCCATTTGCGGCTGCTATGGTATTAGGATTAGGGGAAATGATATTTCCTGCTTTTCCTCCACCAGACAGAGCCACTAACAAGGACAGTTTACTGATTCCAGTACTTTTTCCGACAGATAGGGCAATAGGAGCAACGATCAATACAGCAACAGGAATAAAAACGCCTACGGCTGTAATCACCATTGTTGACAGAGCCAATGAAAAAATAGCTTGTTTTTCACCAAGTTTGTTGACGATAGCATTGGCAATAGATTCTGCAGCTCCTGATTCCATCATCACACCAGCCAGCATGCCGGCAGCAAGAACTCTGACGGCTGTTCCAATGATACTTTGGGTTCCAGTTATGAGAACGGTTACAGTTTCAGCTAAAGAAGCTCCTCCTACTAGACAACCGACAATGGCACCAAAAAACAAGGAATAGACAGGATTAAATTTCTTCAAAATCAATAGAATAGCCACAACTAATCCTAAAATTGCGGCAAACCACGGTATTGTAATATTAGGCATTCTTTATCTCCTTAAATTGTTTACGTTTTCATTTTATCAAAGTCCCTTATTTTTAACATTGTAAATTTAACAGAATTGCTTGGGGATTTGCACAAAGATTCAAGCTCTGCTATTTCTAAAAAGAAGAAAGAAAAGACTCACCCCAAAGAGTGAGTCCTTGAAAAAATAGGAAATCAATCACATATGTCACTATTTGTGTGGTCTTTCATTTGTCAAAGGGAAAGATTAAACTATCTAAACCTAGCCCATATTTTCCTGTTTCTCTAATAAACAAGGCTTCAAGTTTATCTCCTGCTGAATGAGCTAGTTGGCCTTGATCTTCAGTTAATGGTGGAACTTCTGGATAGTCATCAACCGTTTTGGTCTCTTTATTTTGGTCTGTGTCAGTCTGCTCTTTTGGATTTTTCTTGTCAAACTTTTTATCCTTTTTGTCTAATATTGGAATATCAACCAAGAAATAGCTTTCATTGTATTCATAAGGATTTGCCATAAAGGTAACTGGAATGACACCACCTACAACCCCACTAGCTGCTAATTTATCCACTGGGATAGCTAGCTCAATCCATCCTTTTTTGTAATTTCTTTCTAAGTAAGGCCTACCATGGAAATCATCAAAAATTCTGACCAGTGTGTCTATGTTTTCTCTTATAGCATAACCAGCTTCTAGTTTGACAGTCTTATCCCCTGCATAAAAAGGTTGGAATTTAGCATGTCTTGCCATTTCATAGGCCAAGGAGCTATTGATTTTAAAAGTAGTGGTAAAGCTAACTTCTGGATAATCCTTAGATGAGACAGTCACTTCAAATTGGTCACCAGATTTATAAAGCTTAGTCAACTCAAAATTGGCAATATTCCCAATACCATCTCCATAAACAAGTCCAGACAATTTTTCAAATTTTTGTCCATCTGGTGTTTTCAGTTGTATGCGCATGTTCATTCCCAGATCTTTTTCAATACCAGGTGAAAAAACAAAGCCAACATGTTTTTGTCCATGATCTAAGGTATGTTCATGGTTGTTGAAGGTGCTTAATCTTAAGTGTTTTATGGCATCTTGCAATTCCTATCCTGTGAAGACCTTATTTCCAACTTTTTTTTACACCATCTTCTGGGTTGAATATTTCATTAATTACAGTGATTACGCCCTCCGCTGAATGGCTTTTTCTCATCAATTGGCTCAGCATGGAAGTGATTCTCATGTGGATAAGTGACGGCATTATGTTTAATATCAACTGTAATCTGTCCACGTCTTAAGCCATATTCTTTCATAATAAGGGCTAATTTATCATTCAATTTTTGGGCTAGGAGTGGATCAAGCTTCAGGTTCTCGTCTTCAAGCTGTGTATGTTCCTTCTTAGGGCGGCCACCATCTTGTGAATGATAGCTGGCTCTTGCATTCTCCAAGTGATTGGCAGGGATCAGTTTTTCCCATTTGCTATTCACTAGCTGATAATAAGGGAGCACATGAATATCTTTATGATTTCTATTATGAGCAACAAGCAGTCCTAGTTCAGTAGCAGCTATAATGTTCCTTCCATCAAATAAGAATCCATCATCTGTTTTAGTGTGAATTCCAGGAAATTGCTTGGTCTTTTGTGGAGAATTTGCCTGTTATTAGTTGATCTTGCAAGACCAATTAGAGGATTAGGCGCATATCCTTGATTACTGTGAGTAGCTGAAGTCCATAAGACAGATTGGCCTCTATTTGCCACAGTTTCATAACCTGCCTTAAGAATATAATGGTAATGGTCCCCATGGCGAACCACGTAACCACTGGCATCACTAGCAACGATATCTTTTGGATTAAAAACATAACCATCATCTGTTGGCCTATCTATTCCTGCCAAACCTGCTTTTTTGCCTTTTTAGCTTTTGTCTTCTTTGAACTTTGATGCTGTTTTTGGTCTGAACTCTTTTTAACCTTTGATTGAGAATGGCAAGCTGACAATGATAATTGACAGACTAAGATGATTCCTGCTAAATATAAGATACGATGTCGACGCCTCATTTAATATAACTCCTTTAGTATAATATCAAAATAGTTTATCAGTTAAGTATGTCATTGGGTCTGTAAATAGTCAACGTCATCTGGAGTCATTGATTTTTAAAAGTTGAAATTTTTAATAGCACATATTCTGATGAAATGAGTCCTTAGGATCATCTCTACCTTCTACTTCTACCAGCAAGGCCTGTGAGTGCTTTTTAAGAAAAAATGCATTCAAAAAGGCTTATCCTTTTGGATAGCCCTATATTTTATAATCTTTTACTTGAATTAAGCTTTGTTAGCTGAACCAAATACGTCGATACGTTCTTCAACTGCAGCTTGAACAGCTTTCATACCTGGAGCCAAGAATTTACGTGGGTCAAATAATTTTTTAGCTGTGTACTCTGCTTCGTTTGCTTCGTAGTTACGAGCAAATTCACGAGTTGCTTCAGTGAAAGCAATTTGGCTTTCAGTGTTAACGTTAATTTTAGCAACACCAAGTTTGATAGCTGCTTTGATTTGGTCATCAGGAATACCTGAACCACCGTGTAATACGATAGGGAAACCTGGAACAGCTGCTGCTAATTTTTCTAAGTGGTCAAGAGCAAGACCTTCCCAGTTTTCTGGGTATGGACCATGGATATTACCAATTCCAGCAGCAAGGAAGTCAATTCCAGTAGCAACCATTGCTTTTGCATCTTCGATAGGAGCTAATTCACCTTTACCGATGATACCATCTTCTTCACCACCGATAGTTCCTACTTCAGCTTCTACAGAAACACCTTTAGCATGTGCTAATTCTACAACTTCTTTAGTTTTAGCAAGGTTTTCTTCAACTGGAAGATGAGAACCGTCAAACATGATTGAAGAGTAACCAACTTCGATACATTCCAATGCATCTTCATAATGACCATGGTCAAGGTGAATAGCTACAGGAACAGTAATACCCATTGATTCTACAAGGTTAGAAATAAGTGATTGACATACTTTGTAACCACCCATGTATTTCGCAGCACCCATTGAAGTTTGGATAAGAACTGGAGCTTTTTTGCTTTCTGCTGCACGCAAGATAGCTTGAGTCCATTCTAAGTTGTTAGTGTTAAAACCACCAACAGCGTAGCCGTTTTCACGAGCTGCTTGTACAAATTTTTCTGCTGAAACGATTGCCATTTGTTAGGCCTCCTCTTATTTTTCGGGTCTTTTTACCCGTTTACAAAGTACATTTTAGCACAATTGACAGAAAAATTCTAGTACCTGGGAAGGATAAAGCGTTTTCCCTAGAAAGCAATTAGGAAGATGAAAAGAAGAAAAAGAACGAATCCAAGATTCGTCCTTACCATGCGGAGAGAGGGACTTGAACCCTCACGACCTAAAGCGGTCACAGGATCCTTAGTCCTGCGCGTCTGCCAATTCCGCCATCCCCGCTGCTTACCAGCAACATCATGTATTATATCAACAATGACTGTTGCTGTCAATACTTAGTCAGAATATTTTTCCAAAAATTCCTTGACTTTCTTTTCATACATGGTTTTATTGCTTTGATAAGATCGTGCGTGCTTAGCCCCCTTAACAATGAGTAGGTCTTTCTTAGCTGAGGTTGCCTTGTAATTTTGATAAACCATTTTTGTAGGCACAAAATCATCCTTATCCCCATGAATAAATAATATAGGCACCTTGTTCTTTTTCAATTGTTTGAGTGAATCGGCCTCGCCATAAGTAAATCCTGCTCTAATCTTTGAGATTAGAGACACCTCATATAAGATTGGAAAGGCCGGTAAATTATACATGGCCTTTGCTTGGTATGCTAATTCATCCCAAAGGCTACTGTAGCCGCAATCTTCAATGATTGTTTTGACTTGGCTAGGCACATTTTCACCACTGGCCATCATTACAGTGGCCGCCCCCATGGACAAGCCGAACCATGAAATTTGAGACTCTGCATTTTCCTTAATCATTAATTGCGTCCAAGCAAGAAGATTATCCTTATCATTCCAACCATAGCCAATAAGATTTCCCTGACTTTGACCATGTGCTTCATTATCTGGCATTAAGACATTATAACCCAGATTATAATAAAGCATAGCATATGGTTTCATATTTTCCTTGGCATTGGCAAAACCATGAACCACTATGGCTGTTTTATTGGTTTTCTTTTTTGCAGGCAAAAACCAAGCTACTTGCTTGTAGCCTCTATTTACAATCTGTCTTTTTTCTACAGAGAGCTGATCAAAATCCCTATCTAACTGATATAAAGGATTATCTGGCTTTCTTTGGCTATTATTAATAAAGGTTTTTTCTTCTCTAACCTGTGCTACATGGAAAAAATAAAAACTTGCTCCAACTGTCAAAACAGTTAAAAAAAGCATAAAGATTACAAGATACTTTGATAAACGAACTATTTTCATACTATATAGTTTACACAAAAATAAGAAAAAAAGAAAGCTAATTTGCTTTCTCAGTTTGAAAAAAGTCATTTTTTGCTACCTTCCTTAGGTGCTGTCGGACGATAGCGATTTCTTTCAGAATTCCATACCTAACTTTCGAGTCTAAGGTCTGGCAAGTTCCCGTGTCTAAAATGTTACTATTAAAGGTATTTTAGACATTTTCAGAACGGTGGATGTAACCTTAATAAGCTCGCTATCGTTCGCAGAAATAGGAAATCTATTGGTAGCCTGCAGAGCTTCTTAGCTTATTGGTCTAGGTTTTAAAATAATGCTCATGAGTTCATTTTAAAGAAGTACACTACTTAGCAGTGGCACAATGACTGTAACAATAACACCGACAATAACTAGGGCAATTGAGGCCATTGACTCTTCAACCTGACCAAATTCCTTAGAGGCTGAAACACCCAAAGCGTGCCCTGCAGTTCCTAAGGCTAAGCCTCTAGCAATAGGATTATCTATTTTAAATAAATTGATCAGCGGCTTGGCAAGGGCATAAATAATAACACCATTCAAAATACAAGCTAAGGATGTTAATTCAGCAGATCCACCAATAGCCAGAGAGGTTGGCATAGCTATGGCAGTTGTTGCGGCCTGAGGTAACATTGAAGCTGTTACCACTTTGCCCAAATGAAGCATGGCAGAGATAAAATAAATACCATAGACAGCAACAATACTTCCTAATGAAATACCTGCTACAATCTGTAACCAATATTCCTTAAGAACTTCTTTTTTTCGATAAAGAGGAATAGCAAAGCAAATAGTTGCTGGTTCTAGAAAGAAACTAATAATCTGTCCACCTTTATTATACTGAGCAAAACTAATCCCTGTTGCCTTCAGTGTCGCAATACCTAAGACCATGGCAACAAATAGCGGAGCAAAAAGGAAGAAACCATTGGACTTTTTAAATAAGATTTGACCTATGAAAAATGCTCCAACTGACAGTAAAACTCCAAAAATTGGTGACACTTTCAATAAATTGATGACTGTATCCATTTTCTTTCCCCCTTTCTTTATTTGGCATAGGCTTGGCCAGAGGCCACTTTTTTGCTAACAGCTTTTTTATCTCTAGAATTTATTAAAGTATGGCCTGATTTAAAGATGGCTTTGAAGTCCACTTGCATTACTAATTGTGTCATCCATCCTGTACCCACTAAAAGAATAATGGTTGATATAAAAATTAACAAAATATCTAGGACAAAATGTGACTTGAGTAAGCCAAAAGAATTGATGACAGAAACTCCAGCTGGAACAAAGAAGAGACCAATACTATCTACTAATTTATCACCCACCTTTTCCACCTGTTCTAATTTTATAATATTGAAGCTGAGGGCTAAAAACATTAAGACAAGTCCAATGACAGAGGCTGGCATGGCAAATGGTAGAACAGATTCAATTATCTTGGAGATTAAAACAATGATTCCAATCAGAACACTTTGATACATGGTTGAGTAAGTTTTTTTCATAATGGTTACTCCTTTTCCCTTTGATTTATGCCTTCATTATAGACAAAAAAGAGCCTAAATGGCTCTTTTTGGAGTAAAACGCTTTCTATCTGGTATGAAATGCATGCTTTCCTACTTAGAATGCATTTTATAAACCAAGTCTTTCTTTAAAATTCTTTAGAAAGCTTCTACTAACAGGGACTTTACCACCATTAGACATGGTTAGCTGATAGGTCTGGTTGAACCAAGGTTGAATTTCCTTGATTTCTTCTTGATTAATAATATAAGCCCGATGCACTTTGATAAAGCGTTCTGAATTTAAGGATTTTTCTATAGAGGATAGGCTGGTATGACTGGTATAATCTCCCTTTTTAGTGTATAGGGTGGTTAACTTACCCTGGACCTCACAATAAAGAATATCCGTAAAAGCGATCAGGTAAATCCGCTCATCTGTTTCAATAGTTAGCCGCTCTGCTGGCCTATCAGATCTAGGCTTTTCATAGGTCTTAGCCTTTTTACTTTCCAGTGCCTTTTGTGCTTTTTGAATAGCCATCTGAATGCGCCTTTCTTCAAAAGGCTTTAAGATATAATCCAAGGCATTGACTTCAAAGGCTTCAACGGCATGATTATCATAGGCAGTAGCAAATATTATTAAAGGCGGTTGAGGAATCTTAGACAGCCTTTTAGCTAGGTCTAAGCCGCTCTCATCTGTTAAATGAATATCTAAAAAGAGCAGGTCTGGCTGGTGGGTTAGAATAATCTGAAAGGCATCATCAACGGATTCACCTTCAAAAATAGCCTCAACTTCACTTGTTTGTTGGAGCAGATAATTCAGCTCCATTCTTGCCAGAGGCTCGTCATCTATAATTGCTACTTTCATTTGTAAGCTCCTTCATTTTCTTTTAAGGGCAATTCGAGTTCAAAAAGAGAGCCAGCACTTGAAGAAGTTACTTTGAGCTGGGCCTTATCCCCATAAAGACTTGTTAAACGACGGTTTAAATTCTCTAGAGCAGAACCCGTTCCCTTCTGAGAGGGCACAACTTCCTTCCCTAGTCTATGAACCAATTCTTTTGAAATTCCCTGCCCATTATCTTTAACCATCAAATGGAGGAAAGATTTATCCGAACTAATCCTTACTAAAACCTGATTATCTTTTTTACGTCCAGTAAAGGCGTGCTTCAAGGCATTCTCCACTAAGATCTGAATGACAAATGGAGGGATATAAGCCTTGTTCAACTCCTCTGGGATATCCATAAGGATCTTAAAACGATCTGGAAAACGAGCCTGCTCAATAGTCAGATAAGCATTGATATGATTTATCTCTTCTTCAACTCTTATTAAATTATGTCTAGTGCTATTTAAGTTGGAGCGAAAATAATTTCCCAATTGCAAAAGCAGATGACGGGCTTTTTCACTATCTATGCGCATCAAAGCCGAAATGGTATTAATGGCATTGAATAGAAAATGTGGGTTAACCTGAGCCTGCAATGATTTTATTTCTGCATCTTTCAAGAGCCCCTGCTCTAGAGCCATCTGACCAAGCTCTAGTTGGGAAGAAAAAATATCGCCCAAGCCTTTTGCCAGTTGTTCTTCTACATAGGTTAAACTGTCAGCATCCGTAAAGTATAGCTTAAAGGTTCCAGCAACCTGCTTTTTGACATAGAGCGGCACAACAATAGCAGCCTCTAGGGGACAATTAGGATAGTGACAGCCGATAGCTTCGCGACTTCTAACCACATGAATTTCTCCCGTTTCAATCACTTCCTTAGACAAGTCTGTAATGATTTTTTTGGTAGGAATATGGTGATCACTGGCAGCTCCCACATGGGCTAGAATGGATGACTTATTGGTCACACTAACAGCAGACACCCGCATATATTTTTTAATGACCTTGGCGGCTTTTTCTGCTGATTCTGGTGTCAAGCCCTGACGAAAATAAGGAAGAGTCGTGTTGGCCAAGGCTAAAACATCATGGGTCTGAATAGCCTTCATACTTTCTTCCTGACGCAAAGTTCCCAGGATGATTGATAAAAAGATACCCGTACCCAATGCATTGACCAATACCATAGGAACAGCTATGGTTTGAATCAAGTCAAAGGCTTGTTTCTTATCAGGTAAGAAGGTAAAGATGCAAATCATCTGAACAATTTCCATCAAGGCCCCACAAAGGCTTCCTTGTAAAACTGTTGGGTAACGTTTTTTCTGAAGACTAAGCTGACCGACAAAACCTGATAATATACCAATCAACAAGGAGGATACAAAGTAAGTATAGGGAGTACCTCCACCCTGAAGCCACCTAACTGTCCCAGAAATCAAACCAACAAAGAAACCGACAAAGGGACCTCCAATCAAGCCTGACATTCCAATGGTCAAGGCTCTTGTGTTGGCAATTGAAGTATGGGCAGAAAGATTGACCAAACTGCCATTGTCAATTTCAAAGGGGGCTGAGACAACAACACCAGTAAAATTACTGATAATGGCAAAAAGGCTAAAGGTCATGATAAGGACCCACCTTACCTTAACAGAATCCCTTTTGTACATCATCCTTTTGTAAAATGGACTAATCATTAATAAATTAGCCAACAAAATAATTAATCCTACCCTTTCAAGGAGGGGTAATAATAATGTAATCATCTAACAACCTCTTTTGGTCTTGGTTAGCACTTTTAATAGGGCGTAAAAGAGATCTTCCCCCTTGAAAGTTACTTGGCTGTATTTTCTACTGCTGCTTTAATAAAGGCAGTATAGAGTCCCTCAGGACGGTTTGGTCTACTTTGCAATTCTGGATGGTATTGAGCTGCTACAAAGAATTTCTTGTCTGTTAATTCAACAACTTCCATTAATCTGTTATCTGGAGACACTCCTGAAAAGACAAATCCAGCTTCTTCAAATTGTTGACGAAAGGCAGTGTTGAACTCATAACGGTGTCTATGGCGAGCCTGAATAACTTCTTGATTATGGTAGGCTGCAGCCGCTCTTGATCCGTCTTTTAGTTTACATGGGTAAAGTCCTAGACGTAGGGTACCACCCATATCTTCAATATCAATTTGATCACGCATGATATCAATAATAGGGTATTGGGTATCTGGGTTTAATTCTGCAGAATTAGCACCTTCCAAATGTAAGACGTGACGGGCAAACTCCACACAGGTTAGCTGCATACCAAGGCAAATTCCTAACATTGGAATGTCTTTCTCACGCGCATACTTTATCGCCTGTATTTTTCCTTCTGTACCACGTTCTCCAAAACCACCTGGCACGATGATACCGTCCGCATCAGCTAGGATTGATTCAACATTTTCTGAATTCAAATCATTAGCATTAACCCATCTCAAATCAATAGCTGTATCATTAACATAACCAGAATGTTTTAGGGCTTCAACGACAGATAAATAAGCATCTGGCAGTTCAACATATTTACCTACAAGGGCAATCTTTGTTGTTTTCTTCAGATTCATGACCTTATCGACCATTTGTGACCAGTCAGTCATGTCAGCCTGAGGAACATCTAGCTTTAAGTGGTCACAGACAATTTGGTCCATGCCTTGTGCTTGTAAATTAAGAGGAATTTGATAAAGATGCTCCACATCTCGGGATTCAATAACCGCTTCTGGACGAACATCACAAAATTGTGCCAACTTATTTCTAATACCTTGTTCGACAGCTTGTTCTGTGCGAATCACAAGCATGTTAGGTTGGATTCCTAGACCTCTAAGTTCCTTTACAGAGTGTTGGGTAGGCTTGGTTTTCATTTCTCCAGCAGCTTTCAAATAAGGTAGCAAGGTAGTATGGATATACATAACATTGTCAGAACCTACATCGCTTTTCATCTGACGAAGAGCTTCTAAAAAGGGTAGGCTCTCAATATCTCCTACTGTCCCACCAACTTCAGTAATGATAACGTCAGAATCTGTCGTTGTTGCTGCCCGTCTAATCTTTTCCTTTAGTGCGTCTGTTATATGGGGGATAACTTGGACTGTGGCACCCAAAAAAGCTCCTCTACGTTCTTTTTTAAGGACTTCACTATAAATTTTTCCTGTTGTGACATTAGAATATTTATTTAAGTTAATGTCAATAAAACGCTCATAGTGGCCTAAGTCAAGATCCGTTTCAGCACCGTCATCTGTAACATAGACTTCACCGTGCTGATAAGGACTCATTGTCCCAGGGTCAATATTAATATAGGGATCAAATTTTTGGATGGTAACCTTCAACCCTCTATTTTTTAATAATCTACCCAAACTTGCTGCTACAATCCCTTTACCAATTGATGATACCACACCACCAGTTACAAAAATATACTTAGTCATTAAAGCTCCTCTACTTAAAAATCCTAGTTCTCAAAAAACTAGTAAACCAAATGAAACAATATTGGGTTTGTCAACATACTTAGCTTTTAAGCCTCAATATGTTGCTAAATGCCTTTTAAAAACAAAAATAGCCCCCTATAAATAGGGAGCTGCATTCTGCCCTCTTAAAGAGGTGCCCGAATAATAATATAAACTATATTGAAGGCTTTGTCAAATATTCAGGCAAGATTAATCAGAAGAAAATGATTCTATTTCTATTCCTCTTCTTCATCCTCATCCTCTTCTTCGTCTTCGTTGATTTCAACTTCTTCAATATCATCTTCAGGAATGATTTCATTTAGCTCAGAGTCATATGATTCCACTTCAGATTTTTCATCTTCAGGATCTTCTTCATCATATTCCACTTCTTCATGTTCTTCAGTGAAATCTTCATCTTCAGGATCATCGTCTCTATAATCAATTGCGTCTTCATCACCATCCATAAAGGCGTTAACACGTTTTTTCTTACGTTTTGGTGCCCCATCTTCTTCATCTTCTAAGGTGATAATTTCTTCGTCAATTTCATCAATGGCATACCAAGAACGTAGACCCCATTTGTTTTCACCCAAAGGAATAAAACTTCCATCTGTATTTAAGTCAGTGTAGAAAAATGGTAGAGACTGACGGATATCAGCATCTGATTTACCTAGGTAAGTTTGAATATCATTTACAAGGTCACTAAAATACATCCCGTTATCGCGTCCACGTTCTTCTAAAATGGCACGTGCAACTTCTATCATAGAAAGTTCGCTTTTTTCTTGTCCCGCAAATATGTCTAATTTCAAGGCAATTCTCCTTATTTTATCATTCCTATCTATTCTACGCTAATTTTATAGATTCGTCAAAGCTTTTATCAGCAAATTTCTTCCAGTCTTAGACCAATTCTCTTATTTTTTCCATGATTTCTTTCATATCTTTAAGAATATAATCTGCTTGACCTTGATCAATCCGCATCCTATTTTCTTCATAGGCAATAACCTTTAAACCGGCCCCTTTTGCGGCAGCAATACCTGCTGAGGAGTCTTCAACTACCAAAACCTGACTGGCTTTGACTGCTAGTTCTGATAGACTATGCTTGTAAATCTGGGGATCCGGTTTACTCTTTTCAAATGCCTCACCACTTACGATAACATTAAAATAGGAGAGGATGCCGCAGCTTTCAAGTACAAACCTTATCCTTTTCATGGCACTTGAAGAAACCACGGCTAGTTTAATCTTATTTTCTATGGCAAAATCAAGTATGTCTAAAATGTCCTTGCGAAAAAGAGGAGCTATTCTTTCTTCATTGTACTCTTGATCTGAAAGCCTTTCTAAAGACAGGTCGATTTCTTCTAAACTTAAGCTAGTCCCACTTAGACTTTTTATACGTCTTAGTAAATCATCACCAGAAAGTCCAACCAGGCTTAGAAAATCTTCTTCTCTTAGCTGATAATTTTCTGATGCAATAGACTTTATGAAATCTCTTTGCAATTGGTAGTCTAGGTATTCTGTATCAGTAATGACACCATCCATATCAAATATAATTGCCTTTAACATCATCTCTCCCCCTTGGAAGCTCTATAGAAAAAAGAAAACTGAGAATCAACTTTCAGCTTTCTTTTCCTTAATTATTTTACTTTAGCTGATTCTGTGATCACTTCAACTGCTTTTTTCATTGCAATATCATGTTTTAACATATCTGCTGATAGAAGTGAACGAACTTGTTCAACTGGCATGTTATATTCACCTGCAAGTTCATTAATTTCAGCTTCAATTTCTTCGTCTGAAGCTTCAAATCCTTCTTTCTTAGCAATAGCTTCGATAACAAGATTTGTTTTAACACGTTTGTCAGCTTCTGCTTCATATTGTTTATGAAGATCTTCTTCACTAGTACCAGTTAATTGGTAGTACATTTCTGGTGAGATACCTTGACGTTGCATATTGCCCATGAATTCTTTCATTGAACGGTGAACTTCGTCATGAACCATTTCTTCTGGCAATTCAACAATTTCAGCATTCTCAACTGCTAATTCAATTGCAGCGCCTTCTACAGCATCGTCATATGCAATTTCTTTTGCTGCTTCTAATTCTTTACGGTATTTAGCTTTTAATTCATCAAGAGTTTCAACTTCTTCATCAATATCTTTAGCTAATTCGTCATCAAGTTCTGGAACCTCTTTTGCTTTAACTTCATGTACAGTTGTTACAAATTTAGCGTCCTTACCAGCAAGATCTTCTGCTTGATAGTTTTCTGGGAAAGTAACATTAACATCTATAGTTTCACCAGCTTTAGCTCCAACTAATTGGTCTTCAAAGCCAGGGATAAATTGTCCTGAACCTAGTTCAAGAGAAAAGTTATCGCCCTTACCACCATCAAATTCAACGCCGTCTACAGAACCAAGGAAGTCAATAACTACAGTATCACCTTTAACAGCAGCGTCTTCTTTAACAACAAGTTCTGCTAGGTTCTTACGTTCACGTTCAATCTTTTCGTCAACTTCTTCATCAGTAACTTCTTTTGAAGCTTCAACTTCAACTGTTAAATCTTTGTAGTCACCAAGTTTTACTTCTGGCTTAGTTACAACTTCAGCAGAAATTTCCCAAGCTTTACCTTTTTCCATTGAAACAACATCAATTTTAGGTTGAGCAACAACATCAAGTTCTAATTCTCTTACTGCAGCTTCATAAGCATCTGGTAAAACGATATTCAAGGCATCTTCATAAAGAACTTCTTCACCATATTTTTGATTGAAAATAGGACGAGGGATATGACCCTTACGGAAACCTGGTGCATTGATATCCTTTTTAATTTTCTTAAATGCTTGATCAAGAGCAGGTTTGATTGTTTCTTGATCTATTGTAATTGTAATAAGGCCACGGTTGGTAGCTTTTTTTTCAAATGATGTAGACATTAAGTCATTTCTCCTTAAAATAATTTAGATACAGTTCATTCTATCATATTTCATAGCCTTTTTAAAGTTTTTTGTGTATTAAAGAAAGCTTTGTGAACCCCATTTCCTTTTTCGAAAAATTTTTGTTAAACTAACAATTACAGAAAGGAAGTCTCATGTCATTTATCATAAAATATTTGGACCATATTCAGATTGAGGAAGTCCTATCCACCATTTTTGCAAAATTAATATCTCTTGTTTTACTCATTATTTTTTTCATGATTTTAAAACAAGTAGTCAACCATATTTTTGAAAAAACGGTGACAAAGTCCTTCACTTTTTCAAAACAAACTGAATCACGCAAACAAACCCTGGTTCGATTAATTCACAATTTAATCAATTACATACTTTACTTCCTCTTAATTTACTGGGTGTTAAGCCTCTTAGACATTCCCGTTTCAAGTTTACTAGCTGGTGCAGGAATTGCTGGTATTGCCGTTGGTCTGGGGGCACAAGGCTTTCTTTCAGACGTTGTTAACGGATTTTTTATCCTTTTTGAAAATCAATTCGAAGTAGGCGATACCGTCTCTCTAGCTGGAATTGATGGAACTATTTCCAATGTTGGAATTAGGACAACTCAGGTCCGAGGCTTTGATGGAACCCTTCATTTCATCCCCAATAGAAGCATCCTAGTGGTTAGTAATAAATCCCGTGGAAACATGCGGGCACTAATAGAAATCCCCTTATTCTCAAGCGTCGACTTAGAAAAAGTAACTACCATTATCAGTGCCGTTAATGAACGTGAAATTGAGCATTATCCTCAAATTATAGATAAACCTACCATTCTTGGCCCACAAATAACCCCTAATGGACTGTTCTCTTTCCGGGTTACAATCTTTACTGAGAACGGACAACAATTTTTTATTTACCATACCTTTTACAAATTATATCAAGAGGCACTTCTTAAAGAAGGCATTTCATTGCCAACAAACATGCCCTATCAAACACCTGTAAAATAAGATTTCTCTGCAAAAAGCCCATAGTGAGCTTCCCTGGTTCCTTAGGTTGGATGTTTTCTGTCCAGGCTAGGAGTATGAAGCCATAGGGCTTTTTTCTAACTTTTATTCTTAGTTTTTACGAATAGCATCCGCTTGATAGGCTGCACGAGCCCCACCAATTAATTTAGGACGACTAGCTAATGCTGTGACATGTGCACTTCCTAGTTCTCTTGCTACAGGAACTAGTGGGATTTGCACCCTCTTAATATGCATCCCAATTGAGGTATCTCCGATATCAATTCCCGCATGAGCCACAATTTCTTCAACTTCGACAGGCTCTTTCATCAATTTAAAAGCTGCCAATTGACCACTTCCACCAGCATGAAGGGTGGGAAGAACATTGACGATTTCTAGATCTTTTTGTAGAGCAATTTTCTTTTCCACAACCAAAGCTCGATTAATATGCTCACAACCTTGAACAGCTAAATAGATGCCTCGATTTGAAAGCTCTTCAAGTATGACCCTAACAATGATCTGGCCAATTTCCAGACTTGAATTTTTACCAATTCTCCCACCGATAACTTCACTAGATGACAAACCTAATACAAAGATTTGTCCTTCTTGGATAGCACTTCTATCTAAAATATCCCTAAGTATTGCTGATGTCTGTTCTTCCAAAAGTTTTAAATCCATCATCTTATCCTTGTTTTCTTATCGTTTTTGACATTGCTAAATATACAAGATAACCTACAAGCATTCCTAGAAGATTCTGAATAAGATTCCCCAGAATTCCAGCTAGAGCTGCACCCAGACCATACATTGGAATGGAAACAAAGAAATAAATTCCAACCATTACAAAGGAGGCAGTTACTAAGCCTACAGCTCTTTTCTCCTTTTCTAGACCTGCAAAGTAGCCTTGGGCCCCATGAGCAAGTAAACTGAAAAACATCCAGTTAGGATAACCTGATAATAAGTCAATGAGAAAACCTGAAAGTCCACCAACTACCATGGCTTCTTTTTTTCCAAAATAAAAGGATGTAAAATAAACACCGACATCAAGTAATGTTAAAAAACCAGTTGGTGTTCCAATGCTGACAAATTTCCCTAAAATAATGGTTAAAGCTGTTAAAATTGATAGTAAGGTTAAATCTTTTGTTGTAAATCCTTTCAATGTACAGTCACCCCGTATTCATTAGAATTTTTAATGGCTTGGTAAACAAAATCTTTGGCATTTTCAACAGCTGCCCTAAGTGTTTTACCTTGTGATAAATAAACAGCAATAGCCGTCGCAAAGGTACAACCGGCACCATTATTATTTTTATCAAGCAATCCCCTCTCCATAAATTGGAAATGACTACCGTCAAAAAATAAATCAATAGCTTGATTTTTTACAAAGCGACTTCCACCTTTTATAAGAACAGTTTTGGCACCTAATTGATGTAATTTCAAGGCTGCATTTTTCATGTCCTCTTTATCCCTTATTTCCATAGATGCAAGCAATTCTGCTTCGCGGAGATTTGGCATAATGATCGTTGCTAATGGAAATAAATCAATTAATTGACTCCTTAATGCTACCACTTGCCCATCCTTATTTTCTTTGAAAATTAAGACAGGGTCTAAAACAACATGTTTGTATTGCCCTTTCAAAAGGAAATCCTTTGTTATCTTACAAATTTCCTCTGTTGGCAATAAACCAATTTTGACTGTTGAGAAATCAACATGTCCTAAAGAATTTAGCTGTTTTGTGAAAATGTCAGCTGGAGTAGGATAAATGGAAAAACCTAGCTGATCAACGCTAGTTAAACAGCTTTGTGCTAAAAAAGCAAAATCCCCTAGGGTATTGATTGTGGCTAAATCCGCTTGAAAACCACCACCACTTAGAATATCGCTGCCAGCAATCGTGAGAATATTATTCTTCATAAATAATCTCCTTCAAATATAAACCATTCCCTGCAGGGGTTGGACCCGCTAATTGTCTATCCTTTTCCAACAAAACCTTTTGAATCTGGGATACTGGAAACCTTCCATTACCAATCTTTAAAAGAGTTCCTACCATATTACGAACTTGTTTATATAAAAAACCATTACCAGAAAAGGTAAAAATGAGAAACTGACGTTCCTTGTCGTATCTTACGTCAGCTGCTGTAATAGTTCGAACCTTATTTTGAACGTTTGTACCTGCTGCGGTAAAACCTGTAAAATCATGTTCTCCAACTAAATCCTTGATAGCTCTTTCTATCAGCTCTATATCTAAGGGATAGGGGTAATGGGTTGCAAACTGCCGCATCATAGGATTTTTAGGTCTTCCAATATCTACTAGAAATTCATAAGTTTTGCTATGTTTATTATATCTAGCATGAAAATCTTCACTGACCTTTTCAAGAGAAATAAAATCAATATCCTCTGGTGTCTGAGTATCAAGAGCAAACCGTAATTTCTCTTTTTCTCTTTCATGTCCTAAGTCAAAATGAATAACCTGCCCATAAGCATGGACTCCAGCATCTGTTCTACCAGCACCGTGGATCCTAACTTCTTGACCATTTGTAATTTTAAAAAGTGTTTTTTCAATTTCCTCTTGTACTGTTCTTGCACGGCTTTGTCTTTGAAAGCCTGAAAACGAGCTACCGTCATAGGAAATTACTGCCTTATATCTAACCATAACAATATTCTAACATTTCTTATCTCTCAAGAAAAAAATTTTTACTCCATCTGTCCCCATACAAAAACCATCTTCATTCTCCCTTTCCTTTTTTAAAAAAGATGAAAGTAACAAAATTTTGTGGAAGCTCTTTTTCTTCTGCAGAGCAATTGCAAAAAGTACTGACAATTATTAAATCTGACAGTGAAAGAAAATTTATTATCGTTTCAGCCCCAGGCAAAAGATATCCTAATGATATTGAGGTTACAGACGCCCTGATTGATTACTATGAAGCTTACGTCAACCTCTCAGATATTGGTCCGTCACAAGAGTGGATAATCAATCGTTCCAAGAACCCTTACTTGTTTGATAGCTTTTTAGCAGCAGGTGAAAATAGCAACGCTAAAATCCTTACAGAATTTTAAAGAAAAACGAAGTCAAAGTCAACTACATTCACCCACAAACAGCTGGTTTAATAGTGAGCAGTGAACCTCAGAATGCTTGGATTCTTCCTTCAAGTTATGATAAGATGGAAGAACTTCAAAACCATGAGGGTGTCCTAGTTATTCCAGGCTTTTCGGGGTAACAATTGATAATAAGATATGTACTTTTTCAAGGGGAGGGTCTGATATTACAGGGTCACTGATAGCAGCTGGACTTGATGCAGACCTTTATGAAAACTTTACAGACGTAGATGGCATCTATGCAGCTCATCCCAGAGTCATTAAGCAACCCCATTTCATTAAAGAATTAACTTATAAGGAAATGAGAGAACTGGCTTATACTGGATTTTCAGTCATTCATGACAAGGCACTGATCCCAGCTTATCGCGGTAAAATCCCTTTAATCATTAAAAACACGAATAACCCTGATCATCCAGGTACAAGAATTGTAATCAGATGTGAAGATAAATACTCTCCAGTTGTAGGTATATCAGGTGATAATGATTTTGTTAGTATCAACATATCCAAATATCTAATAAACCGAGAGGTTGGGGTCGGACGCAAAGTTCTCCAAATTCTAGAAGATTTAAATATATGTTGGGAACATATGCCAACTGGAATTGATGACTTATCAATTGTTATAAGAAAAAGGAATTAACCCCAATAAAGGAAGAGGAAATAAAAAATTATTTGATTCATAAGCTAGAAGTTGATGAATTATCGATAACTCAAAATCTTTCTATCATTATGATAGTTGGAGAGAACATGAAAAGTCATGTCGGCGTTACATCAATTGCGACCAAGGCTCTTTCAGAAAGCCATATCAACCTGGCAATGATATCACAGGGATCAAGGGAAGTATCTGTTATGTTTGTTGTCAAATCAGAGGATGAAGCAAAAGCCATCAAAAATTTATACAATGCTTTCTTTCAATAATATTACACTAGAAATAACAAAAAGAACATGACAAATCTGTCATATTCTCTTTAGATCATATGCACCCTAGAGGAGTCGAACCTCTAACCGCCTGATTCGTAGTCAGGTACTCTATCCAGTTGAGCTAAGGGTGCTACTAAAATATCTAAAATTATCTTACATCTTT
>NZ_WPCW01000008.1 GCF_011421425.1 Streptococcus catagoni
GCTAAGCAACTTCCCTATCTAACAGGGGGCAACCCCCAACTACTTCAGGCGTTCTAGGGCTTAACTGCTGTGTTCGGCATGGGTACAGGTGTATCTCCTAGGCTATCGTCACTTAACTCTCTAAATGTGCTATTCTCATAGCCCACTCAAAATTGAATATCTATATTCTATCAAGTTCTTCTACCTACTGTCAATAAACTTTTGCTTTCGGATAAGTCCTCGAGCTATTAGTATTAGTCCGCTTCATATATCACTATACTTCCACTTCTAACCTATCTACCTGATCTTCTCTCAGGGCTCTTACTAACATAAAGTTATGGGAAATCTCATCTTGAGGGGGGCTTCGCACTTAGATGCTTTCAGCGCTTATCCCTTCCCTACATAGCTACCCAGCGATGCCTTTGGCAAGACAACTGGTACACCAGCGGTAAGTCCACTCTGGTCCTCTCGTACTAGGAGCAGATCCTCTCAAATTTCCTACGCCCGCGACGGATAGGGACCGAACTGTCTCACGACGTTCTGAACCCAGCTCGCGTGCCGCTTTAATGGGCGAACAGCCCAACCCTTGGGACCGACTACAGCCCCAGGATGCGACGAGCCGACATCGAGGTGCCAAACCTCCCCGTCGATGTGAACTCTTGGGGGAGATAAGCCTGTTATCCCCAGGGTAGCTTTTATCCGTTGAGCGATGGCCCTTCCATACGGAACCACCGGATCACTAAGCCCGACTTTCGTCCCTGCTCGAGTTGTAGCTCTCGCAGTCAAGCTCCCTTATACCTTTACACTCTGCGACTGATTTCCAACCAGTCTGAGGGAACCTTTGGGCGCCTCCGTTACCTTTTAGGAGGCGACCGCCCCAGTCAAACTGCCCGTCAGACACTGTCTCCGATAGGGATTACCTATCTGGGTTAGAGTAGCCATAACACAAGGGTAGTATCCCAACAACGCCTCAAACGAAACTGGCGTCCCGTTCTCAATGGCTCCTACCTATCCTGTACATGTGGTACAGATACTCAATATCAAACTGCAGTAAAGCTCCATGGGGTCTTTCCGTCCTGTCGCGGGTAACCTGCATCTTCACAGGTACTAAAATTTCACCGAGTCTCTCGTTGAGACAGTGCCCAAATCATTACGCCTTTCGTGCGGGTCGGAACTTACCCGACAAGGAATTTCGCTACCTTAGGACCGTTATAGTTACGGCCGCCGTTTACTGGGGCTTCAATTCAGATCTTCGCTTACGCTAAACCCTCCTCTTAACCTTCCAGCACCGGGCAGGCGTCACCCCCTATACATCATCTTACGATTTAGCAGAGAGCTGTGTTTTTGATAAACAGTTGCTTGGGCCTATTCACTGCGGCTGACTCTAAAGCCAGCACCCCTTCTCCCGAAGTTACGGGGTCATTTTGCCGAGTTCCTTAACGAGAGTTCTCTCGATCACCTGAGGCTACTCGCCTCGACTACCTGTGTCGGTTTGCGGTACGGGTAGTATGTAGTTAAACGCTAGAAGCTTTTCTTGGCAGTGTGACATCACTAACTTCGCTACTAAACTTCGCTCCCCATCACAGCTCAATGTTATAGAGATAAGCTTTTGACTCATCTCACACCTCACTGCTTAGACGTGCTCTTCCATTCGCACGCTTTAGTTAGCCTTCTGCGTCCCTCCATCACTATACATACTAGTACAGGAATATCAACCTGTTGGCCATCGGATACACCTTTCGGTCTCTCCTTAGGTCCCGACTAACCCAGGGCGGACGAGCCTTCCCCTGGAAACCTTAGTCTTACGGTGGACAGGATTCTCACCTGTCTTGCGCTACTCATACCGGCATTCTCACTTCTATGCGTTCCAGCACTCCTCACGGTATACCTTCTTCACACATAGAACGCTCTCCTACCATTACCTATAAAGGTAATCCACAGCTTCGGTAAATTGTTTTAGCCCCGGTACATTTTCGGCGCAGGGTCACTCGACTAGTGAGCTATTACGCACTCTTTGAATGAATAGCTGCTTCTAAGCTAACATCCTAGTTGTCTGTGCAACCCCACATCCTTTTCCACTTAACAATTATTTGGGGACCTTAGCTGGTGGTCTGGGCTGTTTCCCTTTCGACTACGGATCTTAGCACTCGCAGTCTGACTGCCGATTATATCGTCTTGGCATTCGGAGTTTATCTGAGATTGGTAATCCGGGATGGACCCCTCACCCAAACAGTGCTCTACCTCCAAGAGACTTAACATCGACGCTAGCCCTAAAGCTATTTCGGAGAGAACCAGCTATCTCCAAGTTCGTTTGGAATTTCTCCGCTACCCACAAGTCATCCAAGCACTTTTCAACGTGCCCTGGTTCGGTCCTCCAGTGCGTTTTACCACACCTTCAACCTGCTCATGGGTAGGTCACATGGTTTCGGGTCTACAACATGATACTAATCCGCCCTATTAAGACTCGGTTTCCCTACGGCTCCGTCTCTTCAACTTAACCTCGCATCATATCGTAACTCGCCGGTTCATTCTACAAAAGGCACGCTCTCACCCATTAACGGGCTCGAACTTCTTGTAGGCACACGGTTTCAGGTTCTTTTTCACTCCCCTCCCGGGGTGCTTTTCACCTTTCCCTCACGGTACTGGTTCACTATCGGTCACTAGAGAGTATTTAGGGTTGGGAGATGGTCCTCCCAGATTCCAACGAGATTTCGCGTGTCTCGCCGTACTCAGGATACTGCTAGGGCTAATTTCAATTTTAAATACGAGGCTTTTACTCTCTTTGGCTTACCTTCCCAGGTAATTCTTCTATTAATTTTAGTCCCACGTCGCAGTCCTACAACCCCGAGGAGTAAACTCCTCGGTTTGCCCTCCTGCCGTTTCGCTCGCCGCTACTCAGGCAATCGCGTTTGCTTTCTCTTCCTGCAGCTACTTAGATGTTTCAGTTCACTGCGTCTTCCTTCTCATGACCTTAACAGTCATGGATGACATGCATTACATGCCGGGTTCCCCCATTCGGACATCTCTGGATCAGCGCTTACTTACAGCTCCCCAAAGCATTTCGTCGTTAGTCACGTCCTTCTTCGGCTTCTAGTGCCAAGGCATCCACCGTG
The DNA here is from genome assembly GCF_011421425.1 of Streptococcus catagoni. Lineage (GTDB taxonomy): Bacteria > Bacillota > Bacilli > Lactobacillales > Streptococcaceae > Streptococcus > Streptococcus catagoni. Next base: position 3,093 of record NZ_WPCW01000008.1, read on the forward strand.
CGCCCTTATTAACTTAACCTTAATCCAGTCTGTCGACCTTCTTTATTTCTTTAATATGTTCGCGTTTATCTTTTTCGGTTTCTTTCTTGTTACTTTTCTACAATCATTTTCATGATCGTGGAATTTGATATAGATATTCAATTTTCAATGGACTATTCATGATATGTTACTATCATTTATCTAGGTGAACACGAGATTAATCTCTTTGTATCCTAGATAATGGAGCCTAGCGGGATCGAACCGCTGACCTCCTGCGTGCAAAGCAGGCGCTCTCCCAGCTGAGCTAAGGCCCCACAAAACCTCTCAAAACTAAATAAGACTCCAAACGTACTTCCTTATCCTTAGAAAGGAGGTGATCCAGCCGCACCTTCCGATACGGCTACCTTGTTACGACTTCACCCCAATCATCTATCCCACCTTAGGCGGCTGGCTCCTTAACGGTTACCTCACCGACTTCGGGTGTTACAAACTCTCGTGGTGTGACGGGCGGTGTGTACAAGGCCCGGGAACGTATTCACCGCGGCGTGCTGATCCGCGATTACTAGCGATTCCGACTTCATGTAGGCGAGTTGCAGCCTACAATCCGAACTGAGATTGGCTTTCAGAGATTAGCTTGCCGTCACCGGCTTGCGACTCGTTGTACCAACCATTGTAGCACGTGTGTAGCCCAGGTCATAAGGGGCATGATGATTTGACGTCATCCCCACCTTCCTCCGGTTTATTACCGGCAGTCTCGCTAGAGTGCCCAACTTAATGATGGCAACTAACAATAGGGGTTGCGCTCGTTGCGGGACTTAACCCAACATCTCACGACACGAGCTGACGACAACCATGCACCACCTGTCTCCTCTGTCCTAAAAGGAAAATCCTATCTCTAGGACGGTCAGAGGGATGTCAAGACCTGGTAAGGTTCTTCGCGTTGCTTCGAATTAAACCACATGCTCCACCGCTTGTGCGGGCCCCCGTCAATTCCTTTGAGTTTCAACCTTGCGGTCGTACTCCCCAGGCGGAGTGCTTAATGCGTTAGCTGCGGCACTAAGCCCCGGAAAGGGCCTAACACCTAGCACTCATCGTTTACGGCGTGGACTACCAGGGTATCTAATCCTGTTTGCTCCCCACGCTTTCGAGCCTCAGCGTCAGTTACAGACCAGAGAGCCGCTTTCGCCACCGGTGTTCCTCCATATATCTACGCATTTCACCGCTACACATGGAATTCCACTCTCCCCTTCTGCACTCAAGTTCTACAGTTTCCAAAGCATACTATGGTTGAGCCACAGCCTTTAACTTCAGACTTATAGAACCGCCTGCGCTCGCTTTACGCCCAATAAATCCGGACAACGCTCGGGACCTACGTATTACCGCGGCTGCTGGCACGTAGTTAGCCGTCCCTTTCTGGTTAGTTACCGTCACGTGTAGGACTTTCCACTCCCTACACCGTTCTTCTCTAACAACAGAGCTTTACGATCCGAAAACCTTCTTCACTCACGCGGCGTTGCTCGGTCAGGGTTCCCCCCATTGCCGAAGATTCCCTACTGCTGCCTCCCGTAGGAGTCTGGGCCGTGTCTCAGTCCCAGTGTGGCCGATCACCCTCTCAGGTCGGCTATGTATCGTCGCCTTGGTGAGCCTTTACCTCACCAACTAGCTAATACAACGCAGGTCCATCTCATAGTGGAGCAGTTGCTCCTTTTAAATCTAGTACATGTGTACTACATTGTCATGCGGTATTAGCTATCGTTTCCAATAGTTATCCCCCGCTATGAGGCAGGTTACCTACGCGTTACTCACCCGTTCGCAACTCCTTAGACTAGTGCAAGCACCAGTCCGCAGCGTTCTACTTGCATGTATTAGGCACGCCGCCAGCGTTCGTCCTGAGCCAGGATCAAACTCTCATTAAAAGTTTGAGTCTTTCACTCATTGTTTCTGTCGCTGACAGATTTTTT